>DATMQA010000046.1:0-25479 GCA_035566895.1 Binatia bacterium
CACAATACTCACGTCTATCACATCTACGCGGTGCGGGTGAAGGAGCGTGACGCGGTGCTCCAGCGGATGGGTGCTCGGGGCGTCAACTGTTCCATCCATTATCCGGTGCCGATTCACCTGCAGAAGGCCTATAGTTTCCTCGGGTTGGGCCCCGGTTCCTTCCCGGTGGCGGAACGTTGCGCGCAAGAGTTGCTGTCGCTGCCAATGTATCCGGAACTGACCGGCGACCAAATCCAGTTCGTGGTGGACACCCTGAAGAAGTGTCTGGCAAACTGAAAGCTGCAATCTTATCGCCATGAACTCAGGAACCCCGCCTCCTACCGCCCCGAATGTTCATCCTCCCGCCGGAGGAATGAACGTGGATGACATCATTTACACGTTATTCCGACAAAAATGGCTGATTTTGGGTTTCACTTGCCTGGGGATCGCCGCGGCCCTGGCAGTGCGAGTATTGCGACCGCCCCCGTTCATGTCGGAAGCCAAAATCATGGTGCATTACGTTGCCGAGGGGGTCGCAGCCACAGCCAGCCCGTCAGGTTCCGATTCGCAGATGAATTCTCAACCGCTGGATGCGGGAACGGAAGCGATTATTCGCTCGGAAATCGAAATCCTCACCGGTTTTGACGTGGCAAAGATAGTGGCAACAAACGTGGGTCCGGAGCGGATTTTGGCTAAGAATGGAGGCGGCAATGATCCCTTGGCCGCAGCGGGCGTGGTTTGCAGCGGTATCGAAGTGGCGCCGCCCAGGAGTGCTGTCTTGAAGATTTCCTTTAAGCACCCGGACATCGACCTGGTGCAGCCAGTATTGACGGCGTTGATTCAGGCTTACATGGACGAGCACGTGCGGATCCGGCTCGGGGGTGGGATAGTCGATGCCACCCTCATCCACGAACGTAACGAACTGAGCCGGAAGCTCGCCGAGAGCGACGCAGCCCTGAAGCGTTTGCAACGAGAGAACAAGATATTGTTTCTGGATGACACCGAGAATTCGAAGAATGAGATCGCCGAGGCTCGCAAATCTCTCAACGAGGCGCAGTTGCAACTCAACGAGCGTCGGGCAATGCTCGGGGATTTAGGTCGTGACACCCTGGCGTCAGGCATAACCAACGGGGCGGATGCCGCGGTGCCGAGTGAGATTCTCAACGAGTACAGCGAAAGCGCGACCGAGTTGGAGAGTCTCCGGAAGCAAGAACGCGAGTTGCGCCATCTGTTTACCGAAGCCTACCCAACGGTGGCAAGGACGCACGCTCAGATCGAGAAACTCGAGAATCGGAAAGCGGAGCTGGAGCACAAGTTTCCCGCGTTAACCCACTTGGCTCTCGGCGGCAGTCAGAGCAGCACGAACGCTATCGCCGGGGAGGTGAACGAGCTCAAGCGACTCACTGCGACCGTGGCGATCCGGGGCGCCTATTTGAGCAATCTGGAGGCGCAGGTTGCGCATGTTCTAGAAGTGGAGCCTAAGCTCAAGGAATTGAAACGTCAATGCGAGTACCTGGAACGTAGTTACTCGGACGTTGTGCGAACTATTCAACGGCGTCAAATTGGAGAGTCAGGCTCAAGCCAGGCAATCAACATCAGCTCGGTGGAAAGTCCGACACCCCCCAGGCTCGACTCCAAGAAGATGATGAAGCTCATGGGTGTCGCCCTGGCGGGCTGCATTGGCATGGGTTTAGCGTTGGCGTTTCTGATCGACCTCATGCTGGATCGCAGCATCAAACGCCAAGTGGATATTGAGCGTCGGCTGCGCCTGCCGTTGTTCCTGGCGATTCCAGACACTACCTGGACCGGACGGGCGCGTTCGCCGTGGTTCCGACGCAAGGTTTCGGCGACCGTCACCTCAACGGCTGGCGCTACAGCGAATGGGAACGGCAACAGCGAGACCGCGTTGGAGCCCTGGAACCCGGGGCATCACCTTCAAATCTATGCCGAAGGCCTTCGCGAACGCATTCTCACGTTCTTCGAGGTTCGCAACCTGAACCTCAAAAAACCGAAAATGGTCGCCGTTACGGGCTGCAACCCGGGCTCTGGGGTAAGCACGCTGGCCAGCGGTCTGGCGGCAGCGCTTTCCAAGACCGGTGATGGAAACGTGCTGTTGGTGGATATGAAAGGCGACCAGGGCGCGGCGCATCCTTTTTACAAGGGCAAGCCAGGTTGCGGACTGGCGGATGTTTTGGAACCGGAGAGCCGGGCGGAAGGGCAAATCGAGGAGAACCTCTACATGGCGACGATTCGCGCGGAGGGCAATGAAAAGCTGGTGAAAGTCATGCCGGGGCGGTTTACGAGCCTCATGCCTCAGCTCAAGGCCAGCGACTACGATTTTATCATTTTTGACATGCCGCCGGTTTCCCAGACCAGCCCGACGCCGCGGCTGGCAGGCTATATGGATTTGGTATTGCTTGTGCTGGAATCAGAAAAGACAAGCCAACACACTGCGGCGAGGGCAAGCGCATTGATGCGCGAGTCCAAGGCGAATGTGGCGGCGGTCCTGAACAAATATCGCCAGCACGTGCCTGCGGCATTGGCGCAGGAGTAAGTGAGCGGAACCAGAGCGGTTGCATGAGACTGCTCCGCCTGGTCGGCCGAGAATCAGGGTGGCTCTATTCCGGCGATCCTGAAGCGGCTAGAACAACGGAACATGAAACGAGACCCGCGAAGGTCCGCCAGTCAATCGCCTCCAGTGCGAATTGACGGGGACGAAGTCTGACTGCCGGTAGCCGCAACTAGCTTTTGAGAAAGCCGTTTTTGATGAAAATCTGGATCGACCTGGATAACACGCCGCATGTGCCTTTTTTCAAGCCCATTATCCGGGAGCTTGAAAAGCGCGGATACACGGTAGTTTTAACGGCGCGAGATGCCTTCCAGGTTTGCGAACTCGCTACTTGCGCCGGCCTGGTTTACACCAAGGTCGGCCGGCATTTCGGGAAAAACCGGTTCTTAAAAGTTTGGGGGTTGGGCTGGCGAAGTTTGCAACTGCTGTCTTTTGTAGCGCGGCACCGGCCGGCGTTGGGATTGTCGCACGGTTCCCGCGCGCAGATTCTGTTGTGCAATTTGCTGCGGATTCCGACCGTCATGGTGATGGACTACGAGCACGCCCAAACGCCGCCCCTGGTGAGACCGCGTTGGGAGATCGTGCCCGAGGTACTGATTAAGGAAAGCTTGCATTGTAAAGACAGGTCGAGGGTGCGCACTTATCAAGGTATCAAAGAGGATGTCTATGCGCCGGAGTTCCAACCGGACGCTGCCGGGCTGCAACAATTGCACTTGAACGGCAACAGCATCATCGTGACAGTCCGACCGCCAGCAAACGAGGCGCACTACCATAATCCGGAGAGCGAGATCCTTTTCGCCGAGTTCATGGAACGAGTAATGCGCACGACCGGGGTAAAGGTCGTCCTGCTGCCGCGCAATAAAGCGCAGGAGTCGCAAATCCGCGCCGCACGGCCGCATTGGTTTGCCGATTCCAGAGTCGTGGTTCCAAAACAGGCGGTGGATGGCCTGAACCTGCTTTGGCATTCGGACCTGGTGGTGAGCGGAGGCGGCACGATGAACCGCGAGGCCGCGGCTTTGGGAGTGCCGGTGTACAGCATTTTTCGGGGTAAGATTGGCGCCGTGGACCGCCAACTGCAAACGGAGGGCCGGTTGACTTTGATCGAGCGAGTCGAGGAAGTTCAAACCCGGATCATGCTCCAGCGCCGGACCAAAACTCCCCCGCCGGAATCGAAACCGGGAGAGGCCTTGCAGGACATTCTCCATCACCTGGAAGAGATTGCCAGAATGGAGTGCCCCTCCGCATCAAGCCCCGCTCTCTTTCCCCTGAGGAAACAGGATGGCTCGCAAGCTTAAGCTTCTCTTGGTGGCGGGGGCCCGGCCCAACTTCATGAAAGTCGCGCCGCTGATCAAGTGCGTTCGCGCGCACGGCGCGGGTGGACAACAGAACGGCCTGTCGTTGGAGTACCGCCTGGTCCATACGGGCCAGCATTACGACGAGAAGATGTCCGATGTTTTTTTTGGTGAATTGGGCATTCCCGCGCCGGACATCAACCTGGGGGTCGGTTCGGGTTCGCACGCGGTGCAAACGGCCAATGTGATGACGAAATTCGAGCCGGTTTGCGAGCAGGAGCGCCCTGATTGGGTCGTGGTTGTGGGGGACGTCAATTCGACTATGGCCTGCACCTTAGTGTGTGCCAAGCTCGGGATCAAAGTCGCGCATGTCGAGGCGGGGCTGCGTAGTTTCGATCGCACCATGCCGGAAGAAGTGAACCGGATTGTCACGGACTCCCTCGCCAACCTGCTGTTGACTCCGTCGCCTGACGCGAACGAAAATCTGCGACGTGAGGGAGTTCCGGATTCGAAGATCAAGCTGGTAGGCAATGTGATGATTGACGCTTTGGTTGCCAACCTGGAGCAGGCTCGCGCCAGCCGGGTACCCGGAAGCCTGGGGCTCGAGAAAAAGAATTTCGTTTACGTGACGTTGCACCGCCCATCCAACGTCGATGACCAGACTGCACTCGTCACGATCATGTGCGAGTTGAAACGTTTGGCCGGACAGATGCCGGTAGTTTTTCCGATGCATCCGCGCACCCGCAAGATGTGCGGGCAGTTCAGGATTTCGCTCAACGGCGCCTCCGGTTTAAAAATCATCGAACCGATCGGCTATCACGATTCGCTGTTTTTGACCGAGAACGCTCGCCTGGTGTTGACGGATTCCGGCGGTCTGCAGGAAGAAAGCACCTACTTCCGGACCCCATGCCTGACGCTCCGGCCCAATACTGAACGCCCGATTACCGTAACGATGGGAAGCAACCGGCTGACCTCTCTGCAAACAATTCGTCATGATATCAGCGGAGCGCTCGATAATCGGGAGCTGAGCGGACTAGTGCCTCCGTTGTGGGACGGTGAAGCTTCCAGGCGCATCCTGGACGCCTTGCTCGAGCCGAGCGCAAGCTAAAACCGCGTCTGCCGATGGCTAAAGCCGCAAAAGCTGCAAGTTACACCGTGGTTACTCCCGTCCGTGACGAGGAAGAACATATCCAACGCACCGTCGATTCGATAGTGGCGCAAACGGTCAGGCCTACCCGGTGGGTGATCGTAAACGATGGCTCCAAGGACCGGACTGGGCCAGTGGCGGACGAAGCGGCCCGGGCACATCCATGGATCCGTGCGGTACACCGACCCGACCGTGGTTTCCGGAAGGCGGGAGGCGGGGTCATCGACGCGTTTTACGATGGCTACAGTCTGATCGAGAACGAAGCAGCGGATTACGTTGTCAAGCTGGATGGGGACTTGTGCTTTGACCGGGACTATTTTGAACGGTGCTTTCACGAGTTTGACCGGGACCAGCGACTGGGGATCGGCGGGGGGACGGTTTGCAAATCGGGTGGAGCCTCGCTTGAGGTAGAGTCGAAAATCAGTCCGCGGTTTCATGTGCGCGGCGCGACCAAGATTTATCGGCGGGCCTGCTGGGAGCAGATCGGGGGACTGATGCGCGCGCCAGGCTGGGATACCCTGGATGAGGTCAAAGCGAACATGCTTGGGTGGAGCACACGAACTTTTTCCGATATCAAACTGGTACAGCTTCGACTTACAGGCGCTGCTTACGGGGCTTGGAACGACAGGGTCAAGGGGGGCTTGGGTAATTATATCGCGGGGTATCACCCGTTATTCATGTTCTTGAGGTGCGTCCGGCGCATGGCAGAGAGACCCTATTTTCTTGGTGGGTGCGGGCTGATGTTCGGTTACCTGAAAGGGTACGCTCTAGGCGTGCCTCAGGTCGAAGATAAGAACCTGATCCGGTACTTTCGCCAGCAGCAAATCAATCGCTTGCTTGGCCGCAGCAGTCTGTGGGACTAAGCCGGTCCGGTTTCGAGGATTATGTGTGGCATCTGTGGAAAGCTCCACTTTGACGAGCAGTCAAAGGTAGAGCCGCAACTTCTCGAACGGATGATGGGGGCCCTCTCGCATCGTGGACCAGATGGGGTTGGGCACTACCTTTCGGGGAGAGTGGGCCTGGGTCACACGCGGTTGGCCATTATCGACTTGAGCACCGGCGACCAGCCGATCGCCAATGAAGACCGGACTATTTGGGTGGTCTTTAACGGCGAGATTTACAATTTCAAACAGCTCCGGGACGAGTTGGAGCAAAAGGGGCACGTCTTCCGGACACGAACAGACACCGAAGTTATCGTTCATCTCTACGAGGAGTATGGGATCGAGAGCCTGTCGCGGCTCCGGGGCATGTTTGCGTTCGCGCTGTGGGACCAGAAGGAAGAAGCGTTATTGCTGGCCAGAGACCGCGTCGGCATCAAACCGCTCTACTACGCCAATACCGGCGACGCACTGGTTTTTGGTTCGGAGATAAAAGCGCTGCTGGCCGACCCCGCGGTGAAGTGTGAGGTCGAGCTTCAATCGGTGGACAAGTTCCTGACCCATTTATGCCTTCCCGGCAGAGAAACCCTTTGGAAGGGCATTTATAAAATCGACCCGGGCTTTTATTTGTTAGCGAAGCGAGGAGGCATCAAGCTCGAACAATACTGGGACTTGCATTTCCACGAGCGGAACGGCTGGAAATCGATGGACGAAGCTGGCGAGGAGCTTTATCACCTGATCAAACAGACAGTCCGCGACCACATGATCAGCGATGTGCCGGTGGGCTTTTTGCTCAGCGGCGGTGTGGATTCCACCGTGGTGCTCAGTTGCGCCGCGACGGAGACGAGTAAAAAGATTAGCACTTTTACCGTGGGCTTCGATAACGCCGGGTTTGAGGATGAGCGCGTTTACGCCAGACTTGCCGCCGCGCGGTTTGGGACCGAACAACATGAGATTACCATCACGCCGCGGGAGTTTTGGGACTTCTTGCCGTCTTTGGTCTGGCATATGGAAGAGCCGGTCTGCGATCCGCCGGCGGTTTCGTTGCACTATGTTTCCAAACTAGCGCGTCAGCACGTGAAGGTGCTGCTGTCTGGGGAAGGCGGGGATGAAGCATTCGGCGGCTATTATACGTATCGAAACTTCCTGCTTTTGGAGAGAGCCAAAGCGAGTCTCGGGCCTTTCCAGAGCGTTCTCTCGGCGGGGCTTGCGGCGGCAGGGTACTGTCCTCCGCTGCGGAGAATGGGCAAATATTCTCCCTTTGCCGCCACCCCACTGGCGGATTACTATTACAGCCGAGCCGCCTCGCCTTTCAGTTTTTTCAACCGGAGCAAGGAGGCGCTTTATACTTCAAGTTTTAGCGGTGCCTTGTCCCCCGGGCGTTCGACCGAGGTTATCCGCAACCTATTTCGTCAGGTCGAAGAAGAGCCGCTGCTCAATCAAATGCAGTATATCGACACCAAGACCTCGCTGGCCGATGATCTGCTCGTCAAAGCGGACCGAATCACGATGGGTAATTCCCTGGAGCTTCGGGTTCCTTTTCTCGATCATGTTCTGTTGGAATTTGCCGTCGGTTTGCCCGCCAGCTATCGGGTAAAGCGGCTGGCCACCAAACGCCTTTTGAAGCATGCCTTTCAAAATCGTATTCCAAAGGAAATCATTAAACGGAGAAAGGCCGGTTTCCCTTTGCCAATCGAAACCTGGCTCCAGAAGGATTTGAAGCCCCAGGTTCATGAGGTGCTGTTAAGCCGCCAGTGCCTTGAGCGTGGCTATTTCCGCAAAGAGGGCATCGAAAAACTGCTTTCCCTCAGCGCGCAGGGAAGGCCGCTGGCCAAGGAGTTGTTTTCCTTATTGACCCTCGAATTGCTGCTGGCGCAGTTTAAGGCCGCGGCTCATCGATGAACGGTGGTTTTCCCGGGCGCGACAAGGCCAACCGATCCATACGTTGCTCGGCGCTTTTTTGTTTAGCGTTTAACCAGCATAGGAACGCGTCTTCGTTGGTCATCGGGCCGGCTGGAATCTTTGCAGCATGAATGGCCTCGGAATTTTGTTCGCGCTCATCACGGCTACGCTTATGTTCGTATTGCCAAGGCGGTGGGCGCTGGTTCCCTTGTTTATGGGGGCTGCTTACGTGACCGTGGGGCAAGTCATAGAAGCCGGGCCGTTTCATTTTACGATCATGCGTCTCCTGCTGGCCGTGGGGTTTTTGCGGGTGATCGTCAAGAGAGAGCGCATCGAGGGCGGGCTGACTGGCCTGGATAAAATAGTGATCCTTTGGGCCGTCTGGGCGGTCGTGAGCAGCGCGTTTCACAACAACCTATTGGTCACGATGCTGGGAACGGCTTATTCCGCCCTGGGCTCGTACTTTCTGCTGCGGGTGTTCATTCAAACGCCGGAAGATTTCATCAGGTGCGCAAAGATCCTGATTGTGTTGCTGGTCCCGGTGGCCGGCGAAATGGTTTTGGAGAAGTGGGCGGGCAAGAATGCCTTTGCCGTGTTCGGGTATGTGACCGAAACCGTTCACGTTCGAAACGGAAAGATTCGCGCGCAGGGGGCCTTTTCCCATTCGATTCTGGCCGGCACCGTCGGGGCGATGGTTTTTCCGCTGGCCGTTCTGGTCTGGCGCAACCAACGCAAATTGGCCTGGCTGGGTTTTGGGGTGGCCGGAGTGATGGTGCTTGCGTCGGCTTCCAGTGGGCCGGTGATGACGCTGATGACGATCGGCGCGGCCCTGGCATGTTGGAGAGCGCGGAACATGTTACGCTGGATATGTTGGAGCGTCGTGGTGGCCCTCATCGCGTTGAATTTTATCATGAACGATCCGGTTTACTTTTTGCTGGCTCGGATTGACCTGGCCGGCGGGAGCACGGGATGGTATCGTGCGGCCTTAATCCAATCGGCGTTAAAACATCTCGGTGAGTGGTGGATGGTCGGCACCGACTATACCCGCCACTGGATGCCTTCCGGTGTTGGCTGGAGTCCAAACCACACCGACATCACCAATCATTATCTTCAAATGGGGGTCTGGGGCGGCCTCCCGTTGATGGTGCTGTTTATCGGAATCATGTATGCTGGTTTTTCGCGGCTCACCAAGGCGTGGCGGATGGAGCATAACGCTTCCTTTGAGCAGCAATTCTTTATCTGGACACTCGGCGCCATTTTGTTCGGGCACGCGACGACTCTGATTTCGATTTGTTATTTTGACCAATCGGAGCTGTTCCTTTACCTGACGTTCGCCGGCATTGCTGCGCTCCGGGTCACCCAACCCATTGCCCAACCGTTTGCCACCGGAGAGGAAGAATTGACTTCGGCGGGATATTCTCATGAGCCTTGCACCGCCCCCTGATCAACTTCTCGTCCAGGCGAACCCGCGGACTCGAAAGCCGAACATGAGATATGCCATTCATGTCCGGGCGGAAGCCGAGACCGTTTCCTGGCGGGGTCTGTTCCCGCTTTTGGAGGGCGTCTTGCCGGTCAGGTTCATTTGTTCGACCGCTCTTGAGTGTGAAGGGGCGGGGGAGATCATTCTTCATAAAGGCGAGCGTCCCATTGGCAGAAACGCAAGAATACCCAGTCTTGAAGTTCCAGGGGGCGAGAACGTATCGGCACGCGGCGACCTGCTGGAGACTGTGGTGCGGTTTGCGGACGACACTGACGCGCCTTTTCCGTTTCGAGCCCGAACCTTGCAGACGCGGGTGGCGACGGAACCAGAACTCATTGCGCCAGGGGATGGGCACAGGGTCTTGGCGTGCACTGA
Source organism: Binatia bacterium (assembly GCA_035566895.1). Classification (GTDB taxonomy): domain Bacteria; phylum Verrucomicrobiota; class Verrucomicrobiia; order Limisphaerales; family UBA8199; genus DATMQA01. Next base: position 9,623 of record DATMQA010000046.1, read on the forward strand.
CCGGGGCCCGGTATGGACGGTGTCTCTGGAGGACGGCGTGAAGCATTTCGAATCAGGTTTTCGCCCGCCCGGGGTTGGGTCTGAGGCCTGCCTCAAGGACGTGCTTAATGGGGAGCGTTTCCTCGAACTACTGCCGCTCCTGCACTGGCTTCGGGAGATTTGCGCGGGAAGTGCCTTTGAGGGGCCGCCGCTCAGGGCGTGTTTCATGTTTGATGATCCCAACCTGCACTGGCCTCGCTATGGTTGTCTGGACTTTCGGCAGATTGCGGCACATTCCGCGAAAGAGAACTACCACGTTTCGTTCGCCACCATTCCGCTTGACGCCTGGTTCACTCATAAAGGAACGGTGAAGTTGTTCGCGGGGAACGCCGATCGACTTTCCTTGCTGGTCCACGGGAATAACCACACTTATTGCGAGCTGGCGCGCGACTACTCGGAATCAGAGCGGTTGGCGTTGTTACGACAGGCGATTCATCGTATTGAGGGCTTCGAAAGTCTCACCGGGCTGCAGGTCTCACGAGTTATGGTTGCCCCGGGGGGCGCGTGTTCTGAGGCTATGCTCGCGGAGCTTCCCCGGTGCGGATTCGAGGCGGCCTGTATTTCGCATGGCTCATTGGAATCCTTTAACAAAGGACGGCCCTGGACGAGCACGCTGGGGTATGCTCCAGCCGAACTCATTGGAGATTGTCCCGTATTGCCGCGCTGGGGGTTTGCGGGCGCTACCACCAATGCCATCCTGCTGGCAGCGTTTCTGCGCCAGGCGATTATTATCCGAGGCCACCAGCAGGATTTGCGGGACGGCATAGAACTCCTGAACCACCATGGCCGATTTATAAACAGCCTTGGTCCCGTCCGGTGGTCAAACATAACCGAAATCAGCCGGGCGAGTTACCAATGGCGAATGAACGGTAACGCGTGTACGATCAGACCGCTAGGCCGAAGAGTGACTTGCCGGGTGCCGCGGCACGCTAGGCGCCTGATGATTGAGCGACCCTCTACTGCTTTTCCAGAGAGCTGGCAAGTATCGGGTCTGGACGGACCCACGGTGACTTCACCGGCCGGAGAGTGTGTTTCATTACCGGAGACGTTTGGCGGCGAGCTTTCATTAAGTGCCGTTCCAGAAACAGGTGCGCCATCCAGAAATGGAAGATACCGGCCGTCGACAGTTGCCTTTTTGCGTCGCCTGCTGACCGAGGGCAGGGATCGCCTTCTACCGGTGTGAGGACCGCTTGCTGTCTGAATGCTCTCCGTGATTGTCTTACTTCGGGACGGCTCGGGATGGGGGGCTCTATTCGAAGCGGGAAGGTGGCCCGGGGAATCCTCCAGCCCTGGCCAAGGAAGGTCCTAGTGGCTTGTAAACGCGCGCCTGCTCTATCTTTCGTTCTGTTGGGCGCGGGTGCGCGGGTGCGTGGCTCCGGCCGGCTGAACGGGTCGGTTGGCACATGTCTTGCGTAGGTGCTAGGGTAGCGTACCGCGCGGGTACTGCAACGAGTACCAACACTCGAGAAAAACCGAGCGTTTATGAAAGTAATTATGGAACGAAGAGAATCAGTTTTGAGACCCCTCGCGGATGGCTCCACCAGCGCGCCGGAAAAGTTCTGCGGCCGCAGTCGCCTTAGCCAATGGCTCGCAGTAGCGATTGGGCTCGGGGCCCTGGCGTTTACCAGCAGCGCCTGGTCCACGAATTGGTATGTACGGCCCGCCGCCGCCGGCGCTAATAGCGGAGCCGATTGGAACAACGCCTGGACAATCGGCACCATCGCCTGGTCCAGAATTCAACCCGGCGATACTATCTGGATTGCGGGCGGAACGTACGGTCAATCCCTAAACCCACAGGCCAACGGCGCCGCGGGCAATCCTATTTTGATCAAGCGTGTTCTGTCCACGGACGCCGCAGCGACGAGCGCCGCAGGCTGGAGTGGTTCATTTGACTCGCAGGTCGTAATTTCTCCGCTGCTTAACAGCCCGATCACGTGGAACAATGGCACGGTGGGGAGTTATGTCTCAATCGATGGGCGGATTAACTCTGGAATTCAGGCGCGGATAGCTGATTTCGCCGCTTACTCGGCGGCCGTGAGCTTCGGCCCTGGTTGCAGCGGAGCGCACGATGTGAGCGTGGCCAACCTTGACATGGTTGGACCAGGCCTTGGCGCCATCATCCAAAACAATCTGGCCATTTTTGGCATTGCTAATGGGCAGTCTTCGGTGACTACGGCTTACAATATCTCGGTGACCTCGTGTCTCATACATGGTGGGCCAAATCTGATCCGGATGTTTGCTGCCACCGGCGTCCTCTTCGATCACTGCAAATTCTACGAGAACGGAGATGCCAACCCCTCGGTATTCCATCCGAATCTGGCAGAGTTGGCCAACAATTCCAACCTCACCTGGCGGTACTGTGATTTCACCGGTTGGCAGGTGGAAGGCTTGATGCTCTATGGCGACTCGGGCGCCGTTTACATGTATGGCTGCGTGTGGCATATGACCTCGGCGACCGGAAACCGGGTGATCTGGCTGTCACAGACCGGAAACAGCACCGGCAGCCAAGGTCCGATTATTTTGTATAACAACACGTTTGTGAACGCTCCCGTCACGATCAATGAAGCGGGCTCGATCGCATTTGCCGCAGGGAGTCAGTGTCGCAATAACATCTATTGGAATTCCGGCTACGGAGGCAGCGTGCCGGGAGATATGGATTACGAATTTTCGAGCGGCTCTGTGAGCGGAGCCCATAGCATCAGCGGAGGGGCTAATCCGTTTGTCAATTACTCCGGCGGAGATTTTCATATTGGCTCAACCATTGCCGCAAATGAGCCGCGCAACAAAGGGGTGGCGCTTGCCGCGGCGTATAGCACGGACATGGATGGGAATCAGCGGGGAGCCGACGGTGCCTGGGATATCGGCGCCTATGAATACCCCTCGGGAGGGCCGAGCACAAATCCGATCATTTCGATCTCGCCGAGCACACTGGCGTTTGCCCCGCTATTTCAAGGCAAGAGCGCTACTAATTATTTCACGGTTCAGAATGCCGGCAGTGGAACCCTGGCGGGGAGCGCCTCGCTCAGCGGCAGCAACAGCGCCTTCCGAATTACCTCAGGTCAAACTTACAGTTTAAGCGCTGGGCAGACAGCGAACGTAGGTATCAGTTACAGCCCCGCCTCGGCCAATGACGGGGCACTGGCGACCTTCACCGGCGGAGGAGGAGTTACGGCGACGGTCAGTGGCCAACTCCAGATGGTTTTATCCGGGTTATCGTTTCCGTCTTACGCCGGGAGCATTACGGCGCCATTCACAACCAATGGCGGTTACCTTTCGCAGACCGTGGATGCGTCCCAGACCGGGATGGCCAGTGGCGGGAGTGCCGTTTATGCGATCAACATTCCAGCAGCAGGCAACTATACAGTCTCGGCAATGGTGAACGCGCCCAACTCGGCGGCCAAATCATTTTGGGTGAACATGGATGCCCAGCCGACGGATCCAACGATGATCTGGGATGTTTTCCCGTACACCTCGGGTTTTGAGAGCCGGGTCGTTTCGTGGCGTGGTAACGGTTCTCCTACCAATGACCAGTTTGCGCCCGCAGTCTTTAATCTCTCCGCTGGAGTTCACCAACTCATCGTGCGCGGGCGAGAAGCCGGCGTTCAGCTCGGCAATATCACGATCGCCCCTTACAATCCCAATTCCATCCTGCCGCCGACGGTTTCGGCCATCACCTCAAGCGCGTCGGATGTTGATCCGACCGTGGCCGGACTCCAGGTCTTCGCCGGGTCGGCCGTCCAATATTCCGGTTCCGCCACCGATCCCAATGGCTATCCCCTTAGCTGGCAGTGGCTTTACACCGTGAATGGTGGTGCTGAAACGGTCTATTCGAGCGGCACGGGCGCCCCTTCAGGTATTTCCTTTAATTACGGCTCCAGCACCGCCGGCAACACTTTCGTGTGGAAATTGCGCGTAAGTAACGGACATCTGACCTCTGAATCTGATTTGACCGTGGGAGTCGAGGCTCCGCCGGTAGCGGGAGGGGGCCTGAGTTTCCAGGCTACAGCCGCCGTGCTTTCCGGTCCATTTGCCCTGGCTAGCGGTGCGATTTCGCAGTCGACGGAAACGGGTGTTACCAATGGCGGCCAGGCGGCCTTTACCTTCACCATCACCACCGCTGGCAACTATGTGGTCCAGGCACTGGTGAATGCCCCGAGCACCGCCGCCAATTCATTCTTTGTGAACGTCGACGGTCAGCCGCAAGATCCCACGATGATCTTCGACGTCCCGCTCACCTCCGGTTTCGAGCAACGCATCGTAAGCTGGCGCGGGAACGGCACGGACGTGAGCGATCAGTTCGTTCCCAAGACCTTCAGCCTGACGGCTGGTGTGCACCAGCTTATCATTGTGGGCCGCGAAGCCAATACTCAGTTACAGGCTGTTTCGATTCTGCCGTTGCCCGCTGCGCCGCAACATCTGCGGATCGTCGCGGGGCTTTAAGCCAACCAATCGTTTACTCAGCGACTTAGGCTGTGAACGGGTTCTCCGTCACAGCACTTCGCTTTCCCTGGTATGAGGATTACCTTTGTTGCTCCTGGTCCGCTCGGAGGCGGGGCTCGGGTCGTCACCGAATACGCGCGAGGACTACTCAAGCGAGGCCACCATGCGCGCATCTTGTATGGGCGGCATAATCTTAGGGTCCGGGACGCCCTCCGTGATACCTACCTGAGGCTTCGCTACAGCAGTCGTGACAATTGGCTGCGCTCTTTTCCTGGCGAAGCTGTCGCTTACGACAAGCTCACTCCGGAACTGGCAGGACGAAATGACGCCGTAATTGGTGTGGGCGCGAACTGCACGCTGAGCATCGCCAGTCTGCCCGGTTGGTGCGGCGTTAAGGTCCACAACTGTCATGGCCGCGAACTCAGCAACATGGAGCGGATGCGCACGGCTTGGGAGCTGCGCATGCCCCGGATAGTCGTTGCCTCCTATCTCGAACGGGAAATGCGCGCACGGGGCTGCGAAGATGAGATTTATACGGTGCACAACGGTGTAGAATCGGAAGAGTACTTTCCCGCCTTGCCGGAGGAAGCGCGCAGCGGGGTCGGGACCGTGTTTCATGGAGCCTACACAAAAGGGCCGGAACTGATTCTGGGCGTGTTTCAGCAACTCCATCAGTTAAGCCCGAGCACTCCGTTGATGATGTTCGGCAGTTACCCGCGGCCCGCGGGTTTGCCGGCCGGGACGAAGTACGTGCGTTTGCCCTCTATTGCACAGGCCAGGGGCCTGTACTCACGAGCGGAAGTTTGGTTCTGCGGTAGCCGGTCCGAGGGCTTTCCAGGCCCGGTGCTGGAAGCAATGGCCTGCGGTTGCGCGCTCGTCAGCACCGACTGCGGAGGCAGCGCCGACCAAATCCAGGACGGCCATTCCGGGTATCTTGTGCCGGTGGATGATGTCGAGGCGATGACCGGACGCATTCTCAACTTGCTTCGGGAGCCGGACCTGCGAAAGCGGTTCCGGGCTGCTGCACAAGCGGGACTGAGCGGGTTTACCTGGACCAAGGCCATCCAGAGCCTGGAAACGGCGCTGGCTTCTATCACCGCCAAAGGCGCCCCCTCGTTGGTGGGCATTACCGGGTGATGGTTGCTTTGCGGCGACCTGGCCGTTGAATGGAGCAACGTGGGCACAAAGATCCTGGAACAGGCGGCGCGTGAGTGGAGCGTCTTGAGAACACGGGCGATGTGGGCCTGGCGTTTGCACGGGCTGGGCGCCCGGTCGGTTCTGAAACGCAAGCTGCTGGTTAACGAACCGAGCGCGGTTTCGATTGGCTCGCGCGTGACCATTATGGACGAATTCGTTCTGGTGGATCTGTGTCCGGGTGCCGGGAGGAGTCCAAAAATCTTTATCGGAGATGGCTGCACTATCCTGTTTCGGTTCCAATGCAACGCGGCGGAGTCCGTTCGGATCGGACGCAATGTGTTGATTGCGTCGAACGTTTTGATTTGTGATTCTGACCATGTGGTGGAGCCCGGCGGCGTGCCGGCCACAAGGAATGAAAAATTTGTGACCCGCCCCGTATCCGTCCAGGACAATTGCTGGATTGGCCAGAACGCGGTTATCCTGAAAGGTGTCACTATCGGCCACCACTCTATCGTAGGTGCTAACAGCGTGGTTACCCGGGACGTGCCGCCCTGCAGCGTTGTCGGCGGCAATCCCGCCCGGGTCCTCAAGGGTTTGCAACGCGAACCTGCCCCTTCCGACCCTGTCGCTTGATTCTATGAAACTGAGCATTGTCATTATTTGTTGGAACGATCTGAAAGTAATCATCAACTGCCTCAAGTCGATCTTCGATGAGACGGCGAATCTTGATTTCGAAGTGATTGTTTCGGATAACGGCTCAACGGACGGCTCCCGCGACCACATCCGGCAGCAATTCCCTAAGGTCCGAATTGTCGAAAATGGGGCCAACCTCGGTTTTGCCAAGGGGAACAACGCCGGCATCGCCGTCGCCAAAGGGGAGTATATCCTCATTCTGAATCCGGACACGATCATTCACGACCGTGCGCTTGAGAAGTTGGTTGCGTTTGCCGAACGCCATCCCGACGGAGGCGCTTTCGGCTGTCGTGTTCTCAATCCGGATGGCTCATTTCAAAATCCCGCACGCCCCATACCCACCGTTTTTGGCTACTTGGTCGCTGCCCTGCGCCTGCAATGGCTGGGGCACCTCTCGAAAGTTTTCGAGTCCAACGTTTACCCGGGGTGGCAGGGGCAAAACGAGCGTCCGATCGGTTACCAATCGGGTTGTTGCGTCCTGTTTCGGGGCGAGCTGCTTCGGCGTCTCGGGAGTTTCGATGAGCGCTTTTTCTATCATTTCGAGGAGAGCGACCTGTGTTTTCGAGTCTGGAAATCGGGAGCTTCGGTTGTGTTTTATCCCGGCGCTGAAATAACCCATTTGGGCGGGCAATCCGTCGGGCGGTTTCCGATCCGGTTTGCCTTGGAGACCTATCGCAGCGGCTACCGGTTCTTTTACAAACATTTCGGCACCAAGGGGCTGTTGCGCCTACGCAAGGTTTACTTGTTGAATCTCTTCCTTCGCTTCGCCGGTTACAAACTCTTGAACTGCTTTAGGCCCACCGAGGCATTGCAAAACCGCTTGAAGATGTACCAGGTCGTTACCAGGTGGAATCTGCGGCTCAACCCCGTCCGTTTTATTCAGAATGGAGATGAGCCGGACGTCGGCTATGAGCCTTTGGCTCCAGCGCCGAAAATGGCAGAGAGCATGGTTGGTTAACAGCATCAGGGCCGTTGCAACTATGGACAGACCTCTCATCAGTTTCATGATCTGGTGTTATAACCAGGAAGCCTACATTCGTGAAGCCGTGGAGGGCGCATTGTCCCAGGATTATTCCCCCCTGGAAATTGTTATCTGCGATGATTGTTCCAAGGACCGCACGTTTGAGATTGTCCAGGAAATAGCGGCGGGCTACAAGGGACCGCACCAACTGGTGCTGAACCGCAATCGCAAAAATTTGGGCATTGGTGGGAACGTGAGCCAGGCGCTGGGGCTTTGCCACGGGGAACTGGTGGTGATGGCCGGTGGGGATGACATCTCGCGGCCGGATCGAACTACCCGAACGGTGGAGGCTTGGGAGCTTTCAAAACGCAAGGCCACATCGATATATTCCCGATACACGGTAATAGATGAAAAGAGCAAGCAAAGACCGGGGCTGATTTGGGATTGTTTTCCAAAGGGAAGAGCTGGACATGTTCAGCAGCAAGCAACGCCCATTTCTTTCGTTCGAAGGCGGCGCCCTGCCTTTTGCGGCTGCGCCCACGCCATTTCTCCCAAGCTCTACTCACTGTTTGGTCCGTTGGCGGACAAGATTTGCTATGAAGATACTGCGCTTGCCTTTCGCACAACCCTGGCAGGTGGAGTGTTTGCCTTCATCAAAGCCCCGTTGGTAAAATACCGATGGCACGGCTCGAATACGACTTTCGGACTTCACCAGGTTCATCCGCAGAGCGCCGTGGCCTTCCAAGTGGTCCAGGAGAAACGGCGCTGTGAACTGGAAAGATTCGTGGACGTTTATAAAGGTTTCGAAGCTGATGCGCTGCGTGCCAAAGAGTTGGGCCTGATCCCAGCCGCCGACTACCCAAGGCTCAAGACCAGGATATTGCGGGAACGCCGCCGCTTTGAACTCCGAAGCGAGCTGCTGGTTTGCCCTTGGTTTCGGCGGTTGTCGATCCTTTGCAAGCTGTATGCGGGATCGTTTCGTCCTCGGGAAATGATGGAGCATTTGCCGCACCTCCTGCCACGCGATCTTTATTGCGCTGCTGTTACCGCGCGAAATAGACGAGTGGCTTGAAACCCGGGACAAACCCTATGCAGTATCCTTTGGTCTCAGCGGTCGTGCTCTGCTACACTCAGGCAAAATTCGTTATTGAATGCCTGGAAGGGGTGCGTGCCCAGCAATATCCGAATCTTGAGCTCATTGTCAATGATGACGCCTCGAAGGACGATTCGGCTAACATCATTGAGGCCTGGCTGCAGAAGAGCAACATTCCACATCTGTTTCTCCGCAGCAGCAAAAACCAAGGGCTCTGCCGCAGCCTTAATCGCGCGTTTTCCCATTGCCACGGAAAGTATATCTGTGGCATCGCAGCGGATGATGTTTGGCTTCCACACAAGTTACTGACGCAGGTCAAGCTGATGGAACAACTGCCGGAGAAGGTCGGGGTCCTCTATAGCGATGCGTTGCAGATGGATGAGACGGGGAACCTGCTTCCAAAACGGTTCATGGAGGCCAATAAATCCTTCTCGGTGATGCCGCAGGGAAACATCGAGCATACGCTCTGGGAGGACAATTTCATCCCCGCGATGACGACTTTGGTCCGGCGGGAATGTTATAATCGAGTCGGGCTTTTCGATGAAGAGCTGTTTTATGAAGATTGGGACATGTGGCTACGCATCGCCCATCATTTCGAGTTCGCCTACTCGGGGGGGGTTTCCGCGAAGTACCGGTTGGTTTCCACGTCGATGGCCAGGGCTCAGTTTGGCCGGATTTTCGACAGCACCTGCCAGATTTGCGTGAAGCACCTAAAGGGCGGCCAACTCGGCAAACCATGCAGACTCACTGCCGCCGATCGGTTGTATAATTACGCCATCGCCTCCTACGAACACATGACCGCGCGGCACAAGCGCAATCTCCTGCAAGCCCTGCGCTTCAAGCCAAGTCCCGGGATGGCCCTCAGGTGCGTTTTGGCGTTGGCCGGTGTGAACTCCCAAAAATTCGCTCTCCTCAGGGGAGCATCGCCAAGGCAGAAAGGTCATCGATGCGCTGCAAATTCGAGCCTACGTGCAAACGGCCTTGAACCGGCGGAACTTTCAAAGACAGATTAAACTTATAATACGCTGCTTCTCAGCGGCAATTCGGCAGTCGGAAAAGTGTATGAGCACTAAAAAACAGAGTAATGCCAAGACGTCTCTGGTGACCGGCGGAGCTGGTTTCATCGGCTCCCATGTGGCGGAACACCTGTTGGGGATGGGTCATCGGGTGGTCGTGCTTGACGATCTCAGTGGTGGATATCAGGATAATGTTCCAACTGGGGCCAGCTTCGTGGAAGGGTCGATTCTGGATCATGGTTTGGTCGACGCCCTCTTTCAGGAGCATAAGTTTGATCACGTTTACCATCTGGCCGCCTATGCCGCCGAGGGATTGAGTCATTTTATCAAACGGTTCAATTACCAGAACAACCTTATCGGCTCGGTTAACCTGATTAATGCGGCCATAAACTATGAGGCGAAATCCTTCGTTTTTACGTCATCCATTGCCGTCTATGGCGCCGGTCAAACCCCCATGAGTGAAGAGATGGTGCCGGTGCCTGAGGATTCCTATGGCATTTCCAAGCTTGCCGTCGAGCAGGAGTTGAGGGTCTCTCACGAAATGTTTGGACTGGATTATGTCATCTTTCGCCCGCACAACGTCTACGGCGAGCGCCAGAACATTGCCGACCGTTATCGCAACGTGGTCGGCATTTTCATGAACCAGATTCTGAAGGGAGAGCCGTTGACCATTTTCGGCGATGGAGAGCAGGAACGCGCGTTCACGCACATCAATGACGTAGCACCGATCATCGCCGAATCAATCAACTTTCCCGCCGCGCAAAATCAGGTGTTCAACGTCGGTGCCGATGTGCCGTTCAGCGTCAATCATCTCGCCAAAGCAGTTATGATGGTGATGGGCCTGCCTGGGAAAGTACAACATCTCGAAGCGCGCAAAGAGGTAAAGTTCGCATTCTCTGATCACAGCAAGGCGGAACGCGTGTTCGACCGGCGGACCAAGACCTCGCTGGAAGAGGGCCTGCGACGCATGGCGGCTTGGGTCAAGTCGCATGGAGCCAGGACTAGTGGCGTATTCGAGAATATCGAAGTCGTAAAGAACCTGCCGCCCAGTTGGTTGAAAGCCGCTCGCGAAAAATCTCCCTCGGTCGAACCAAGCCCCCGCTCGGCATTGGCTCGTTGATCATCTTGAGCGCCCGGCGTTGCACTCCGTACTTTGACCGACAGGTTGTTCCGTAAACAGCGGATTATAAAACTGCCAGTTTCAAGACTAGTGTCAGGGTATCGCATGATACTTTTGCGGCAGCGCTTTTTGTTTGCCCTGACGGGCTCACGGATGAGTCCTCAATGTGGCCCGCGCCACGAGGTCGGACCCCCTGCAACCGACGTTTTCGTGCGGCGCAAGGGCGCTTCGGCAGGTTGGCTAAACGCGATGAAATGCGCCTGCCTGTGCCTGGCCGGCCTGGTTCCGTCAGCGCTTCAGGCTCAGACCCAGCCGCTCGTCGCGATTCACGATTCCGAATTGACCCGCGCCTTGGAAGTTATGCCCGCTACCGGCGCCACTCCAAAAGGCGCCGGCACCACCGGTTTCCAGTGGTGGCCGACCGATTGGCACTATTTCGTAATGCCCGAAGCGCTCAAGGAAGGGCTGCACTCCGATGGGACCGCCTTCACAGTCGTAAGTGATTCGAATATCAGCGCCGGTGCTTTGCTGACCAACGGCCTGCCCAAATATCCCATCGTCATCAGCCTAGCCTCTGAGGCAATTCGCAACGACGAAATCGCGCAACTCACCAACTACGTTGCTGCCGGCGGCTTTCTTTTCGTCGGCGCCTCGGCTTTCACGCGTAATACCAATGGCACGACGCGCGGCGACTTCGCCTTCGCCAACGACCTGGGGGTGCACATGGTTGTGTCGGGCCTGACGAACTGGACGCAAAACAACACCTTCACCAAGCAGGTGGACCATCGGCTGATCTCTCATTTTCCTTCTGGCTCGCTGACCCACCGCCTGCCGGCTTCGTCCGAAGAAATTCCCTGGGGGATTTCGCCCTCCCATCCTTTCCTGGAACCGCATGATATTTGGCAAGTGTCGGCCGGGGATGCGACGGTCATCGCGACCGGCGACAGTCTGCCCTATTTGCTGGTGAAGCCGTACGGTAAAGGATATTTTATTTATCATGCGGCGTTCCAGCCTTTGATTGGCCACAGCGGTTTTGCGCCGGGCATGTATGCCTATGGAATTTTTCGAAAGGCAATCGAGTGGGCGTTCCAGTCAGCGAACCTCGCCGTCCCCAAGCTGAGCCCTTGGCCGTATCCTTACGATGCCGCGTTCATGATTCGGCATGACTTGGAGAATTTCACAAATGAGATCGCGGCCATTGCCGCTTCAGCGCAGATTGAATTCACCAACGGCGCGCGAGGCGATTATTATTTCTGCACGGGCACACTGCGCGATGATGCCTCACCCACCTATGACACCAATGCGATGATTGCCGGGCTGCGACAGGCCGTGACCAATTACGGCGCCACCATCGGCCCTCACAACGGCGGCCTTAGAAACCCAAACAACCCGGCGTTGGTTCGCGGCCAGTACGATTACTGGCATTGGGGACCTGATGAAGCGCTGGATGTGACTCCTCCGGGGTACGCCAGCGGAAAAGCATACGCCATGGCGTCGATGTCCAATTCCTTTGTGGATATTGAGCATTGGCTCTCGGGCATCACTAACGGCCTGCGTGCCTGGTGTGCCTGTTACTTCAACGGAACGCGCGAGGCCTCCTACGACATCCAGAGCCAGCTCAATGTCAAAATCACCGGCGAACAGAAACTCACGCCCTGGCCGCATTGGACGGTGTCCACCCAGACCTCCGGCAAGCGTTATGTATTGAGCGAACCAGTGAGCGATTGGTTCGTCAATGGCCTGGTCGCACAGTCTCTCGAGCCCTGGCACCCACCCGGGGTGCAAACCAGCCAGACGATGCATGATGGGGTGGATTTCTACTATAACATGGGCGCGCTCATCAACTTTTATTCGCACACGCTCTCGACTGGGTTGGGAGGTGCCGGCCAGCTTACACCGGATTACCTCACCTACAGTCTGAATACCAATTTTCACCCGCGAATCTGGTCGGCCAACGCGGTGAGTGTTTATCAATGGTGGTTGCAGCGGTCCAATGCCCAAATCACTGCCACCAGCTCGACCAACGGCCTGCAGTCGATCGTGACCATTTCAGTTAGCGGGGCAACCGATCCCAACACGACCGTCGAGATATTGGTTCCGTATACAAATAACTTTTGCAGCCTTCAAGTGCTCACCAATGGCGTGTTGGCCGCCGGCAACAGCTATCGGACTAACGGCCAAGTGGTTAAAGTCCGCGTCGGGACGTCCGTCACCAACACGGTCATCAGTTATTACCCGCTCAGTTCCAGCAGTCAGGTTTTTTCGCAGAATTTTGACGGTGTCACCGCCCCGGGGTTGCCATCAGGCTGGACCACTTCGGCTACCGGCGCCCAAGCCCCTTGGGTTACCCAAACCACGAACAGCGACACGCCGCCCAACGCCGCCTTTTCCATCGACGCGACGAACATTGGCCTTAACGAACTGGACTCCCCACCGATAGCGCTCCCGGTAGGCACGACGCAACTCTCATTCCAGAACTATTACGACCTGGAGACCGGAGGCGGCAGTATTGGCTATGATGGCGGCGTGCTGGAGATCAAAATCGGCACGAATGCCTACACGGACATTCTGGCCGCGGGCGGCGGCTTTGCTACCGGAGGATACACCAGTACTATCAGCACCAATTACGGGAATCCATTGGCGGGGCGGCAAGCCTGGAGTGGCAACTCGGCAGGGTTTGTTATCACACTGGTGAATCTCCCGGCATCTGCGGCAGGCCAAACGGTTCAATTCCGGTGGCGCTGCGGCACCGATAACGCCAACGGCAGGAGCGGCTGGCGAATCGATACGGTGGCGATCGCATCCACCGTTTGTTTTTGCTGCAGCGGCACCAACACGCCGCCAGTGCTGCCCGCCCAGACCAACCGCACCAGCAGCGGGACGGCCAGTATCGTGGTCACCAATACCGCCAGCGATACGGACTTCCCCCCCGAGACGCTGAGCTATCAATTGGTCTCGCCACCCGTCGGCGCAGGTATTGACGCCAATGGAGTGATTGCCTGGACGCCCGCTGTCTCTCAGGTCCCCAGCACCAACCTTATCACCACGATAGTAACCGACAGTGGCCTGCCGCCCTTGAGCGCCACCAACAGCTTTACCATTACGGTGAATGCCATCCACAACGGGCCGGTCCTGCCGGCGCAAACCAACCGCACGATCAATGAAATGACCACGCTGACCGTGACGAACACCGCCAGCGACTCGGACATGCCACCACTCCAGCTCACTTACACGCTCCAGTCGAGCTCACCAACGAACGCTGCTATTTCAAACAATGGCATCATCACCTGGACACCAACTGAGGCGCAGGTCGCGAGTACGAACCTCATTACCACAGTGGTCACTGACAACGGCACGCCGCCCTTGAGTGCCACCAACACGTTTACGGTCTTGGTCAACGATCTGAACTTTCCTCCCGCTTTCTTGGGAACGCCACCCAACCGGACGATTGCGCCGCTGACGACCCTGAGCGTGACCAACAACGCTACCGATCCGGATTTAAGCGCCACCCTGACTTACTCGCTCCTGATCGCCCCGACCAACGCCAGTATCGGCACCAATAACGGCGTGATTACTTGGACGCCTGCGCAGGAACAGGACCAGAGCACCAATGTCTTCACGACGGTGGTGACCGATTTCGATCCCCTGGCCGTCAATTCGCAGCATTTGAGCGCGACCAACAGTTTTACGGTAATTGTCAATGGTCATGCCGTGCTGGTGGTGGATACGACGGCTCTGCTGGCTGAAGGCTGCTATCCGACCAACAATGCGATCGATCCCGGGGAAACCGTCACAGTGCTCTTCTCGGTCAAGGACATCGGGCTAGGCAACACGACAAATCTGGTCGCCACGTTACTGACCAACAGCAGTGTCATTTCACCCAGCGGGCCGCAGACCTTTGGCGTCCTGTTGTCCGGAGGAGCCGATGTCAGCCAGCCCTTCACGTTTACCGCCAATGGCGGTTGCGGCAGCAATATCACTGCGAACCTTCAAATGCAGGACGGCAGCTTGAACCTGGGCACCGCAAGCGTCTCTTTTGTGCTCGGCCCGGTTGTGCTCGTCTCGACACAGAATTTCGACAGTGTGACGGCACCTGCCTTGCCGGCCGGTTGGGCCACCGTCGCCACCGGCTACGCCTCCAATTGGGTGACGGAGACCACGAATCGGGACACCCTGCCGAACGCTGCCTTTTCCACAGACGCCACCAACATCGGACTTAATGAGTTGGATTCCGCGCCCATCGTGCTGCCCAATGGCGTGGCGACCCTCGCTTTCAAGAACTGGTACGACCTCGAGGATGACATCACCCACCCCACCAACGGTTTCGATGGCGGAGTGTTGGAGCTTAAGGTCGGCACCAATGCTTACATTGACATCGTGGCTGCGGGTGGCAGCTTCGTTAGTGGGGGTTATACAGCCACAATTAATACTAATTTTGGCAACCCGCTGGCGGGACGCATGGCCTGGAGCGGCAACACCGGCGGGTTCACTAACACGGTGGTGAGCCTGCCCACCTCGGCACAGGGGCAAACCGTCCAGTTCCGCTGGCGCTGCGGCACTGATAACGGCGTCGGCAAGAGCGGCTGGCGCATTGATTCGATTGGGATCACCGGTTATTCCTGTTGCGCCAGAACGCCGCCGCTATTGCCCCTGCAGACCAACCGAACCATCGCTGGCCTCAGCACGCTCATCGTGACCAACACCGCTACCGATGTGAGTGTGCCGTCCAACAGTTTGACCTATTCGCTGGTTGCCCCGCCAGGCGGGGCTCAAATCGACACCAATGGCGTGATTACCTGGACGCCCGTGCCGGCGCAAGTGCCCAGCACCAACCTCTTTACGACCGTGGTCACCGATAATGGCACCCCCGCCCTGAGCGCCACCAACAGTTTCACGGTCATCGTGCAGGCGGTGCACAACGGGCCGGTACTGCCGGCCCAAACCAACCGCACTATTATAGGCTTGGCGACACTTGTCGTAACCAACACCGCCAGCGATAATGACATCCCGGCGACGGCGTTGACCTATGCGCTATCGGTCGCGCCGACCAACGCCGTCATCGACGCCAACGGGGTGATTACCTGGACGCCGGTTATGGCTCAAGTGCCCAGCACCAATTTGTTTACCACTGTCGTCACCGATAACGGCACCCCTGCCCTGAGCGCCACTAACAGCATCACCGTCATCGTGCAGGCGGTGCACAATGGGCCAGTGCTGCCAGCGCAGGCCAACCGCGCGACGATCGGCTTGGCGAAGCTGGTGGTCACGAACACCGCCAACGACAATGACATCCCGGCCACAGTGTTGACGTATACTTTGACCGTTGCGCCGACCAACGTGGTGATCGACAGCAACGGC
>DATMQA010000047.1:0-9288 GCA_035566895.1 Binatia bacterium
CTTCACCGGCAACCACGCGCTCATCGAAGGCGTCCCCGGCGTCGCCAAAACCCTGCTCGTCCGCACCTTGGCCCACGTCCTGGGCTGCGAGTTTTCCCGCATCCAGTTCACCCCCGACCTCATGCCCGCCGACATCACCGGCACCAATGTCTTCAACCTCCAGCGCAACGAATTCTCTCTCATCAAAGGTCCGGTCTTTACTTCCTTCCTCCTGGCTGATGAAATCAATCGCGCGCCGGCCAAAACGCAATCCGCACTCCTCCAGGCCATGCAGGAGCGCGTCGTGACCATCGACCGCGACACCCACCCGCTCTCCCCGAATTTCACCGTGTTCGCCACCCAGAACCCCATTGAATACGAGGGCACCTACCCTCTGCCCGAAGCCCAAAAAGACCGCTTCATGCTCAAGATCACCATGAGCGCGCCCGACCGCGCGGACGAACTGGCTCTGGCCCAACGCACCATGACCAAAGACGCCCCGGAAACCTTGCTCGCCAGCGGCGCCGTCCGGCCCGTCATTCAGCCGGACGACTTGCGCCAATTGCGCGAGCAGCTCGCCGCGATTCTCATCCGCGACGAATTAACCGGTTACCTCGTCGATATCGTCCGGGCCACGCGGCAGCACGAAAGCGTTCTGGTGGGCGCCGGCCCGCGCGCCACCCAATCCCTCCTCATGGGCGCCCGCGCCTGTGCCGGCCTGGCCGGCCGTGATTTTGTCACCCCCGACGACATCAAAACCATGGCCGTGCCGGTCCTGGAACATCGGTTGATTTTGCGGCCCGAGTTTGAAATCGAAGGCCTCAGCGTCGTCGAAGTCATCCAGCAAATCCTGCAGCAAATCGCCGTCCCGCGTTAAACCCTCTAACCATTTAACTAGTTAACTCAATCAACTAGTTAACCCCTTTAACCATTTAACGACATAGCCCATGCCCCGCCCCGTTCCACGCTCCAGGTTATTGCTGTGGGTTGCCCTCGTCGTGCTGCCTTTCGGCCTGCTGGCTGGCATCGAACCGTCAGCCTCCTTCTTCTCGCTGCTGGCCATTGGATTGTTCCTGGCCGTCGCCCTCGCCGATGCCGTCGGCGCCTGCCACGGCTTGGTCGGCATCACCCTGCAACTGCCGGCCGTGGCGCGTATGTCCAAGGACCGCGAAACCAAACTCGAAGTGCGCATCCGCAACGAAGGACAAAAGCCCAAGCTTCTGCGGTTGGCGCTCGCTCTGCCGCGCCAAATCCAGTCCCGCCAGGAAGAGACTGACATCGCTTTGCCGGGCCAGACCGAGTGGTCGCGGCTGGCCTGGCCCTGCCTGCCGGTTGAACGCGGAAATTTCCAACTCGAGGCCGCCTGCGTCGAGACCGGTTCGCCCTTCGGGTTCTGGGGCGTGCGCAAAATGCTCGCCGCACGCTCGGAAATTCGCGTCTATCCCAACCTGTTTCGCGAGCGGCGTGACCTGGCGGCCTTGTTTCTCCACCGCGGCACGATTGGGGTGCACACCCAGCGCCAGGTCGGCCAGGGCCGCGAGTTCGAAAAATTGCGCGAATACATCCCCGGCGACAGCTTCGATGAAATCCATTGGAAAGCCACCGCCAAACGCGGCCGGCCGGTCACCAAAGTCTTTCAACTCGAGCGCACTCAGGAAATCTATGTCGTCATCGACGCCTCCCGGCTGTCGGCCAGACCAGTTGAAAGCTCCAACCTTCAACCTTCAACCCCAGACCTGCAACCTGCAACCACCCTCGAGCGGTTCATCACCGCCGCTCTGGTCCTCGGCCTGGTCGCCGAGCAACAAGGCGATTTATTCGGCCTGGTAACCTTTACCGACAAAATCGAACGCTTCATCCGCGCCCGGAACGGCCAGTCCCACTTTAACGCCTGTCGCGACGCCCTCTACCGGCTGCAGCCGCAACTGGTCACCCCCGATTATAGTGAAATCTGCAGTTTTATCCGCCTCCGCCTCCGCCGTCGCGCTTTGCTCGTCTTCCTGACCGCGCTGGACGACGCCGTCCTGGCCGAGAGCTTCGTCGGCAATTTGGACCTCATCCGCCGGCAGCACCTGGTCCTGGTGAACATGCTCCAGCCTCCCGGCGTCGCCCCGCTCTTTTCGGACCCCGGGGTCGGCGCGGTGGACGATTTGTACGAGCGGCTGGGCGGTCATTTGCTCTGGCGCAAACTGCGCGAACTCGAGAAAGTCCTGCAACGGCGCGGCGTGCGCTTCTCGCTGTTGCGCAACGAGCGGCTCAGCGCGCAACTCCTGTCGCAATACCTCGATGTCAAACGCCGGCAGGCGCTCTGAGCCGAATGTCGCCATGATCATCGACCTCCAACGTTTCCTCGCCACCGAACAGCCCTATTGGAAAGAGTTGGAGGCGGTTTTGGATAAGATTGACGCCGAGACGCGCTTCCAAATGTCGCTCGACCAACTCCGCCGGTTCCACTTGTTATACGAGCGCACCGCCGCCGACCTGGCCCGGCTCACCACCTTTTGCTCCGAACCGGAGGCGCGCCGTTATCTCGAGAACCTCGTCGCCCGCGCGTATGCCGAGATCCACGAAACGCGCGAGCCCGGCACTCGCTTCTCCCCGCTGGAGTGGTTCCTTCACACCCTGCCCCGGACCTTTCGCCGGCACGTGCGCGCCTTTTACCTCTCCCTGGCCGTCACCCTGGCGGGTTGCGTTTTCGGCAGCCTCGCCATTGCCCTGGACCCCCAGGCCAAACCCGTCCTCATGCCCTTTTCCCATCTCCGGCAGGACCCGGCCAGGCGCGTCGCCGAGGAGGAAAAGGCCGGCGCCGACCGGTTGGCCGGCCACAAGACCTCCTTCTCCGCTTTCCTGATGACCCATAATACCCGCGTCTCAATCTTCACCCTCGCGCTCGGCATGACCTGGGGACTCGGCACCGTTCTGATGCTCTTTTCCAATGGCGTCATGCTCGGCGCCGTGGCGGTGGATTATATCCGTGCCGGGCAGACCAAGTTCCTGTTGGGGTGGCTGATGCCCCATGGCGTGGTGGAAATTCCGGCCATCCTGATCGCCGGCCAGGCGGGTTTGATGCTCGCCCTGGCCCTGGTCGGCTGGGGCAAACGCATCTCCCTCCGCGCGCGTTTGCGTGCCGTTTCGCGCGACCTGGTGACCTTGATTTTTGGCGTTGCCCTCCTGCTGGTCTGGGCGGGATTCGTCGAGGCCTTCCTTTCCCAATATCACGAGCCGATCATTCCTTATTCCGTCAAAATCGCCTTTGGCGCGGTTGAATTGGTGCTCCTGTTCCTCTTCCTGGCCAGGTCAGGCTCGTCCAGCGCCCTCCAGCCGCAGAACGCCACTCCTCACCCGTCACCCTCATGAGAACCTGCGCCCTCCAAATCCGCACGCCGGAAGGCATTGTCTTCTCCCAGTTGCTGGCGGGACCGCTGACCCGCTTCCTGGCGTGGTTCATCGACCTCATGTGCATCGCCACCATCTTGTCGGTCTTCGGGATTGTCCTGACGTTGGCGCAGCTCCTCAGCCCCAATTTGGCCGCGGCGTTATTCGCGCTGGCCTATTTCATCATCAGCATCGGGTACGGCATCGCTTGCGAATGGGGATGGCGTGGCCAAACCGTTGGCAAAAGGCTGCTCCGTTTGCGCGTCGTCGAGGCCGAGGGCTTGCGGCTGCAGTTCCATCAAATCGTGACGCGCAACCTGCTGCGTTTCGTCGATTCCCTGCCCCTGTTTTATTTTGTCGGCGGGCTGGTGTGCTGGCTCAGCCCCAAAAGCCAGCGCCTGGGCGACCTGGCGGCCAACACCCTGGTCATTCGCCATCCGCGCCTGGCGGCGCCGGACCTCGACCAGTTGCTGGCCGGCAAATTCAACTCCCTTCGTCAATACCCCCACCTGGCGGCGCGTTTACGCCAACGCGTCTCGCCCGCCGAAGCCGCCCTGGCTTTGCAAGCCCTCTTGCGCCGCCAAACCTTCGAGCCCCTCGCGCGCCTCGAATTGTTCGCCGAACTGGCCGCCTATTTCCGCGCTAAAGTCCAGTTCCCGCCCGAAGCCACCGACGGCACGGCCGACGAACAATACCTCCACAACGTCGTCGATGTCCTCTACCGCACCCACCACCGGACTTGAACCGCATTGATCAATGTGGAGACGACGTCAGGAGTCTCTGATCAATGCGCGAATTGATAGTGAACCCGGCTACCAGGCCGCGCCTTGTTTCTCAGCCCAAATCGCGAATTGAAAGGAGCTTGCATCTGTCGCGAAGCGTATAGAGTGCGTCCAACTTCCTCTGCTCCTTGCATCAAAGAAGAAGAATATTTAAAAGTTCGGATTGCTTCAACTTAAGGGTCAGACTCAGGCGCATTTCTTTGGCAGTCAGTGCACAGGTCGTGGCAACGTATTGCGAATGAACGATTCGATTTTGATAGCCCTGGTGGCTGGCGTGCTCGGCGTGGCCAGCTTCGAACTCGAAGGAGCGGAACCCGGCCGCAAGCCCAACATCGTTTTGATACTGGCCGATGACCTCGGCTTCGGCGACACCGGCTGTTACGGCGCCACCAAGATTCCCACGCCCAACGTGGACCGGCTCGGGCGCGAGGGCCTGCGGTTCACCGACGCTCATGCCACCTCGGCCACCTGCACCCCTTCCCGCTACGCGCTGCTCACCGGCGAGTATCCCTGGCGCAAACGCGGCACCGGCATCCTGCCCGGCAACGCCGCGCTCATCATCGAGCCCGGACACGCCGCTCTTCCCCTGACCTTGCAAAGGGCCGGCTACCGGACCGGCGTCGTGGGCAAATGGCACCTGGGCTTGGGCGGTCAGGGCGGCCCGGATTGGAACGGAGACATCAAGCCCGGCCCGCTCGAAGTCGGCTTCAATTACTGCTTCATCATGGCCGCCACCGGCGACCGCGTGCCGTGCGTTTTCATTGAAAACCATCGCGTGGCAGCCCTCGACCCAAAGGACCCCATCCGGGTCAGCTACGGCCAGCCCATCGGCGACGAACCGACCGGCAAGGACCATCCCGAGCTGCTCAAAATGCGCCTCAGCGCCGGCCACGACCAGACCATCATCAACGGCATCAGCCGGATCGGTTACATGACCGGCGGCAAGGCGGCGCGGTGGAAGGATGAAGACATGGCCGACACGTTCACGCGCAAAGCCCTCGCCTTTATCGAGCAGAGCAAGGCGCAGCCTTTTTTCCTCTACTTCGCTACGCATGACCCGCACGTCCCCCGCGTGCCGCACCCGCGGTTCGTCGGCAAGAGCGGCTGCGGCGTGCGCGGGGATGTGATCGTTGAGTTCGACTGGTGCGTCGGCCAAGTGATGGACACGCTGGAACTGCTGAAACTGGCTACCAACACCATCGTCATCGTTTCGAGCGACAACGGGCCGGTCATCGATGACGGCTACGCTGACGGCGCCCAGGCACAGCTTGACGGCCACCGGCCGGCGGGCCCGCTGCGCGGCGGCAAATACAGCATCTACGAAGGAGCCACCCGGGTGCCATTCATTCTGCGTTGGCCGGGACAAGTGCAGCCCGGCACTTCCGTCGCGCTGGTGTGCCTGGTGGATTTGGCGGCTTCCTTCGCGGCGCTGACGAGCCAGACCCTGGCCGCCGGCGAAGCGCCCGACAGCCGCAACGTGCTACCGGCGCTGCTGGGGCAATCCCCGGCCGGCCGCGAGCAACTGGTCGAACACGATGGGTTGCAGAGCGCGCTGGCCCTGCGCGACGGTTTGTGGAAGTTCATTGAGCCGGCGCGAGGAAGGGCCCGCCCCGCCAGCGGCAGCCGCGTGCAGGCTCAGCTCTTCAATCTCGGAGCCGACCTCGGCGAGAGCAGCAATCTTTTCCAGGCGCAACCCGAGCGCGGGCAAACGATGCTCGACGGACTGAACGCTGCCCGGCAGAGGGGCAGGATGCCGGCTGGGATAGGAGAGTGACCGGGGGGGAAAGGGTTGAACAGAAGGAAACAAAGGGAACAGAGGGGAAAGAAAAAGGCGCGGGAGCGCTTCAATTCTGCCGGGTGAGGATGTGGTAATTCTGTGCGAAGAGCGCGTGAGGAGCATCGGATTTGTCCGAGGGTTGCGCGGCGGGGCCGGCACCATCAACAATCGCCAGGGCGAGCGTTTGGTTGTCCAGCAGGACGGCCAAGTGAGTTGGATCACCCCAGAGGCCCGGCACGTTGCCAAGCGAAGCGGTGGCGACCACCAGGACGGGAGGATGGCCCGAAAGGATCCGGGCGGTGTCGGCGGAGCTGAGCATTGGGGCACCGGCAAAGGAGACGATGGCGCCGGCATTAGTGGATTGCTCAAGCGCGTCAATAAAATCTCCGGGTTTGAGACCGAGCCGGCCTCGACGCATGGGGTCTCCGACATTGGCCGCCTTGGCGGTGACGACGGTGAAACCCTGCTTTTTCAGAATGTTCCTAAAGGCCTGCTCCACCGTGGAGACAGTCCCCCAATGGGCATCCGGGGAAATGACGGCGACCTGTTTTTTGGGGCCGGCGAGGCGCGCGGTTTCCTCGGCCAGCACGTTGGCGAGAGCCTCGCTGGGTTGCAGCAGGACCCTGGTTTCTTTGGGCGCGCAGGAAAGAAAGAACATCGCCGCGAGGCTGAAGAGCAAAGGCTTAATCCGGGCCATTTTGATAATTGTATGATTCGGGTATTTGGGGGGTCGGGTAAGCAAAGGGGGCGGGACCCAGAGCGGCATTGTAATAGAGCTTGATGTAAGCGGCGTGGCCATCGACGAAACTGACGTTATCAATGGCATCGTTGTAGGAGATGTTGGCGTTGCCGGTCAGGCTCTTATGCCAGGAATAGCTCCAATGGATTGGCCACTCGGACATCAGCCACGTCCGGGCGGTATGTTTGACGCTGGACAAATTCATATTGAGGAGGGTGGTGGTGGCGGGATCATTGCCGTGGTTGTCACAGCCGTTGAAGACGTAGCTGCCGTAGTCGAGAAGGTAATTGTAATAGTGAGGCATGCTGTAAATGGCGCCATGATCGGCCCAGCCGCGATCCTTGGGACAATGAAAGACCATGTCGTTGCTGCCCTGGGGCATGGGCGGGTCAACAAACCCGGGAGTTTTGATGCCGAGGTAAGGCCTGACCAGCTCTTTGTACCACCACCAGATGGCTTCGGGGCCTCCTTGGGGGCCGGTGGTCACGACGCTATCCGGACCGGGTGTCTTATCGCGATTGTCGTCCACATACTGTTTCATAGCGAAATTAAGTTGTTTGAGATTGCTCAGGCACTGGGTTTGGACCGCCCTGGCTTTGGCCCGGGAGAGAGCGGGCAGAAGCATAGCGGCCAGGATGGCGATGATGGCAATGACCACCAGGAGTTCGATGAGCGTGAAGGCGAGCCCTGGCTGCCTTCGCCATGCAGGATAAATGGTCACAGACTATTAATCCGCTTAAAAGGCTACTTTTCAAGGAGCGAAGTGTAAACAGGCAGCAGAGGGTAAGGTGGTGACAGGTGTCGCCTTGACGGCGTTTTCAGAGAAGGTGAGCAAAAGACAGAATCATAAATCCGACGGCGGGGAGAGACAGAATCATGGCGGGACAGAATCATAAATCGGATGCGGAGTGTTCCGGCACACAAGGAGGCGTTGTTTTGGCGCGAGTACAACCGCCCCTGGTACGATAAAATTAAGAAGTAGGCCGTTCTTAGTCATGCAGACGTGTAACGCCGAACCAACGCTGCCTGGTTGGAGTCATTGTGGCTCCTTGAATAGCCGCTTCCGTATCTCGTCTGAAAGGGCCTCATACTCCACCCGGTCGATCACCACGATCTCATCCGGGAACCCCCTAAGCTGCGTAGCCACGACCTTGATGAAGCCGTGTCTCGCGATTTCGCGATCAGAAAGCATCAGTCGAGCCGATGCGATAAATCCCAACTCCGGGCAGTATTTCTGAAGCCTGCTGGCAAGATTAATACTGAAACCGATGTATTCGCTGGTTCCCTCCTCCAGCGTCTGAAGTTCGTAAACTGAACCTCGTGACAGCCCAAACCTGACCTTTCGCGGAACCTCGACGACAGGAACCGTCTCAAGCGCCCGGTTCACCACCGCGTCGAATCTGCTCTTCAGGGTCCATAAGCGGTTGCAGAGATGCTGAAGAGTCCCGTCTGAAAAATTAGAGGACCCCGCGGGGGGCAGGAGAATGTAGAGGGCACCGTCGCCAGTGAATTTTTCGTGAGCAACCTGAATCTCAAGAGGATCGATTGTCGCGTTATGCGCCCAGTAAGCCTCGCCGCCGAAGAGGTTCACTCCCATCGCGGCGCTCACGTAGTTCAGGAAAGCCGGAACATAATCCTGGACGTCGGGTTGGTTGAAAAACCGGGAGAAACCTTCGAGGTCGTATAATAGCGCTACGCCATTCTTCGGGTAGCTGGCTTTGCCAGTGAAGCTAAAGGTGGAGGTCTGACTTTTCATTGAACGGAGATTATTTGTGCGGTTGGTAAACGCGAATCTCGGCCGTTTGGCGGTCGAGCGCAGGGACAGCGAGGTAAAACTCGCGCGAGTCTGAGGAGAAACAGGAGTTGCGCGCGCCATCACGGGTCTGGATTCGCTGGAGCGAGACGTAGGAGTCAGCGCTGCGCTGTTCGATGACGTCAAGAGAACCATCTCCGCAAGCGACGTAGATGCGCTTGCGGGCTGGGTCGTACGAGAGGTCGTCGGTGTCGGGGGCAATTGGGACAGTGGCGACCTGGCGGCCGGTCGTGGTGTCGAGGACAACGAGCTGCGCGGGACGGCGGCAGCCGACGAAGAGGCGGTGATTGGCCTCGTCCAGCGCGAGCGGGTAATTGCCGGAGACATCTTTGAGCGGCCAGGGAGCAAGGAGAGTCTGTTTGTCGCGGTCGAGGACGGCAATCTGCTTGAGGCTGGGGAGGTTGGCGAAAATTCGATTTCCCTTTTGCTCGACGACAAAGGCCTGGGGCTTGGCGGGGAGCTTGATCTCGGCTTTTCGCTTTCCGTCGGGAATACCGATGAGCGCGATGGCGGTTTTGTTGGAGGTCATGCAGCCGACGTAGAGGCGTTTGGCATGGGGGTCGTACTGGAGTTCGTCGAGGCTGCTCTGGAGGTCAACGGTCGTCAGGAGGTCGAAGGTGGTTCCGTCGTAGATGCAGACATTGTGGCCGCGGGTGACGTAAAGTTGATTGAACTCGGGCGCAAACAAGGCGGCGGCGGGACCATCCCCGGTGAGGCTGCGCCAAGGTTTTGCGGGTTTGAGGTCAATGATTTCAAGGGTCTTTTTGGTTGTGGCGGTAACGAAAAGACGCTGGTGCTGCGAATCAACGGACATGTGGTTGAA
>DATMQA010000048.1:0-3126 GCA_035566895.1 Binatia bacterium
CCCGCGAGCTGCTCCTCGCCGATGGTGTGCCGCCGGATTTCGAGTCCACGGCCGCGTCTGACATCCAGCTCGATTACATCCACCGCCGCGATCCGGATACGGAGATTTATTTTGTCGCAAATCGCTCGACCAATTCAGTTGCGGTAAACTGCACCTTCCGTGTCAGTGGCAAAGCGCCGGAGCTGTGGAACGCCGTGACCGCTGAACATCTGTTCGCTGCCGCCTGCCAGGAAAAGGATGGGCGCATCACCGTGCCGCTGGATTTTAATCCGTGCGGCTCGTGGTTTGTGGTTTTCCGCGAACCCGCGTCGGCCCACCCGGCCCGAGCGTCCAGCAATCGCGCGACACTGACCATGCTCTCGGAACTCTCCGGCGCCTGGACAGTTCATTTCGATCCGAAATGGGGCGGCCCGCAATCCGCGCAGTTTGACCAACTCGTCAGTTGGACCTCGCGCCCCGAACCCGGCATCAAGTTCTATTCCGGCACCGCGACTTACGAAAAGACTTTTGATCTCCCAAAGTCCGCCCTCGCCAGTCCCCCAGCCAAACTTTGGTTGGATCTCGGCCAGGTGCGCGAGCTGGCCGAGGTAAAAGTGAACGGCAAGTCCTGCGGTATCGTCTGGTGCCCGCCTTTTTCTGTGGATATCACCGGCGCCGCCAGGGCCGGCGTGAACCGGCTCGACGTCGAAGTCGTCAATTTCTGGCCTAACCGCATCATCGGCGACGACGCCTTGCCAAAAGAGCAACGCCTGACGCGCACGAACATTCGCAAGCTCACCCGCAAAACGCCGCTCATCGACTCGGGTTTGTTTGGTCCGGTGCGCCTGCTGGAAAAGCGGTTGCCCTGACTTCCCTCATCACCTGTGCTGACACTGGGCACAATAAAACGTGCTGCGGCCCGCCTGAACGATCCGCTTAATCAGGCTTCCGCACTGCGCACAAGGCAACCCCGCACGATCATAGACCCGCAAGCGCTCCTCGTAAAAATCCGGCGCACCCGGCGCGCGTCCAAAATAAAACAACCCGTCTTGCTTCCCTACACCGGAGTAATCCAGCGGGACCGTGCTGCCGCTGTCAATGGCCTGGCGCAGCACCTTGCGAATCGCCCGCCAAAGCCGCTGTGCTTGCTGCGCGGTTAACCTTCGCGAAGGCAGCCCCGGCGAAATCCCTGCCCGGAACAACGCTTCACTCGCATAAATGTTACCTACACCTGCAACCAGGGCCTGGTCGAGCAATCGGACCTTTATTGGTTGGTCTGAGCGCTTCAAGGCCTGGGCAAAGACCTCAGCGCGAAATTCCTCGCTCAGTGGTTCAGGCCCCAGCCTCTCTATCGCCTCTGCAGCGAGTGTCAGCCTCCCAAAATACCGTGTGTCCTCGAAGACGAGCTTCTGGCGTCCCAACCCCAGCACGACGGCGGCGTGCTGGGGCAACGGGGTCCTGGCGGCCAGTAAATACATCCGGCCTGTCATTCCAAGATGACCAATCAGCGTCACCAGTTTCCGGCCGCGTGGCGGTTGGAGGTTGAACAGCAGATATTTTCCTCGCCGCGCGATAGTCACGAATCTTGCGCCTCGCAGCGTCCGGGTGAGCTCCTTGACCGACGTGGGCCTCAATACCCTGGCCCGGTGCACCTGAACCTCGCGAATCGTTTGGTTTTGTAGCAGGGGCCGCAAATGTCGGACCAGCACTTCCACTTCAGGCAATTCAGGCATCGCCCTATCCTATATGGTTTCAGCAAGAGCGCACCTGGATACTCTCAGAGTGGAGGCGGCCGGAGCGCGGACATTCCTGTCCGCAGCAATGTGCTACGCGCGAGATTGGCAGCAAATCCGGGCCGTGCTGGCGTTCGGAAGTTGCTGCGGACAGGAATGTCCGCGCCCCGCCGCCTCCACGGAAAAGCAATTCGCTATTGTCTCCCACTTCAGTAACCTCAGCCCGGCATGGCCAAGCCTCGCAAGCAAACTCCGGTGCCTCTTCCACGCCGGCCTGTCCGGACCCGCTCTTCTCGCACGCGTGCAGTCCGCGTTGGCGCCGCCGCAGTCGGAATCTTTGTTTTACTGGTCCTGGCCGCCTGGAGTTTGTGGAGAGGCCGCGCTCCGCAAGGCTCCACCCGGTTGGCCGCCACCGCTCCACTCATCGAAGACGAGCAAAAGGTCTTTGCTCGCTATGTCGGCTCGGCCAGTTGCCGTGGATGTCACGAGGAACAGTATGACCTCTGGAAAACCTCACACCATGGCTTGGCTGAGCGAGCCATCCAGTCTGATAGGGACCGTTTGGCCTTCGATCCACCGCGCTCGTTGCGCTACGGAACTCAGACTTCCGAGTTTCAATGGACCAATGGCACCGCCAAGGTTACCGTCCTTGGACTTTCCGGCAAAGCCGAGGCTCACCATCCTGTCCGCGTCATCGGCGAAGATCCCCTGCGCCAATTTTTGGTCCCGTTCCCTGCGGGTCGCTTTCAAGTCCTGGAGACCGCGTATGACCCGCATTCCAATCAATGGTTCAACGTTTACGGTAACGAGGATCGTCGTCCCGGCGAATGGGGCCACTGGACCGGGCGTGGCATGAACTGGAACTTCATGTGCGCTTCCTGTCACAACACCCGGCTGCGCCGCAACTACGACGAGCCTTCCGACTCCTACCACACGACTATGGCCGAGATGAGCGTCGGCTGCGAGGCCTGTCACGGCCCTCTCAAAGCCCACAACGACTGGCAACAGAAATTCGGCAAGACCACCCAAAAGGACCCAACGGTAACCAAGCCCACCCGGGGGCAAGTCCTCGATTATTGCAGTTCCTGCCACGCGCGCCGCACCGACCTGACCGGCGATTTCAAACCCGGCGACCCGTTCCTGGACCATTTCGATTTGGTCGTCGTGGACCGCAGCGACCGCTATTATGCTGATGGCCAGGTGCGGGATGAAGATTACGAATATGCTTCGTTTCTTGGCAGCCGGATGCATGCGCGCGGTGTCTATTGTCTCGACTGCCACAACCCACATTCGATGAAAACCCTTCTCCCGGGTAATTGGCTTTGTTTGCGGTGTCATTCCGGCGGGGATACCAACGCGCCCGTCATCAATCCCGTCGCCCACAGCCGCCATAAGGTTTTTGGATTTGACACGA
>DATMQA010000049.1:0-18479 GCA_035566895.1 Binatia bacterium
TCTTCGGGGCCGGACCCTGCGCAGCCTGGGCAGCGGGACCGCACTGGAAGGCGGCCACGAGGGCCAGCAGCCCATAGAATGATGCGGAGCGGGTCATATTAAGGGCTTTGGAGAAATATTCCATAAATTTCCTCTTCCTGCTGATGTCCCTGCAAAAATTATTTTATGCACTAACCAATGCGCCCATTACAAATTTCCACTGAAACTGGTTTTGTCAAAGTGGGGAAGCCCCGAAAGAACCATAGGGTGGTGGAGTAATGGAATAGAGGTGGAGGACCAGAACACTGGTTCCTGCTTTCGCTTGTCCGCAGCGCAGCGTTGGACGATAGTTCTCGGATGAACCAACCAAAGTCCGGTCGAGCCCTTGCGCCAATACTTTGGCTGTTCCTATTGGTGTGCGGTAGGCTCGAGGGCGCCCCCGTGCTCGCGACCCGGCCTGAGGCGGTGACGAACCGGATCGAGTTCAACAAGCAAATCCGCCCGATCCTCGCCGATAATTGTTACCTCTGCCACGGACCGGACAAAGGCACGCGCAAGGCCGGGCTGCGGCTGGACGACCGCGCGGCCGCTCTCGCCGGTGTCAAAGGACGGCCCGCGATTGTGCCAGGTAACAGCTCGGCCAGCGAATTGGCCAAACGCGTCGGCAGCAGCGACCCGGAATATCGCATGCCCAGGCGCGAGTCGGGCCGCTCGCTCACCGCAAAGCAGATTGCGTTGCTCAAACAGTGGATCGACCAGGGGGCCAAATACGAGCCGCATTGGGCTTACGCGGCTCCGCAACGTAAAGCGGTGCCGGCCGTGAAGGACACTGCCTGGCCACGGAATCCTGTGGATGCCTTCATTCTCGCTGAGTTGGAGAAAGAGCAGTTGCAGCCCTCACCCGAAGCGGACCGGCGCACGCTCATCCGGCGGCTGAGCTTTGACTTGGCCGGTTTGCCTCCCTCCCCCGAAGAGGTGGATGCCTTTGTGTCGGATTCTTCACCCGGGGCGTACGACCGGCTTGTGGACCGTTTGCTCGCCTCGCCTCATTATGGTGAGCGCATGGCCGTGTATTGGCTCGATCTGGTCCGCTTCGCCGATACGGTAGGCTACCATGGTGACCAGAACATCGACGTTTGGCCTTACCGGGATTATGTCATCCGAGCGTTCAATGAAAACATGCCGTTCGACCAGTTCACGCGCGAACAACTGGCGGGCGACCTCTTGCCAAACGCGACTGTGCAGCAGAAAGTCGCCTCCGCCTACAATCGTCTGAACATGGTCACGCGCGAAGGCGGCGCGCAGGCGAAAGAGTATCTGGCGAAATATGCCGGCGACCGCGTGCGCACGACCTCCAGCACATGGATGGGCTCGACGCTCGGCTGTGCCCAATGCCACGACCACAAATTCGATCCGTTTTCCTCGAAGGATTTCTACAGCTTCGCCGCATTTTTCGCCGACGTGAAGGAGGAAGGGGTTTATGAGCCGAGTGGTTTTTACGCGTCTTTCCCTCCGGTGATGCGCGTGCCGGCCGCCGACCAGGAGAAGAAGCTCGCGGAGTTGACGGCGCATCTCACCGAAACCGCGACAAAGGAATCACAGGTCCGGGCGCTCAGCACCAATCTTCATGGGGGCGACCTGCCGCTTGCGGAAGCGCAGCAGCAAGTTGCAGGAGTCCTTCACGCTGATGCCGCAGGCCTGGATCAAGCGTTGGCGGATTGGGAACACGCGGCGCGGGAGCGTGTGCGATTGGACAAAGAGCAGGAGCTCGCGCTCATCGTCGAGGACGACCTGCGTGGCGGGAAAAAGGAGGGGCAATGGACGCTTGTCGAAAAAGCCGATGGCAAGCCGACGCATAGTGGCCGGCGCGTCCGCGAGCAGGCGGGCGACGGGGTGGTGCAACATTTCGTGACGGATTTGGCCAGCCCACAGAAATTGCAGAAAGGCGACCGGCTCTACGCTTACGTCTTTCTCGACCCGAAGAACCTGCCGGCCACGCTCATGCTGCAATGGGACACCGGCGGCAGCAAATGGGCACACCGCGCATTTTGGGGCAAGGATTTGATTCCCTTCGGCACCATTGGCAGCGACAGCCCGGACCATCGCCACCTGGGGGACATGCCGGAGGCTGGCCAGTGGGTGCGGCTCGAGGCGGACCTTGCGAAGCTGGGCCTCAAACCGGGCCAGCAACTACACGGACTGGCGTTTACTCAGCACGGGGGCCACGCCTGGTGGGATGACGCCGGGGTCCTGTCGAAAGACCTGCCTCCCGAAGCCGTCATTGCTGTTCTCAATAAGGGTTCGACCTCTTGTAACGATGACGACCGGAAGCTATTATTGGCAGAGTTCTTCGATGAGGTGCCTTTAAAAACGGCTGAAGCCAAGCAATCCGAAGTTCAGAAGGCAAAAGATACTTTTGAGCAAACCTTGCCGCTCTGCGTCGTCACTGAATCGGTCGCGCCGCGCACGACCCGGGTTCTGCCGCGCGGCAATTGGATGGATGATTCCGGTGAAATCGTCTCGCCCGCAGTGCCGCATTTTCTCCCCCAGCCGAAAGCCGAGAGCGGGCGCCGGCTGACCCGCCTCGACCTGGCCGATTGGCTTGTGTCGCGCGAAAACCCGCTGACGGCCCGTGTTTCCGTCAACCGCCTGTGGAAGCTCTGTTTTGGAAGCGGGCTCTCCAAGGTGCTCGATGACCTTGGCACCCGCGGCGAGTGGCCCCGGCACCTTGATTTGCTGGACTGGCTCGCGGTCGAGTTTATGGACAGCCACTGGGACGTGAAGCACATGGTTCGCCTGCTGGTCACCTCCGCGACCTACCGCCAGAGTTCCAAGCCGACCGAACGGCTCAAGGAAGCGGATCCCTATAACCGGCTCTATGCGCGGCAATCGCGCTGGCGGTTGGACGCTGAATTCGTTCGTGACAACGCGCTGGCGCTCAGTGGCCTTTTGACGCCGACCATTGGCGGCCCCAGCGCCAAACCTTATCAACCTTCGGATTATTACAAGGAGCTGAATTTCCCCAAACGCACCTACACTCCGGACCGCGGGGAGAACGAATATCGCCGCGGTCTCTACACGCACTGGCAGCGGACATTTTTGCATCCGAGCCTGGGCGCCTTTGATGCCCCTTCACGCGAAGAATGTACGGCCGAGCGAAACGTCTCCAACTCGCCGCTTCAGGCGCTAACACTAATGAATGACCCGACCTATGTGGAGGCGGCGCGGGTTTTTGCCCAGCACATCCTGGAGCAAAGCGGCGCGGATTTTGCAGCACGGGTGCGCTGGGCGTATCGCCGTGCCCTTTCGCGGGAAGCGGCCGCTCGCGAGGAGGCCACCATGAAAGAATTTTTCGACAGCCAACTGGCTGGGTTCAAAAGCGATGCGAGCGCCGCGAAAAAACTCGTGCAGGTTGGCTACGCCCCCGTCCCGGAAAAACTGGATGCCTCCGAGTTGGCCGCCTGGACGGAAGTGGCACGAGCGATTTTGAACCTGCATGAAACGATCGTTAGGTACTAATGAACGCACATTTTGAACACATGTTGAAATTAACCCGGCGGCAGTTCTTCGGCCGGACAGCCCGCGGGATTGGCACTTTCGCCCTGGCGTCGTTGATGAACCCCGGGCTGCTCCGCGCTGCGCAAGCCGCCGCATCGACATCCCAGCGGTGGACGGGGGTCGCCAATCCACCTCCGATTCTACCCCGGGTCCGGCGCGTTATCTATCTCACCATGGCCGGGGGCCCCTCTCATCTGGAGACCTTCGACTACAAACCAACGCTGGCCAAATTGGATGGCCAACCGATCCCCAAGTCGCTCACCGATGGCCAGCCTATTGCGCAGCTTCAGGGCGCCAAGGAATTGAAATGCCTTGGGCCGCAGCATCCCTTCCGCAAGTGGGGCCAGTCGCAGCAGGAGATTGGCGAAATCCTGCCGCATATCGGGAGCATTGCGGACGAGATCTGCATCATCCGCTCGATGGTGACCGAGCAAATCAACCATGACCCGGCGCAGACCTTTATGAACACGGGGACGAGCATTTCCGGGCGCCCGAGCATCGGCTCCTGGTTCAATTACGGTCTCGGCAGCGAAAACGAGAATCTGCCGGGGTTCGTCGTGCTCACCTCCGAAGGCGGCGGCCAGGGCCAGCCGATTTCGGCGCGGCAATGGTCGAGCGGGTTTTTGCCCAGCAAATTCCAGGGCGTGAAGTTTCAGTCCGCCGGCGAGCCTGTGATCTATGTCAGCGACCCGCCCGGCGTGTCGCATCAATGCCAGTCCGAGGTCGTCAAATGCGTGAAGGAACTGGACCGCCAGTTCGACGAAGTTGTGGACGACCCGGAAATCGCGACGCGGATCAGCCAATACGAACTGGCCTTCCGCATGCAGTCGAGCGTGCCGGATTTAACAGATTTTTCCGGCGAGCCGCAGCACATCCTCGACCTCTACGGCACCAAGGGTGGCGACGGCACGTTCGCCTCCAACTGCCTGCTGGCGCGGCGCCTGGCCGAACGCGGGGTCCGTTTCATCCAGCTTTACCATCGCGGCTGGGACCATCACGGCGGGGTCAAACAAGGCACCAAAACCACTGCCGGCCTGGTAGACCGCGCTTCGGCCGCGCTGATCAAGGACCTCAAACAGCGCGGCATGCTCGATGAAACGCTGGTGATTTGGGGCGGCGAATTCGGTCGCACGCCGATGGCGCAAGGGGATGGCCGCGACCACCACATCAAAGGCTTTTCAATCTGGATGGCCGGCGGCGGCATCCGCGGCGGGACAACGTACGGCCGCACCGACGAATTCGGTTACAATGCAATCGAGAACGTCGTGGATGTGCACGACTTCCACGCGACGATGCTCTACCTCTTCGGCATCGACCACAAGAAACTGACCTATCGTTTCCAAGGGCGAGATTTCCGGCTGACCGACGTCCATGGCCGCGTCGTCGGAGATATCCTGGCCTAAGGTCGGGTTACTGATCACTGATTACTGATTACTGATTACTTCGTAGGGTCGGAGCCTGCTTCCATTCTTTCCAGAGAGTTTCTTTGACGAATTGCCCGAAATCATTGGGCTCGAAGGACCAGTTCTTCAGCAACGGCGGGCCGCAGCTCGGATGGAAACACCAGGCGGTCCAGTGCAGGCCGCGTTCCTGGGCGTAGTCCATGAGGCGCTGCCCGTACTCCAGGTTCTTGGCGTTGCCTCCCCATTCGCCCATGAAAACCGGATACTGTTTGCTGACTTCGCCGAAACTTTTGTCCCAGTCCTTCTTAAACGAGTAGGGATGGGTTTCATAGACAAGGTTGCTGCCGGTAATGGCATGGCCTTGCAGCACCCCGCGCAGATCATAACCCCAGTCAGTGCCGCTGGCGGTGACGACGTTCTCGGCCCCCACCGCGCGCACCGTGTCATAAAGCTTCTGCAAGCCGACCGCCTCATAAATCACCGGCGGCTGGTTGGTTTCCTTCTTCGAAGGTTTCTCGGTGACCGTCCCGCCGTCGCGCCAGACCGTCCACGCGATGTCATGCGGTTCGTTATAGAGATCGAACAGGACGTTCGGCTGGTTTTTGTAGCGCGTGGCCACGTCTCTCCAGAAAAGAACTGAGTGCGCGTCGGGCATCGGATGCTGGGCCAGCTTGCTGCCTTCGTTGGCCCACTTGCCGCGATCCGACCAGTGCAAATCCAAATCGATGTAGGCGCCCGCAGCGGCGGAGGCCTCGACCAACTTGTCCACTAACGCGCGATAGCTCGTCCCGCCATCTTCCTGGCCGGAGGTCTTGCCGAACCAGCGGTCCTGCGCCAGTGGCATCCGGATAATATTGGCCTTCCACTTATGGATAGCGTGGTCAAAGGCCTCTTCCATGTGTTCACCCTGGGTGGTCCATTCGAGCGAAGCGATATTGACCCCGTGCAGCAGGACCGGCTCCCCGCGCGCGTCCAGCAGCCTGGTTCCCTGGACATGGAGGCGCATCGGCACCCGCTCGGCTGCGATGGGCCGGGTTTGGCTCGGCACCAGGCCATTATCGGCCGGCGCGCCGAGTGCCTTGGCGCCGGATAAGGTTGCCAAGGCGAGCAAGAGATTGAAGGCCTTCTGCATATCAATTTTTCGCATGGGCGACAGCGTAACCGACCGGAAACCTCAGTCAGGCTTGATTTGGCTGGATTGCGCAGATTTCAGTTGTGGGCACGGGCAGAATAAGGGGCGTTTCTGGCGAGATTACAATTGAATCTCAACGCGCGGCTTGCCTTCGAGTTGAAGCAGCAGCCGGCCTTCCTTCTCCAAAAACTGGTGCGGCGCGCTGCACTCGGTAATTTTGCCGTTGATTTTGAGTCGCGGCCTGGCGGCCAGGCCGTTGATGAGCACGTAATAGGGGCGGTCCACCCAGCTTTCGGTTTTGAAGCTCACCTGGCCTTTCTTCTCCTGCGCATGCTTGATCTCGCCGGGGGCGTGGACGCGCAAACCGTTTTGACGGAAGCACCAGAAGTCATAGACCGGCGGCTCGGCAAAGTACCTGACGGCGCAAGCCTCGAGCGTGGCCGGGTTGATGGCCGGGCCATTGCGGGTTTGCGAACGCAAGACAAACGAATCCGGAAGCAATCCCTGCTTCTCGGTGTCGGTTTGGGGCCATGTCTGTTGGATGCCCGATGCCGTAATGCCATCGGCCAGTTTCTTCCACGGCCCGCGCGGGTCGTCGCGAACCAGGCGATAGAGCGCGTCCGCATAGACCAGCCCGCACCATTGAACGGGCAGGCCCAGCCAGACTGGTGCTTTCCATTGGGTCGCACCGTAAACCGCAATCGTCGCATAAAGCGCGATCGCCTGCGGCGTCGGATTCACCAAATACACAAATGGCACTCCGGTCCAGGCCCAATATTGCGCCTGCTCAAGTAATTCCGGCTGGCCGGACAGTTCATACCCAAGCGTGCAGGCGCGGACCATCCAGGCGGAAGCCAGAATGTCGGGCGTGTGCAAAGGACATTCCCAGGTCTGCGCACCGCGGGGGACGCCGTTGCGAAATTTGTCCATGGCGTGCAGGCGGCTCAGAGCGGCGTCCAGCAACTCGCGGTTGCCGGAGAACGCGGCGGCTTCAAGCAAA
Organism: Binatia bacterium; assembly: GCA_035566895.1. Taxonomy (GTDB): domain Bacteria; phylum Verrucomicrobiota; class Verrucomicrobiia; order Limisphaerales; family UBA8199; genus DATMQA01. The sequence goes on from DATMQA010000049.1 coordinate 7,073, forward strand.
TCCAGCACCGGGCGCGCCGTGAAGCCGGTGGCTTCATCCGTGAAATGAGTTTTGCCGTAATCCACTCCGCCGGGGTGGGGGTGGTACTTCATCGAGCCATCAGCGGCGAAGGTGCCCAACAGCGAACGGCCGCTTTGCTCGGCCCGCTCGGCATTCTCCGCCACATGACCGTAAACGAGCGCTTCAACCGGGAACCGCACATGGCCGACGCCGGCGAAGTTCAGGTCCGCCGGTGGGACTTCCGCAAGTGCGGCCTTCGCGGTTTCCTTCAGGCGCCCGGCCAGGGCCGGGTCGTGCGTCTGGACGCCAAGCCAATCCATCCAGAGCGCAGCGTCGGCGGCGCGGCCAGGTTGGAAGTTCCCACCCGCGATGGCGTGCCGGAATAGATTGCCTTCACGCAGTTTTGAATCCAGCCATCCCCCCGCCGCCACCGAAACGTACTGCTGCAAGGCCTGCGTGCCCGCGCCGGCAGCGGCGGCGTCCTCACCGCTCCTGGGCACCGGCAAGGATGGCAGACCACGCAACGCGATGTATTGCTGCACCGGGGGAACAATGCTTTTGCCCGGCCCGCCCATGATGGTCGCGACCAACGTGATTGGTTGCCCGGCCGACAGGACTTGAGCCTCCTTCGGGAGCAGTTTTCCCTCCTCTCGATTCTTACGGTCCGAGCCCGGAAAAAGCACACCCATCACGTGGCCGCCTGAAGCAAAGATTCGGTCGGGCGAATCGAACAACGCGCTGAAGTGCGGCCGCATTTGCCAGGTCAACCCGAGATAACGGTTGTCGCGCTGCAGGGCCATGAGCGGGAAGGTCAGCTTCGAGTTATCGGGCACCTGGCGTTGCGAGGCCGGGCCGATAACGTCGGCTTCCGAACTGCTCGGTTCGTTTTCGAGGTATTCCAGCCCGGCCAGCAGCGCCTGGCCTTTGGCTTCGCCAAAAGTTCCGGCGCCCGGGAAAATCATCAGCATCGGCAGGAATGCAACCGCCCGCTCCTGGTCCACCGTAACCTCCGTGGTGATGTCGATGGCGCCGGCGAGGCGGGCAGGGCTGAACTGTTGTTTGATTTGCCAGCGCGCCCCGTCCGTATCGGCGCATTGGAAACGGCAGCGAACGGATTTGCCCTCGCTACGCGCCTCGGCCCGCTGTTCCTTGGCATTCGCCAAATCGAGCCAACGCAGTTGCCCGTCCGCAAGGTAACCCAGCATCGGACGCGTCTGGCCGATGGCCATCGGTTGATTCGCAACCTTCACGACAAACGCACCCAACGCGTTTGGCGAATGGAGTATCTCCAAGTCCCTGGAACGGACGGCCAGCGCGCCCGGCCCGAGCTCCGGTGGTGCGGGCTTGGGCCACTGGGGAAGCACGGCGGCGGGAGGAAGGGGGATGGACCGGGGCTCGGTCGGTGACGGCAACGCGGCCGCGGAGGCGAACGAGATGAGAAGAAGCAATGGTGTGGCTGAAGACAGGAGTGGTTTCATGAGCAAGAATTCGAGGGTTTCATCCGAACAAAACTTGGACGGAATCAGCGGAGTGGTATTCACCGGTATTGGTCCTGGCGGCAGAGAGAGCCGCTCCCCAAAGATGCGTGTAGGGCGTGAAGAGGAGAGCGGCGCTCCAAGAGGCAGAACGGCGCTTCTGCCGGGACTCAATATACCTTCCGAAGATTCGAGGGCAGGATGTTCAACTCCGTCCGGTACTTGGCCACGGTGCGGCGAGCGATGACGATCCCCTTTTCCTTAAGCATTTGCACCACCTCCTGGTCGGAGAGCGGCTTGCCGGGGTTTTCGTTTTTGAAGATGTCCGCGATCATATCTTTGACGCTGGTGTTGGACATGCCATCACCGTTGGCGGTCTGGATGCCGGCGGTGAAGAAGTACTTCATCTCAAAGATTCCCTGCGGCGTCTGAATATATTTACCTGAGACGGCGCGGCTGACGGTGGTTTCATGCACGCCGACCACTTCGGCGATTTGCACCATCGTCAGCGGCTTGAGCCCGGCGACGCCTTTCTCCATAAACTCGCGCTGGCGGTGAACGATTTCTTTGGCGATGTTCAGGATCGTCTGCTGCCGCTGGTGCAGGCTCTTAATCAAAAACTTCCCGGCGCGAATCTTCTCGCGGATGTAATTGCGCACCTCGGGTGAGTTCTGGCCCTGGGCCATCAAATCCTTGTAGGTATTGCTGATGCGCAGGTGGGGAATGTGGTCGTTGTTCGTGGTGACGACAAACTCATCGCCGGAGCGGTGGACGAAGACCTCGGGCAAAATATACTGGTCATTATCCGGCAAATAGGCGCGACCGGGGCGAGGTTCAAGCCGCGCGATATTCTCCAAAGCGTCCTGCACCTCATCCACTTCCGTGCCCGTACCGCGAGCAATTTCCGGGATGCGGCGTTTGCCCAGCGCCTCCATGAACTCATTAACGATGCGATATTCAAGCGAGCTCTGCTGGCCGGTCCGTTCCAGTTGCAACAACAGGCACTCGCGCAAATCGCGCGCGCCGACCCCCGCCGGCTCAAAAGTTTGAATAACCCGAAGCACGGCCAGAATCTTTTCCGCCGGCAACCCAGTCGAACCCGTTAGCTCGTCAATGGTCGCCTTAAGATAGCCATATTCATCGATATTGCCGATCAGCATCTCGGCAATGGGCCATTGCTCCTCCGGCAACTCCGATTCTCGAACTTGTTCCAGCAGGATTTCCTGCAAGGAGGTCCCGGCCACCAGCGAATCGAACATGAACTGCCGCTTTTCTTCGTCTTCGGCCGAGGCGCGCATTGGGACGTTGGTTTGGGCAAAATGGTCGCGCCATTCCTGGTCAAGCTGCACCAGGCGTTCGAACTCGGCCTGAAAATCATCTACGGGCTCGCTGCTGTTCTTTTCGGCGGCGGGATCAAAGGTCAGGTCGGCCGGCGGTTCACTGGGGTCAACCGCCGGTTCGGGAGCGGCTTCGCCGTCCTGGTTTTCCCTCTGCTCGGTTTCCGTCGCTGGCGCTTCCTCCAATACCGGGTTTTGCTGCAATTCCTGCTCGACCAACGCCTTAAGCTCCAACGTGGGCGCCTGCAAAAGCGCGAGTGACTGCTGCAATTGCGGCGCCAGCACCAGCGATTGTGTCAATCGCTGTGACAACTGTAAGCCTTGAGCCATGCGCCTATTCTAAACCCCTTTGCCTGGAGCACAAGCAAAAGTTGGCATGAGACTGGCTTGCGGGGGGCTAAGATTCTTTCGATGGGACTTCAGTGGCCGCCCTGACCATATCGTCCAGCAGCTTTTTGAAGTCTTCCAACCCGGGGGCGGGAATAATAATCGTATCGCGGCGGCCGCCCACATCCTCGGTAATCCGCAGAAAACGGCCACGCGGGTTCTCTTTCAAAGTGAAGAGGAAGGTTTTCCGTTCGATTTGAACTTTGTCGGATTTAAGGGTCTCCTCGTTGATGGGGGGTTTGGGAGCACCGTAATGACGGTTGCCGAATGGCGATGGACGGTCATTTGAAATCATACAACTTTCGCGGTACGGGTGCCCTGCGGCACCTCCACAACCAGCAAATTAACCTAACGTCTTTCCTTGTTTGGTCAACTGCGGAATTTGGTGGCGCTAAGGAAGCGCGGCACATCTGGAGGGTTTGCCAGCCGCCACAAATAGACCAACAACCCGCCGAGCGCCAGCCAATCGAGCCCTCCGGCCACCATCCCGCTGACGTGAAAGGCATGGCTGGCCGGTTCCCGCTGTTCGGGTCTGAGCGCCTGGGTTTGATACAACGTTTTGTGCAGTACTTTGAGGCGGGGTTGGAGCCAGTAATCCTGGGCCAGCCCGATCAGGCAAAGGCCGAGGAGCAAGCCCAGCGAAAATCGTTGAGGATATTTGCCGAAGTAGAGCCACTCCCCCAGCAGGTGGAGCAGGGCCAGGCTGGCACAAACCAGATATAAATGAAAATAGCGGCTCGCGATGATCTGGGCGATCGCGGTCGAGAAATATGGATAATTCTTTTGTCCAAGCAGGTTCTGCATCTCGTCGCTCGAAGCGGCCGGCCCGGCGCCTAAAAGGAAGAAAACCGCCGCGCCCAGCCATACCGCCGCGTTGAGGAGACCCACAAATCGCAACAGCCCAATCACAGGCCGGACGATAAGGAAACAAACAAGCAGTGTCGAGGCGCAAGTGGATCACGGAAATGCAACCCGACTCGTTTTGTGTTATTGGAATAATTCTCCCGAGGTTCGAAAACCGCCAGACACCCTTTTCTTCCTAAACCGCTTGCCGCTCTCGTTGGTTTCCGCTAGGAAAGGCGCGTGATTGGTCCGTCGCGATGGTGTTTAGCTGTGCTGCTGGCAGGCTGGCTTGGGCCCGGGCACGCATTGGGCCAGATCGACCCCGTCAAAAGGGAGCTATTGCAATTCGGCTACAATGGGGCCTTTGAAGGCCATTCCCCGCTCGCTGCCTACGCATTTTATTATCTCAACCGGCCGGGTTTTCTGGAGACCAATATGACGTTGCGGCTGGCGGTGGCGCCTACCTACCTGGATTCGGAACTGGGTATCAAGCATGTGCTGGGGGAGTTGACTGACCTTGGTATCGGCGTCGCTGGCGGCGGATACGCCGATAGCTACTACGAAATCCGCGGGGGGAAATATATTCCTAGCGAGTCATTCGACGGCTACGGCGGTGAAACAAGTCTGAGCCTTTATCATTTGTTCAACCCTGGGCAACAGATTCCTCTCAATGGCATGCTCCGAGGGATCGCTCACTTCTCCACCTACGACACCCTGGAGCAGACCGCGCCGGGGTTCTCGTTACCGGACAACCACGGTACCTTGAATGTGCGCACCGGGCTGCGTTTCGGGGGTCGTGAGCCGACTCTGTTCCCGTCTCTAGCCATGGAGCTCTCAGTCTGGTACGAAGGCATGTTCCGCACCCGGAACCAAACCTACGGTTTTGGGGACCGTCAGTTGGAGCCGCATTCGCACCTGGTTTGGGCGGAGGCGCTGCTGGCCTACACTTTTCCGGAATTGAAACACAGCTTTTACCTGAACCTGACGGCCGGGACCAGCGTGGATGCCGATCGTTTCAGCGCGTACCGACTGGGGGCGCTGCTGCCGATGGCTTCGGAGTTCCCGCTCTCCTTGCCGGGATACTATTATCAGGAAATCAGCGCCAGCAGGTTTGTCCTGCTGGGTGGGAATTATATAGTCCCATTGGACCAGCACCAGCGGTGGAATGTGAGCGTGACCGCCGCTACCTCTGGGGTGGATTATTTGCGCGGCCTGGAACAGCCGGGCCACTGGCATAGCGGTGTCGGCGCCGGAGTCTTCTACACCACCCCTTCCTGGCGGGTGATGGTCGGCTATGGCTACGGGGTGGATGCCATTCGGTCCGGAGGGCGCGGCGCCCATAGCATCGGCATCCTCGTCCAACTCGATTTGGCCCATGCCAAAGAGGTCTTCTACAATGAATCGCCGAGCCAGTTTCGCGGACTGCAACGGATCTTTGGAGTGCTGGGGAGCTGACCGGGGAGGATGACAGGTTTTTCCCATGCGCCTTTGGTGGTGCCAATCATATGCGCCCGATGCGCGGCTTTGCCTGAAGCCGGTCTTGCCCCCGTCATCCCGTTTCTGTATGCAGTGACCCGGAATGATTGCAGTTTCTCTGTTGCGAGCGGCCTTAATTTTTTCTTTGCTGACGCTGTTCGGCTGCGGCGAACCGGGGGCCGACACAAGACCGGCCCACCCGCTGCCTCCCTCGCCACTGATCACTAAAAGCGACCCCGGCCGGCCGGGTGCCCGGTTGAACCTGGCGCTCGAGGCAAGCCCTCCTACCTTTAATCCGCTCTTCACTTTTGACAGTATCACCCGCCTGCTCTATGGCTCGCTGGTGAATGCCGGCCCGCCGCTGCTGGAGCCCGGCCCCGGCCTGGCCGAGTCATGGTCGGTTGCTCCGGACCAAAAGACCTGGACCTTCAAGCTGCGCCAGGGAGTCCACTGGAGCGACGGCGTGTCGCTGACCGCCGACGATGTCGTCTTTACCTGGAACGACATCATGTACAATCCCGAGTGCAATCGCACCACCTTCGACCTGTTTCGAATCGGCGGGAAAAACTTCGAGGTCACTAACATCGATGATTTTACGGTGCGCGTTGTGACTCCTGAGGTGTTCGCGCCCTTCCTGGAATTCTTCGGCAGTGTGGCGATTCTGCCCCGGCACGCTCTGGAATCGGCAGTAAAACAACACCGTTTTCTGTTAGCCTATGGCACCAATGCCCCGCCCGAGCGCATCGTCGGCTGCGGGCCCTTCCGGGTGAAAGAGTGCCGGCCCGGCAAGTCCGTCCTGCTGGAACGCAACCCTGAATACTGGGTCGCCGATAGCCAGGGCCGGCGCCTTCCTTATTTCGACCAGGTGATGTTCACCTTCGGCACTGGTCCGCAAAGCGAAGCCGCGGCCTTCCTCGGCGGCAAGAGCGATGCTTGCGAGAACGTCCGGCCGGAAGATTATGACCGGTTCAAGCAGGCCTCCGCCCAGGGCCGTTTCCAAATCCTGGATTTAGGCGTGGGCGCCGAACGCGATTTCGTCTGGTTCAACCAGAACACCGGAACTAATACCGCCGGCAAGCCGTTGGTGAACCCGGCCAGACTGAAGTGGTTCCGGGATAAGAAGTTTCGCCAGGCTATCTCCTGCGCGCTCGACCGCGACCGAATCGTGCGCGAGGCCTATGGCGGTCGTGCGCAGCCGATCTATAGCTTTTTTTCGACCGAGAATCAGAAGTGGAACAACCCTAATGTGCCCCGGTACGGTTATGACTTGGCTCACGCCAAGGCCTTGCTGGCCGAAATCGGCATGCATGACGGCGGCTCCGGCACACTGCAAGATGCTGATGGGAATCCAGTGGAGATCCAGTTCTGCTCCAACGGCGAGAACCGCCTTCGCCAACAGGCCGCTCTCCTCATTCAAGCGGACCTCAAAAAACTGGGAGTTAAGCTCGTTTATGCTCCGTTGGATTTCCGCGCGCTGGTGGAAAAGATCAACTTCACCTTTGATTACGAATGCGCACTGATGGGCCTGGGCGGCGGCGGAATCGATCCCGCCTCTCAACTCAACGTGCTGCGCTCCAGCGAAGACCTCCATCAATGGTTCCCTCGCCAGAAAACGCCGGCCACCGACTGGGAGGCCCGCATCGACTCCTTGCTGGACAGCCAGATGCGAACGCTCGACTACGCGGCGCGCAAGAAGGCGTTCGATGAGGTCCAGGCGATCCTCGCGGAGGAGTTGCCGATGATTTATACGACGGCACCGGCCTCTTGCGCGGCCATCCGCCCGGACATCGGCAACGTCCGTCCCTCGGTTCTGACGCCGTACCGGGTGACTTGGAACGTGGAGGAACTGTTCTTCAAAACTAGCCGGTGAGGTAGCCAGGCTTGCCGGCGTTCTCAAAACTGCATGGCATGTGTTATGCCTTCATCTCAGCCGTACCCACAGGCGCCTGTTAACACAACCACCAGGGCGGGGCGGGGCCGCTGACCAAAGGCTCCGCCCTGCTTTTAAGCGACATGCTTGACAGCCTTGCCTGGATAATTGAATATGCGTGCGTTGGATGGCCCTATAGGCATCCACGTTTTTTCTGCGCATATGGCGGAATTGGCAGACGCGCTACTTTGAGGTGGTAGTGGAGTAATCCGTGCAGGTTCAAGTCCTGCTATGCGCACCATAACTTTTCTGGAAATAGCGGCTTTTGGAGAACCACGAAATGCACCCATACACGAAAGCAAAGTTAGCACGAAAGGCGGATTGACGATTGACGGTCTGCGCGGGATGATGTATAACATGGTTGTGTAACATGAAAACAGCGAACGTGAGGCAACTTCGGCACAATTTCGGCAGCGTTTTGGAGTGGGTCGCCGAAGGCCAGCAAGTGGAAATCGTCAAAAAGGGGAAGGTGATCGCGCTCCTGTCCCCGCCGCCGCCGCCCAAACCGAAAAGAGTCAAACTGCCGGACTTTGAAGCGCGCCGCAAACGCATCTTTGGCGACCGCGTAATGCCGGGCAACATTATCGCCGAGGAGCGGGAGAGCTACGAATGGTAGCCTTGGCCGATACCGGTTTCATCGCCTCGCTTTACCTGGAGGAAGCCACGTCCAAAGCGGCGGACGCGGCGTTGGGGGCAAAACGCGAGCCGCTGGCCCTCACACCGCTGGCCGCGCTGGAGCTGCGCAACGCTTTCAATCGCGCGGTCCAACGCCAGCGCATCACTCTGGCGGAGCGCGACGCGCTCTGGCAGGATGTGCAATCCGACATCGCCAGCGGGTTTCTCGTTCGGACGCCGCTTGCTTCCTCCGAGCTGCACGGCAAGGCCCGTCAATTGAGCGACCGCTACACACCGGCCCTCGGGACGCGGACGTTGGACTTGTTGCACGTGGCAGCCGCATTGCTCCTGGAAGCAAAAGTGTTTTTCAGCTTCGATGAGCGCCAGCGGAAAGCTGCGGCGAGCGAAGGCTTGAAGGTGAAACCGTGAAAGATCCCCTGCTGGATTCCTGCGGGCCCGGCACTGGCAGGTAGGGTTCGCCTTCCCTCCGCGCACCCACGGCGCCAGGGTTCGCACGAGTGCGCTCGTCACAACCGCCGAGTGTCAGGGCGGGCAAGTATTGAAAGCGCTTGAACGCAGGATTCAACTTCGGTCGTTTCAGCATCGGTTTCATACCACTTCACTTAGAACCCACAAGGGCCTGATTTGTTTCGAAAAAGTTCATCCGGCCTGCGGCCGGTCCGTCGCTCTTTTCTTAGACGGGAACGGAGCGGCTCATGCTCCCGCAGGCGGTTGGGTCTTTTTTCCGAATTGCGGGTCCACCTTGACCAGCATGGCCAAGGCAAAGCCGGGAAGGGCGGAGCAGATGACCCAAACGAAGAAATGCCGATAGCCGATTTGGTCGGCGACCCACCCGCTCCACATGCCGGGAATCATCATGCCCAGCGCCATAAACCCCGTGCAGATGGCGTAATGAGCGGTTTTGTGGGGGCCATCGGCAAAATACAATAGGTAAAGCATGAAGGCGGTGAAACCGAAGCCGTAGCCGAACTGCTCGACGGCGACGGCGCCGCACGTGACCAGAAAATTCTCAGGTTGAGTGAAGGACAGGAAGACGAAGGCCAGCTTAGGAAGGTACATGCTGCAAACCATGATCGGCAGCATCGTCGTGAGGCCGTATTTGGCGGCAGTGAAACCCCCGAGCAATCCACCGCAGGTCAGGGCGAGGATGCCGAAGGTGCCGTAGACCAGCCCCACCTGGCTGGTGGTCAATCCCAGTCCGCCCGCTCCGCGATTGTCGAGCAGGAAGGGGGAAATGACCTTCACCAACTGCGCCTCGTCGAAGCGGTACAGGAGAATAAAGGCCATCGCTATCAGCACTCCCGGCTTGTTGAAGAATGACCCGAGTGTGGCAAAGAATTCGGCAATGAGGCTATGGTGGGTGAGCACTGGTCCATCGTTGGCGGGGCGTGGCAGCATGACACTGTGCCAGCAACTGAACGCAAGAAAAAGTGCTGCCACGACGAACAGGGTGACCGACCAGGCGACGGGGATATTGCCGGAGGTGGCCAAGAAGGTGACGGCCGCCTGGCTCCTGAGTTTGGAGTCGAGCTGAATGACGGCCACGGCTGGCTGATTCCAGTTGGTGGAGTTGAAGACCAGGCGCTCGCCTTCCACCAGGCGGAAGCCGCGGTCGCCTTTGCCCAAGCCAACATATTCGATGCCGCGGAGCTTGCGGGCGACGTTCACGGCAAGTTCTTTCGCCGGTTCCTTTGAAAGAGAGAGATAAAACAGGCCGACATTACCAGCCTCGGGGGCCGGCGCCGTGCCGGTGTGCTTCGTGTTGGGAAACGTCCGGCTTAGAAATGCGCCGAGGGGCCCGGAAACCGTTCTGCCCCACCAGGAGACTTGCTTTTTACCGGCTGCAGGCTGTTCGTCGGCGGTGAAGCCGTGCTGGCGATTCCAGGCGCGCGCCTGGGCGATGAGTTGCTTGGCGGCCTCCCCGCTCGAGGCCGCTCCCAGGCCGATAGCAATAGCCGGGGGCTGAACAACTACATGTAAACCGCCTTCGGGTGTCGCCGTTGGGAATGCTGGGGGAGCAAAAGCGGCTAGTCCGGTCGCGCTGGTTTCAGCCTGGACGCCGGCAGCGACCGGCGGCAATCCATTTCGGCTTTCCAGCACGCCGGCGAGCACAACGAGCAAGCCGCTGCCGACGATCATCGCGGTGCGATAAAAAGTGCTGCGCAAGCCGACCCACCAGGCCTGATCGTGCTTGTCCAGGCTCAGCATGTAAAAGCCATCGGCGGCAATGTCGTGAGTGGCAGAGGCGAAGGCCATGATCCAGAAGAGGAACAGCGACCATTTGAAAAAGGCCGACCCGCGCACGGAGAAGGCAACGCTGGCCAGGCCCAAGGAAACCAGAAACTGCATCGCGACCACCCAAAAGCGCTTAGTGCGCGTGATATCGACAAATGGGCTCCACAGAGGTTTGAGGACCCAGGGCAGGTAGAGCCAGCTCGTATAAAGGGCGATATCTGTATTCGAGATGCCGAGGCGTTTATACATCACCACGGACATGGTCATGACGATGACGTAGGGGATGCCCTGGGAAAAGTAGAGGCTGGGCACCCAGAGCCAGGGATTGCGCAAACCAGGACCGGCAGTGGCAGGTTTAGCGGGGGTTTGGGGGGTGGCGGCAGGCATCATGGTAGTGTCAAGACACGATGCTATCTCAGGTTTGCTCCCTTCGCAATCCTCTTTTGGAGAACGGTGTCGGCGGGAGTTCAAAATGAGACTTGTTGGGGGAACAAAATGAGACAGCGATTATGTGGGGGGAGGAGGGCCCTGGCCGCGCCTATTGGCGAGGTGGGGCGAGTCCGTTACGCGTGGCGACCGGCGGCAACGCGAACTGGAGTTCGGAGCCCGTCGCCGCCGCTCGCCCGCCCTCGCCAATAGACGGCGCGACTACCCCTGTTTTACTATAAGAATAGAGAGTTCTTGGCCTTGCCTGCTCAAGCAGAGAGCGGTGCCAGACTGAGTCTCATTTTGTTCCCCCCGGCAGTCTCATTTTGTTCCCGCACCAACACTCTTTTGGAGAACGGTTGTGCCAGAGAAGGTGGTAGACTACTGAATCTTCCGCAACCTTCCGCAACCTTCCGCAACCTTCCGTAGGGCAAGGCAAAATTTTTTGGCGGTGTAGTTTTTTAGGCAGAGGAGGGAAAAGAAATGGATATTTATGTGTGGGGTGGGTGAGGGTACCTCCTCACTGCCACTGAAGCAGCAGGACGATGTGATGCTTTTGAATGTACAAAGTAAATACATTCTGCTTGTACACTGGGGATGCGAACCAACATCCCGCACAACCACCGTGCCCTCACCCTCATTGAACGACTGCGTCAACCCCT
>DATMQA010000050.1:0-4323 GCA_035566895.1 Binatia bacterium
TTGCGCTGTTCCCTTTATGGAAATCAGTTCGATCAGGTTTGGGATCGCCTAAACCAAAGTGATTACCTGCGCCTACGCACCGTCGCCCCCGTGCAAATAGCTGACAAAGCCGCCTGATGGTGACTATGGTGTCCCACCCCCAGGCAAGCGGGACAAGCCGGGATTTGGTTGCGGCGTCGGCGCGCTGGGCTAATGTGTGAGCGGCCCGAATTGATGGACACAAGATCCAGCAGCCCGAGCTGCGGGCAATTTTTTCATGCGCACATTGATTAAACACGTCCTCGCCTCGACCGAGCCCTGCAACGGACTTACCGTCAAGGGCTGGGTCCGCACCCGGCGCGATTCGAAGGGTTTTTCGTTCCTGGAACTCAACGACGGCTCGTGCCTGGCCAATTTGCAAGTCGTGGTCGATGTCGGCATACCCGGTACGGAACACCTGCCCAAATTTACCACCGGAGCCGCCGTAACGGTCGAAGGCAACCTGTTGGCGTCTCCCGCCGCTGGCCAGAAATGGGAGTTGCGCTCGACCCGTCTCGAATTGGTGGGCGCTGCCGACCCCGCCTATCCGCTCCAGAAAAAAGGCCACACCCCGGAGTTTCTGCGCACCATCGCGCATCTGCGACCGCGCTCGAATTTATTCGGCGCGGTCTTCCGCATGCGCAGCCGGCTGGCTTTTGCGGTCCACCAGTTTTTCCAGGAACGCGACTTTATTTACGTGCACACGCCGATTATCACCGGTAGCGACTGCGAGGGTGCTGGGGAAATGTTCCGCGTCACTGCCCTCAAAGGAAACATCGACGACAAGGCCCAAACCGACTTCTTCGGCAAGCCGACTTATCTGACCGTTAGCGGACAGCTCGAAGGGGAAACGTTTGCCTGCGCTCTCTCGAACATCTACACATTCGGCCCCACCTTCCGGGCGGAGAATTCCAACACCGCGCGCCATGCGGCCGAGTTTTGGATGATTGAGCCGGAGATGGCTTTCTGCGATTTGCAAGGCGACATGGACCTGGGCGAAGAGTTCATCAAGGCCATGGCCCGTTACGCGCTAGAACATTGCGCCGAGGACCTCGCTTTATTGGGCAAATTCATCGATAAAGGGTTGCACGACCGGCTGAAGTTCGTGCTGGAAAGGCCCTTCGTGCGGGTGCCTTACACCGAGGCGATTGGCATCCTGAAAACATCCGGCAAGCAGTTCGAATTTCCAGTCGATTACGGCCTGAATTTGCAGTCGGAGCATGAACGCTTTCTGACCGAGCAGCATTTTAAGTCGCCCGTGACGGTGTTCAATTACCCGCGCGAGATTAAACCGTTTTACATGCGGCTGAACGATGATGCCAAAACCGTGACCGCGATGGACGTGCTGGTGCCAGGCATTGGAGAGGTCATCGGCGGGGCCCAGCGTGAGGAGCGTCTCGAACAACTCCTCGAAAACATGAAGTTCCACAAACTCAAACCCGACGATTATTGGTGGTACCTGGATTTGCGGAAGTACGGTACCGTGCCTCACGCAGGATTTGGATTGGGATTCGAGCGCCTGCTGATGTTTTTGACTGGGGTGTCGAACATTCGGGATGTGATCCCGTTTGCTCGCACGCCGGGGAACGCCGAGTTTTAACTGAGGCCGTTGTGAACCCGTACGTGCTGTCCACCTTTGGCCGTGGAGCCCCCCTTGGCGCTTGATCCTCCGCCATGATGGCACGCCGATAAATCCGAAAGTCCGTATCCACGGCCCACACCCCGCTCAATAATCTTTACCTGTTCTCCATTTCTCCTAAATTGCCGCCGTGGCAAAGCTCGAGACCAGCAAAGTGTTTGCACAACTCGGCCCGGATGAATTGAAAGGCCTGCGCCAGATCGCCCAGGAGCGCACCTTCACCGCCGGCCAGGAAATTTTCAAAGAAGGCGACGCCGGCGATGGCATGTACGTCGTCAAGCAGGGTTTGGTGGAGATTTCAGTCCTGGTAGGCCAAAATGTGCGGCATGTCTTTTCGGAGATCGGGCCCGGCGACATCTTCGGAGAAATGGCGGTCCTGGAGGACAAACCGCGTTCGGCGAGTGCCGTGGCTAAAAAGCAGGCCACTGTTTATTTCGTCCCACGGTTGGAGTTGCTCAAACTCGTCGATGGTTCACCAAAACTGGCCCAGGGGCTGTTGCGCGAGATTAGCAATCGCCTGAGGGAATTCAATCACCAGTATCTGCGCGAGGTGCTGCAGGCCGAGCGCTTGGCGGTCGTCGGCCGCTTCGCCCGATCGATTGTTCATGACCTGAAGAACCCACTCAATATCATCGGATTGACGGCGGAGATGGCCGGATTGGAGTCGGCTACGCCCGAATCGCGGCGCAAAGGCATCGAGAGCATCCGAGGCCAGGTGGACCGCATCAACGAATTGATCGGTGAAATCATGGATTTCACCCAGGGCGCGGCCCCCGACCTGGTGCTGCCGCCGATGGATTATGGGGCCTTTGTTGGGCAGGTGGCGGAGGAACTTCGGGCGGAAGTCGCGCTGAAATCCATCGCGTTGGAATTGGAGAATCAGCCGCCTTCGGTGGCGCTTCTGTTGAATCCCAAACGGCTCCGCCGCGTTTTCCATAATCTCGTTCATAACGCGAGGGATGCGACGCCGGAAGGCGGCCGGATCATTTTCCGCTTTCGGGCCAAGCCAAAGGAAATTGTCACCGAAGTCGAAGATACCGGGCCGGGAATTGCCCCGGAGATAGCCGGCCAGTTGTTTGAGGCCTTCGTCACCTACGGCAAAGCCAACGGCACAGGCTTGGGCCTGACCATTTCCAAGCGGATCATCGAAGACCACCGGGGTTGGATCACCGCCCGCAATGAGCCCGGCAGGGGCGCGGTTTTCTCCTTCGGTTTGCCAGTGCCACCAGCCGACGGCAGAGTTAAATGAGTTAGAAGATGTTAAATGGGTTAAATGACCAGAACACCGCGTGAAATTCAGGGGACCTGAGTTCCCATTTACCTTTTTTAACCCATTTAGCCTTTTAACTTCTCGCCCCATGAACCGCATCCGCCTGCTGCCCGAGCAAGTGGCCAATCAGATCGCCGCCGGAGAGGTGGTCGAGCGGCCCGCCAGCGTCGTCAAGGAATTAGTCGAAAACTCACTCGACGCCCAGGCCGCCCGGGTCAGCGTTGAAATCCAGGCCGGCGGACGCAGCCTCATTCGTGTCACCGATGACGGCCTGGGCATGAGCCGCGATGACGCGCTGCTCTGCCTGGAACGCCACGCCACTAGCAAAATCAGGCGCGCCGAGGACCTCGCCGCCATTACCACGATGGGCTTCCGGGGCGAGGCGCTTCCGAGCATCGCCAGTGTCAGCCGATTCGCCCTCACCACCCGCGAGCGCGATAGCGAATCCCCCGAAGGCACACAGGTGGTCATCAGCGGCGGTAAAATCATCGAAGTCAAAGCCGCCGGCAGTGCCCCGGGCACCACCGTCGAGGTGCGCCAGCTCTTCTTCAACTTGCCGGCGCGCCGGAAATTTCTGCGCAGCGAAGAAACCGAATCGGCCCACATCCAGCATTACCTGACGCTGGCGGCCTTGGCCTACCCGGAAGTGGCGCTCACGTTTCAAAAGGACGGCCGCGTGGTCTGGCAGTTGCCCGCTGAAAAAACGGGCGCCGAGGACCCCGGCCGCCTGGCCGCCCTGCGCGAACGCCTCCGCGCCCTCTACGGCGGCGAACAGAAACTCTTAGCGGTGGATTTCTCGGCTGAACTCAACTCGCCTCAGCCGGAGGAGGACCTCGAGGCGGGCGGGTTCGATGCCGCACTCCCGCCTGACAGGCCAGCCGAGACGAAGCCCACTTATAATTTCCGAGCTTGGGGTTTTATGGGAGCGCCGGGCGTTTCGCGCGCGACCCGCGAGGACCAGCACCTCTTCGTCAACCGGCGGCCCGTCGAAAACCGCGGGCTCAATTTCGCCCTGCTCGAAGGCTATCACACCGCCTTGATGAAAGGGCGCTACCCCGTTTGCTGCCTGTTCCTCGAACTCGACCCCGCCGCCGTTGACGTCAATATTCATCCAGCTAAACGCGAGGTGAAGTTCCATCGGGAAGCCGAGGTGCGCCGCTTCGTCGCCCAGGCCGTGCGGCAAACCCTGCTCGATTTTCACACGGCCCACGCTCCAGGCGGCGAAGCCCAAAGCCCAAAGCCCAAAGTCCAAAGTCCGGAGCCAGCTTCCGGTGAACACCAGCAAACAAGCCTGCCAGCATTCAGCCTCACCTCATCCGTCACCCGTCACTCGTCACAATCCCCTTTGCCGATGGGCTTCAGCCACGCTCAGGCCGAACCAACCTCCCTTTCGCCC
>DATMQA010000051.1:0-64458 GCA_035566895.1 Binatia bacterium
CGCAAAATGACCAATGAAGAATACCAGATCCGAATGATGCACAGCAATGACCCGAGCATCTGGACGCCGTTGTGGCGCGGGTAGCTCCAGGCCTATATCCCGGGTCGGATTTATGATTCTGTCCTGCCATGATTCTGTCGGCCCATCTCCTCAGCGCTTGCCTCGCGAAGAATTCTGTCCTGCCCCGGCAGCCGGCCCCACCTTAACCAGCGCTTGCAATCCGCCGGGCGCCGCGCCATGCTGGCTGAACGGCATATAGGCAAGGCGTCCCTGCGCGGGGCGGCCTGACGTGAACGTAATGAGTACATTACCGGATAACGAATTCGATCTGGAAAAGCTCTTTCTGCCCGCCTGGGCTCAGGAGACTCCTTCCTCAGTCAAGTACGCCCAATACCAGGGCGAAGCTGAGCGGCCTGAACGCCGCGGCGACCGGCGCGGACCGCGTCCGCCACGGCGGGAAGGCGGACCCGGGGGCCGGCAGGGACCCCCTGGGGGCCGTCGTGAGGGCAATCGTCCGGGCGGAGAGCGCG
Organism: Binatia bacterium; assembly: GCA_035566895.1. GTDB lineage: Bacteria > Verrucomicrobiota > Verrucomicrobiia > Limisphaerales > UBA8199 > DATMQA01. The sequence continues at coordinate 531 of DATMQA010000051.1, forward strand.
GACCGCGCCGTCCGGGAGAACGCCCGGGCCGGCCGGCGGAGGGCGACAGATTCGGACCACGCCGCGGCCAGATTCCTGAGCGCCGCGAGCCTCCTCGTCCATTGCCGGAAATCAATCTGAACCTGGTCCCGGATGAAAGAGGCGTCGAGTCGCTGGCGCGCCAGATCAAAATGACCGGCCGGGCCTATCCTCTCTTCGACATCGCCCAGATGATCTTGCAGAAACCCGAGCGCCATGCGGTCGTCTTCGGCGTCAGGAAAAACCCCGAAGGCAAACCCCTCCAGCCGTTGTTCGTTTGCGCGCTGGATGAGACCCTTTGGCTGGCCGAGGATGAAGCCGTCGCCCACGTCCTGAGAAAACATTTTACCACCTTTTACCAGGCTGAGAAGACCGCCACCGAACCGCCGAAAGGTAAATACACCTTCGTGGCCCAGTGCGGCATGAGCGGGGTGATCCTGGGCCCGCCCAACCATCACGATTACCAGAACCAGTTGCGCAAGCTCCACACCGAGCGCTTTTCCCGGATGCCCTTCGAGATGTACAAAGCGCGCGTGAAAATCGTCCGCGATGAGGAGGTCGTCAAAAAATGGGTCGAGGACCAAAGCTGGAAGACCGAGTACGTCTGCCTGAACCTGCCCGAGCCGTTGCGGCTGGGGACCATGGAAGCGGTCGAGAAACACTTCCGCGAGAACCACAAGGACAATATCATCAAGCCGGTGGAGACCCATACGCTCATCGGCACCGCTGCCCGCGCCTTGCGCAGCCCTGAGTTAACACGCCTGGTGCGCAGCGTTTGGGAAGACCAGCGCCGGTTCCCGCTCCAGATCGCCACGGTCCTGAGCCAGCAGTTCGCCACGCATGGCCTGCAATTCTTTAAGGTCAACAAAACCATCACCCACGTCTCCGTCGCCCGGCCGCATTACCTCGACATGGCGCTGACCCCGGTTTCCGAGGGTGTCAAACGCATCGTCGATTACATCAACTCCAATTCCAAGTGCACGCGGCGGCAATTGTTTGGAGCGTTGGCGCCGGCCCCGGTGCCAGCCCCAATCCCGGTCCCGCCCGCCGCGGTCGAGGGGAAACCGCCATCGCCGCCGGAAAGCCCGGAGCCGACCGCAGAACAAACGGCCGTCATCGCCGATTTGCACTGGCTCATCCACCAGGGGCATGTGATTGAATTTGCCAACGGGGTCCTCGATACGGCCAAGAAGCCACTACCGCGACCGCCCAAGCCCGCGGCCAAACCCGGAGAGAAACCGCCCGAGGCTGCCTCACAAACCGAAACCATCGCCGCCGGGGAAGCCAACCCGGCCGAGTTGGAGGCTGAGAACGGCGGCCCGGCTCCGGCCACCGACACCGCGCCGCAGGCGGCGGAAGCTGCCGTCGCAGCCCCGGCCAGCGAGTCTCCTCCGGTGGTGCCGGCGGAGCACACCGCGCCGGGCTCGGAGAATCCGGCTGCTGCGCCAGAAATCCCCGCGAGTGAGCCGCCCCCTTCTGCCCTGGCCGCCGAAGCCCCCGCTGAACCTCGGGCACCAGCGCTCGAACCCCGGCCCTGAACCTTCGCCCGATATTCCAAGAAATGGGCCCGGGAACTCCACGTTATCAAAACTGACCAGACCTTCGTCACCCGTAACCTGGTCACTGTCAATCGTCATAGCTTATGCCCTTCCATAAATTAGGTCTGTCCGACGCCATGGTCGAAGGCGTCAAGGCCATGGGTTACCTCGAACCCACCCCCATTCAACTGCGCGCCATCCCCTTGATTCTTCAGGGGCGGGACGTCATCGGCAGCGCTCAAACCGGCACCGGCAAGACCGCCGCTTTCGCGCTGCCCATCCTTTCCAAACTGGGCCTGCACAAACCCCAGCCCCGCCTGCTCGTGCTCGAGCCGACGCGCGAGCTCGCCGCGCAGGTCGAGACGGCTTTTCGTGATTTCGCGCGGTTCACCGAGTTGCGGGTCGCCGTCGTGTTCGGCGGGGTTGGCTACGGCCTCCAAAGAGAGGCGCTTCGAAAAGGAGTGGATATCCTGATCGCCACGCCCGGACGGTTGCTCGATTTGATGCAGCAAGGCACTTGCCGCCTTGACCACATCGAATTCCTCGTCCTGGACGAAGCCGACCGCATGCTCGATATGGGGTTTCTGCCGGATGTGAAACGGATCGTCCAGAAATGTCCGCGCGACCGGCATACCTCGCTGTTTTCGGCGACCATTCCGCCCGAGATCGAGACCCTCATCCAGTGGGCAATGCGGAACCCGGAGACCATCGAAATCGGCCCGCGACGCACTCCCGTCGAGACCGTCAAGCACGTCATCTACCCGGTCTCCGAAGCCCAGAAAACCGATTTGCTGCTCGAACTGCTCACCCGCGTCAACTACGACTCGGTCATCGTTTTCTGCCGCACCAAGCACGGGGCCGACCGCGCCGCCCACCTGCTCAAGCGCCACAATCATTCGGTGGCCGTGCTGCACTCCAATCGCACGCAGCGCGAGCGGGAACAGGCCCTGCGCGGCTTCCGCGATGGGCGCTACGAGGTGCTCGTGGCCACCGACATTGCGGCCCGCGGCCTGGACATCGCCGATGTGAGCCACGTCATCAATTACGATGTGCCGCAGCATCCGGAGGATTACATCCATCGCATCGGCCGCACTGGCCGCATGGAGGCCAAAGGCGACGCTTTCACCCTGATGGTGGCCGAGGATGGGCGCCACGTGCAGGCCATCGAACGGTTCATCAGCCAGAAAATCCCGCGCGTGAAGCTCGAGAATTTTGATTACCGCTACACCGCGCTGTTCGAAGAAGGCAAGCCCGGCCAGCCTCAAGGCGGACCGATGCGCGCCAGGGGCGCCCGCGTGCGGGGCGGGTACTTCTATGGACCAGCGCGGCGGCGGCGGTAGCGGCCTGAAACGTGAAGTTCTAGACCACGTCCCTTAGAGATTCACGTTTCACGTTTCACATTTATGCGCACACTTTTGGTTGGCATCGATAGCGGCACTCAATCCACCAAGGTCCTCGTCGTGGACGCGCGCGACGGCAAGGTCCTGGCCTCGGCCGCTCAGGAATATGACCTGATCCCGGGCCTGCCGCCCGGCGCCAAAGAGCAGCATCCGCATACCTGGCGCGAGGCCACCGCCAGCGGCATCCGGCGCGCGCTGCGCCAGGCCAAAGCGGTCGCCGCCGAAGTCAAGGCCATCGGCGTCAGCGGACAGCAGCACGGCTTTGTGCCGCTCGACCAGGATGGCGAGGTCATCCGGCCGGCCAAACTCTGGTGCGATACCTCCACCGCCCCCGAGTGTGAGGAAATCATGGAGAAGCTCGGCGGCTACAAGAAAACCATCCGCGCGCTGGGCAACGCCGTCCTGCCGGGCTTTACCGCCTCGAAAATCCTCTGGCTCAAAAAACATGAACCGAAGAACTACCAGCGGCTGGCCGCCGTCCTGCTGCCGCACGATTACCTGAATTTCTGGCTCACCGGCGAGAAGACGATGGAATACGGCGACGCCAGCGGCACCGCCTTGCTCGACGTCCGCAAACGCAAATGGGCCCCCGCCGTCCTGGACGCCATCGACCCGGAGCTGGCCGCCAAACTCCCGCCGCTGCTCGCCAGCGACCAACCCGCGGGCATGTTGCAGGCCTCGACCGCGAAACAGCTTGATTTAATCCCCGGCGTCCTCGTCAGCGCCGGCGGCGGCGACAATATGATGGGCGCCATCGGCACCGGCAACACCCGCGCGGGTGTCATCACCGCCAGCTTCGGCACCAGCGGCACTATCTATGCCTGCGCCGAGAAACCCGTGATCGATCCCGAAGGGGAAATCGCTGCCTTCTGCGACTCGACCAATCGCTGGCTGCCCCTGCTGTGCACCATGAATGTCACCGTCGCCACCGAAATGGTGCGGGAGGATTTCGAATGGACCTACGAGCGCTACGCCGCCGAGTCCGCCCGGGTTCCCGCCGGCTCGAACGGCCTGTTGCTCCTGCCGTATTTCGAAGGCGAACGCACCCCCAATGTGCCCGACGGCACCGGCGTTTGGTTTGGCGTCAACAAGAAGACGTTCGAGGCCGGCCACTTTGCCCGCGCAGCGATGGAGGGCGTGACCCTCGGGATGAACTACGGCCTGCGCCGGCTGGCCGAATTGGGTGTGAAACCCACCCAGATTCGCGCCACCGGTGGCGGCGCCAAATCGAAAATCTGGCGCCAGATCATGGCCGACATATTTAATACCGAAGTGGTCACCCTTAAAGTCAGCGAAGGTGCCGCTTACGGGGCGGCGTTGCAGGCCCTCTGGTGCTGGCGCTTGCAACAGGGGGACCAGGTCAGCATCGGCGAGATTACCGATCAGTTTGTCGAGTTGAACGGCGCCGAGACCGCTCAGCCGGACCCGAAGAACGTTGAGGTCTATCGCGAGTTGCAAGCATTGCAGGATGAAACCTCCAGCGCGCTCCGGGGAGTTTTTGGCAAACACCGCCGCTTCGTCCTTCGGTAACAGTTGCTCCAGGCTTTGAATCGATTACGTTTGTTGTGCTATGCCGGTTACGCTGACAAAGAAAACGACCTGGACGGACGAGGCTCTCGAAGCACTGCCCCGAGACGGCTACAAATATGAGTTGCTCGACCGGGAATTGATTATGAGTCCAGTACACGCAAACCATGGAGCGGTGTGCATGCGCCTTGGAGCTCTGTTGTTCAACTTCGTTCAGCGGCGCAAATTGGGTGAAGTCTATGATTCGAGCACCGGATTCCGGCTCTCGGGCCAGACTCTCCTGAGCCCGGACCTCTCTTTTGTAAGCAAAACGCGCTTAAAAAAAGTCCTCGTCGCCCCGGACAAGTTTCTCTCCGGCGCCCCCGACCTGGTGGTGGAAGTTCTTTCGCCCAGCGACCGGCTCCGGGAAATCCATCGCAAATTGGACCTTTACTTCGAGCACGGCACGAGTGTCGTTTGGCTCGTGAATTGGAAAATCGAGCAGGTCCACATCTACCGGCCGGACCGGATCGAAGCCCTGACGCGGCCGCAGGACGTCCTTTCCGGTGAAGAATTGTTGCCCGGCTTTCGGTGCCGCTTAAGCCGGATTTTCCATGGTTGGTAACTCTTAGCTTGCAGTATGGGCTTTTCCCGTGAATTCGATTCGCTCGCGGCACTGCCGTTGGTTCGGCGCTCACTGGGCGCGTCCACGGCCGCCGCGCGCGAGAGTCTGGGCAAACCCAGGCTCTCGCTGAGCGATTTTGCGCATCTCATTTCCCCGGCGGCGGCGGATTTGCTCGAACCGCTTGGCCGGCGCGCGCACCAACTAACCCAGCAACGTTTTGGCAAGGTCATCCGCCTCTTCGCCCCGCTCTATCTTTCCAACGAATGCATCAACAATTGCAAATATTGCGGCTTCTCGCGCGATAACCCCATTCTGCGGGTGACGCTCGCGGTCGAGGATGTCCGCCACGAAGCGGAGGCCCTCCTGGCCCAGGGCTTTCGCAATATCCTGCTGGTCTCGGGCGAGCATCCCAAGTTTGTCTCCAATGGCTACCTGGCAGGCTGCGTGGCGGCCCTGCACCAAATCATCCCGAGCATCTCGCTGGAAATTGGCCCGATGGAAACCCAGGATTATCGCCCGCTCGTCCAGGCCGGCGCCGAAGGCCTGGTCGTTTACCAGGAAACATACGACCGCGCCGTCTATGAGGAGATGCACACCGCCGGCCCCAAGCGCAATTTCATCTGGCGCCTCGAGACCCCCGAACGCGCCTACGCCGCCGGATTTCGCCGCCTGGGCATCGCCGCCCTCCTCGGCCTGGCCGATTGGCGTTTCGAAGCGCTTTGCGTCGCCGCGCATGCCGAGTTTCTCCTGCGCAATTGTTGGAAGGCATCCCTCACCATCTCCTTGCCGCGCCTGCGCCCCTGTGCGGGCGAGTTCCAGCCCCTCACACAAATGAGCGACCGGGACATGGTCCAATTGGTTTGCGCTTTTCGCCTGATGTTCCCGGATGTGGGCCTGGTGCTCTCGACGCGCGAATCCCCCGGGTTGCGCGATGGTTTGATCCCGCTGGGCATCACCTTGATGAGCGCCGGCAGCCATACCGAGCCGGGCGGCTATACCGGCGTCGGCAAAGACAAGCTGCACCATACCGAACGCGGCCGCATTGTCGAACTGGGCGCCAGCGAATGGGCCGCCCCGGGCGTCGAGCGGCGCGCGACCCAGCAGTTCGACATCGCTGACGAGCGCTCGCCGGAGCAGGTCGCCGAACGCATCCGGCGGCTGGGCTACGAACCGGTTTGGAAAGATTGGGACGCCGCACTGACAGTTTAAACCAAGCAGGGCGAAAGTGAGTTCACGATACGTTATTGCGAACGGGCGGGAGATGCCGGCCGAAGTGCCGTGCACGCTCGCCGAGTTCTTGACTGCCCAGCAGCTTTTGCCCAGGAGTGTTGTGGTCGAGCACAACGGTGAAGCGGTGGCGCCCTCGGAGTTTTTCCGGCGTCAGTTGCAGCCCGGCGATAAGCTCGAAATCGTAAAGATCGTCGCCGGAGGATGAGGGATTGGCTGTCGCTGGTCATGAAGCTGAAGTTTGACACCTGCTTTCGCGGCTTCCTGGTTTTTCTCGTCGCGACCCTGGCCTTTGGGTTATGGGCTGGCGCTCAAACCGTCACCAACAAACCCGCCGCAACCAACCAGCCTTCGGCTTTGGTTAAGACGGTCGAACGCTTCGAGACGGCCGAGCATCCGCTGACCTTCGGCCTGGACCGGGTCGAGTTTCTCCACCAGACCACTTTTCTGGGCGAACCTCTTTGGAAATACCTGGCCTCGGCGATTTATATCCTGCTGGCCTTCTACACGGCGAAATTCATCGATTTCGTGACCCGCATCTGGCTCAAAAAGCTCTCCAGCAAAACCGACACCAAGCTCGATGATCTGATGCTGGGTCTCTTGCGCGGCCCGATCAAAGCGGTGGTGTTTGTCGTGTTGCTGAACATTGGGCTGAACATCTTCGACTGGTCGCCTACCGCCAAGATTTACTTGTCCAAAGCTTTGATCCTGGTGGTGGCCGCCTCGCTGACTTACCTGGCGCTGAAGGTGCTGGACCTGCTGCTGGGCCTCTGGAAACGGCGCGTCGCCCACGAGGCCAACCGTCGCTTCAACGACCAACTGTTCGCCTTTCTACGCAAAACGCTGATTGCTTTTGTGCTCGTCGTCGCGGTCCTGGTGACCGCCCAGAACATGGGCATGAACATCACCGCCGCGATCACCTCGCTCTCCATCGGGGGCCTGGCGGTCGGCCTGGCGGCGCAGGATACCCTTGCCAATCTGTTCGGCGCCGTGGCCATCCTGACGGACCGCCCCTTCCATGTCGGTGACCACATCAAGCTCGATAAGGACGGCGCCGAAGGCACGGTTGAGGTGGTGGGCTTGCGTAGCACACGCTTGCGCAACCCGGAGGGCCAGCTTGTTTCCGTCCCAAACAAGAATGTCGGCAATGCGACTATCACGAACATCTCCGAACGGCCGGGGATCAAAACGGTGATGAACCTCGCCCTGGTCCGCACGCTGCCGCCCGCTAAAATCAAACGGGCGCTGGCGCTGCTCGAAGAAATCTACCGCCACCATCCACTCACCCAGGACGTCTGGATTAGCTTCAATCAGTTCAGCGGCGCCAATATTAACATCCTGGTCATGCATTGGTCCAAACCCACCGAATATAAGAAGTATCTCGAGGCGATGCAGGAAATGAACCTCCCGGTCAAAGAGCGCTTCGACGCGGAAGAGATAGGGTTTGCATAAGAATTGAGTTAGTGGAATGATGATGTTCAACCATCCTCCTCGCACCCTTTTTCACGCTTTCTGTTTCCTTCCAATCCGCTACCCTCGTTCTGCTTATGGACTGGCTAACGCATCTCATCTGGCACGGGGGCAAGTTTCTTGGAATCGAGTGGAGTGTGTGGAAAATCATCGGCTGGCTCGGCAATGCCGTGTTCTTCTCCCGATTCTTCGTCCAATGGTATGCAACCGAAAAACTCAAACGAGTAATCGTGCCGACAGCTTTTTGGTGGCTCAGCCTGGCAGGCTCCTTGTTGCTGCTCAGTTATTCGCTTCATCAGAGCGATTCGGTCTTCATCTTCGCCTACCTGTTCACCTGGATTCCGTATATCCGTAACTTAATCATCCATCGGCGCCATGCCGCGGCGCATCTGGATTGTCCCAACTGCGGGAACTCCTGCCCTCCGCAGTCTACCTTTTGCCTGGCCTGCGGGAAACCTCTATCCTCTGCGGCGGAGCAGGCGCCGGCTTGAAAACACCAAACACCAAGCTCCAGAAAAGCATCAATCATCAATCTCCAAGAAATCGCTACCGTCAAAACGTGGAGACTTGTGAGCGCACAATCCAGAAGACCAGGCCCTCACGAGTAGTATTGGAGTTTGAGATTTGAAGTTTTCCTGGAGCTTGGTGTTTGGTGTTTTTTCTACGGTCTCATTCCCTCAACTCTCTTAACATCCCCGACGCCGTTTCCACCAATTGCTCTCCCGCGCCGGGTTTTACCCGGGAGTTGATGACCTCATAACTGCCCTCCTTAAACGCTTTGAGCGTCGGCACATAGCTGGGCCGATCATTGCAAATCGACATCACCATCGTGCGCTTGAACGGCGAATCTCGTTTAATCGCCAGACCCAATTCCACAAAAATCTCGCCCGGCAAACACACCAGCGCGGTGTCCGCATCCAGCCGAATCACTTGCACTTCCATCGGCCAGCTCGAGCCACGCTGTTCGAGATCCAGCACCTTGACCGTGGTCACCCGGGTGTAAAAATCGGTTTTGCCATCGGCCAGTTTATCGAGCATCGAGCGGGCCTCGTCCTTTTGTTGCGGCGTCGCCTCTTCCAGCGGCGCCTGCAAAGTCTTGGTCCGAACCGCCAGCGACGGTTTCTCGATCAGTGTCAAATGGGGCGAGGCCTCGATGACCGTCTGCCCCAACGTGCGGCCAATTCGTTTCGCCACCTCAAATCCCGACGTCGGCTCCTTTTTGTCCACATTGATGTGGTTCAGATCGCCGCACGTGCCCAGGCCAAAGGCGGAGATGAAATTCGTCCCAAACGCCTGCCGGAGGGTCTGCTCGACGTAATACTCGTAGTCCGCGCTGAAGAGGGTTCCGCCGACCGTGTCCGAGTGCATCGCAAAAATCGTGGCGCCTGCAAACGGCTGCCGTGCGCCCGGTTCGCGGGCGAGCAAAATGCCGACATCCGGATCGCTCGGCCCGGCAGGCCGGACGATGTTCGGATTCAATTGGCCGGGATTGAAAACCACCTTGCCATTCTTCATCCAATACCGGCGGTTGAAGGCCAGGCCTTCCTGACGGGCGATGCCGGCCTCGAGCTTCGCCGGACGCAGGTTCTTCTGCGCCGCGACAATCACCTGGACCAGCCGCTCGATCAGGAACGCAGGATAATCAATAGTTTCGTGCGGGTCGGTCCCGTGCTCCGCTACCGCCGCCTGGTGGAAGTAATAGCGCCGGACATCATCAAACAGCGGTCCGGTGTGACTGTGGGTGGCGCTGATGACGATATTGGCTTTGGGGATGCCCGTGCGGCGGCTGGCCTGGGCCCGCGCGTTGGTCGTGACGTTGAGTGAAAGGCCAATCAGGTCGCAGAACACCAGGGCGACTCGCTCGTTGCCTTGCTGAAGGACGAGCGCTTTGGCCTTCAGGGGATCGTGGACTCCGGTCGCCAGCCGTTCATCGAAGTAGCCCGCCATCCGGTAGCCGACCGGTGGGGTAATATCCAACTCCGCCGCGCCGATCCGAAACGAGCCACCTGAACCAGCCGCGCTCCGAGGGTTTTGACAGCCAGGTAATAATACCACGCTGAGAATCAAGCCGCTTAAAACCTTGAGGCGTCGCGCGCAAGCTTGCATGGCCGAATCCCGAAGATGGGAAAGGCCAACGGAGTTTTCAAGGTTTCTTCTCGGTTGATCCCTCAGCAGCAGAGGGCAGACCCGGTCCGAACGCACTCCGACTTGAGCTGCTCCCGGGGGGAAGCGCGGTTGCTTACGCAGCGGTCCTCGAACCGGCCGGCTCACCCGCCGATTGCGCGGCGCTGGCGCCGGCGTTCGGCGGTTCATCCCCCTGCTGGTCGACGTTCAGTATTTCCTGCATCGCTTCCGGCGAGACACCATAAGAGACCTTCGCGTCCAGTTTATCAGTAAGGAACTCGTCCAGTCCTATCCATTTGCCTTCGACATTGACGCGCTTGGTCCACGCGCACACCACCTGCAACTGCCCTTGCAATTTGCGAAGTTGCCTGGTCGAATGGTCCAGTTCCCCGAGGGCCTTCTCCAGTTCGCGGCGCGCCCGCAGTTGTTCGACGAGGCTGTGGCGGAGCCCGTGCAACAGCACCCCGATCGCCGCGAAAGCCAGGAAGCACATGAAACTATTCAAATAACGAAACACGTCGTGCGGATATTGATGATTGGAAAGAATATCAATGAAGCACCAGCTTACACCGGTGAGCACCGCCATACAGAAAACCGACAGACGGCCCAGATACCAACCGCACAAGGCCACAGGGACGAAGTAATAGATGAAAAAGATGAATTGGTACCCGGTGAGATAGTCGATGTAGCTCAATGCCAGCAGGTTAGCGAGGCTGGCGGAGATAACCTTCAGCCGAAATTTCAGGCTCGTTTGGCTCGTCATAGCCCCGACTTACAGCGATTTCCGTGCCGGAAATGGACTTGGCGCTCGGGGCTCGCCCGGCAGAATATGCCACTGGAACCGTGGTCTGGCTCGGCGACCACGGTAATTCTCAATGGAAGTAGAAACGCACTCCGATCCCGCCATTCCACTCCAACGAGGTGGTCGGGGCCAGATCAAGAATCGGCGCCACCTCGTTCGCTTTGACAATCGGCCGCCCCGGGCTCAACATTGCTTCAGCTCCTTTTCGAGCTCTATGCAAAATTCACCTTCATCCGTTGGAGCCAAAGCCGCTCCTTCCCCGACCGTGGCGTTGGAGAGACCCTCTGCGGCCAGTGCGGCTCTCGAGGGGGTGCTCGATTCCCAAACGGCTGTGGGTTCACTTTGGCGGACCGAAAACGGGCGCATCCGCTGTTTTGCTTGCGGCCATCGCTGCCTGATTGGGGAGGGACGGCGCGGGATTTGTAAAGTGCGTTTCAATCACGGTGGCGAATTGCGGGTTCCGTTTGGCTATGTCGCCGGCGTGCAGTGCGACCCGGTCGAGAAGAAGCCTTTTAACCACGTTTATCCGGGGAGCGACGCGCTGACATTCGGCATGATGGGCTGCGATTTTCACTGTTCGTATTGCCAGAATTGGGTCACCAGCCAGGCGCTGCGCGATCCCGCTTCGCTGGCGCCGGTCAAAGCGGTCACTCCGAAGCAATTGGCCGATACCGGCCGGCGGCTGGGCGCGCGTCTGGTCGTCTCGAGTTACAATGAGCCGCTGATCACCTCGGAATGGGCGGTTGCGGTGTTTCAGCAGGCCAGGGCCGCGGGGCTGGCTTGCGCCTTTGTCTCCAACGGCAATGCCACGCCCGAGGCGCTCGACTTTCTGCGGCCCTGGATTGTTGCTTACAAAATCGATCTGAAGAGTTTTGATGACAAGCGTTACCGGACACTCGGCGGCACTCTCGAACACGTCACGCAGGGCATCCGCATGGTCCATGAGCGAGGGCTATGGCTCGAGGTCGTCAGCCTCATCGTCCCGGGGTTCAATGACAACGAATCCGAGTTGCGCCAGATAGCCCGGTTCCTTGTCTCGGTCAGCCGCGACATCCCCTGGCACGTGACCGCGTTTCACAAGGATTATAAGATGACCGAACCGCCGAACACGGCGGCAACTCAACTGATCCGGGCGGCCGAAATTGGCGCCGAGGAAGGGCTGCGCTTTGTTTATGCCGGCAACGCGCCCGGCCAGGTCGGCCGCTGGGAAAACACTTACTGCCCGGAGTGCGGCGAGAAATTAATTGAGCGCTTCGGCTATCTTGTGCGTGAATACCGGCTCACGGCCGAGGGCAAATGCCCGGCGTGCCGCGCCTCGATTCCCGGCATCTGGCCGGAGGCCGGGGCCAGCGAGGTGCGGACCGGACAGGGCATGGTCGATTATTACAGCCGGCTGCCTCGACCGGTGAGACTAAATTGAGGTTGAGCCAAGCCATGAGCCTTTTCGCGGCCAAGGTTTCCTCGAATGTGCGCGCGCCTGCGGCCGCTGGCCGTTTTTATCCGCGTGAGCCTGACGAATTGCGCCGGCTCCTCAGCGCTCTGTTTGCAAATGTTCCCGTTCCAACCGGGCCGGGGCCCAAGGCCCTGATCGCGCCTCACGCCGGCTACATTTATTCCGGACTGATTGCGGCGTCGGCGTACGCGCATTTCATTTCCGCGCGCGAGGTCATCAGGCACATCGTCCTGATTGGGCCGTCGCACTTTGTTCATTTTGATGGTTTGGCGGCCAGCAGCGCCGAGGGCTTCGCCACCCCTTTGGGCGTTTTGCCGGTTGATGCGGAAGCGCTTTGCCGGCTTTCGGGCCTTCCGCAGGTCTCCATTCTCGATGAGGCCCATGCACGCGAACACGCCCTTGAAGTGCAGTTGCCGTTTCTGCAAACGGTCCTTGATCAGTTCACAGTGTTGCCGCTCGTCGTCGGAGAGGCCAGCGCCGAAGATGTCAGCCAGGTTATTGAAAGCCTTTGGGGCGGACCCGAAACCCGCTTCGTCATCAGCTCCGATCTCAGCCACTATTCCGATTATGAAACAGCCCGACAACTCGACCGAGCCACAGCTGACGCGATTGAAGCCTTGAAACCGGAGATTCTGGCCGAGGACGCCGCCTGCGGCGTGGTTCCGATTCGCGGCCTGCTTCGCGTGGCATCCGGTCATGGATTGCGCGCTCGCGCTGTTGATTTGCGGAACTCCGGTGACACTTCGGGCCCGCGCGAGCAGGTTGTGGGCTACGGGGCTTTCGTGTTTGAGGAATGAACCTTAAGCCTGCAACTTCATCAGAGATATGGCGTCAACAACCGCGCCAATCCATCGCGCAGGCGGGTTGGCAGCGGGCGCTCATCGACCGCTTCAAGCGTCACCTGGTGCGCAGTTTTCCTTTTCAATTCAATTAAGCCCTCGAGCCGCTTGGCAAACTCGGCGTCGTAACACTCCAGGTTGAATTCGAAATTCAGGCGCAAGCTGCGAGGGTCCCAGTTGGCCGAGCCGAGCAAGGCCCAGCAGCCATCCACCAACATCAGTTTCGAGTGATCGAATGGCGGCGGCGTCAGCCAAAGCCGGCATCCGTGAGTGAGCACCTGCCACCACATCGCGCGCGATGCCCATTGGACAAACGGCAGGTTGTTCTTGGCCGGCAAAATAATATCCACCTGAATGCCGCGCATGGCCGCCAGGTTCAAAGCCGAAACCACCGCCGGATCGGGCAGAAAATAGGGCGTGACGATTCGGACTGAGTAGCGGGCGATTGCAAGTGCGCCCAGCAGGGTCCAGCGCAGTTTTTCGAAATCCTCATCCGGCCCGTCAGTCACTCCTCGGGCGAGGACCGGGCCAGCGTGTTCCAGTTTGGGAAACCAGGCTTCGCCGCGCAACGATTCGCCGGTCATGAACCGCCAATCATCGGCAAAGGTCTCCTGCAATTGCGTGACGACCGGACCACGCACGCGGAAATGGATATCCTGCACCGGGCTGCGCGGTTTGCGCTGCAAGCAGTGGCCCAGGCGGATATTCATTCCGCCGGTGAACCCTACGCGCCCGTCCACCACGAGAATCTTCCGATGTGTCCTCAAATTCATCGACATCAAGTGCCAGGGGACAAACGACGGTAGAAACCGCGCATACCGCACGCTTTCCCGCCGCAACGAGTGGAGAATCGTCGGCAACGAATAGCGGATGCCCATCGCGTCGATCAGCACCCGCACCTCGACGCCCCGGCGCACCGCCTCACCCAGCGCGCGCCCAAACGTCAGACCGACTTCGTCCCGGTCGAAAATGTACGTCATGAGCGAAAGGGTCTGCCGGGCTTGCCCGATTGCTTCGAGCATCGCCGGGTAAGCCTCATCCCCGTTCACCAGCGGCTCGATCAGATTCCCCGGCAGCAGCGGCCGCTCCACCACCCCGCTGACCACCCGCGCCAGCATGTTCAGATGCCCGGCGTGCTCCGGCAAATGGCGGTGCAGTTCCTCCGGCAGACACTCGGGATGCGCCGATTGGACGTGGTACCGTTCCAGGTCGCCGCGCAACGAAGCCGCCTGGCGCCGAATCCGGTTCACCCCGAAGATGAAGTAAATGACCGCGCCTGCCAGCGGCGCCAGCCAGATGAACCCGACCCAGGCGATGGCGGCGCGGGAATCGCGCTTATAAAGAACGGCGTGTCCCGAAGCTACCACGGCCAGCAATAGCGCCAGCCCGGCAAAAAAAAGGTGCCATAGCTCGTGGAACCAGGTCCACACAGTCGGAGCAAACGTCATCGCGGGCCAAGCTAATGGTTCCGCATCCGGGCGGCCAGCCTCGTCTCTACGTCTCCCCACTCGGGGGCGCATTCGGCTAGTACCACCAAGGCTAGCCTGGGATCCTAATGCCGGGTTGCATTACTCCACTAGGTCACTGCCAATCCTCGGACTTCACGCTTCCCGCCGGGAGCATTCCAGCCTATTCTCCGTCCAACGGAAGGACATGACAATAATGCAATTCATCTTTCATCCTCGCAGGTTGCGGACAATTCTCCTCATTTTGTGCGTCGCTACGCCGGCCCTGGCCGCCCTGCCGCCCGATTACGAGAAGCTCAAAATCGACGCGGAGAGGCTCTACTCCGAGCGCTCATTTGCCCTGGCCCATGAGGCCTATGCCAAGACCGCAGCGATCGAACTACCGCCCGCAGAAAAACGCTGGGTCGAGTTCCGCCTCGCCGACACGCAGTGGCGGGCACAGGCCGCCACGCAGACGGCCGACACAGCCAAAATCGACGAGGCCGGGCACCAACTGGAAGTGCTCATCCGCGACATTGTCCGGGCTGAAGATCATGACAGGGTTTGGGTCGAGGTAGAGGAATCACTGGGAGACCTGCATTGGACGCGCCGTAACGTCCACGATTGGGGGACCGCGTGGTCATATTACCAGCAGGCGTTGGATTGGTGGGCGGGTGCCGCCGATCTCGAACTGGCCCGCCAACGTTATCTAGCCATCGTCTGGCGAGTGGCCAGACCGCCAGGAGTCGAGCCCTATTACTCTTACGGCTCTTTTGGCAACCAACTCCCGCTCGAAATCCTGGAGAATACACTCAAGATCGCCCAGACCGACAACGACAAGGCCCACGCTCATTACCTCATCGCGATGACGCTCCGCAATCAGGCCGGCGAGTGGGACCAGCGCGCCCGCGTGCCGGATGAGTTCGAGGCCGCCCTCGCCCCAGGCAAGAAGAGCGACTGGTATGACGACGCGCTCTACAATTACGCCGAGTGGATGATGAACCAGGGCCGGGCGGTTTGGCTCAAGGACGGCACGTTTCAGCAGCAGCCCGATTACGTCAAAGCACTCGCGTTGTTCCGCCGCCTGGTGAATGAATTTGAAAAAGGGGAAACCCGCTATTGGGAACAAGCGCAAAGCCAAATCCACAACATCATCGACCCACAGGTCAGTGTTGGCGTGCAGAACATTTTCCTGCCCGATTCTGAAATCCAGTACTTCCTCAATTGGCGGAATGTGAAACAGGTCGACCTGGCGCTTTACCCGGTGGAGTTGAATCGAGACGTCAAACTGCACGACCAGGTGTCCTGGCTGGACTCGATTGATGTGGCCCGATTGGAAAAGCTCAAATCCTGGACCCGCGACACGGAGGATAGCGGTGAGTATAAGCCCGGCAACGCGACGGTTCATCTGGAGGAGAAGCTCAAGCCCGGGGCGTATGTGCTGGAGGTTAAAGCCGCCGGCAAATCAGCGCGCGAGCTGGTGCTGGTGAGCGACGGGACGTTGGTGCTGAAGAGTTCGGGCAAGCAGGCGCTGGCGTGGTTTTGCAACGCCCTGAACAGCGAGCCGCTGGGTGACGCCAAAGTGAAGCTCTGGGAGCGCTGGTGGCAGGACAACCAGTGGCACGTCCGCGAGTATGAAAAGACGGCCGACCGGGATGGGCTCGCGGTGTTCGAGCTGGGCCCGCGGCCCAACAATGGCGTCGAGCTCTTCGCATGCGCCATCCTCAAGGACCGCCAGGCCTTTAGCCCCGGCAACAGTTACTGGTATGGCCGACAAAGCGAGCCCTGGAAGATTTACGCGTTCACCGACCGGCCCGCCTATCGCCCGAAAGAGACCGTGCAATGGAAATTCATCGCGCGCCGGTACAACGGGTCGGTTTACTCGACGCCGGGGGAGGAAGTGCTCCAGTACCAGATCAACGACGCCCGTGGCGTGAAGGTCAAAGAGGACAAAGTGACTCTCAATGCTTTCGGCAGCTCCTGGGGTTCGCTCGACCTGACCGAACAAATGCCGCTGGGTGAATTTCACATTACCTTTTGGGAAGCCGGCCGGCCCTGGGATGATCACAAGAAGCGCGTGATTGGCAATGCCACTTTGTTCCGGCTCGAAGAATACAAGCTGCCCGAGTTTAAGGTCAGCGTCCAGACGCCCGAGGAACAGGGCAAGAAGAAGACCTTCCGCCTGGGAGATAAGGTCGAGGTTAATATCCAGGCGGATTACTACTTCGGCGGGCCGGTGGCCAATGCGAATGTCGAGGTGCTGGTGTATCAAAACCCGTTCTTCCACTATTGGCATCCGGTGCGGGATTATGCCTGGTTTTACGAAGATATGGATAGTCCGTATGGCGGCCGCTTCGGCCGGTGGTACGGCGGCCAGGGCCAAGTCATCAAACGCGAGACGCTTAAAACGGACGCGACCGGCAAAGCCGCGCTGACTTTTGACACGCCGCGCAACGGCAATCAGGATTTTGAGTATCGCATCGAGGCCCGGGTGACCGATTCCAGCCGCCGCGAGATTGTTGGCAACGGTAATGTGCGCGTCACTCGCCAGCGCTATTACGTTTATCCTGAGCCCGAACACAACCTTTATCGCCCGCAGGACCGGGTGAAGGTTGACTTCAAAGCGCTCGACGCGAACGAGCAGCCGGTCGAGACCGAAGGGGAAGTCAAGGTTACCCGCGATTATTGGTTCGAAATCTGGCTCGACCCTGATGGCAAAGAAGTCAAAGGCGACGAACTCAAACGCTTGCGCGCGTTGCATCCCGCCTTTCCGCCGCCGCCGGAACCAAATCGTTTCGGTTGGCAGCTCAAATTCCGCGGTTACGAGCATGAGGACATCCTCACTCGCACGTTGAAAACCGACACGAACGGCATGGCGGAATTGACCTTCGCCCCGGAGAAAGAAGGTTACTACCGTGTCGCCTGGACCAGCGAAGACAATGATCGTAGCACGAATCACGCGGGACCTCCCCCGGGCCCGGCGTCCTTGGTTCGTGCCGAGACCACGGTTTGGGTTGCCACCGGCGCTACCACTGAACTCGGCTACCGCCACGGTGGCGTGGAAATCATCGTCGATAAAGACACCTTCCGGGTTGGCCAAAAAGCGCCGGTCATGCTGGTCGTGCCCACCAATGACCGGCATGTGCTTTTCACGGTCGAAGGCGAAGATCTCTACAACTACCAGGTCGTGCACCTCGACGGGACGGTGAAACTGATCGAGCTGCCCATCGAGGAAAAGCATGTGCCGAACATTTTCCTGGGCGCCGTCCTGGTCAGCGACCGCCAGGTCTTCGCTGATACCAAACAAGTTGTGGTCCCGCCGACGAAGAATTTCCTGTCGGTCGAGGTGAAACCTGACCGAATGCAGCACCAACCTCGGGAGGAGGGCAGTTTTACCATCATCACGCGGGATGAGACCGGGCAACCGGTCCCTGCGGAGCTGGCTTTTGGGCTCGTGGATGAATCGGTCTTCTACATCCAGCAGGATTACGCCGGCGACCCGCGGCAGTTTTATTTCGGCACCAAACGCCAGCAGAGCGTCCAGACCCAAAGCACGATGAACCAGAAGACCTACGCCAAGCTGGTGAAAGCTGAAAAGGGCCAGTTGATTGATGAGTTGGACCGGGCCCGGCAACAAGCTGCCTCCGCGGATGAAAAATCCAACTCGAGGAATAGGCTCTACTTAGCGGATAAAGACGCTGAATTTGCCGGGAGCTTGGACCGCCTTGAGGCCGCTGCCCCCACGTCAATGGGCGGCGGCGGAGGTGCCTGGGGCCAGTCTGTCGGGGGAGTCCCTGCCAATGAACCGCTGGGGGCCCTGCGGAAAGCAGGCCTTTCGGTTGTGACGCGTGGGTTGGCGGACGAATCCGAGTTGAAAGCCAAGCTACCGGGGGCACCGCCGGTCAACGAGCCGGCCGTCCAGGTCCGCTCCGATTTTCGTTCGACCATTCTCTGGCAGCCGGACCTCGTCACTGATAAGAGTGGAACGGCCACAGTAAAGGTGAAGTATCCGGATTCGTTGACCGGGTGGAAAGCCACCGCCCGGGTCGTTTCCCAGGGCAACCAATTCGGCATCGCCGAGACCAACACGCGGACCAAGATGCCGCTCATCGTGCGGCTCCAGGCGCCGCGTTTCTTCCTGGTCGGTGATACGGTGACCCTATCGGCGGTTCTCAACAACAACAGCGACGAACCCATGAGCGTCCGGACCGCGCTCGAAATCGCCGGTGGCTTGAAAGTAGGACGCGACGGAGCTATCGCGCCCTCCGTCGTCAATGTTCCTGCCAATGGCGAAACGCGCGTTGACTGGGTTGCGGAAGTTGCTTCGCCCGGCGAGGTCAAACTGAAAGTCACTGCCCGCGGGGACAAATATGCCGATGCGATGGAGAAGACCTATCTCACCTATGAACACGGGATCGAGAAGTTCATCGCCAAATCCGGCAAAGCGCGCGGCAACGACATCACGGTGAAGCTCGATTTGCCCAAGGAACGCAAACCAGGCTCGACGTTGCTCACGGTCCAACTCACCCCCAGCATGGCGGTGACGATGCTCGATGCCCTCCCTTACCTTATCGATTATCCCTACGGCTGCACCGAGCAGACGATGAGCCGGTTCCTGCCCGCGGCCATCACCGCCAAGACGCTCAAGGACCTCGGTTTGCATCCCGAAGATGTGATGGGCCATGTCTTCGGCGGCATCGAGCAAGCCCATGCCGCCGCCACTCATCCCGATGGCAAGAAGGATTTGGCCGAGCTGGACAAGATCATCAACGCCAGCCTGGACCGGCTTTACGATTTCCAACATGGCGACGGCGGCTGGGGTTGGTGGAAAGAGGGCGGGAGCGATCACTGGATGACCGCCTATGTCGTCTGGGGGCTTTCACTGGCACGCGACGCTGGAGTCAGCATCAAGGAGAGCGCGTTGCAGCGCGGCGCCGCATTCCTGGATAAAACTCTGGTCGAAGAGGAAGAGAGCCCTGATATGCAGACCTGGATGCTGCATGCTCTGGCAACCTACAACCACACCGCTAAAATCGGCCAACCCTCGAGGTTCCAAGCGAAGGCTTTCGACAACCTGTGGACAAGTCGCGAGAAGTTGAACGCCTACACCCGCGCCTTGCTCGCCCTGGCCGCCCATCATTTCGGCAAAACCGAACAGGCCACGATTCTTATTCAGAACCTGGAAAACGGCGCCAAACGCGACGACCGCCCAGACACTTCCATCCTGATCTCCGGAACACCGGCCAACCCGCAGGCCTCAACGATTCAAGGGACGGCGCATTGGGGTGAGGACGGAATTTATTGGCGCTGGTCCGAAGGCGGCGTGGAGGCCACGGCGTTTGCTCTGCGCGCGCTGCTGGCGATTGACCCGCAAAACAAGTTGATCGAGCCGGTCACCAATTGGCTGATCAAGAACCGCCGCGGGGCTCAATGGAACAGCACGCGGGACACCGCGATTGTCGTCCTGGCCATGAACGATTATCTGCGGGTCAGCGGCGAATTGAAACCGGAACTCGAATACGAATTGCTCGTCAACGGCACTTCCATCGCGAAAAAGAAATTAAGTGGCGCCGACGTCTTTAGCGCTCCCAGCCGGTTCGCCATCGACCCGAAACTGATTCGGGACGCTAACGAAATCCGCATCCGGCGCAAAAGCGGTGGCACGCCAATTTATTTCGCCGCCGAAGCGAAGTTCTTCAGCCTCGAAGAGCCCATCGCTCCCGCCGGCAACGAGATCTTCGTCAAACGCCAATATTACAAGCTGGCTGGCCGGCCGACTTTGCTCAAGGGTTACGTCTATGACAAGGAGCCGCTGCGGGACGGTGAAACTGTGAAGAGCGGCGAGCGAGTCGAGACGGTGGTCACGATCGAGGCCAAGAACAACTATGAATACCTGGTGTTTGAAGATCTCAAACCCGCGGGCCTGGAGGCCGTCGAGGTTCGGAGCGGTGAATCGGTTTATGCCCGGGAACTGAAATCCGGCGCGGTCAAGAATGGTCAGCAGGTCCAAAGTCCTAAGCCGGCTGCGCAGGGCGCTGCCCGCGTCAGTTTTTCCAAAACGCTTCGGCCCATTGCGAAGCCGCAGCCCGGCCGCGATGAATCCGATTACACGAGCCGGACGCGGTGGGTTTACCAGGAGCTGCGCGACCGCAAGGTAGCGCTGTTCGTGGACAAACTGCCCGAGGGCGTGTGGGAGATTCGCTACGACTTGCGGGCGGAAGTGCCGGGCCAGTTTCACGCCTTGCCGGTCGTCGGCTATGCAATGTATGTTCCCGAAATCCGCTGCAATGGCGCCGAGGTGCGGATTAAGATCGAAGAAGCGAAACCGTAAAATTCTAAAATCCATTGAATACGCAGGCGAGGTGTAGTAGCTACTAGCAATGGAAGTCTGGAATGAGTTCCTTCACGCTATGACGGCTCAGCCGTAGCCCCCGGCTCTTAACCTCCGCCATGCTTAAGCGCCGCGCTCCATCTGCCAAACCTGCTGCCGACCCGCTCTGGCACAAAGACGCCATCATCTATGAGGCTCACGTCCGCGCTTTCTTTGACAGCAATGCCGACGGCATCGGGGATCTACCAGGGCTGACTCAAAAGCTGGATTATATTCAGGAACTGGGTGTCACGGCCATCTGGCTGTTGCCTTTTTATCCCTCACCGTTGAAAGACGATGGATATGATATTGCGGATTATTACTCGATAAATCCGATCTACGGCACGCTAAGGGACTTCAAAGACTTCCTGCGAGAGGCACACGCGCGCCGGCTGCGAGTCATTACCGAACTGGTGGTCAATCATACCTCCGACCAGCACCCATGGTTTCAGCGCTCGCGTCATGCCCGGCCGGGGAGCACGTGGCGCGATTTCTATGTCTGGAGCAACACCCCCAATAAGTACGGAGAGGCTCGCATTATCTTCCGGGATTTCGAGCCCTCGAACTGGACATGGGACGCGGTGGCGCAGGCCTATTACTGGCATCGTTTCTATTCCCACCAGCCAGACTTGAATTACGACAACCCTCACGTCCACAAGGAAATTACGCGCGTGCTGGATTTCTGGATGAACCTGGGGGTGGACGGTGTGCGTCTGGATGCGGTGCCCTACCTGTACGAACGCGAGGGCACAACCTGCGAGAACCTGGCCGAGACTCATAATTTTCTCAAAGCCCTTCGCAAGCATGTGGATGAAAAGTACGGCGATCGGATGCTCCTGGCGGAAGCCAACCAATGGCCGGAGGACGCAGTCACTTACTTTGGTACGGGCAAGGGCGACGAATGCCATATGGCCTTTCACTTCCCGCTGATGCCCCGCATCTTTATGGCGCTGCGCATGGAAGACCGTGTGCCTCTGGTGGATATTCTCGAGCAAACGCCTGCCATCCCCGAAACGAGCCAATGGGCGCTGTTTCTGCGCAACCATGATGAACTGACGCTGGAAATGGTCACCGACGAAGAGCGGGACTACATGTATCGGGTTTATGCCAACGACGCCAAGGCACGCATCAACCTGGGCATCCGCCGCCGGCTGGCCCCGCTTATGGGTAATGACCGCAAACGGATCGAACTGCTCAAGCTGTTGCTTTTTTCACTGCCCGGCACGCCGGTCCTCTATTACGGGGACGAGATCGGGATGGGCGACAATGTTTTCCTGGGCGACCGGAACAGCGTCCGCACACCGATGCAATGGAGTTCGGACAGAAACGCCGGCTTTTCACGCGCCAACCCGCAATCGCTCTATTTCCCGGTGATTTTAGACCCTGAATATCATTATGAAGCGGTCAACGTCGAAACGCAGCAGCGCAATCCCAATTCACTGTTCTGGTGGATGAAGCAGACCCTCACGCTGCGCAAACGCTACAAAGCCTTTGGCCGTGGCTCACTCGCCTTCCTCCAACCTGAAAACCGGAAAGTGCTGGCATTCATTCGGCGCTGGGAGCGCGAAACGATTCTGGTGGTGGCCAACCTGTCGCGCTTCCCGCAACCCGTTCGCCTTGACCTCTCGGAATTCGCCGGAACCGCTCCGGTCGAACTCTTCGGGCGCGCGCACTTTCCGGCCATTACTGCGCAGCCGTATTTGTTAACCTTAAGCCCTCACGCCGCATTTTGGTTTGCGCTGGAACCGGTAGTGGTGAGCGAGCCACCCGCGGTATCCGGACAGGTTTATGAAACGCTGGTCGTCCCGGAGAGCTGGGAGGACCTGTTGCACGCTGACTGGCGCGCGGGCCTGGAAAACTGCCTGCTTTTGTTCCTGAAACGGCGCGGGCGGTCCAGCCGCCAGGGACGTGCAATTCAATCGGTTCGCGTTCTTGACGCGATTGGGATGCCGATGGGTTCACGCAAGGCCTTCATGCTGGTCCTGTCGCTTGAGGACGTGGAAGGAGATTCGGAAGAGTGCCAGTTACTCCTCGCGTCGGCGACGGGCGTGGAAGCCGAGCAACTGGAGCAGACTATGCCCCGGCAGATTATTGCCCGGTTACGCCGTGAGAACGCCACGAGCCAGGACGTGCTCTACGCCGCCGCGCGCAGCCCGGCAGTTTGCGGCGGTTTACTCGAGGCGATGGCCCGCCGCCGCACCTTTAGCGGCGAGGACGGCGAACTCAAAACTCTGGCGACGGCGGCCTTGCGAACGGCCGGGAACGACCACGAGCTGGCGGCACTGTCGCCGGTGTTCGGGACAGCCGACCACCGGAACGCGGCGGTCATTTTTGGCGAGCGATACTTCCTGAAATTGTATCGCCGGCTGGAAGCGGGCGTCAATCCCGACCTCGAAATTGGCCGGTTTCTCACAGAAAGAGAATTCCCCAACATCCGGCCCGTCGCAGGCTGGCTGGAGTACCGGCGCAGCAGCGGCGACGAATTTACGGTCGGCGTCTTGACCCGATATCTACGCGAGGCCCAGGATGCCTGGACCTACACGGTGGACATGCTCGGTCGCTATTTCGAGAGGGTGCGCACGGCTCCGGAAGAAATCCGCCGGGAACCCGCCGGTGACGGCTCGCTGCTCACTTGCGCCGAACAAGAGGTCCCCGAGACGGTGGTAGGTTTGATCGGCACGTACCTCGAATTGGCGCGATTGCTGGGCCAACGCACCGGCGAACTGCACCTGGCGCTGGCTTCCGAGCCTCAACACCGCGACTTTGCCCCGGAACCATTCACGCCCTTTTACCAGCGGAGCCTTTTTCAATCCATGCGCAACCTGACGGTGCACAACCTGCAACGACTGCGCCGAAGCCCGGACCGCATACCGGAAGCGCTGCGCGCGCAGGCCTCGCAAGTCGCCGGTTTGGAGAGCGAAATCCTCAAGCGCCTTCGGGCTGTGGCTACCACGACCATGGCCGCCAAACGCATCCGCTGTCACGGCGATTGCCATTTGGGAGAAGTGCTATATACCGGGAAAGATTTCATTTTCATCGACTTCGAAGGCGAGCCAGCGCGATCGCTGGGGGAACGCCGCATTAAACGCTCGCCGTTGCGGGACGTCGCCGCCATGGTCCGCTCGTTCGACTATGTCGCACTGGCAGCGCTTTATAAACACATCGAGCTCGGGCGGCTTCAAAAGGAACAAATCCTGGAATTAGAGCCGTGGACCACTTTTTGGTCCCGCTGGGTCGGCGCGGTGTATCTGAAGGCCTACCTGCAGGTGCTTGGATCGACAGATTTGCTGCCAGCGGCCAAAGAGCCGCTGGCGGTGCTGCTGGAGGCACACCTGCTGGAGAAGACTGTTTACGAGGTTGGTTACGAACTGGCCAACCGCCCGAATTGGCTGGGCATTCCACTGCGAGGCATTCTGCACCTGCT
Organism: Binatia bacterium; assembly: GCA_035566895.1. GTDB lineage: Bacteria > Verrucomicrobiota > Verrucomicrobiia > Limisphaerales > UBA8199 > DATMQA01. The sequence continues at coordinate 24,772 of DATMQA010000051.1, forward strand.
GGGGCGGACAAAGCAGGATGAGGGTGAATAACACCCTATTGCTTCCCGGCGGCGCCTGGGCAATTTCCCTCCTTTGATGCACAAGCAAGGATGTGCTAGTTTTAAAGGAACCGAGACACCGCACATGGAGAAATTTATTTGCATTCATGGGCATTTCTACCAGCCGCCCCGCGAAAATCCGTGGCTGGAAACAATCGAGCTGCAGGACTCGGCTGTGCCGTATCATGATTGGAACGAGCGTACCGCCGCCGAGTGCTACGCCCCCAACGCTACCGCCCGCATTCTCGATGCCGAAGGGCGCATCGCCGAGATAACCAATAATTATTCGAAAATCAGTTTTAATTTTGGCCCGACGCTGCTGGCCTGGATGAAGGAGAAAATGCCAGGGATTCATGACGCGATTATCGCGGCCGACAAACTCGGCCAGGAGCGCTATTCCGGGCACGGCTGCGCTCTGGCGCAAGTTTATAACCATATGATCCTGCCGCTGGCCAATCCGCGCGATAAACACACTCAGGTCCTGTGGGGCATTCGCGATTTTGAATACCGTTTCGGCCGGCCCCCGGAAGGCATGTGGCTCCCCGAAACCGCGGCCGACACCCCGACGCTGCAAACGCTGGCTGAACTCGGGCTCAAGTTCACCATTCTCTCGCCGTCCCAGGCGAGCCGGACGCGGGAAATCGGCAAACGGAACTGGCGGGACGTCAGTGGCGGCCACATCGACCCCACCTGTCCGTACCGCGTGCGGCTGCAGGCGGGCCAAAGCCTGACGGTTTTTTTCTACGACGGACCGGTCTCGCAGGCGGTTGCGTTCGAAAACCTGCTCACCAGCGGCGAACGTCTCGCCGGGCGGCTCATGAGCGCCTTCAACGACCGCCGCCAATGGGAGCAACTCGTCCACATCGCCACGGACGGCGAGTCCTACGGCCACCATCACCACCGGGGTGAAATGGCCCTGGCTTATGCATTGCGTCAAATCGAAAGCAGCCGGCAGGCGCGGCTGACCAATTATGGGGAGTACCTGGAAAAGCATCCACCAATGCGCGAAGTGCAAATCCACGAGCCAACGGCCTGGAGTTGCACGCACGGGGTCGGGCGCTGGATGGCGAACTGCGGCTGCAACAGCGGCGGGCATCCCGGCTGGCGCCAGGACTGGCGCACGCCATTGCGCAATTCTCTGGACTGGTTGCGCGATGAGTTGGCTCCGCGCTTCGCGGCCAGAGCCAGGGAATATCTCCGCGAGCCGTGGCGGGCGCGAGATGACTACATCTCGGTGATTTTGGACCGCATGCCTGAGAACCGGGAAAAGTTTCTGGCGACCCATGCCTGCCGCGAGTTGCAAGAGCCGGAAAAAGTCAGCGTCTGGAAGCTGCTGGAGCTGCAGCGGCACGCAATGCTGATGTACACAAGTTGCGGCTGGTTCTTCGACGAAATCTCCGGGATCGAGAGCGTGCAAGTCGTGCAATACGCCGCCCGCGCACTGCAACTGGCGCGCGAGCTCTTCGGCGAGGATTTCGAGCCCGCATTTCTCGAGCGTTTCGAGGCCGCCAAAAGCAATCTGCCCGAACAAGGCGATGGCCGCCGGATTTATCAGAAGTTCGTCAAGCCCGCGATGATCGATTGGAATAAGGCGGTTGCTCACTACGCGATCAGTTCGATTTTCCAGAGATACGGCGAACGGATCCGGATTTTCTCATACTCCTTCGAAGACGAGCAGCGCGAAGTACTCTCGTCTGGCAAAGCCCGGCTGGCAGTCGGCCGCACCCGAATTAGCTCCGAGGTCACCCAGGAGTCACGCGTCCTGGCTTATGGGATTCTGTACATGGGCGAACATAACCTGACCGGCGGGGTCCGGCGTTTCGACTCGCCCGAGGCTTATCAGGCCATGCTGCAGGACCTCAAAACGGCATTTGATAGTGCCGATCTGCCCCAGACAATCCGTCTGCTCGACCGCCATTTCGGCCAGGCTCCCTGTTCGTTGAAATCGCTGTTCAAGGATGAGCAGCGCCGCATCCTGGATGAGATCCTGGCCTCCACACGCGAGGATTTGGAGAGCCGGTTCCGCTTGATCGCCGAGCGCTACAATCCACTGATGAAATTCCTGCAGAGCGCCGGGGTGCCTTTGCCGCCGGCGCTGGAAACCACGCGCGATCTAGTGCTCCAAGGCGATATCCGGCGTGAGCTGCAGGCCGAGCCCGTGGACCGGGACCGGCTGCGTTCACTGCTGGAGGAGGCGAAGTCCTTCGAGCACCGGGTGCTGGATGCCAACATCAGCTTCGCCGTGACCAACAAAATGGAACAAATGATGGAGCAGTTAGCCGCCCATCCCGATGACCTGGAACGGATGCGCAGGCTGGCAGGACTGGCGGAGTTGGTGATGCCTTTGCCCCTAGGCCTCAACCTGTGGAAAGTCCAAAATACGTATTGGGGAATGCTCAAGGCCACGCTGCCGGATTTCCGGCAACGCGCAGAAACGGGAGATAACGGCGCCAAAGCCTGGACAAGCCAATTCCTGGCGCTGGGCGACTGCCTCGGCTTTGCCGTTCAATCTCGAGAAGCCCAAACGCCTGTCCTCCAGCAGGCGGCCTAAGATGAGGCCAAAGCGCTCCCCGCTCGCAACCTACCGCTGGCAATTTAATAATCAGTTCACGTTCCGGCAGGCATTGGCCGCGGCCGATTATTTGAGCGAGCTCGGCATTTCCGATTGCTATGCTTCGCCGCTGTTCAAGGCCGAGCCGCAAAGCACCCACGGCTACGACATCTGCGGATTTGACCAATTCAATCCTAATCTCGGCAGCGCTGCGGAATTTGAGCAGATGGCGGCGCGCCTGGAGCGGCTCGGGCTCGGCCTGCTCCTGGACATCGTTCCCAATCACATGGCCGCTGACCCGTCTAATCCCTGGTGGCTTGACGTGCTGGAGAAAGGGCCGGCCTCGCGTTACGCAACCTGGTTCGACATCGATTGGCGTCCCTTGGACCCGACCCTCCACAATAGGGTTCTCCTGCCCGTCCTTGAAGCCCGTTATGACGAGGTCCTCGAAGCCGGAAAACTACGCCTGGTTTTCGAACAAGGCAGGCTTTGGCTCGCTTATTACGAGAAGAGGTTCCCATTGTCCCCGCATTCGACCGAGAGCATTCTGGCTTCAACGAAATCACCGCAGGAGGTGAGCCAAACCCTGACCGCGTTCAACGGGCAGCTAGGCTGCCCGCGCTCCTTCGATAAGCTGCGTGCGCTGCTTCGGCAGCAGCACTATCGCCTGGCGCATTGGAAGCTTGGCCCGCACGAGATCAATTACCGTCGTTTCTTCGATATCACGGGGCTGGTCTCACTGCGGATGGAGTCGCTTGAGGTTTTCCAATCTGTGCATGAATTTGTTTTTCGCTTGATTGAAACAGGTAAAGTCACTGGGCTGCGGATCGATCATCCGGATGGCCTTTGGGATCCGAAGCAGTACTTGGAACGCCTGCGCCAGAAGGAGGGTACTCGTGCGCCATTCTTCATCGTCGTCGAAAAGATTCTCACTGGCGAGGAACGCCTGTCGCCCGGTTGGCCCGTGGAAGGCACGACCGGCTATGATTTCCTTAGCCGCACTAACGGCCTGTTCGTCAATTGCGTCAACCGGTCTGCTTTTGACGAACTTTATCGCGCCCTCACCGGTTCTCGAATCGACGTTCACTCCCTCGTCTGTGACTCTAAAAAACAGATCCTGCAGACGTCCTTCATCAGTGAATTGAGCGCGCTGGCGCACCGGCTCAAACGTCTCGCCACGGCCACTCGCTACGGGCAAGACTTCAGCCTGAGCCAACTCCACAGCGCGCTGACTGAAGTCATCTGTGCTTTCCCGGTTTATCGCACCTATGTTGCTGAAGACACCAGAGAACTATCACCAACCGAACAGGATTATATCTTGCAGGCGATTGACCTGGCCCGCCCCCATCTCGCCGGGAAGGCGGAAAACCAACTATTGGATTTCATCCGGGACTTGCTCCTGCTTCACCCTCCCAAAGATTTGGATGAGACAGGCCGACAGGAGGCGCGAGAGTTCGTGATGCGCTTCCAGCAGTTCACCGCGCCGGTGATGGCCAAAGGATTGGAAGACACCGCGTTTTACAATTTCAACCGGCTGGTTTCGCTAAATGAGGTCGGCGGCAACCCGGGGACCTTTGGCATCAGCCTTGAGGATTTTCATAAATACAATCTTTTCCAATCAGAGCATTGGCCGCATTCGCTGCTGGCCACAGCGACGCATGACACCAAGCGCGGCGAAGATGCCCGTGCTCACATAAACGTCCTCAGTGAAATGCCCGAAGAATGGCGCGACGCGGTGACCCGTTGGCAACGGCTCAACGCGGACAAAAAATCCCTGGTGGATGGCCGCCCCGCGCCTCATCCCAACGATGAGTATCTGCTGTACCAAATGCTGGTCGGCACCTGGTCCGCGGCGAGCACTGCCGCCGAACTTGCTCGACTGGCCGAGCGCATAGTCGCTTACATGCTCAAGGCCGTCAGAGAGGCCAAGGCACGCACCTCCTGGCTCAGCCCGAACGCAGCTTACGAGGAAGCGACCAAACGGTTCGTTGATAAGCTGCTTACGCAAACGCCACCCAATTCTTTCCTGGAGGATTTTAAGTCTTTTCAGCGCCGGGTTGCGTTTTTTGGACGGTTCAATTCACTTTCGCAGGTCCTGCTCAAGTTGACCGCGCCGGGCGTCCCGGACTTCTATCAGGGGACCGAGCTTTGGGATTTTAGCCTGGTGGACCCGGACAATCGCCAACCGGTCGATTATGAGGTGCGCCGGCGCTTTCTGCACGACTTGAAAACACGATTGCATGAAAGCCCGGACATGCCTCTGTTTCTCGCCCGCTTGCTACAGGAAAGTGCGACTGGACAAATTAAACTGTACCTGATTTGGCAAGCGCTGGAGTTGCGCCGGCGGTGCGTCGAGCTCTTTAAGGACGGAACCTATGTCCCCCTGCTTGCCGTCGGGACAAAACAGGAGCACGTTTGCGCCTTCGCTCGCATCCTGGACAAGCAGGCGGCTATCGTCATCGCGCCCAGACTGGTGATGGGCCTGACACGAGGCGCAGAGCTCCCCCCCATGGGAACAAAAGCCTGGCAGGATACCGCGCTGCCGCTCCCCAAGAACGGTCCGTCCCGATACCGTAACACGCTCACGCGCGAAATTTTTCCCGTTGGGTCAGGCGTGGAGAAGCTCCTCCTGGCCACGGCGCTCGCACATTTCCCGGTGGCGCTGCTCGAAGGCCTTGAGTGACAAACACCAATGCGAACGAAATCACCTCCGTGCTTAATGACGTGAGCGCGCATATCACGCATCACTCCACCAACTCGTCACTCCTTCCCTCGCCTGATTGACCACTGCTGCGCCTTCCGGTAGTCCTCTGGCCGGTCAATATCCAGGTCCAGCCCGGCATCGTCCGACTCGCACACGGCGATTTCGTAACCCCCCAGGAACTCCTTAAGATTTCCCGCTGTCGAGGCCGCCAACTGCGCAAATACGGCCTTGGGCAGCAGCACCGGGTGCCGCCGGTTTCCCCGGTGTGCCGTCTGGCAGACCTTTGCAGGCTGCGTGACGCACAAGCCGAGAACCTTCTCCAAGGTCTCGTCCCGCAAATGCGGTTGGTCGCCTAAAATGATCGCCCAATGAGTCAAATCGGATGTCCAATCCCGCCAGCGCGCGGCGCACTGAATGGAACTGAACATGCCCCGTTCGGGAGCAGGATTATAAATGCAATTCTGCGCTGGAAATCCGAGACGTTCCAGTTCCGTTTGCATCGCCCGGTCCTCGGCCGCACATACGGTCACGATTTGTTGAGCCCCCAAGGTCCGCCATTGCTGGAGCAAATGTCCGAGAATGGAAGTCTTTCCCCAAGGCAGCAGCAGCTTGGGACGCCCCATTCGAGCCGAGCGACCGGCGGCTAGAATGACGGCGCCCACCACAACGGGGGCCGGGCGTTCAGCATCAACGTTCAAAGGCACAACGTGGTTTTTGAAGTCTCACACCTTTCAAGGGCCGTTAATTAATCCGTTCGGAGACTTGAAAGCGGAACATCCGCTTCTTCATCCACCGCACGGCCATCAGGTCGTAAAACGACGCGAAGAGCCGGTTCCAGACGCCGTAATGGCTCTGGCCGGCAAAGCGGGGGTTGTTCGTGACGGGAATCTCTGTCACAGTAAAACCCTCGATTTTAAAAAGCGTGGGCAAGAATCGGTGCATCCCTTTAAAGAACTTTAAGTTCTCGATGCATTCACTTTTGAAAGCCCGGTAAGTGCAGCCCGCATCGCTGATTTTTTCGCCGGATAATTTGTTGCGCACCCAGTTGGCGATGCGCGACGAAGCGATGCGAACGAAGTTATCGCCTTTGCCGCGCGTTTCTACCCGGGTGCCGCAGACGCAATCGAACTGTTTCAGGGCCTCGAGAAATTTCGGCAGTTCTTTCGGGTCGTTTTGCAAATCGGCGTCGAGGGTCACCAGGTATTTCCCGCGCGCCGACTTCAGCCCCGCCCAACTAGCCGCGCTCTCCCCACAGTTGAACGCCAGGCGCTGCACGCGGATGCGCCCATCGCCTGCGGCTAGTTCCTTCAGGATCTCCCAGGATTTGTCCTTGCTGCAGTCATCGGTGATAACGACCTCATAGCCTAAGTTGAGCGGCTCGACGGCCTCACGAATCGCGGCAATCAGCGGCCGCAAATTGCCTTCCTCGTTGTAGCAGGGGATGACGAGGCTGACAGTGGGAACGGTGGTCATGAAATGACGCTGTCCGAAGTGCTCGGGTTATCTACTTCTTCCCGTAAAAAGCGCCGATCGCCTCGGACACCTGGTCGGCGGCATCCAGACTCATCTCGCCGTGAATCGGCAACGACAGAATCTCTTTCACGATTTGCTCCGTGCGGGGCAGCTTGGGCACGTACGGGAAGAGGCCTGTTACCGCCGGCTGGAGATGGTTCGGCTTGGGATAATGGATACCGGTATCGATGTTACGCTCTTTGAGGTATTTCTGCAGCTCATCGCGACGCTCGCAGCGGATGACATACATGTGATAAACCGCCTTGGCCCACTCTCGCTCGGGCGGGGTCTGGACGATGCCCTTCAGGCGTTCATTGTACCGGGCGGCGAGCTTGCGCCGGTTGTCGTTGAAGGCATCGAGGTGCTTGAGCATCACCCGGCCAATCGCGGCATTGATCTCGTTGAACCGAACATTGTAGCCCGGAAACTCATGGTCGTATTTGCCCTGACGCCCATGATTGCGCAACATGCGCAACCGGTCCGCCATCTGGGTGTTGTTGGTCGTGATGCACCCGCCGTCGCCCAGCACCGTCAAATTCTTTGAAGGGAAAAAACTGAAAGCTCCGAAATCACCCAGGCTGCCGACGGTTTTGCCTTTGTAACTGGCTCCTTGCGCTTGAGCGCAGTCTTCGATGACCCAAAGATGATGTTTCGCCGCCATCGCCAACAGCCGCTCGACATCGACCGGATGGCCGTAGATATAGACGGGAATGATGCCGACGGTCCGCGGCGTAATGGCGGCTTCGACTTGGCCGAGGTCCATCACAAAGGTGTCATCTACGTCCACGAACACCGGTCGTGCGCCCAGGTGAATCAGTGGCTCCATGGTCGGAAAAGCCGTATGGCTCGGCACAATAATCTCGTCGCCCGGGCCGACTCCTTGAAGCTGGTGCAACAGATAAACTATCAGCGTCCAGGAGGAGCCCAGCACGCACTGTTTGGTCCCGGTATAGGCGGCCAGCTCAGCCTCGAATGCCTGGCATTCCTTCCCCAGGATGTATTGGCCTGAACGCAGCGCGCGCAATGCCGCCTCCTCCACTTCCGGATTCACAAAACATTTTGATAGCGAAATTTTTTCCATAGGTTTTTAGCCACAAAAGAACGCAAAGAACAAAGAGCCGTTGCCTTTGTTCCTTTTGTGGCGATTCTTCTCAGTCTTTGAGTTCCACTGTCCGGCCCGTTTTTGCCGACTCCATTGCCGCTTCGAGCACGCGCACCGAATCATACCCGGCCCAGCCATCCGCCCGCGCGGGCTTGCGGGTCTGCACCGAATCGACGAACGCCCTCAACTCCGCCAGCAGGGGCTCTTCCGGCGGGCTCTCGACCTGGTGCAATGCGCCTTCGACCGCTTTGACGTCCTTGCCTTCTTTGACGTGCTTATTGGCAAAGGTCTTGATCTTGTATTGCGCGACATTGTAATCGCACACGGCGCTCAACTCCCTGCCAATCACCGTAACGTCGCGAAACTTTCCCGGCAGGAAATAGTTGGTCTCGATGGTTGCCCAGGTGGCACCGTCTTTGGTCTGGTATTCCAGCGAGAGAAGCGAGGCATCTTCCATCCCGCGGCCAAGGAAATCCTGAGTGACCGCCAGCACTCGCGCGGGGTTCTGGCCCATGAAATAGTTGAACAAGTCCACGAAATGAATGGCGTCGGCAAACATCACGCCGCTGTCATTGCGGGGGCGTTTGAAGCCGCTGAAGTTGCTGCGCAGGATTTGAACGCGCCCGAACTGCCCGGCCCGGATCGCCTCGCGCAGCCACTGGGAAGCCGGATCGAAACGAAAGATGTGACCGACCTGCAGGATGCGTTTGTTCTTTTCCGCCAGTTCGGTGAGTTGACGCGCCTCGGCGGACTGCAGCGTGATGGGTTTCTCGACGAACACGTCCTTGCCTGCCTCCAGGAACTCCCGGCAGAGCGGATAATGCGTTTGAGCGGGCGTCACCACCACGACACAATCCATTTTGCTGACAAGGGGCTTGTAGCTCGTCAGGAGACGGTCCTCAGGCAGGCCGAGCTTCCGAGCCGGCTCGAGCCGCTTCGCATCCACTTCTGCCACGTAGAGTTCAACGGACATTGCAGAAAGATTCCGCAAATGATTGACACCCCAGCGGCCGAGGCCCAACAGCAAAACTTTCGTCATCGAGAGTTCCAGCGCGTCGTGGTTATCCATTGGGCCCGGGCGGAAGACGCCATTCCAGTGAACCGGACCTTTTGGCGGAATGCCAATAGCGGCGCATTGTCTAGGCAAAGCGCCGGTCGCGGCAAGTGAAAATGGAACCGGTTGCCGGGCGTCAGAGAAAACAGAGCCGGCGCATGCCCGCGGCGCAACACGGCCAGCTTACGGGTAGTAGCTCCAGCTTGAAGCGATTCCTGCTCTTCCGTAGTGACTGCACCCGAGTGCGGGAGACTCCGCCCTCGGGGTCATTCTACCTTCACCGCTATCCGATCAGTTTGGCTGGCCGCGGGAAGGCTCGGCCGAAGCCCGCTGCCCGGCGGCGCCTTGAGCACGTCGTTCATGCGGTCCAACGCTTGGGTTAACTCCAATCGGACCGCTTCCAGTTTCTGCTTCTCCTCGAAGTGCGGGTCGCGCGAAGGAGCAGGCGGCAGGTTGAGGATTTGCCGGGCGCGGTCCAGGGCGGCGTCGATGTGTGGGCAAACATTCTCGCGCCCGAGCCGGTCGATAAACCCTGCCTTCTCCATCACCATCAGCGGGTTGGTATGCGGCGCGCTGAGCACGAGGTGCTTGCCTCGGGCGTGAAGCTTTTCAAACAGGTCCTCCAGCGCATTGAGACCCGTCGCATCCAACGCGACGACTTTACGCATACGCAGAATCAGCACTTCCGGTTCCTGCTTCTCGCGTTTGAGCACGCTTTCCAATTTGTCCACGGCGCCGAAGAAAAACGCGCCCATCATCCGATAGACCATGACTCCTTTGGGGACCGCCTTGCCCACTAAAGAATGCTGGGTCCCCTCGGTTTCCGTGCTCTCATCCACAGCCATGATCTGAGTGGTCTCTGAAGAACGTTTGATGAACAGCACCGCCGCCAGCACCATGCCGATCTCGACGGCCACGGTCAGGTCCACCACTACCGTCAACCCGAACGCAGACAGGAATACCGCGCTGTCGCAAACCGGCCATTTGCGCAGCCGGGTAAAATTATGCCATTCACCCATATGAAGGGCCACGTTGACCAGTACGGCGCTAAGGGTTGCCAGCGGAACGAATTTAGCCAGCGGCGCCGCCACCAGGATGATGAGCAGCAGGGTCAAGGCATGCACAATGCCGGCCACCGGCGTGCGGGCGCCGCTCTTCACATTGGTTGCCGTACGGGCAATCGCGCCGGTCGCCGCAATTCCTCCGAACAGCGGGCTGACAATATTGGCGAGGCCCTGGGCGATTAGCTCCTGATTGGCATCATGCCGATCATCAACCATTCCGTCCGCGACGACGGCGCACAGCAGCGATTCGATGGCGGCCAAGAGGGCAATCGTCATTGCCGGCTGGAACAGGTGCTGGATGTTGTCCCAGGATAAAGCGGGAAAATGCGGCCGAGGCAGCCCGTGGGGGATGCCGCCAAACTTGCTGCCAATTGTCTCGACTGGCAGTTGGAACAACGCGACCACCGCTGTCCCCAGCACCAGCGCGGCAATCGACCCCGGCACCCGCCGCTGCCATGGTTTCGGCCAGAACAAAATGATTGCCAGCGAGGCGGCAGCCAGGGCGAGCGTGGGCCACTGCACGGTGCCGACATGTCCCGCCAGCACGGTCATCTTCTCGATGAAATCCGACGGCACCTTCTCGACCTGCAAACCCAGGAAGTCTTTGAGCTGGGTGCTGAAAATAAGCACCGCAATGCCGCTGGTAAATCCCATCGTAACGGGATAAGGAATGAATTTGATCATCGTTCCCATCCGTGCCACTCCCATCATTAACAGCAACCCGCCGGCCAGAATCGTACAGATGATCAGGTTATCGAACCCGTATTTGGCCGCGATGCCATAGAGAATCACAATGAACGCTCCGGTCGGCCCGCCAATGGACACTTTAGTGCCTCCCAGGGCCGAGATAATGAACCCGGCGATCACCGCCGTAAAAATCCCCGCTTCGGGCTTGGCTCCCGAAGCAATTGCGAAGGCCATCGCCAAAGGCAAAGCGACGATGCCAACCGTGACGCCGGCCACCAGGTCTGAAGTCAAATCGTTAGAGGAATAGTTTTTTAAAGTTTCGAAAAGCCGTGGACGAAATGGCAGATTAAGGTTCATTGCAATGGTGGAGCGGTTCGATCTTGAATGGAACAGGCCTGAGTCAGCGGCGTGCCTTTTCCCGCGCCTTGCGGGAAAGGGCCTGATATTGCGGACTATCAAAATGCCTGTTGAACAACATGGGGTACCTTAGCGCTAGAGCCGTGCCGCATAGGAAGAAGCACGATGCAACAACCTTAATTGGAGTCATTTACATTGAGAAACGTGCGATTTCTATCGTGCCGTTCAGACACGCCGATCTCAGATTGTGCAGTATTTGCACTCCGTGCTTGCCAGGGGTGCAGTGGATCAGACCTGGCTAGCGTTTGAATTTGGGCTGGTCCAGAAAAATGGTGACCGCTCGTGCAGGGGACATCAATTGACTAAGCGGTACCAATTATCCCGCTGGTGCGGTTCGTAGCCGAGGTCGGAAATGAGGCGGCACATATCCTCCACGCTCATCCGAAAAGTCGTGCCCGCCTGGGAAACAACATTTTCTTCGATCATGATGCTGCCGAGGTCGTTCGCGCCGAATTTCAGAGCCACCTGTCCGATCTCCTGGCCCTGCGTCACCCAGGAACTTTGCACGCTCGGAATATTATCGAGGTAGATGCGCGACAGCGCCTGTGTGCGCAAATACTCATGTGCCCCGACGGTGGGCGCCTTCAGTTTGGTGTGCTCGGCCTGGAAGGTCCAGCAGATGAAGGCCGTGAAGCCTTTGCTTTTATCCTGCTGGGCACGTACGCGCTCCAGGTGCTCGACCCGGTCCTCAATGCTCTCGACATGACCGAACATCATCGTGGCCGAGGAATTCAATCCAAGCCGGTGGGCGACATCCATCACCTCGAGCCAATCATCGCTCATTGCTTTGAGTGGTGAAATGCGCTGCCGCACACGGTCCACCAGGATTTCACCGCCTCCGCCCGGAATCGAGCCCAGGCCCGCCGTTTTGAAGTCGGAGATAATCCTTTCCAGGGGTTCATTGAAAACCTCGCGGAAATGAATGAATTCACTGGGGCTGAAGCCGTGAATGTTCACCTGGGGAAACCTGGTTTTGATGTGCCCGAGCAGGTCGAGGTACCATTGTTTGGTAAGCTTAGGGTGATGCCCCCCCTGCATCAGAATCTGCGTGCCCCCGAGTGCCACCGTTTCTTCGATTTTGTGATCGATCTCGTCTAAACTGATGACATACGCATCCGTCTCCTTTTCGGTGCGATAAAACGCGCAGAACTTGCAATAGACGTTGCAGACGTTGGTGTAGTTGATATTCCGATCGACGATATAGGTGACAATTTCGTTTCCCCGCCCGTCGTAGGTTTCAGCCCGCGCAAGTTGCCGACGGCGGTCCGCCAGAGCGCCGAGTTCTTCCAGCGGCATTCGGTAAAGCTGCACGGCCTCGGCCTGGTCAATCCGCCGGCCTTCCCACACTTTCTGCAGAAACTCGTCCGCGGACGTATCGTAGCTCACCCTCGGAACGTAGCGGAGGTGGGGATTAAAGACAAGAGAGGGCGCAGACTGTGCGGCTGCGCCCCCAACGCAAACGGGCCGCCATCGGCAAGCCCATCCGGCGTCAGGTTAACTCTCGCAACGGTGTCGCACGGGGGCAATTCCACTGACTACGGACGCGCGTCGGATGGACAACGGACGAAAGCCAACGCGCTGAACGCCAGGCTGGCGCCTCCCAGCGGCATATCTCTGCCCTTCGTTGTAAACGATGTCAATCGCCAGTCCGCCAGTCAGCTTCCGTTGAGCCCGGCTCCAACTCGGCGGCCCAGCGCCTGCAGAACCATAGCGGCACGAAGCCGAACACGCCGAAGGAACAATCAATCAGCCGCCACCAAATCGGGATTCCTCGAATCGCGCCGAAGAAAAACGCGTAAGGGAGGACAAGCACGCAGGCAATCATACCGAAGGTGAAAAGCCATGAATTACGCACCGGGTCCCGCAACGCGCCAACAAACACTATCGCGATGACAAAATGCCCGAACGCCAGCCAATCCGTGCCATAAAAAAGAAATGGGTGCGCGGTTTCACTATCAAGCAGAGCCAGTTGCACTTTGGTCAGCCAGAGCGCCCAAGTAGGCCCTCGCCCCGACAAGGACATTAAACGATTTGCCCCGGTAATTCCCGCCAGCCAATCCAGTTCAGTTGGCAACGGAATAGCCGTTACGCCGCTTAACACCAGTCCAGCGATGAAAACCCAGGTCAGCGCGTTAATGCGACGGCAGAGGACGGCTCGCCGCTCAATCGATTTGCCTGAGGCGGTGCGCTGTGGGGGAAGAATCGTTTCCATAAAACCAGCAATGCCGCGCCCAGGATCAGAACCGGCGCCACGAGGATGAAACCTAGATAAGCAAAAGTGTAAGCTGGGCCCATCAACCCTTTTACCTCTCTGCCTCCTGGGTCACGGTCACCGGCATCGCGTGCTGCAGGTGCGTCAGGGCATAGAGCATCAGATAGGCGATGAAGAGGAAGGTGCCGAACAAGGCTGGAAAGGCGAGCGACGTTGGATTCGTGAGCGGCATGGTTGCCCAATCGCTGATGCCACGGTAAAGGGCGATCGGTTTCACAACGACATCCCAACTGTTAAACCGTAGAAACCGGCCAAGGTAGATGCCAAACCCGCTCAACCCAGCGACGGCACCGATGAATAGCCAACTGGTCAGGCGGCCGAACCTGCGCGTGACGACCGCCTGCATTAAAAACAAAGAGACAAAGCCGAGCACGAGGCCAGTCAGGGCACACAAAAGGATCAGGATCAGGTCGACCCAAAAATGCCCGTAAAAACGCGACCAGAGATGGATCAAATCAGTGAAGATGTACGGCGCGTTGGGGAAGAAAACCAGCCAGGCACCGGCTAAACCAAGGAAGCGCCATTTCCGCTCTTTTCCTGCCTGGTATTCATCGTATGCAAGCAGGGAAAAGATTAGCGGCAGCCACGCCAGGAACAAATTCCATACGAGAAAAACGTAACGAATATCTCGTGTCCAGGCGATCCGCCCGATAACCAGCGCCACGCTGACGCCCGAAGCCATGAGCAGGGCGAGCACGGGAATCGCCGTTTCCCGTTTGAATGCCAATCTCAATAATCTCATAAAAGCCTTTCGTGGACCGTTCCTGTTTGACCAGCAATCCTCGGGTCCTGCTCAAACCTAAAACTAGAGGCAGATGCCGATTGTTCCGGAAGCAGACCGGGAACCTCGCTCCGGACAGCGAGCGCTCTCAGAAAGCGCCGCAGCTCCCGCCTTACTTCACTGTAGAATTCCCGGGTTGTCGCTCCAAGGCTCACGAGACAAGGCCCGTGATTGAGCCAAAGCATTGTCGCCGCGGCACAGCCGCAAATATGGAATTGGAGCGCCCAAAGCCTGCCGCCCAACCCCCACGGTTTTCGACCTGCCGCCGCCAGCCGGTCGTTGTGGAAGGCGACATGACCGCCCTCGTCCCGCAAGATCAGGCCGCACATAGCTTCGAGCGCCGGAATCGCCCCATGGTGCTGAAGCAGCCGGTAATAAGCGGTGCTGGTGATTTCGGTTAACAACAGCACCTGCAGCTCAAATCGCACCCCCAGGATGCGGCGGCACTGGCAAAAAGCGGTAAAGCTCCAATGCGAGGCAATTCGTTTGCCGCCCAATTGATCTACTGCGCACCCCAGCAGGCGGGAGTGCTCTTTTTCCTCGGCGAACCACAAATCGACCAAAGCCCGCATCTCGGCTGTTGAACTGCGGAAGCGTTCTGCGTCCCGTGCGATCAAAGAAGCCGGGCCGCCGCCATCCCCAAGTTGGAATTGTTCCAGCGAACGCAACAGCAACCGGCCGGCCTTCCCGGCAGGAACCCTGGCCGAACTCCAATCGGGTTCGGGACGGTGTTGCCGATTGCGCGAGAAATGAATTAGCCATTTGGCGCAGTCCAGAGGACGATGATGCGGGCGGTTTTGGCTGCTTACCAGCCACAGCACTCGTATTACCGGCGCCCCCATCAGAAGCACCGCCAGGCAAAATAGCGGCCAGTTAAAAGCCGACGGGAGCACGTTGCGCATCGCTTCGACTCCACCGTCAACGACTCGAATCGAATCGCTCATGAAAAGGTACAGCGCCAACGCCACACCGATGAAATTTGCCAGCCAGGCCTTCCACTCTCCTCCATCTGCGGGCACGGGGCTTTGCCAGCCGCCGACGAGAGTTCCCCAAAGGATCATCAGCAAGGCGATGGACATCGGCGCCAGCACAGGGCCCCACCAGGGCAGCGGGAGAAGAAACAGAATATCCCAATCCAACAATGAATGCGGCCAGCCGCAGATGCGGTTGAGAAAAACGTAGTAGAAAATGTCCCAAACGCCGAAGGCCACGGCGGCGTAGCCGAGCCGGCTGCGGCACGTCCGCCCGGCTAGAATGCCCACCGTCAGCAACATGATCAGCGTGGCCGCTTCGCGCACCATTTCGACGCGGCCCAACCCACCGATGATCGGAAGCGGGTTCGGCTGATAAGGCTCGATGCGGTCCACCATCGTGCGCAGGTCGTACACCACCGCCGATTCCACCCAGGCCATGGCGATGGCAAAGAGCACGACCACCAGCCATCGCCCGCCCACTTGAGGGGAAAGGCAGAGCGGTGGTGTTCCCACCGCTCTGCGTTGCGTTGATGGTGCTGAGTCGCCGGCTTGCCGGGGACAGCTGCGCCCCACCTCCATTGGCGTTATCTCTGACAAATGCATGGTTACCTCGTTCGTTCGCTGGTGGCATTCGACGCGAGCCAGTTCAGCAGTAAAAAGCAGCAAGCGAAATGAGGGAACACACCGTAGAGGGTGTCGCTCGCCGAATGTGAATGCCGGTCAACGGCGGCAAAGACTTGAACACAGAAGGCGAGCGTCAGGCCCACCACCACTGCGCCTTGCCAGGAGACTGGCAGATAAACCCATCCCCAACGTTTGAACCAACGACTGTTCATAGTTTTCCTTTGGTTAACGCCCTCAAGCCGCTTTCAAATGGTCCACCGGCCGCACACCGGCGCCGGTGGGTTCGGTTTTGGAGGGAGGCGCCACACTCGCTCCGTGGCGCTCAAGCCATTGCTCGATCTGCGCAATCACCGAATCGGGCGTCGAAGTTCCCGCTGTGAGCCCGACCGTGCCGGCGCCGGCAAACCACTCCGGCTGCAGATCGGCCGCCGTCTGCACGTGAAACACGCGCGAGCAGTAGCGGCTGCAAGTTCTGACCAGTTCGTGCGTGTTATTGCTGTGCGCGCCGCCAATTACGACGACCACGTCCGATTGCTGCGCCAGCTCGACGGCCGCGTGCTGGCGCTGCTTGGTCGGCCGGCAAATGGTGTCGATAAACCGCACTTCTGACTCCGGAAACCGCCAGCGAATCAAGCCCACCAGGTAGCGCACCCGCTCAACCGGTTGGGTCGTCTGGGCCGCCAGGCCAAAGCGCGGCCGTTCCGCCAATTCGAACACGTCGGCTTCCGTCAGCACGACATCATACGACCGTAAATCCTCTGTGATGCCCCGCACTTCCACATGGTCGCGCTTGCCGACGATGACCGGATGAAAACCTTCCCGCACCAGCTTTGCCACCGCCCGATGCGCTACGTGGACCAGCGGGCAGGTGGCTTCCACTACACGCAGAGCGCGCTGGCGCACGAGCTCCATGGTCTTCTCGGAAGCCCCGTGCGCAGTGATCATAACCGTCCGGGTATCGACGCCGACAGATTGCTGGGCAATTTTGATTCCACGGGTCCGGAGTTCAGCCAGTACCGTCTCATTGTGCACCAGGTCCCCCAGGATCGTAAGCGGCTGATTTTTAGATTGATTCAGCGCCAGTTCAATGGCGTCCCGCACGCCAAAACACATGCCCAGATGTTCTGCCCGAAGAATTTTCATAGCGCGTTATCTCTCGTGAAAGTCAGCGGTTTCTTTGCCGTTCATCGGCCAGAATCATATTTACTTTGCGACACAAAGTATATGACGATGGACGTTCTGTTTCGTTCAAAAACATTTCTCATTTAGGTTTGTTTTGCCGGATGATGGCTTCCAACAAATTGATGTAATTGCTGAAGGCCTTCTTGCCGGCGGAGGTCAGAGAACAGGTCGTGTGCGGCCGATTGTTCTGAAAAGATTTGGTCACCGAGATATAGCCCGCTTCCTGGAGCGTGCGGATATGAGTCGTCAGGTTGCCATCGGTCATGCTGAGGGCATCGCGCATCTCGGTAAAGGAAAGCTCGGGCGAGGCGGCCAGCATGGACATAAGAGCCAGCCGCCCTTTCTCGTGGATGACGCGATCGAGCTGGAGAAATGGTTCCGGGTTCACGGTTCATTCCTGCGCTGCTCGGTGAAGTAGAGATAAATCCCATAGGCCAGATGGAGCCCGCCAAAAACGCCGCCCATGACGCGATGGCCGTCCGCCAGCGACAACGGTCCGTTCGCACAGCAGCGCGTCGCCATTAGGGCGCAACCACACAGGATGAACAGCCAGCCCAATAGCTTGATCCCGCGGTGCATGAAGAAACCGGCCGCGGTCAGCGCGCAGCCGTAAAGCACCATCCAAAACGCCGGCAATCCCCACGGGGCGAGAAAATCCCAGCCGGGGCAAGCCAGCGCCAGCAGCCCGGCCACTGACCCAACGAAGAGCGGTGCCAGAAGGGCTTGGGCAACCCGACGGGTCGGCGGTGACCAGAAGGGCTCGGATTCCTTAAGGGCCTGCCGGCGCACCAGCAGGAACGAGCCGGCCAGTGCCAACAGCCCTACGCCAGCCCAATAGCCCAGGAAAGCTTGAGCCGAGTTGAGGTTCAGGACCCAGCCGAGGACGCCTCCCGCGACACCCAGCACGCCCACAAAAATCATGATCGGCGCCAGCGCGCGCCGGTAAAGAGCAGAGCGCTCCATCAGCGTGCGGATGACCTGCAGATGCTCAGCAGCCCAATTCGATTCCATGCCGACACTTTGCGATACAAAGCCATTGGTGTCAAGCGCGGAATTGACCGGGAAAGCGGCCATCCCGTTTCCCTGTTGAAGTCCATAACTGCCTTAGCCGCGATCGCCTTCTTTGCCGTAACCGTCCGCGGCCTGGCAGCTTGCGATCTCCATCATTCCGCTCCCGGAGAACCTGCAACGTCATCGAGGAGTTTTCGAACTCAAGCCGGATACTATCGTCTCGGTGGATGTGATATCATTCGAAATCCGGCAATATCTTGCTTAGCTTCTGCGTCGTTCGACGAGCAGAACCCCAGAAACGCGATGACCGCAGAGAACCCCGAATTCCTCGCGTCTATCGCGCTCCGTTCGCCCTTAGTGACAGATGAGGCGATAGAACTGCTGCCCGGCGGACAAATCTGAGATGCCGATTTGATATTGTCCATTAGTGACGGTCGGCGTGTTCGTCATCGGCAGCCAATTCGTCGAGGCAGCATTCGGGCTTTGATAGAGTGCGCAACCGCTTGCGTTGGTGGGCCAGGAAATGAGCAGAGCGGCGTTGAACTCGATGTGGAGCGATGGCAATGGGGTTAGCAAGAATCCGTGACGCTGGCCGGCAGGATTAAACCCAACGCCAACGATCTGGCCCTTGTTATTGACCGCGGTTGGTATGCGTAGGTCCCAGCCACAACCAGCAGCGAGGTCATTCAGATTTCGCAGAGTCCCGCCGCTATAAAGAAAGCCGGTGCCAGCAAATCCAACGACGTCGCCGTTATCGTTTATCCCGCGGGCTTGACTCAGGGTGCAGCCGGGAGGAGCCAAATCGATCATCTTCTCCCCGTCATAGAAAAAGGCATCGTTCGCACCTGTCGGCAGGAAACAAAATCCCACAATCTGGCCGTGATTATTGACGCCATAGGCAAATGCGGCCAGGCCGAGCCTCCCTACGTTGCTCATAACTCCGCCGCTGTAAAGGAAGACGTAAGTACCATTGCTAAGGGTGGTTGCGCTTCCAACAATCTGCCCGTTGTTGTTGATCGCATACCCTTGGCTGGACGGTCCGCCCAGAGTGCCCAAACTCGTCATCGTCCCTCCGGAAAAGAGAAAGGCCAGGTCGAAACCGGTTTGATTCGTGTGAACCACCCCCACAGCTTGTCCGTTATCATTGATGCTATAGGCTTCGCTGTAAGGAGTGTTCAGGGTGTCCAGATCGGTCATGGTTGCTCCATCGTACAAGAAGGCATGTGTAACAGCGTTGCTTGTAAGAGAGGCGCCCACGACCTGGCCTTGGTTGTTAATAGCGCCGCAGAAGCTCCAGGTCCCACCTAAAGTACCCAAATCGATCATCCTACCCTCACTATAAAGGAAGGCGTGATCTAGTCCGTTGGTTGTGTACGAATCCCCCACTATCTGGCCGTTGTTGTTAATGGCACTGGCGTAGCTGTCGGTGCCACCTAATGTCCCCAAATCCGTGACGGAATACTGCGGGCTGTCAGCCGAAGCCCGAATGAATACCGTTGTCAGCAGAACCGAGAGAACGAAAGAGAGTCTCATTTGCCGCTTTTGACAGCTAATGCCGTGCCTAAAAAGGAACCTTGATGCCCTTTTTCAGCGATGCTGTGGGGTAGTTCGCGCCGTTGATCCAGGCACCGGGGTAAACCGGCTCACTGTTCGCAGGTCCGATTGCCACCCCCTCAGTGGCTGCTGCTGTCCTCCGAAAAGTGAAACGCCTCATTAATCCCATAGCGCTTCAGCACGCGCGCGGTGGCGTCCTGTTCCGTTTCACCTGCACTGAGCACGATGCGGCGAAGAGAATCGCTCTGGGCAAATTCGATGATATGAAAACCGCTAACAGGCTTTTCCAGCGCCCGCCGCAGTTCCTGGAGACGGCTGACTTGCTGGCCGTTCACTTTGTCCACCACCAGATATCGTTGGTCCTGGTAACCGATATTATA
Source organism: Binatia bacterium (assembly GCA_035566895.1). Classification (GTDB taxonomy): domain Bacteria; phylum Verrucomicrobiota; class Verrucomicrobiia; order Limisphaerales; family UBA8199; genus DATMQA01. The sequence goes on from DATMQA010000051.1 coordinate 44,680, forward strand.
CGGATCGGGCAGCACCTGTGAGAGCAGGACCAGCGCCGGCCTTTCTTTGGTGGGCGACTCGTTGCGGTAATAGGTCAGGCGGAACGGAGCGCGCCGCTTCCAATCTGCGCCCCAATTTTGCAAATAGGAATCGGTGAGAGGCTGGAAGACCAGACCGCCGACGATGGAATACTCCGGGTCCTGGTCATAGTTGGCGGCGGGAACTAACGAGTTGGTGTAGGCAAATTTTGGCAGGCGGTAGCTGACTTCAAGCGGTTTGCCCTCGCGCCAGATTTGCATTTTAACCTCGTCTCCGGCCCAGCGGTTCCGGGTCGAGAGGTTCTCCAACATCAAGTGTCCAAACTCGGGATCATTATAGTCCCCCTGAATATCGAGATCGAAACCATCAATTTTGAGGATGATATCATCTGGCCTGAGGACCTGCCCGAACGCATCGGGTCGCTCGGGAACCTGAATCACGATCACTCCGCGCGGTTCGCCGGTGAATCCCAATTGGGCCAGCGCGGCCGGGTTGAGCGCAGGCTGCCAGTAAAAGTGAAAGAAGCCCAAACCATGATAATCCCCGCTCTTGCGCGCTTGGAGGATCGAGGAGATGAACGAGGCCGGGATGGCAACGCAAGTACGTTCGGCCTGCGCGTTGACGATGCCGACCACATGCGAATTGGCGAGCACCGGCTCGCCCCAACTGGCTTGGATATCCGAGTCTGCCTCCAGCGAAACGTGGTTGACGCCGCTCAACTGCCCTTCGCGGACGATGAACTGCGTGAATTCAGCCCGGCGATTTTCGAGATTCCCGTTGCGCCAGCGCAGAATCTGGAGCGAGCCGTCGGGAGGAATGCTCCCCCCCAGGGCCGCGGGTTTGAGGTCACGCCAAAACTCCGCCTCTCCCACCGTCACCATCGCCAAGTTGGCGTAGTAATCAACCCAGGTTACCTCGCCGATCCACCACCGGCCCCGACCGCCCTTTTGCAACCGCACCAGCGTCCGGTCGAACATCTCGTCGGCCGTCGTGAGAATCTCTCGCTCGCCGACCACCAGCCCGGTCTTTTGCAGGCGGGTGGTTTTTTTGCTCCAGGGCTGGTAATAATCGTACTGTTTGCGTGTCACTTCGATGTTGACGATGGAGTGCTCCCATACAGAAGGCGCCGTCCGCTTTGCCTCCTGAGCGCGGAGGGGCAGAAAGGCGCAGGTCGAAAGGAGCATTGCCAGCACGCTTGACCACGAAGCGATACGAATAACCACGAATGAATCCGCCTTTTTCACGAAGCTGCTCCTTTGGCTGAGCATCAGCCTCTTGCGAACACCAGAGATTCTGCCGGCAGCGCCCAACTCTTCTGCTTTCATTCGTGGTTATTCGTGTCCATTCGTGGTTAAACCGATTCGCCGTTACTTCACAAGCGCCGGTCACTGGCCACACCGTAAGTCTTAAGGATGCGAGGGTTGGCCGCGGCGACTTCGCTCCGTTCCAGGCACTCGAAACTGTGATGGGGCAGGAATTCAACGCGATCAAAGCCATTGGTGTTGGTCTCGAAAGCGCGGATGACATCCTCCAGGTTCTCGATGCGCACGCCGTTAATCTTATCGACGAAGGCGCGCCCGCGTGTCTCCACATTGGCATTCACCGCGTCGGCCAGCACCGAGGCCAGGACGATCGGTTCCGGACGCGCCGTTGCCGGGCTTTCGTAACGGTGATAATAAAGCTCATAATTAAGCTCACCAGAAGCGCTCTCGGGCACGCCTCTTCCCAGCGTTCGCAGGTAATCCAGGCTGAGGGGGGTGAAAACCAGGCCCCCATAGACAAAATAACGCGGCAGCGTGTCGTACTGATAGCCGGCGGCGCGGTCCGCGTTATAGACATAAACCGGCAAAGAGACCTCCAGCTTCTTGCCCTCGCGCCAGATTTCCAGCGGGACGCTTTCTCCGTTCTGCGCGAACTGGAACCCGAGGGCGGCCGACAGCCGATTGCCCTCAAACAGGATAGTGCCGTCGCTGGCAACCGGGAACGAGCCGACGCGTAGCAGCGCATCCTCCGCTTTCAGCACCTTCTCGGTGGAGGGAACCGGCAGGAGGCCGTCAATGCGCGCCCCGGCATTGTCATCGGGCAGTTTGAGGAAGCTGCGGTAGGCGGGGTTCTGCAGCGGCGCGATTCTCAGCCCGGCGTGCGGAAAGCCGTCGTAATGCTTGTCCTGAATGTCCTTTAAAAAATGTTCGATCACTGGTTTGGGAATAAAAAACCCGGCGTTTTCCAGCCCGGGCATGCCTTGGAAAGCCACGCCGACGACCCGGTCTTCCTGGATAACCGGCCCGCCGCTGTTGCCCGGGTTGATCGCGGCATCCGTCTGCACGCTGAGGAAACGGCGATTGCCGATGTGCGCGAAGGGCTCTAATTCTATGCGCGACACGACTCCCCGCGTGTAAGAAATCTCTTCACCGCCGGCCGGGTACCCGTAAGTGATCACCGCCGAACGCACTTTAGGCAACTCGCCCAACTCAAGCGGTTCGAGGTTGTCGAAAAACCGGCTGTCTTGAACCGTGAGGACCGCCAGGTCGCAGTCATGCCCGACATATTCAACCTCCGCCACATAGGGGCGCGGGTCCTGGTAACGGCGGACGATGATCTGCCGGCCCCAGCTCACCACATGGGCGTTGGTCATAATGCGCTTGCCGTTGATGACAAACCCGGAGCCACCCATCCGCCGCACCGGCTCGAACCGCCAGGGAGCGTCCCAAGCCGGCTGCTGGCTGAAGGTGAGAATCTGAATCACCGAACGTTCCGGATCGGTAGCGCGGCTGGACGCGAGCCATGCGGTTGCCAATAGGAGGACTGAAATCTTCTTCAGCACGTGCCGAAAATGAAAGGCCTCAGGACAGAGGTCAAGAATAACAAACGAAATTAACAGCGAGGTGGAGAAAAAAGGAAGATCATTGAACAGCGAAGACCAGAAGGTGCGAAGAATTGTATCCTTTCGAGAAGTTTGGGCCTTGTTTTCTTCGCCTCTTCCCGCCTTCGCTGTTCGAATTTCAGTACCCGCCCCCGCCAAGCTTGACTGTTTTGCGCATCACTGTTTGCCCTGTGGGCTCTGCCGCCGCCCGCTTTTTATATTCCTCCAGCATCGCCGCGGTCGCCGTAGCGCCGCACCTGGTGGCGCCTAACTCACGCACCCGAATCAATCCGTCCAGATCGCGCACGCCCCCGGCCGCTTTGACCTGAACCTTGGGCGAGACACTCGCCCGCATCAGCTTGAGGTCGGCCTCGGTCGCGCCCTTATAACTGTACTTGCCGTCCGGACCTTTGACGAATCCGTACCCGGTCGAGGTCTTAACCCAATCAGCCCCGGCACCCTCGGAGACCTGGCACAGTTTGCGTTTGAAATCCTCGCTCGACAGCCCCGCGCCGCCGTTGGCCAGGTAATCGTTTTCGAAGATGACCTTGACCTTGGCCCCGCGTTGGTGCGCTTCATCACATACCGCCCTGAGGTCTCGTCCCACGTAATCCCAATCGCCGCTCAGGGCTTTGCCGATATTCGTGACCATATCGATTTCCACCGCGCCATCCCGGCAGGCCAGCTCGGTTTCATAGCGTTTGGCTTCGGTCGTGCTGCCCCCATGTGGAAAACCGACCACGGCGCCAACCTTGACACCAGTGCCTTTGAGGAGTTCGACGGCCCGTTGGACGTAATACGGCTTGATGCAAACGGAAGCCACTTTATACCCGGCAGCCAATTTGCACCCCTGCTCCAACTCCTGGTCCGTCATGGTCGGGTGCAGAAGCGAGTGATCGATCATCTGGGCTAACTCGTCGTGCGTGTACTTCATAAAAAAAATTTAACAGCGAAGACGCGAAGGAGACAGGGGGAAAGGAAGCCTTACTTGGTTTTATGATCATGCTGTCGTCTTTCATTGGTTGCCCTTTCTTTTTTTGTTTTTCCCCTGTCTTCTTCGCGTCTTTGCGTCTTCGCTGTTCAAATCTCAGGCGAAGTAAGGAGCCAACACATTTTTCGCCACCTTCAGCGCCTTCTTCCGGCCGGCCAGGCTCGTTCCAAAGGTGTCATCCTCGATCTCGATACACACCGCATTGTCGTAGCCGACCTCGTACAGCCCCGCCATGAACTGGGCCCAGTCGATCTCCCCAAACCCTGGTATGCGCGGCGTGTGCCACTCCTTCGGAACAGCGAAGATGCCGACTTCGTTAAGCTTGCCAGTATGCACAGTCATGTCCTTGGCATGAACATGGAACAGCTTCTCTTTAAATTCGCCCAGCGGGCTGAGTGGGTCCATCTGCTGCAAAACGAAATGCGACGGGTCATAGTTGAGCCCGAAATTCTTCGATGGGATATCGTTGAACATCCGCCGCCAGATAACCGGGGTTGAGGCGAGATTCTTTCCGCCCGGCCATTCATCCCTTGTGAAGAACATCGGGCAGTTCTCAATGCCGACTTTGATCCCGTGGTCTTCAGCGAAGGCGATGAGCGGTTTCCAGACCTTGAGAAAGCGCGGCCAGTTTTCATCCACGGTCCTGGTCCAGTCACGACCGATAAACGTGTTGGCGTTTTGGACGCCGAGCTTTTCAGCCGCCAGGATGACCCGTTTAAAGTGGTCCACGGCCTGTTTGGACACGAGCGGAGCGGGATCCAACGGGTTCGGATAATAGCCCAGCGCGGAAAGGTTGACACCATGTCGAGTGCAATCTGAATTCACATCGTCAGCCTGCATTTTACTGAATCTGGCGACATCGAGATGCGTCACGCCCGCGAATTTGCGCTCCGCCTTGCCCGTCGGCCAGCAGGCGACTTCCAGGCAGGAGAAACGGTTTTGGGCGGCAAATTCCAGCACCTGCTTGAAGGATAGGTCCGGCAGAATGGCGGTGAAGAATCCCAGTTTCATGGTTTGACCTTCACCCACACATTTTCCCGGCAGCTCTTTAGCACCGCCTCGCATATGGTGACTTCGTGCTGTCCATCGGCCGCCGTGGCAAACAACCGTTCCCCCCTTCGATCGCCGGCAATCGCGCCATACACCGACCGGAAAAACATCTTAAAAGTGTCAGGAAAACCCTCAACATGGCCGGCCGGGTAGTCGATATAAGGCGCCGCGTCCGGCCCAAACACCGGTGTGCCTCGAACCGCGACTTCGTTCGCGCTGTCGCGGTTGCCAAAACGCAACATTTCCGGCTCCTCCGAACACCACCAGGCCGATTTCTTCGAACCATAGATTTCGATGCGGATGCAGTTCTTGCGTCCGGCGGCGACCTGCGAGACGGCCAGGTTGCCACAGGCCCCATTGCTGAATCGGAGCAGCAAGTTCGCGAAGTCTTCCGTCTGCACCGGATACTGCGCATACCTGATATTCGCCGCCGCTTTCCCGAAAGTCTGGACCTCGCCCAGCGGGCGTTTCCGCGTTCGGTGCCAGGTTGCCAGGTCGGCAAAGACCGAGGTGATCCTGGCACCAAGGATAAATGACACCGCATCCATCCAATGCGTGCCGATGTCGGCCACCGCCCGCAACTTGCCTCCTTCCTTCGCCAGGAGCCGCCAGTTGTAATCCGTATCCTTGAAGAGCCAGTCCTGCAGATACGAGCCATTGACATGAATGATCTCGCCCAGTTCCCCCCGCGCCACCAGCTTCCGAAGCTGTAAGACCGCGGGATAAAAACGCACGTTGTAATTCACCGCAAATACGATACTGCGGGCCCGTTTCGCCCGCTGCACGATGCGGGCGGTTTCGCTGGAATTCATCGCCAGCGGCTTCTCGCAAATGCAGTGTTTCCCCGTTTCCAACGCCGCCAGCGCCATTTCACAATGAAATCGATTGGGCGCCGTAATATGCACCACGTCGATGTCAGGGGACCGCAGCAATTGCCGGTAATCGCTGAACACTTGCGGAATGCCTAGCCGCTGGGCCGCCGCTTCGACCCGCTCCGGCACATCGCAAAGCGCACTGACCTGAACCCCGAGCCGCCGCAAGGCTTCGATGTGGACGGGGCCAATGAAGCCCGTCCCGATCACGCCGGCCCGGAGGTGGTGGATTTGACCGGTTGAACTCATTTCTGCATGACACTGGCTTGGAAACCTTCGGCCAAAGCAAACTCGTTGCGAATGCCGCCGGGCACTTTCGCCATCACTGGTTTCTGTGATCTCATCATATCAAAAAGAGAGCACACATCGGCGTCAATCTGCCTTATCTGCGGGCTTTCCCCTTCTCACCGGCCGCGCACTTTGGCGGCTATCGCAACCGCCGCCTTGGCGCGGCTGGAAATCTCCCGCCATTTACCGGCGGCGAGGTCTTCTTTCCTTGCAATCCATGTGCCGCCCACCGCGGCCACGGTATCGAGCCGCAAATAACTTTCCAGGTTGGCGGGGTTCACGCCGCCGGTCGGCATAAATCGCACCCCGGTGTGCTTGTAGGGAGCCGAGAGCGCCTCCAGCATCGCCACCCCGCCCAAGGCTTCCGCCGGAAAAAGTTTCAGCAGCTTGCAACCCAATGCCAGGCCCATTTCAATATCAGTTGGCGTAGCAATTCCCGGAAAGAACGGCAAACCCAACTCTTGGGCGTGCCTGACGATCATTGGGTTCAAGCCAGGTGCAATCGCGAAAGCGGCGCCACCGGCCAGCGCGACTTCGAGGTTGGCGGACGTCAGCACAGTGCCGGCGCCGATCGTCATTTGCGGACGTTCCTGTGATATTTTGCGGATGACTTCCGCCGCTGCGGCCGTGCGGAAGGTGATTTCAATCACCGGCAACCCGGCCTCTAAAAGAGCGTCGGCCAGTGGAATCGCTGCCTCAACTTTTTCGATGGCGATGACCGGCACTACCGCACACCGGGCGACGCGGTCCAGGATCGTTTCGTGCGACATGAGGTGGTTTACGCCCGCGAGGGATTCGGAACGCCGGGTTTGGGCGGAGGGGGAGGAGGAATGAGAGGGCGGCGGCGCATCCCGTTCTGAAGCCACAGCCGCCACACCATGAAAAAGGCCTCCCGCACGATATGCCCCGACATTTTCGAGCGGCCCTGAAAACGGTCGGTGAAAATAATCGGCACCTCGACCACCCGCATTCCCTGGCTCCAGAGCCGGTGGGTCATTTCGATTTGGAAACTGTAACCGTTGGAGTTGATCTGATCGAGCTTGATCGCCTCCAAGGCTCGCCGCCGAAAACATTTGTAACCGCCCGTCGGGTCGGTAAAGGGCATCCCCGTGACCACGTGCACAAATTTCGCGGCGCTCTTGCTGAGCATGAGACGGCTCAGCGGCCAGTTGATAATGCGAATTCCGTTGAGATAACGCGAGCCGAGCACCAGGTCGGCGTCTTTAGCGGCTTCCAGGAACATCGGGATGTCGTCAGGGTTGTGCGACAGGTCCCCGTCCAGCTCGAACACAAATTCGTAGCCTTGCTCCAGCGCCCACTTGAACCCGGCGATATAAGCCCGGCCCAGGCCGTTTTTCTCCGTGCGATGCAGCACGTGCAAGGCCGGATGCTTGGCGGCCAACTCATCAGCAAGCTTGCCTGTGCCATCCGGGGAATTGTCATCGACCACTTGAATGTCCACCGCAACGGGCAGGGCCAGAATCCGCTGCGTAAGCAAAGGAAGATTCTCCCGCTCGTTGAAGGTCGGCACGACGACAAGGGTCTTATTCATGCAAATGCAAGCCCCCAGATAATTAAGCGACGCTCAGCGCGAAAACAAGCCGCGATTTTCCGGTTTGGTAATAACTTCCTGATGGACTGGAGCGCGCCCGTCTCGGGCGCAGCCAGGTCTGCCTGTTTAGTGACGTTCGAGTTTTCCGGCGTTCCCCAGCCTGGTGGGTAACAGGCTCTTGCATCGAACCTTCTTGCATTCCACCCTGATCCACTGGCACTCTCCACCATCATGTTGGGTTCCCTTTTGACCAGGCTTTGGTCCTTGGATTACCTGTGGAGCTCGCCCCTGGCGCTGCTGATCTCGGTGTTTCAGATTTGGATGCTGGTGGATGCCATTCGCCAGCGGGAGTGGGTCTGGGCCCTCTTTATCCTGGTCGGTTGGGGTCTTGCCGCCCTCTGGTATTATTTCAATGTTTATCGCGCCGCCCCTTCAACCATGCGCGGCTTCCAACTGCCCGGCGCCCAAAATCGACGACGCATCAAAGAGCTCCAGGCCCAAATCCATCACCTGGACAAGCCGCACCATTACTTCCAGCTCGGCGATATTTATTTTCAGCAGGGCAAGCTCGAACCGGCCGAGGCTGCTTATCGCGCTTCCCTGGAACGCGACCCCCAGGATATCGATACCCGCGCCCATCTCGGCCAATGCCTGTTGCGCCGGCACAAACCCGCCGAGGCCCGCCCCCTCCTTGAAGGAGTCATCGCCGAGAACCCCAAACACGATTATGGCTATTCACTCATGGCTCTCGCCGAGACCTTGACTGCCCTGGGCGAAACTGACGCCGCCCTCAAGCTTTGGCAACAGGTCACGGCCAACCACTCTTATCCGCGCGCCAAAGTCCAACTCGCCGAGCTTTATGTCGCCAAAAGTCAGCCGGATCTCGCCCGCACGGAATTGAAAGAGGTCATCGCCGATGATGAGCACGCCCCAGCCTTCCAGCGGCGGCGTGACCGCGTCTGGGTCCGCCGAGCGCGAGGACTTTTGCGGAAATTATGAAAACAATTCTCTCGGAAGCCAGCCACGTCCCTTTCGCAAAACAAATCGAAGATATCGTGATGTCCACCCCCATCGTGGACATTCACACGCACCTCTACGACCCCGTGTTCAAAGAACTGCTGCTCTGGGGAATCGACGACCTCCTCGTCTATCATTACTTGGTGGCCGAAGCCTTTCGTTACCTTGATATCCCCTATGACAAGTTCTGGTCGCTCTCCAAGACCGCGCAGGCGGACCTGATCTGGAATGCCCTCTTTGTCCAGCATTCCCCGGTTTCGGAAGCCTGCCGTGGCGTGCTGACCACGTTGCACCTGCTGGGCCTGGACGTTAAGAAGCGCGAGCTGCCGGCCCTGCGGTCCTGGTTCGCCAGCCAGAAGGTCGAAAACCACATCACCCGCTGCATGGAACTGGCCGGCCTGCACAGGATCTTCATGACCAATTCGCCTTTCGACGATCTCGAACGGCCGGTTTGGGAGAAGGGTTTCCGGCGCGACGAACGCTTTGTGGCCGGGCTGCGCGTTGACCCCCTCCTGCTCTCCTGGCCCGAAACCGCCCCCAGGCTGGCCAAATGGGGCTACAAAGTCGAAGCCGGTTCTCCTACCCAAAAGACCTTCGACGAAGTACGCCGGTTCCTGGCCGATTGGACCAAACGCATCCGCGCGCATTATGTCATGGTCTCGCTGCCGCCGGACTTCGAGTTCCCTGCCAAAAACGTCACGACGAAACTGATCGAAAAAGCATTGTTGCCGCATTGCCACGAGCACCGCCTGCCCTTTGCCCTGATGCCCGGCGTCAAACGCGCTGTCAATCCGCAGCTCAAACTGGCCGGCGATGGCGTTGGGCTCGCCAACCTGAGTTTCCTGCAGAACCTTTGTGCCGGTTTCCCGGACAACAAATTCATGGCCACAATTCTCGCGCGCGAAAACCAGCACGAGGCCTGTGTGCTCGCCCGCAAATTCCGCAACCTCCACATCTTCGGCTGTTGGTGGTTTACGAACGTGCCTTATCTCATCCATGAAATCACTTCCCTGCGGCTCGAACTGCTCGGTTTGAGTTTCACTCCCCAGCATTCGGATGCGCGCGTTCTGGACCAAATCATCTATAAGTGGCACCACTCACGCCAACTCATAGCTCGAACCCTGGTGGACAAATATTCAGCTCTGGCCCAAACCGGCTGGCACGCCACCCGGGCCGAAATCGAGCGCGATGTCAAAGACCTCTTCGGCGGCGCCTTTGAACGGTTTTGCGACGTGGCGTGATGGAGGGATTACCAATTTAAATTGCCATTTCCCAATGGGATATGGTATTATTTGGCATGAAAGAGACGACCGTGCAAATCGATCAGGCTGGCCGGGTGGTGCTTCCGAAGCGGCTTCGGGAGCGGTTCCGCCTGCGGGGCGGTGACACGCTTGCTCTTGAAGTTCGAGGGGACGCGATCGAACTGCGTCCCACACGTGCAGCTGGCGAGCTGAAGTGCGTCAACGGAGTGCTCGTTTTCACAGGGGCAGCTCTACTTGAAAGGGGCCGCGACTTTGTCGCTGACTCTCGCGAAGAGCGAATGGACGACCTCATGGCTGGCATGAACGGACGGCGATGAAGGTGTTTTGCGATACGAATGTCCTCATCGCGGCATTTCTAACCAATCACCCTCACCATCACGCTGCCCGTCCGGTCCTCGAGCGCGTCAAAGCAGGCAGGGATGAAGGCCTGCTGGCCGCGCACAGTCTTGCGGAGACATACGCAGTCCTGACCCGTCTTCCTGGTGCAAACCAGGTTCCCACGAGCGTGGCTTGGCAGTTAATCCATGAGAACGCGATTAAGAGCTTTCCCATCATCGCGCTAACACACCGGGACTATTCAAAAGCTCTCGAAAATGCGGCGGCCAACGGCGTGGAGGGTGGGCGAATCTACGACGCTCTTCTGCTGGCCGCTGCGACCAAATGCGGCGCGGAGCGCATCTATACGTTTAACGTCAGCCATTTTCAGAACATCGCCGGCGACGACCTTCGCGAACGGATCGTTGCTCCATAAAAGACACGAATCTGTCCCGTGCTCCGCTCCCCTCTTATGTAACTCATTTAACTGTTTTAACCCATTCGACTCCGCTACCCTCCTTTCCGTTGATTACCCAGTTAGGCGTTGTAACGTTGTAACCGGGTAACTTTGTAACTCATTCTCGCTTTGTGGCAGGATTAATCGCTATCGTGGGCCGGCCGAATGTCGGCAAGTCGGCGCTGTTTAACCGCATCGTCGGCCGCCGCATTGCCATCGTTCATGACCAGCCGGGCGTGACCCGCGACCGCGTCACCGCCGAGGGCGAATGGCGCGGCCAGCCCTTTACGCTGGTGGATACCGGCGGCATCGGCTTGATGCGCCGCGAAAAAGCGGACGATGTCATCACTCGCGCGGCGCTGGCCCAGGTTGAGCTCGCCATTGAAGCCGCCCACGTCATCATTCTGGTGGTGAACGTGCAGGAAGGGGTGGTTCCACTCGACCGCGAGGCCGCCAACCGCTTGCGTCGAAGCGGCAAACCGGTCCTCGTCGCCGTCAATAAGGTGGACACCAGCCGGGTGGAAGCCAACGCGCTGGAGTTTGCCGCACTTGCTTTCGAGAAAATTTTCCCGGTAAGCGCCATTCACGGAGAAGGGATTCAACCGTTGATGGATGCTGCTACTGCTTTATTGCCTGTGGAGAGTGACCCGTGCCGGACGCCAGGTGACGAAGAGGCACCGACGTCACCCGTCACTCCGTCACCCCTCCGGCTTGCGATTGTCGGCCGTCCCAACGTCGGCAAATCCTCCATCATCAACACCCTCACTCAATCCGAGCGCGTGGTCGTCAGTCCCACTCCCGGCACTACCCGCGATTCCGTGGACGTGCCTTTCGAGGTGATTACCGATGGCGTGCGCCAATCCTGCGTGCTCATCGACACCGCCGGCATGCGCAAAACGCGACGCATCGATGATTCCATCGAATTCTTCAGCGTCAAACGCGCCGAGGATTCCATCGCCCGCTGCGATATCGCCGTGCTGGTCCTGGACGCCGCTTCCGGCATCACCGAGCAGGACAAAAAAGTGGCGGACAAAATCGTCGAGGAGCGCAAGGCCTGCATTGTGGTGGTCAACAAGTGGGACCTGATCGAGGAGAGTGTCCGTAAGGCGCGCGAGGAGGAAATCGAACGCCGGCGACGGAAAGACCGGGATAGCCTCAAGCTCATGACCACCCTGGCCGAGTTCGGTGACTGGGTCCAGAAACACCTTTTCTTTCTCGACTACGCCCCGGTCATCTTCACGTCGGCAACCTCTGGATTCAATCTCGAGCGCCTGCTCGAAGCCGTGCGCTATGTCGCCGCTCAGTTGCAGCAGAAGATCCCCACCGCGATTCTCAACCGCACCTTGCAGGACGCCGTCGAACGCCGCCAGCCGGTCAGCTCCCATGGCCACCGCCTCAAGTTCTTTTACGCGACCCAGGTACGGGAGGCCCCGCCCACCTTCCTGCTTTTTATCAATCGCGAAGACCTTTTTTCGCCTGCCTACAAAAAATACCTCGCCGATCAAATGCGTCGCGCCTTCGGCTACGAAGGCTGCCCCATCGTCCTGGTTCCCAAGGCCCGTCCGAAAACCATCGAGCCGTTCCGCAAGCCTCGCCCAAAGCTGTCCCGTGGGAGCAGGCCCGGGCACGAAAGAAACAAAGGCCAAACCCGCACGCGCACCCATCGGCGCGAGCGAAACCGGGCCTGACTCAATCACATGCACCCGCTGATCGAGGAAATCTCTACTCAGCAAACACCGGAGTCGCTGGTCGAGCACATCTGGGGCGAAACAGGTGTGGTCCTGCTGCGGAGTGCGCCCGCAGCGCACGATTCCGCTCATGCCCCGCAGGCCCGCTATTCCTTCGTGGCGGCGCGGCCGTTCCTCACCTTCCGCTCCTTCGGCTCGCGGTGTGAGCTTTGGTCTGGCGCCGCGCTGCGCGACCGCCACGTTCAATTTGGAAATCCCTGGCGCCTCCTCGAAGCCCTGGCGGCCCGTTGCGAACTGCTCGAGGAGATGGATTTTCCCTTCCCCCTCGGTGGCTGCTTCGGTTATTGGGGATACGACCTTCGTGTTTTCGTCGAACCCAAACTGAGCCGCCGCGCCACAAACGATCTGGAGTTGCCGGATTGTCACGTGGGCTTTTACGACAGTCTTGTCGTGTTCGATCATCACCTCGGCAAGGCTTTTATTATTTCTACCGGCCTGCTGCCGGATGGCTCTTGCTCCCCAGTTCGTGCCGGGGAACAACTAGGGTTCTGGCAAGCTCGCCTATCGGTCCCTCAGGGCGAGGGTAGGGCTCGTCTTTCCTCAGCCCGACCGAACCGCAGCGACCGGAGCGCGGCCTTTAGGCTGCAGCGGTGCGGGACTGAGGAGGACATTCGAACAGTTCTGCAGCCTAAAGGCCGCGCTCCTGTCGCCGGGCGTGGCGTGTTCACAAGCCTCCCCCGGTCCGATTTCCTGGCCCGCGTCGAGCAAGCCAAGGCCTATATCGGCCACGGTGACATTTACCAGGTCAATCTCTCTCAGCGCCTGGCCACGCGCTGGGATTCCTCCCCCTGGGACCTCTTCCAGCGCTTGCAGGCCGTCTCCCCGTCTCCCTTCTCGGCTTACCTCGATTGCGGCGAATTTCAAATCGTCTCCTCCTCCCCCGAGCTTTTTCTGCGCTTGAGCGGCCGGCATATCCAAACGCGGCCGATCAAAGGCACCCGGCCTCGCGCGAGCGACCCGACCCGCGACGCCCAACTGACTTACGAACTGCAAACCAGCCCCAAGGAAATGGCCGAACTGGTCATGATCACTGACTTGCTCCGCAACGATCTGGGCCGCGTATGCGAATTCGGCTCCATCCAGGTGCCCGAACTTGTTCGGCTCGAACGCTATGCTCATGTCCAACACCTCGTCTCAACCGTCGAAGGTCGCTTGCGTCCCGACGTGACCCATTCATCCGCCTTTGCCTCGTGCTTTCCCGGCGGCAGCATCACCGGCGCGCCAAAATTCCGGGCAATGGAAATCATCGACGAATTGGAGCCGGTCGCGCGCGGCCCTTACACCGGCGCGCTGGGTTATCTGGGCTTTAACCGCGAAAGCCAGTTAAGCATCATCATTCGAGCGGCGATTTGCCGTTCACCTGCGGTTTGGTTCCACGCCGGTGCCGGAATTGTCGCTGATTCGGTTCCTGCGGCTGAATACGAAGAGACGCTCGCCAAGGCCCGCGGCTTTTTCGAGGCGCTGCGAATTAAATATCATGATCGTCTTCCTCAACGGCCAATTCCTGCCAGAGGAGCAGGCCTTGGTTTCGGTCTTTGACCGCGGGTTCCTCTACGGCGATGGCTTGTTCGAAACGCTGCGCGTGCTGAATGGCCGTCCTTTTCGCCAGGATCAGCATTGGCGCCGGCTCGAGCAAGGCGCCGCCTTCCTGGGAATTCCTCTGCCCTTTGGCTCCGGCGCTCTGTCTGACCATGCCGGCCAGCTCATCGCCAAAAACCAAATGCCTGACGCGTTGCTCCGAGTTGTCCTTTCCCGCGGCGTCGGCCTGCGCGGGTACTCCCCCAAAGGCGCCGAGCGTCCCACCCTGGTAATGTCCTTGCACCCGGCGCCTCCGCTGAACAGCCACGATCCACCTGGATGGCGTTTGGTAACATCTTCCTTTTGCCTGCCTGCCCACGGCCACCTCGCCCGGTTCAAGACTTGCAATAAACTTCCTCAAATCCTGGCTCGCGCCGAAGCGGACGCTGCCGGCGCCGACGAAGCGCTGCTGCTGGACCCTGACGGCCACGTGGTCGAGGGCGCCAGCAGTAACCTGTTCTGGTTTGACGCCACCAGCCTGTGCACGCCGCCTTTTACCGCGGGCATTCTGCCCGGTGTCACTCGCGCTGCTGTCTTCGAGATCGCGTCGTCACTTGGCTTGCCAATCCGCGAACTCGTCGTCGCTCCAGCCGAACTGAGGTCGGCTGCGGGAGTTTTCCTCTCCGTCACTTCGGTCGGTATTGCCGAGGCCATCTCGCTTGACGGCTCACCTTTGCCGCGCTCTGCCCGGGTGGAACAGATTCGCGCCGCCTACAATCACCTTTTGCAGACCGAAACTTCTGCCAGCCTTTAGAAAGCCAAGGTTTATCATAACCTTCATCCTCCCGACTGGCGGGTAAGTCACGCCAATAGCTTCGTCACCAGTTCGCCTTCGACATCCGTCAGCCGGAAGTCGCGGCCCTGAAAACGATACGTCAGCTTGGTGTGGTCGAAGCCCATCAGGTGCAGCAGCGTCGCGTGCAGGTCGTGCACATGGACCTTGTCTTTGACCACGTGGAATCCCAGCTCGTCGGTCTCGCCCAAAACGAGACCGGGTTTGATGCCGCCGCCGGCCAGCCAAACGGTAAAGGCTTGCGGATGATGATCGCGACCCAGCTTGCGACCTGCCTCCGGGTTGCTTTCGACCATCGGCGTGCGGCCGAATTCGCCGCCCCAAATTACTAAAGTATCCTCCAGCAAGCCGCGTTGTTTGAGGTCTTTGACCAGCGCAGCGCTGGCTTGGTCCGTCTTGCCCGTCTGATCCTTGACGCCGTTGACCACCTCGCTGTGATGGTCCCATCCTTCGTGGAAGAGTTGTACAAACCGCACACCCCGCTCGATCAGCCGCCGCGCCAGCAGGCAATTCATCGCAAACGATGGTTTACCCGGTTCGACGCCGTACATTTTCAACGTTTCCGGAGATTCCTTCGCCACGTCGATCAATTCCGGCGCGCTGGACTGCATCTTGTAAGCCATCTCGAATGAGTTGATCCGCGTCGCAATTTCCGGGTCACCCATTACGCCGAGATGTTTTTGGTTCAACTCCTTGATAAGGTCGAGGGTGCGCCGTTGCATCTTATCGGTAACGCCAGCCGGGTCGGACAAAAACAACACCGGGTCGCCCGTCTTCCGGAATTGAACGCCCTGGTAAATCGTGGGCATGAAGCCGCTCCCGAACAGCGCCGCCCCGCCGCTGAGCCCGCCCGCCGAATTGAGCACCACGAACCCCGGCAGATTCTGCGCCTCACTCCCGAGCCCATACAGCGCCCACGAGCCGAAACATGGCCGCCCAAACTGGGTCGAACCGGTTTGCATCAGCACCTGGCCAGGCGCGTGGTTGAACGCATCTGTCGTCATCGATTTCACGATGGCGATGTCGTCCACGACCTCGGCCAAATGCGGCAGGGCCTCCGAAAGTTCCACGCCACCGGCGCCGTGTTTGGCGAACTTGAACTCACTCGCATAGAGCGCGGCATCAGGTTTGATGAACGCATACTTCTGACCCATGACGACTTCCGCCGGGACCGGCTTGCCGTTGTACTTCGCCAGCTCGGGCTTGTAGTCGAATAAATCCAATTGGCTGGGCGCGCCGCCCATGAACAGGTAAATGACGCGTTTGGCTTTCGGTTTGAAATGCGGCTGCCGCGGGGCAAGGGGATTCGACGCTTTGGGCGCCGCGGCAGCGCCGAGCGCTTTGTCGGTGCCGAGCATCGAGGCCAGCGCCATTGACCCCAGGCCGACACCGCATTGGCGGAAGAACCAGCGGCGCGTCACCAGCCTCGCGTATTCACTGCGGAGTTCGTGTTCAAGATTCATGACTCTCATTCCTTCGTTATCGTTTCATCGAGATTGAGAATCGCCCGGCTCACCATGGCCCAGGCGGCCACCTTATGCAGGTTCATGTCCGGGGGCAGGTGGGCTGGGTCCGGCAAGGCCACCTTCACCGCCGCGGCCGTGTCATTCTCAAAGTGGTCGTACTGTTCCTTCCAGAACTTCAACAACTCGTCCAGCTCGGCCGAGGTTGGCCGGCGGGCGGTGCAAAGCCTGAAAGCATAAACGGCGCGCGCCCGCTCGTCAGGGCCACCCTCTTTAAGCACACGCAACGCCAGCGCCTGCGCGGCCTGGACGAACGTCTTTTCGTTGAGCGTCGTCAGCGCCTGCAGCGGCGTGTTGGACCGCACCCGGCGCGGACACGACGTCTCGCCCGAAGGCGCATCGAAAGCCGTGAGGGACGGGTAGGGCAACGAACGTTTCCAGAAAGTATAGAGGCCGCGTCGATAGCGGTCCTCGCCTTTGGTCTCCGTCCAAGTGAACCCGCCATACGCGGTGTCGCCCACGCTGTCAGGTATCGGCGGAAAAACGCTCGGCCCCCCGAGCTTCGGATTGAGCAGCCCGCTCACCGACAAGGCGATATCCTGCACCACCTCGCTCTCGACGCGCAGCCGCGGCGCCCGTTCGAGCCAGCGATCAAATTGGTCCCGGGCGTACACGTCGGGAGTAACTCGAGAACACTGCCGATACGCGGCCGAGGTGACAATCAGGCGATGAATATGTTTCAGGCTCCAGGGTCGTGCGGCGGTCTCGGCCCCGCAACCGGGAATTCGAACGCCGGGGTTCATCAATTCGCACGCCAGCCAGTCGAGCAATTCCGGGTGCGAAGGGGTTTCGACGCGCGTGCCGAAATCCTCGGGCGTCGCCACCAGGCCCTGGCCGAAATACTCCAGCCAAAGACGATTGACTATCACGCGGGCCGTGGTGGGACTGCCGGGGGCCGCAATCCATTTGGCCAGGCCCAGGCGATTGCGCGGCGCATCCGGCGGAAACGGATGCAGCACGGCGGGGACGGCCGGCTTAACTTCTTCATCCGGCCGCAAGCGGTCGCCGCGTTTGAAGACGCGCGTCACCCGCGGCTGGGGGCGCTGCCGCAAAACCAGGGTCGTTGCCGGATAAGGCCAGTCGGCCCAGGCCTTGTCGATCTCCTTGTTGAGCTCGGCGAACGCGGCGTCCGAAAGGCGAAAGACATTGAACAACTCGCGCTGTTGTTCCGGCGAACGCTGGTCAGCCGGAATCGCCAGCCACTGGCGCTGCGCTGCTGAAAGCGGGTCCACCGTCAGCGGCGCCGGGTCGGTGGTCGCGCTCACCCGCAAACTGCCGAGCATGTGACAATCCAGCTTGGTCTCGGAGTCAAAGGATTGGTAAATCGTAAAGAGCAGGCGCGTGCCGCCGGGAAACCCGAGCGGCTGCTCGCATTCGAACACGGCCCAATGGTTCTGGTTGCGCCGTTCGGGCGTCACACACGGCGTCCAGCCGCCTTTGTCGGTCTTGCCGTCGATCGCGTTGGTGACGCTGAAACCCGGCGCTTCGGCATCGGCCAGAGCGCGGCGGAATTTGACTTTGTTCGTAATGGCAGGGTTGTCGAGCGGAGAAGCTTCCACGGTGAATTCCTTCACCAGGAAACTGCCTCGCCCGGTCTGCCCGGGCCCGCCGTACATCAGGTTGTTGTTGGTCAAACCTTCGAGGCGGAAACCGGTGATGTTGGTCAACGCGGTCTCAACCCAAACGCGCATGGTGCCACCCGTCTGCAAATCCCCGCCGCCCAACAGCGAGAGATCGTCCTGCTTTTCGTACTTGGTCGCAAAATTAAACCAATCCTTCGGAGGCAGAACCGTCCAGTTGACCTGCGGTCCGGCGAGACTTTTTTCCCAGGCCGCCATCCGCTCGGTCAGATTGGTTGTCTCACGCATGGCTTTGTCTTCGAGGCCGTGAATTTTGCCCAGGATTTCCTCGCGCCGCTTCGCTTCCTCGGTGGTGGGCACTTCCAAAAACGCTTCGTCATCGTTGTTCAGGAAAGCATAGAGCCGGTAGTAATCCTTTTGAGGAAACGGATCGAATTTGTGGTCGTGGCACTGACAGCAATTGAGAGTCAGGCCGAGGAACGACTTGCCCAGCGTGTCGATGCGGTCGATCAACGCCTCGACGCGGAACTGCTCCGGTTCGATGCCGCCTTCCTGGTTGAGCATGGCGTTGCGCAGGAACCCGGTGGCGACGCGCTGCTCCAGGGTGGGATTCGGCAACAGGTCGCCGGCAAGCTGCTCGATGGCGAACTCGTCGTAGGGCAGGTCGCGGTTGAACGCGTTGATGACCCAGTCCCGGTACGGCCAAATCGAGCGCGGACGATCTTTTTCGTAACCATTGGTATCCGCATAGCGCGCGACATCGAGCCAATGACGACCCCAGCGCTCGCCATAATGAGGCGACGCCAGCAAACGCTCGACGAGCCGTTCGTAAGCATCCGGCTCGCGGTCAGCCACGAACGCATCTACTTCCTTGAGCGTCGGCGGCAAGCCGAGCAGGTCCAGACTCAAGCGGCGAATCAACGCCGTCCGCTCCGCTTCAGGCGACGGCCGCAGGTGCTCCTTTTCCAATCGCGCGAGAATGAAATTGTCGAGCGGATTCCTCGGCCACTGCTTCTCTTTTACCAACGGAACGGGCGGGCGCACGGGCGCTTTGAAAGCCCAATGGTTCCGCCTCGGGTCCGCCTTGGCGGCAATCACAGCGGGCCAGGTTGCGCCCTGGTCGATCCACGCGCGGAGCACGCCGATCTGCGCCGCCGTCAACCGCTCCCCGCGCGGCGGCATCACCGTTTCCGGGTCCAGGCCCGCCACCAGTTTAATCACCCGGCTATCGGCGCTCTTCCCGGCGATATAAGCCGGGCCGTTATCTCCTCCTTTCACCGCGCTGGCTTGCTCGTCCCAACGCAAGTTCGACTTTTGCTTGTCCGGTCCGTGGCAGGAGTAACAGTTCTGTACCAGGATGGGCTGGACGTCCTTTACAAAATCAACCGCGCGCGATGATGCGGGCGGCAACTTCCCATCAGCAGCGGCGGCGCCCAACGAAGGAAGGGTTGCGCCGACGCCCAGGCAGGCAAAAACGGCGGCCTGGATCAACGGGCAGCACACCCGGGAACGTGAGGGGTGCCCCCCGCGGGAGGACGCTGGCGCAAACGGGCCTGAAATCATAATGCTGAGCGCCCGCTTCCATCAGTGGCGCGACGATCACAAGGACGCATTATGTCAATAATTATTCAAATTGTTCCGGAAGACAAGCCAGGACTTGTTTCCATTTGACCAACCGGCTGCCGGGGGCAGGACAGAATTCTTCGCGAGGCAAGCGCAGAAGAGATGCACCGACAGAATCATGGCAGGACAGAATCATAAATCCGACCCGGGATATAGGCCTGGAGCTACCCGCGCCACAACGGCGTCCAGATGCTCGGGTCATTGCTGTGCATCATTCGGATCTGGTATTCTTCATTGGTCATTTTGCG
>DATMQA010000052.1:0-34060 GCA_035566895.1 Binatia bacterium
GTGGTCCTGCCTTTCTCCGCGCATTACCGGCAGTTGTTCCGCGAGCATAACCTCGAAGTGGACTCGCTTCGCACTCTCGAGGACCTGCAACGAATTCCCTTCACCTCGAAGGCGGATCTGCTCAACACCACCGAGCAACCACAACGCTTCAAGGACTTCCTCCTGGTCCCGGAGCCCGCCGTTTTGGCGCGGCGCCCCGAGACGCTCCTGCGCGCCCTGGTTCATGGTCGTGCGCGGGTGAAACAGGAGCTCGACTCCGAGTTCCGTCCCATCTTCGTCACCTTCACCACCGGCCGCAGCGCGGACCCCACTCCGTTTTTCTTCACCCAGCGCGATTTGGCAAACCTGGAGACCGCCGCCCGGAGGGTGGTGGAAATCTGTGGGGCGCGCCGCGAAGACCGTTTGCTCAACCTGCTTCCCTTCGCGCCTCATTTGGCGTTCTGGCTCGCACATTACGCGGGGACGGCGGGCGGGGTGCTAATGCTGAGCTCCGGCGGCGGGAAGGTCATGGGCACGGAGGGCAACATCCGCCACATCCGCAAATTCAAACCGGACGCGCTGATCGGCATCCCGACCTTCGTGTATCACCTGCTGCACCAGGCCGTGGAGGAAGGTGTCCGTTGCGAGAACCTCCGGCGCATCGTGCTGGCCGGGGAAAAAGTCACCGACGGTCTGCGCCTGAAGATTGGGGAGTTGGCGGCCGAGTTGGGTGCTTCCCCAGTGGATGTGCTGGCCACCTATGGCTTCACGGAAGCCAAGATGGCCTGGCCCGAATGCCCGTTCCTGCCCGGCCGGCCTTCCGGCGGTTACCACCTCTATCCCGACCTCGGCATCCTCGAGGTCATCCATCCAATGACCGGCGAGGTTCTTCCGCCCGGCCAGCCTGGTGAGTTGGTATTCACGCCGCTGGATGCCCGCGGCAGCGTGGTGCTGCGCTATCGCACCGGCGACTTCACCGACGGCGGTCTCTCTTACGAGCCCTGCCCCCATTGCGGCCGTTCGCTGCCGCGGTTGCTGGGCAACATCTCCCGCCGCTCCGAGGTCAAGGAAATGAATCTTGGCAAGCTGAAAGGCACCTTGGTCGATTTCAACGAACTCGAGCACGTGTTGGACGACGCCCCGGGCATTGGCGCCTGGCAAGTCGAGTTGCGAAAAATCAAAGACGATCCACTGGAATTGGATGAGGTCATCCTTCACGTGCAAAAAATCAACGGTGCGGACGAGGCCAGGGTGACCCGCGATTTGAGCGAGCGCTGTTCGACTCACCTCGAGCTTCGTCCCAATCGGGTCGTGTTCCACGACGCCGAGGAAATGCGTCGCTTGCATGGGGTCGGCTCGCTCCTCAAGGAACAGAAGCTGGTGGATCGGCGGCCCAGCGCACACCCCGCCGAAAAAGCTCAGGCTGCCGCATGAAAACCGACCGCCTCGCTATCGTGGACGGAATCCGCACCCCGTTCTGCAAGGCCGGCAGCGAATTGACGTCGATGGCCGCGGATGAACTGGGCCGGATCGCTGTCAATGCGCTTTTGACCAGGACCGGGCTGGACCCAGCTTTGGTTGACGAAGTCATCTTTGGCTGCGTGGCGCAACCCGCCGACGCGACCAACGTGGCCCGGGTGCTCGCTTTGCGGGCCGGCATTCCGGAGGCCGTTCCGGCGCTCACCGTGCAACGCAACTGCGCTTCGGGTTGCGAGGCCGTAACCCTTGCCCAGGAAAAGCTGCGCGCCGGCCGCGGCTCCGTTTTCATCGTCGGCGGCACTGAAAGCATGTCCAACATCCCGTTGCTGTTCAAACCAAGCACCGCCGAGAAGTTCGGCCGGCTCAACCGGGCCAAACGATTCGGCCAGCGGCTGCAATCGCTCGCCGCTTTTCGCCCTTCGGATTTTCAACCGCGCGTGGGTCTGCTCCTTGGCCTGACCGATCCCGTCTGCGGGCTCAACATGGGCGACACCGCCGAGTTGCTGGCCCGCGAATATGGCGTGACCCGCGCCGCTCAGGACGAATTCGCCCTCAAGTCGCACCAGCGCGCCATCGCTGCGCGCGACAAACTCGCCGAAGAAATCTGTCCGGCTTTTCAGGTGCGCACGGCTGCGGCCGTCACCAGCGACAACGGCCCGCGCGAGAATCAATCCCTCGAAGCGCTGACAAAGCTCAAACCGGTCTTCGACCGAAGGACCGGCACCGTTACGGCCGGTAACGCCTCGCAAATCACGGACGGCGCCGTGGCACTCCTGGTAATGTCCGAGCAGCGGGCTGCCGAACTCGGCTTCACACCCCTGGGCACGCTGGCCGGCTACGCTTACGCCGGGTGCGACCCGTCGCGCATGGGGCTTGGCCCGGCGTTCGCGATCGCCCAGGCCGAGGCGCGAACCGGCTTCACCCTCGCGGATGCCGACCTCATCGAGCTCAACGAAGCTTTCGCCGCCCAAACCCTCGCCGTCTTGAAGTCCGCGCAATCCGGCCAGTTCGCCCGCAAATTCCTGGGCCGGGACCGCCCGCTCGGAGAGATTCCCATGGAAAAACTGAACGTGAATGGCGGTGGAATCGCCCTGGGCCACCCGGTGGGCGCCACCGGCGCCCGCCTAGTCCTGGCCAGCCTCAAAGAGCTGCAGCGGCGCAAGGCCAAACGGGCCTTGATAACGCTTTGTGTGGGCGGTGGCCAGGGTGCTGCATTGTGGGTGGAAAGGAACTGACATGAAACACCAATCACCAAACACCAAACACCAGAGAAACATCAAATCTCAAACTCCAATCTCGCCACGCGAGTTTTGGAGTTTGGAGTTTGGAGTTTTCCTGGTGTTTGGTGTTTGGTGATTGGTGTTTTTTTGGGGCTGGAATGATCGACACAACAGAAAATATCAGCACTCTCCGTCGGGAACCGTTGGTGGAACCTGCTCCCGGCGCGTCCCAGCGCACGATTCGGCGGACGGTTCGCGACGACCAAATCTGCGTGCTGACCTTCGACCGGCCCGGCTCGGCCGCCAACATTTTCGACCTCCGGACTCTCAAGGAACTGGGTGAGGAACTTGAGTTTGTCGCCGGTGCGCCACAGCTCAAGGGGTTGATAATGACCAGCGCCAAACCCTCGATATTCATCGCCGGGGCCGACCTCGAGATGGTGAGCGCCGCCGCCTCCGTCGAAGACGGGTGCCGGTTGATCGATGCGGGCCAGCAGGTGATGAATCGCCTTGCGTCTCTGCCGCTCCCCACCGTCGCCGCCATTCACGGCGCTGCCGTCGGCGGCGGTTGCGAACTCTGCCTCGCTTGCGATTACCGCGTCGCTTCGCTCGACCGGGCGACGAAAATTGGCCTGCCGGAAATCCAACTCGGCCTCCTGCCGGCCTGGGGCGGCTCGACGCGACTGCCCCGCCTGGTCGGCTTGCCGAAGGCCTTGAACATCATCCTTGCCGGCAAGACGCTCGCGGCCAAACCGGCCCTCAAATGCGGGCTCGTGGACGAATTGGCGCCGGCGGAATACCTCGTCGATGTGGCGGTCCGAATGATTACCCGCGGAAAAGCGCGGCGCCCGGCCCATTGGCTGGTGAACAATGGCCTCTTCGCGGCCTTTCTCGCCGTTCGCTTGCGCTCACAGTTGCTCAAAAAGACCCGCGGGAATTACCCTGCCGTGCTCAAAGCTCTCGAGGTGGTCACCCGGGGCATTTCCAAAACGGTCGCGGACTCTCTCCTCTTGGAACGCGAAGGTATCCTCGAACTCATGCGGACGGACGTCTGCCTCAATCTGATCCGCGTCTTCTTCCTCCAGGAACGCGCCAAAAAACGCAGCCTTCCGGGTGCTGCGCCAGGCACTGAGCCGAAGCCGATCAAGCGCGCCGCGGTCATTGGTGGTGGCGTCATGGGCGCCGGCATCGCGCAATGGCTTAGCGCGCGGCAATTGCCGGTCATCCTGCGCGACATCAATGCCGCACAAGTGGCCAAAGGAATGGCGAACATCGCCAAAGTTTACCAGGAGGGAGTCAAACGCCACCTGTTCTCCGCGCGCGAAGCCCGCGATGGCTTGGACCGTGTGTCTCCCGCACCAACCGAAGTCCCGCTGCGCCGGGTTGACCTCGTCATCGAAGCCGCCGTCGAAAATTTCGATCTGAAGAAGAAGATTTTCCAGCGCCTGGACGAACTCGCCGGTGACGAAACGCTGCTGGCCACCAATACTTCGGCCCTGCCCATTTCGGACCTCGCCGCTGGCACGCGGCGGCCCGAACGAGTTTTGGGACTGCATTTTTTCAATCCCGTCCACCGCATGCAACTTGTCGAGGTGATTGCTGCCCGGCAGACCTCGCCGGAAACCCTCCAACGCGCGCTCCGCTTCGTGCAGCAAATCGGCAAACTCCCCGTCATCGTCAAAGACAGCCCCGGCTTCCTCGTCAACCGCATCCTGATGCCTTACCTCATCGAGGCCGGAAACCTTTTCGAGGCGGGCGCTGGCGTCACTGCCCTCGACGAGCCGATGCTCGACTTCGGCATGCCGATGGGGCCGATGCGCTTGCTGGACGAAGTCGGCGTGGATGTGGCCTTCCATGTGGCTCAGACGCTTGCCACCGCGTATCGCGACCGTATGGTGATGCCCTCGACGCTGAACAAGATGGTCCACGCCGGCCTCTTGGGACGCAAGAGCGGTGCCGGATTTTATTTGCACTCCAAGGGCAAAGACCCGCGTCCCAATCCGCAGATAACCGCTTATCAAACATCCCATGCCGAGCAGCCGTCACCCGTCACGCTCCAGGAACGCATGGTCCTGTTGATGGTCAACGAAGCCGCGCGCTGTCTCGAAGAAGAAGTTGTTACCGAGCCGGCGGACGTTGATTTCGCCATGATCATGGGAACGGGCTTCGCGCCGTTTCGGGGCGGGCCCCTCCGTTACGCTGACACACTCGGCGCCGCCAAAATCGTCGGCGCGATGGAGTACCTCGTGGACAACGGTGCCGCCCACTTTGCGCCTTGCTCTTTCTTGCGCCGCATGGCGGCTGACGGAAGCAAGTTCTACCCGTCCAAGTAAGCACTTTATGGTCGAAACCAAGCCGCCACCCAGCCAGCCCCGCACCACATCCCCTGCCGAAGAGCCGCGCCCTCTCATCGACACCTCCAAAATGTCCGCCGGCCAGCGCGCCGCCCTCGAGTTGACCGAAGCTGCGCGCGAGCTGTCGCGCGAATCAACATTTGTCAGCGGGCTGTTCATGGGCCGGTTCGACTTGCCCGGGCTCCGCCCCTTTCCGCAGCAAAGTGCGGCCGACCGGAAGAAAGGCGATGAGTTTCTCGGGCGCCTGGAAGCCCTGCTGCGCACAAAAGTCGCTCCGGATGAAATCGATCGCACCGGTGAAATCCCGCCGGTGGTCTTCGAAGAACTGGCGAAGCTCGGCGCCTTCGGGATCAAGATTGCCCCGGAATATGGCGGCCTGGGCCTTTCTCAAACCAATTATTGTCGCGCCGCGATGTTGCTCGCCGGTTGGTGCGGGAACCTGACCGCGTTGGTCTCGGCGCATCAATCCATCGGCGTGCCGCAGCCGCTCATTCTGTTCGGGACCGAGGAGCAAAAGCGCAAGTACTTGCCTCGCGTCGCTCGCGGCGAAATCTCCGCCTTCGCCCTCACCGAGGAAAGCGCCGGTTCGGATCCGGCGACCATGCAGACCCACGCCGAGCCTACCCCGGACGGAAAGTTTTTCGTGCTCAACGGAAAGAAACTGTGGTGCACCAATGGCACCAAAGCCGGTTTGCTCGTCGTCATGGCCAAAACGCCCCCTAAGATCACCGCTGGCAAATCCAAAGACCAAATCACCGCGTTCATCGTCGAAGTCAACTCGCCCGGCGTGGAAGTCACCCACCGTTGCCGGTTCATGGGCTTAAAGGCCCTCTACAACGGCGTGATCGAGTTCAACCAGGTGCGCGTGCCGCGCGAGAATATTCTGCTGGCGGAAGGCAAGGGGCTTCGAGTCGCGCTGACCACTCTGAACACCGGCCGGCTGACGCTGCCAGCCGCCTGCGTCGGGCTGGCCAAACGCTGCCTCGAAATTACCCGTCAATGGGCCGGTGACCGCGTGCAATGGGGCGCGCCGATCGGCAAGCACGCCGCCATCGCCGACAAGCTCGCCCGCATGGCCGCCAACACCTTTGCCATGGAATCAATGGTCTTGCTCGCCGCCAGCCCGGTGGATCGCGACAAACACGCCGACGTCCGCCTCGAAGCCGCCCTGTGCAAACTGTGGGCCACTGAACAAACTTGGACCATTGTCAATGATGCCGTCCAAATTCGCGGTGGGCGTGGCTACGAAACCGCGGCGTCTCTCCAGGCCCGCGGGGAAGAGCCGGTCCCCCTCGAGCGGTTCCTCCGCGATTGCCGCATCAACACCATTTTTGAGGGTTCCAGCGAAATCATGCGCCTGTTCATCGCCCGCGAGGCGCTCGACCCGCACCTCAAGGTGAGCGCCGCGGTTCTCAACTCCAGGCTGCCCCTGACGCAGCGCCTGCGGGCCGCCGCCGCTGCCGCGTTCTTCTACGCTAAATGGTATCCCAAGCTATGGCTGCCCTCATTTAACTCATTTAACTCCTCACGCCTGGCCTGCCACCTCCGTTACGCCGCTCGAACCAGCCGCAGGCTCGCCCGAACGCTTTTCGCTGCCATGCTTCGCCACGGCCCGAAACTCGAACGCGAGCAACTCCTCCTCGGCCGCCTCGTGGACATCGGCACTGAGCTGTTCGCCATCACCGCCACCTGTTTGCGGGCCGAGGCGCTTGCCCAGGCCCCCGCCCCGGACCCGGTGACCGCCGAACTGCTTCCCTTTGCCGACTACTTTTGCCAAACCTCGCGCCTGCGCATCGAGGAAAAGTTTCGCGAGCTCCGCCGCAACGCCGACCGCTCCGGTTACCGCCTCGCCCAGAAACTAATCCGGTGAAGCGATCGTCATCAAACCGTGTGCTTCCCTCACGCGGTTCCGAACATCGCCTTCCAATTCTCCAGGCATTTCTTCGCCGTTTCAAATTCCGGGAACCGGCTGCCTTCCTGTTCGATCAGAAAATACTCGGCGCCACCAACGGATTCCGCCGTGGCCAAAAGCTCTTTCCAGGGCGTCACGCCTTCGCCGAATAAAACGCGATACCCTTTCTCGTCCGCGCGCGTGCCCGGCGCCCAATCTTTGAGGTGCATGACTTTAATTCGACCGGGGTTGGCCTTGACCCAGGCCACCGGGTCCGCGCCGGCTTCCTCGCAGGTGCCAACATCCAACTGCATCACAAATTCCTTGGGCGTGTTGGCCGCGATGACTTCGAGGATGCGCTGGCCGTTTTCCAATTTGGCCCATTCGGCCTGGTGATTGTGATAGCCGGCGCTCAATCCATGCGGTTTCAATTGTTCCACCGCGGTGGTGAGCTTCTCAGACAGGCCTTTCCACCCTTCAACTCCGTTGATGCGGCCCGGTGCGCTGGCCAGGACGATATATCGCGTGCCAAGAATTTGGTTCAGTTCGATGGCGTGGGCCAGGTTGTCTCCCGGAGTAAACGACTCGAAACCGTTGTGCGTCGAGTAACAGCGAAGATCAAGGTCGTCCATTTGCGCGCGGACTTCCTTGGCATAAACCGGGGTCCACTTGAAGTAGGGCGAGTAGAACTCGACCACTTCGTAGCCGAACTTCGCCACCGTCTTCAGCGTATTAGGCAGATCGCGCCCCAGTTCGCCGCGAACGGAATAGAGCTCCAGGCCGATGGGGCGCCGCTTGGTTTTGGCAGGCTCCGCCGGCTCAGCCGCTGAGTCGCCGGCGGAAACCCGCGCGGCGATGGCAGCCGGCAAGACTGCGGAAATCGCGAGGAAGTTGCGTCGGGAAAGTGAAAGCGGATTTTTCATAATGGTTAAGAGCGCGGAACGTTGTTGTTCGTCCGCAATCTCCGGAGAATGCGGTTTAGCCAATACGGTTCGCAAGCCCAGGTGCGGCTGCAATCACGCCAGGATATCCTCGACCACGCGGCCGGACACGTCGGTGAGCCGGAAGCGGCGGCCCTGGTACTTGAAGGTCAGTTGTTCGTGATCGATGCCCAGCAGGCGCAACAGTGTGGCGTGGAAGTCATGCACGTGAACGGGGTTCTTGACGACGTTGTAGCCGAACTCATCGGTCTCACCATACAGCAGACCCGGCTTGACCCCGCCGCCCGCCATCCACGTCGTGAAACAGCGCGGGTGATGGTCGCGGCCATAATCGGTGCTGGTCAGTTTGCCTTGGGAATAGTTGGTGCGGCCAAACTCGCCGCCCCAAATCACTAGGGTATCATCGAGGAGCCCACGCTGTTTCAGGTCGGTGATTAGCGCGGCGGAGGCCTGGTCGGTTTCCTGGCATTGAGTGGCAATGCCTTTAGGCAGGTTGCCGTGCTGGTCCCAGCCCTGGTGATAGAGCTGGACGAATTTCACGCCGCGCTCGGCGAGGCGGCGAGCCAGAAGACAATTGGCGGCAAACGTTCCCGGCTTCCTGGCGTCGGGCCCATAAAGTTCAAACGTGGCCGCGGGCTCTTTCGAGGTATCGACCACGTCCGGCACGGAAGATTGGAGGCGGAAAGCCATCTCGTATTGTTGGATGCGCGCATCCAGGCCCGGGTCTGCAAGCTGGTCTTTTTGAAGCCGGTTCAACTCGCGGAGGCGGTCGAGCACGAGCCGGCGGCTCTCGCCAGAAATGCCGGCTGGGTTGCCGAGGTAAAGGACCGGTTCTTTGCCGGAGCGGAACTGAACGCCTTGAAATTCGGAGGGCAGAAAGCCGCTGCCCCAAAGACGCGAGTAAAGGGGCTGGTCCACTTTGCCTGGGGTAATCAGCACGACAAAGGCTGGAAGGTTTTCGTTGTCGCTGCCCAGGCCGTAATTGAGCCAGGCGCCGATGCTGGGCCGGCCGGACAGCTCGGAGCCGGTCTGCATGAAGGTAATCGCCGGATCATGATTGATCGCCTCCGTGTACATCGACCGCACAATGCACAGCTCATCCACGATCTTTGCCGTGTGCGGCAGCAATTCGCTTACCCAGGCGCCGATTTTGCCTTGTTGCTGAAATTTGAAGATCGACCCCGCGAGCGGCAACGTAGCCTGGTTGCCCGACATGCCCGTGAGCCGTTGGCCCATGCGGACCGACTCGGGCAGGTTCTCCCCGTTCCGCTGGTTGAGCAGCGGCTTGTAGTCGAAAGTCTCGAGCTGGGACGGCCCGCCGGCCATGAAGAGGTAGATGACGCGCCTGGCTTTCGGCGGGAAATGGGGTGCGCCCAGGATGCCACCGTGGGAAGCGCCCGCGGCGGAGCTCGCCACCGCGCGCCCGCTCCCGATCAGATGTGCCAGGGCTATGCCCCCGAGACCCATGCCGAAGCGGTTGAGGAAATGCCTGCGGCTCAGACCCTGCATTGGTAACGGCCCGGTGCAAAGGCGATTGGGTTGATTTGGATTATTCATCGCAAGGTTACAAATTCATCGAGGTTCATGAGAGTGCCAGCCAGCACTGCGGTGGCCGCCACTTGTGGCGCCGGCAGCGATGGGTCGCATGGATGCGCGCCGGTTTTTAGATATTTCTGCGCCGCGTCAGAATCATTTTGAAAAAGGTTTAGCTGCTCCTTGTAAAGACGGCGCAGGACAGCCATTTCTGCCGGCGCAGGCTGGCGGCCGGTCGCCAGGCGAAATCCGCAGACCACACGAGCATCGAGGTCTTGTCCGCAGCGGTGGATTAACTGCTCAGCCAAGACGCGCCCGGCTTCAACGAACTGTGGATCGTTCAACAGCACCAACGCCTGCAGCGGGGTGGTGGTAGTTTCGCGGCGCGCGGTGCAGACCTCGCGCGAAGGCGCGTCGAAGATCAGCATCGAAGGCGGCGGTGCCGTGCGTCGCCAGAAGGTGTAAAGGCTCCGTCGATAAAGGCCTTCGCCCGTATCTTGGTCGTAATGTTTTCCCGTGCCGGCTTCCTCCCAAAGTCCCTCCGGCTGGTAAGGCTTGGCGCTGGGGCCGCCGATTCGTTGCGAGAGCAGTCCGCTGACGGCCAGCGCCTCGTCGCGGATTTCCTCCGCGCGCAGCCGGTGCTTGGGACCGCGAGCGAGCAGACGGTTCTCCGGGTCCTTCGCCAGGAGCTCGGGGCCGGCGCGGGAGGACTGCCTGTACGTGGCCGAAATCGCGATGAGCTTGTGGAGCGCTTTAACGTCCCAGCCGTTGTTCATGAACGTCCACGCCAGCCAGTCGAGCAACTGCGGGTACACAGGCAGTTTGCCCTGGGTCCCAAAGTCTTCCTCGGTTTCGACCAGGCCCCGACCGAAATGGCTGCGCCAAACGCGATTCACCACCACGCGCGCGGTGAGGGGGTTGCGGCGATCGATTAGCCATTGCGCCAGGCCGAGGCGGTTGCGCGGCAGGTCTTTCGGAAACGGGAGGATTTTTTCCGGAACGCCGGGTTCGACCTCTTCGCCGCGGGCATCATAAGCGCCGCGCTTGAGGAGAAACGCGGGCCGGCGCGGCGACATTTCGGTCATCACGGAGATTTCGGGGACATCGTTGATCAGACGATTCTCCTGTTCACGCAAAGTCCGAAGTTGCGCGGTGGCGGCCTGGAAGGGAGCATCCGCGTGCTGAAGATACCAGGCCAGCAGAGCCGCGCGGCCGGGAGCGCCGGTAGCTGTGCCGGCGACGAGCTTTACTTCCCAGGGAGTCAGGCAACGGTCGAAGATTTGGAACTCGTCAATCGAGCCGTTCTTGAAACCCGAATCACGGAACCGGCCGGCGAGCGTCAACTCGACGGCGTTCGCTTCCATATCGCCCCATTGTTCGCGGTGAAGGATGTCCTTGAACAAGTGGTCGCGCACGGTTTCGACCGGCAGCGCTTCGCCGTTCAGGTACAGGTGTAAACCTGCCGCGCGGCTGGAACCGTCATAGGTGATGGCCAAGTGCGACCACTGGCCAAGGGGTAGAACAGTTTGAGCGCGCAGCTTGATCACGTTTCCGGGCCAGAAATGAACCAGGCTGAAAGTGGGCCGGCCATCTTCGAGCACCAGTTCGTAACCGCGGCTGCCGGAATCGGTCCAGGCGCGCGACCGGTGGAAAATGACGGCGCGTTCCTGTTTCTCACCGGGTTTGAGCCAGAGGCTGAAACTGAAGGGCGAGGTGCGGTCGAACACACCCGCGCCCTTGCAGACGACCGAGTTATCTCCGCTGAACTTAAGCGCTTTGCCAACCTTGCCGTCGGCCTGGACCGGACCATCCACCAGCATCGCTGAGCGATTGGTGTTCATGGTGTCCGGGGTTGAGTCGTTCGTGATCGTTTCGAAAGCGAAAGCGTCTGCCGGTTGTGGTCGCTCGATGACCCTCGGCCCGGAGGCCAGCCAGGTTTCGAAGCGGCTTTGAGCGCTTACGGCCAATTCCCCCAGGGCCTTTTCATTGGCTGCGATTTGTTGTTGCAAGGCTTTGTGTTTGGCTTCCTGCCCCTCGGCATAGAGCAGCAGGGTCGGCGACGGCGTGGCGCGGGTGAAATGCGAGTAGAGTCCCGACTCGTCGATGTTATTGAAGAAGGCCGCCATTCGGTAAAAGTCCTTCTGCGCGACGGGATCATATTTGTGATCGTGACAGCGCGCGCAGCCGATCGTCAGGCCGAGCAAAGCCGTGCCCGTCGTCGCTACGCGGTCGGCCACGTATTCGGCGCGGAACTCCTCGTCGATGCTGCCGCCTTCGTTAGTCTGGCGATGCAGCCGATTAAAGGCGGTCGCCAGGAGTTGGTCGCGGGTGGGCGACGGAAGCAGATCCCCGGCGATTTGCCACAGAATGAACTGGGAAAAGGGCAGGTTGTCGTTGAAAGCGCGGATGACCCAATCGCGCCAGGGCGACATGTCGCGCTCGACGTCGTTTTGATAGCCGTAAGTGTCGGCGAAGCGGGCCAGATCGAGCCAGAGCGCGGCTTGCTGCTCTCCGTAGGCGGGCGAAGCCAGGAGCTTATCCACTAAATGCTCGTAAGCGCCGGGCGAGGCGTCGGCCAGGAACGCGTCGACCTCCTCGAGGCTGGGTGGCAGGCCCCGCAAGTCGAAGCTGAGCCGGCGAATCAACGTTTCGCGCGAGGCTTCGGGCGCGGGTTGGAGGCCCTCGCGGGCCAGGCGCGTCCGAACAAAGGCATCAATCGCGTTGCGCGCGTTCGCCGGGTTCTCCACCTGGGGCACGGGCACTTCCGCCACGGGGATGAACGCCCAATGCGGCTTGTATTCGGCGCCTTGTTCCACCCACTGTTTCAGCAGGGCTTTTTCCTCGCTGGTAAGGCTGAGCTTGCTGGGCGGGGGTGGCATGCGGTCGTCTTCGTTCGTGGCCGTGATGCGCCAGCACAATTGGCTGCGTTCGGCGTGGAAGGGAACAATGGCCGCCTCCTGGTGGTCCGGGTCGCGGATGGCATAGGCGCTTTCCGGCAAATCCAGCCGCAGCTTGCCTTTGCGCGCTTTTTCGTCCGGGCCATGGCATTTGAAGCAGTGGTCGGCGAGGATGGGACGGACCTGAAAACAAAAATCCGCTTTCCCGGGAGGTGCGGCGGCCGGCGCCGGCCGCTGGCTAAGCCCGGCCAGCAGGACGCCGCACGAAAACACGAGACGTCTGCGGCGAGACCGCGCGTTAGCGAGGCTTTTCAAGCGTATTAACAAATCTACCCTCAGCGCGGCGATTGACAAGCCCGGGCTGGTTCGACGATCGGATTTATGATTCTGCCCTCCCATGATTCTGGGGGTCCGTCTTCTCCCACATTTTCCAATTCCCGGCTGCCGCGGACTCAAGGCGAGCGAACCCGATAAAAACGCCGCGGAGAATTGATGGCCTGCGCGTCAGTGAATTGGAATTGGCCGGGCGAGACCTCCGTTACCCCGCCCAGCACCGTCCAGTTGCTCACTGCCAAAGACACGTTCGTCGAGGCCAGCGCGGTGAAGTCCCCGCCGGGCACGTTGGTAAAGCTGAACTGAAACCCGCCACTCCCAAGCCATTGGGGATGGGTCAACAGGATCGCCGGGAAGTCAATGCGCACAATGCCCGACGTGCTGGGGATGCCATTGACAAAAATCGTCAGCAGGGCATAGCCGACTGGGAGGCCAGTCGCCGGTCCCGCCACCAACGCATTGGTTGACCAGTTCGTGCAAAGCAGGAAGAAGGTTCTTTGGCCCTCGATGCTGCGCACCTGCACCACTGGATAATCAGCGGCGGAATCCTGCGTCGAATTGCCGCCGGAACCTTCGGAGACACCGCGGAAACCTGTCCCTGTAACGCTCAGGAAGCCGCCGGAGGCCAGTGGCGAAGTGAACATTGCAATCTGCGGTTGCCAGGAGGGCTTGAAGCCCAGCCCGGGATCATAAATGTCCACCGAGTTGGTAACACCGGAATTGCTGTAGCCACCCACGGCCAGGACCTTCCCATTCGGCAGCAGGGTCGCTGCCTGGCCGTAACGCACCGTGGTGAAGGAGCCGGTCGAGGTCCACGTCCCCGTCGCCGGATCGTATAATTCCGCGCTCGAGAGTTCCAAGCCATTGGTGCCGATGCCCCCGACGACCAACACCCGTCCATTGGACAGCAAGATGGCGGCGTGGATCGTCCGGGGCGTGTTCATCGGACCGGTCACGGTCCACAGCTCGGTCGCCGGATTGTACAACTCCGCGCTATTGGTAACTCCGCTACCGGTGCTGCCGCCGGCGACTAATACCTTCCCGTTCGGAAGCAAGGTCGCGGTGTGGGAGGTGCGCCCGCTTTGCAGCAAACCGCTTTCCCGCCAGGTCCCGGTCGAGGGGTCGTACAATTCGGTGGTGTTAAGGTAGTTGCCTCCTTCTGTGCCGGCCGCGACCAGCACTTTCCCATTGGGTAGCAACGTCGCGGTGTGGGAGATGCGATTGGTAATCATACTGCCTGTCTGCGTCCAGACGGCGAAAGCCGGGTCATACACCTCCGCCGTGTTGGTGGCGCCCATCGCGCCAAACCCGCCGGCGATCAATACCTTCCCGTTCAAGAGCAAGGTAGCGGTATGAACGCTGTGCGGACCATGCATCGAGCTGGTCAGCGTGCATAACCCGCTCGCCGGGTCGTACAATTCCGCGCTGGAAAGGGAATTCTCGGCGAAATCTTCGCCACCCGCGATCAATACTTTCCCGTTTGGCAACAAGGTGGCCGTGTGGGCGTCGCGAGCGGTATTCAGAGTTCCCCCCGCCCCCCAGGTCCCGCTTGCCGGATCGTAAAGGTCGTTGGCGGCCGGTTCGTTGGTCGCATAGGTGGTGTGGCCGCCGCTCACCAGGACCTTGCCGTTGGGTAACAACGTCGCGCGGTGGTTATAACGCGGAATGGCTTCGGGCGAAGCCGGTGTCCACGTTCCGTTCGCCCAATCATACACCTCAACGCTTAACTGCAGATTCGTGCCGGAACCCCCGGCCACCAACACCCGCCCATCTGCCAGCAAACTTGCGGTGTGAAAACTCCGCGCAATATGCATCGAGTTGGTCGAAGTCCACAACTCGGTCGCCGGACTCCACAGTTCCACACTCGCAAAATTACTGCTCGTGCCGGAGCCGCCCGTGACCAGCACCTGCCCGTTGGGCAGCAGCGTCGCTGTAAGACCGTCTCGCCCTGCGTGTAAGCTGCCGGTGAGCGTCCAGCTTCCATCGGCCGGATCAAAAAGCTCGGCGCCGTTGACCGGGCCGCCGGGGCCGAACCCCGAGGCGACCAGCACCTTGCCGGTCGGCAGCAAGGTCGCGGTGTGACCGGTTCGCGCTGCGTTCATAGGGCTGATTTGGGTCCAGGTCCCCCCGGCCGGCTCGTAGAGCTCCGCACTGGCAAGATAAGCGAGATCACTACCAATACCGCCGGCGACCAGCACCTGGCCATTGGGCAAGAGCGTCGCGGTGTGGCCTTCCCGCGAAGCATTCAGCGAGTCGGTCGGCGTCCATGTTCCGGCCGCCGGGTCGTAAAGCTCCGCGCTGTTGGTGGCCCCGCCGTAAACCGTCCCGCCAACGACCAATACTTTTCCGTTCGCCAGCAACGTCGCCGTGTGCCCATATCGCCCGGTATTCAGTGAGCCGGTGTTGCTCCAGGTCCCGCTGGCAGGATCATAAAGCTCGGCGCTGGACGAATAGAAATTATTGCCATTCGTGCTCTGGCCGCCGGCGACCAGGACCCTGCCGGTGGGCAACAACGTCGCCGTGTGCAAATCACGTGAGGTGGCCATCGAACCAGTCGCTTTCCATGTGCCGTTGGCCAGGTCAAACAGTTCGCAGGTGGGAAGTGCAAAAGGCGAAGAGCCACCCGCGACCAGCACCTTGCCGTTGGACAGCAGGGTAGCTGTCTGTCCGGACCGTAAGGTCCCCAGCGGACTGACCACGGTGAAGGAACCCGCCTCCGCCGCATTAATGAAAAAAAGGCCGCAGAGCAAACCAATCCCTGTTCTTGCTCCTCCTCTTCCTCGCCAGGAAAATGGAACCACGCGAAAGCTCTCCCCAACCCCTCGCTTCGCTGTACCCTTTTCCGCCATTTTGTGGCCCGCCGCTACGCCCATCTCTTCGTGTCCATTAGTGTCCATTCGTGGTTGCTTTCCGAAGTCCTATGGCGATCTAACTCGATACATCCGCCTCGAAAAATTCGTCGCCTGAGTGTCCGTGAACTGGAAATGGCCATCGGAGATTTCCGTGACGCCCGCCAGCGCGGTCCAGTTACTCGAGGGCAGAGAAAGGTTGGTGGTGGCCAGCGAAGTGAATACGGCGCCTGGGGTATTGGTGAAGCTGAATTGAAACGCGCCGTTCGACAGCCTGGCCGCATTCACCAGCAGGATCGACGTCGGTGTCGGCGCGACGAGCAGGATGCCCGAAGCACTGGGAATTCCGTTCACAAACACGGTCGCCAGGGTGTAGCCAGGTGGAAAATTGGTCACCGCCAACGAGGTGAACGAATTCGTGGACCAGTTGGTCGAGGAAAGGAACCGCGTCTGTCCGTTCTCGATGCTCCGCAACTGCACCACCGGGCAATCCGAGGAGGAGTTCTGGAAATCACAGCCGCCCGAGGCTTCGCTCACCCCACGAAACTTCGAGCCGCTCAACCCTAGGCTGCCGCCCAGATTCAGCGGCGAAGTCAGTGCGGTGATCTTCGGCTGCCAGGCCGCGCTGAAGCCCAAACCGGCATCGTACAATTCAGAGGTCGCAACCACACGCCCGTTCGTGCCCACGCCACCTGCCACCACTACCTGGCCGTTAGCGAGCAAGGTGGCTGCGCCGCTAACGCGACCCGTGCTCATTAGCCCGCTGGTTGCCCAAGTCCCGCTGGCTGGGTCATAAAGCTCCGCCACAGCCAGCGGATTGGAGTTGGTATCCACCCCGCCATCCACCAGGACCTTCCCATTCGGGAGTAATGTCGCGTCATGTGAAGAACGGGTAGAACTTAGCGGACCAGTGGCTGTCCACGTCCCGTTGGCTGGGTCGAAGATCTCGGCGCTGGAAACGCTCTCGGCCGAGCCCCCGTCCGTAGTCCCCCCCGCGATCAATACTTTGCCGTTAGGTAAAAGGGTCGCCGTGTGGTGCCATCGCGCAATACTCATCGAATTGGTTCGCGTCCAGGTCCCGCTCGCCGGGTCATACAGCTCGACGGCGTTGGTAACGACCAGGGGACCAAAACCTCCGGTGACCAGCACCTTCCCGTTGAGCAGCAGGGTCGCTGTGTGGCCATCACGCGCGACATTGAGCGGCCCGGTCGCGGTCCAGGTTCCCGAGGCCGGATCGTACAGCTCCGCACTGGCGATTTCGTTGCCGTTTTCGCCGCCGGCGACTAGCACTTTTCCATTAGGAAGCAAAGAGGCAGTATGGCTCAGACGGTTGGTTTTGAGGCTGCCGGTCACATGCCAGGTTCCGTTGGCAGGGTCGAACAGTTCGGCAGACTCGGAATCAATGAGACTACCGCCGGCGGCCAGCACCTTGCCGTTGGGCAGCAGGGTTGCCGTGTGAAGTTCCCGAGCGCTGTTGAGCGGCCCAGTGAGCATCCAGGTAGCGGTGCCGGGGTCGTACAATTCTGCGCTGGCAAGATAACCGTTGGTTCCGAACCCGCCTGCGACCAATACCTGTCCGTTTGGAAGTAAAGTTGACGCTTGGCTACGGCGTGCAATTTCCAACGGGCCGCTCGCCTTCCAGTCCCCGACCGCGGTGTCATACTCCTCAGTGTTGGTTACCGAAAAACCGGAGTTGTCTTGTCCCCCAACCACCACCACCCGCCCGTTGGGCAGCATCGTCACGGTGTGGTAGAACGCGGCCGTGGGAAGAGCGGCAGCCGCGGACCACGTCCCGGTCAGCCGGTCATAGACTTCCGTCGTCGAGAGCGCCCCGCCATTAAAACCCCCGGTGACGACCACGTTGCCGTTCGGCAGCAACGTCGCGGTTTGTTCCGCCCGCGGACCGGCCAGCGAACCAACCGGGTTCCAGGTCGCCGAATCCGGATCGTAGAGCTCGGTGCTGTTCGTGGTTCCACTGCTCGTGAAGCCTCCGACGGCAAGCAGTTTGCCATTGGGCAACAGCGTCGCCGTATGTAAATAACGTGGCACATTCATGGGGGTGGTCCCGGTCCAGGTTCCGGAAGCTGGATCGTACAATTCCGCGCGCCCAAGGGTGTTAGTCCCAAAGCCTCCCGTTACCAGGACCTGGCCATTGGGCATGAGCGTCGCTGTGTGTCCATAGCGAGCGGTTATGAGCGGGCCGGTGGTGCTCCAGGTCCGGGTCGCCGGGTCATACAACTCGGCGATATTGGTCGCCGCTCCGACGCTGTTAATCCCACCCGCGATCAGCACTTTGCCGTTGGGCAACAGCGTCGCGGTGTGGTAATACCGGGCGGCATTCATGGTGCCCGCTGCCGCCCAGGTTCCGCTAACCGGGTCGTAGAGGTCGCTGGTGGATAGGAACTGGCCGCCGTTCTGACCGGCCGCGACGAGCACCTTGCCGTTGAGCAGCCGCGTCGCGGTGTGCCAGGCCCGCGGAGAGGTCATCGCGCCGGTGAGCAGGTTGGTGCCCAGGACCACATCGTACAGTTCCGCGCTGTTCGTCGTGCCGCCGTTGTTGGCTACCCCGCCCGCCACCAGCACCCGGCCATTGGGCAGCAACGTCGCCGTGTGCGAATAGCGCCCGAAGTGCAGCGGGCTCGTCGTAATCCACGACGCGGCCTCAGCCTGCTGGAGATTGCAAAAACCGGTCACCAGCGCGCTCAACGCCACTGCGAATCGAACAGCCTCGTTGCTTCTCATTGCCATGCCTCTTACCCGGTCGCGAGTTCAAGCCCGGAGCGCGGACATTCCTGTCGACATTCCTGTCCGCAGCAACTTCCGAACGCCAGCGCGCCCCCCACCCGCCGTCACTGACCGATCACCAACAGAGTTCCATTCCTGCACGCCCGCGGCCACACGGGAGGACGACCGGCACAAAACCCCCGCCGGCCATTGCGACCGAGACTGCACCACAAACGCTAAGTACAAGACACAGTCCGGCTGCGCCGTGAACTCGCTCAGAACTGGGTTACCGCAACATTATTAGCAGTTCCCATCCTACTGTCAAGCAGAAATCATGAACCGTGCGAACCCGCGAACCCGGGCGCATCGTGATACTACCACCACCCTGCCGGTTAGGCCGAGTTAGGGCTGTGGGTTCCCCTCTCCCCTTCCTAAGGGAAGAGGGCACGGTGAGGGGTCTCTCTTTGGCTCACCTCACGCTCCGAGGATACGATAGGTTTTCCTATGTGTCGTGGCGGTCAGTCCAGGATCAATTGCCCGGCGGCGGCATCCATCCTCACAACTCCGCAACGACATTTCCAAATCAAACCGGCAGCGCGACTACGGATGACGCAGGCGGAAAAACTCGGCCGGAGTGGTCGGGCCACCGGCGGGGAAGGTCATTTGTGAGTGGGTGAGCGAGTCCGGAACGTCCCCCCAGGCGGCGGGGTTGCGCAGGCCAACTGTGTTGGTCTGGAGGATCCAGCCGACATACGCCGAAGGCCAGGAAACTGTGACGCTGAAGGCGGTGAGGGATACGAGGATATTCGTGCCGACGGAAGGCACGGGGGTGGCGCTCACCTCGGGAGAGGGGGCGCTCTCACCGATTTGATTGGTGGCAGTAAGGATGTAGTAATAGGTGGTGCCGTTGCTGAGGCCCGAATCGGCAAAGCTGGCACCCACCACGCCGTTCGTGACCGGCGTGTACGGCCCGCCGCTGACCGTGGCTCGCTTGAGGTTGTAGCCTGTCGCGAAGGGAACTCCCTGCCACAAAAGCAAAACCTGGCGGTCACCGGCCAATGCAGAGAAAACCGTTGGCGCGACCGGTGCAGAAGTGGCTACGGGATTAGAGGGATTATTCGTGGCGTTCAACCACCAAAGGGCGCTTGCGAGGCCGCGTGGGTAATGCACACCGCCCGCGGACTGATTGGCTCCAGTCCCATTGAACGCGTCGGCGAACCCTGCATACGGCGCGTCCTGAATCTGGATGCTGGCATGAATCTGATCCACAGTACCATCCACTGAGTTGTTCGTGATCCCCAGAATGGCTTCGGCTACGTACTGGGAAATAAAAACCTTGCTTTGCCAGGTAATCGTGTTGGCGCTGGTCATCCGCCAGGCCCCGCAGGTCGCATCCAGGCATTTGCCCGGAACCAGGACTGCCACGATATGATTTGAAAGCGCCTGCAGCATCGGCGCATAAGGCCCGCCCGTTCGGTCAATGGCATTGGTCAAACCCATCGCCGCCGGATACGCCAGGCCTTCCACCATCGGGATGGTTGCGGCGGTGGCGCTGCCGTCCAACAGCGCAGGAATGTATCCCAAGGTCGTATGGTAAGTGTTCCAGCGATTGACGATGGTTTGCGCCGTGACTGAAGCCATGTTCTGGCAGGTCGCCGCGTCGGCCGCGTCACCAACCTGGTTGAACATCGCGTCGAGGGCCAGGTAACAAGCCCAGTTTCTCACGGCCAACCTCCCGCTGAATGCCGGTCTCTGAAGCGAGGCATCCAGGTCGTCGAAGGTCGTGATCTCCGACGCGTTGACGTTCTTGGTGATGCCATCCCGGGCGGCGGCGTTGGTATTGTCCCTCAAAAGCATCGAGTTGAGGCAGGTCTGCAGCACGGCCAGGTTGTTGGTGAGCCACGCGTTGTCCGCCGTGTGGCTCCAATACAACCCGGCGGATAGAATCCACGACTGGAGTTCCTCGTCTCCCATGACCGCACCGTACGCCGGACCCGTTCCGGAATTCGGCCAGAGCCCCATGTCGTGATAAAATGAAAAGCCGTGACTCGACACTTGCGTCCCCGTTGGGCTGTAAAGCGGCGTGTCGTAGCTGTACCCCGTGCCGGGCAGCGCGCCCGAATTGGCATCCAGCACGTTCCGCAGCGCCCACGGGTGCATACAAGCGTCGTAGAAGGCGTGGTCCACCGTCAGGTCGAACGTATTGATATAGTCGAAAATTCCTTCCATTTCCCACCAGTGCACGCCGCCTTGGGGATCGAGCAAACAGGCTGTGTCGGCCATGTAGGAATGCAGACCATGGCAGGCAAGAAACTGGCGGTAGGGATTCAGCCCGGCGCGGCTCAGGACCGTCGCCAGTTGCTGACACCGTATCTGGGCGTCGCCCAGGCCGGCGAACGCTGAGTCGATGACACTGTCGATCGAGGGATACAGCGAGGTGTAATAATAATGAGCGCCCGTGCGGGAATCCACCACCGCGCTGCGGTAGTAGGCGATGACCACCATCAACGCCCGGGTCTGGCCCGCCGGAACGCCAACGTGAAAAGCGCCCCCATTGGTCATGCCGTTGAACACCGACGTAAGGCGCGTGCCGCTCAACAGCTCGCAACTCCCGCTTTGCACGGCCAGCGCGGCCTCTCCCAGGGCGAAACCCTGATAGGCCCCGTTGGCGAAGGTTTTTTGCGACACAGGCACCGGCAGGCCGAAGTAGAAATCTTCGGGCGTGCTGTTGGTATTCGTAATCGTGAAGAGCAGCCAGGTTGCCGGCAGGAAGTAACGCTTCTTTTCGCTCAGGGTGGCGGCGCTGAGGTCGGCCATCGACCACGCTGGACTATAATGCGTGAAGGCCAGCCCGGCGCCGGCGATGGCGTATTCGTCGGTGCATGGCGTGAGGCCCCGTTGGATACTGGCGTTGGGGAAGAAACCTGCATTGGTAGAAATGCTCGAGGCCGCTCCGACAAACGGCAGCAACTGCAATCCGGAACTCCCGGACAGCGCGATGAGCACCCCGCCGCCGCCGTAGGGGTAGGGGTACCATCCGGTGGACG
This sequence comes from Binatia bacterium, assembly GCA_035566895.1. GTDB lineage: Bacteria > Verrucomicrobiota > Verrucomicrobiia > Limisphaerales > UBA8199 > DATMQA01. The sequence goes on from DATMQA010000052.1 coordinate 21,248, forward strand.
TTCCCACGCCGCAAATGTCATTTTGATACCCGTAATTAATGGTCGAGCAGATGCCCATTGGCGCGTGGTCCACGTTCACGAACACCAGTTGATTCGACGAGAGAACCGTCAAGGCGGACAGCGAAAGCGTGCCCATCCACAACATAAGCAAGACCGGCACGAACGCCCAAGCGGAAGACCTCGGCCGGATATCGCCCTTGGTTGTGGAACTTCCGTTTGGCCGGCCGACGGTTCGCTGGGCAGCAGGAGAACCAGAGTGCCGGCGAATAGCTGACATAATGAGCTTCGACTTCATAAGGTCCCTGCCGGGCTTATATAAAGACCCAGAAGATTAACTCAATTGCCAGCGAGTTGTAAAGACAAATTGAAACCTCTGGCGGCGGGCGCTCACCGCGCAGCATCGCACAAGCATTGGGGTCGCATCTCAACACTTGATTCTGCTGAAAAACACATTTCCTATTTTTTCACCCTTCTGGCCGGGTTTTTAGCCGCGAGCCTTCGCAGCCGCAGGTCCGTACGCTCCAGCAGTTGCCATTGGACCGCCTCTCCAGCTTCCAGGTCCAGCGCCGCTGCCAGCGGAAGCGGGATATTCACGTAAAATCGGGGCGGCTGCCGCTTGGAGCGGATCACCTGTACCTTCATGACGTATTCGGCTTGCATAATCTTGAGCTACCCCATAGGGTAGCTCAAGTCAACATGTCCTGTTGCCACCCATTATGAGCCTGCCGGAGTTCTCCACCCAGTCTTATTTGTTTTCGACGGCTGCCCTCTCCTCCAGTCTTTTCCCCAAGGATGACCGCTACCGCCTATTTGCCACCCTGGTCTATCCCCGGCTGGTCAAGGTGCGCCCACAATTGGCCGCCTGCTACTGTGCGGAGGATGGTCGTGCGGCCATCGAGCCGTTGCTACTGCTGGGGGTTAGTATCCTTCAGTTCCTGGATGGGGAGCCTGACCGTGCTGCGGTGGAAATGATCAAGTACCACGCGGGCTGGAATTTTGCGCTCAACCGGCAATTGGGAGATCCCGCCTTTCACCCAACCACGCTGGTCAATTTCCGCCAGCGGCTGCTGGACCATGACCTCAGCGCGGTGGGCTTTCAGGCGATTCTGGACGGTCTGGTCGAAGCCGGGCTCTAGTGGCGCGGCAAACACGCCAGCGCCTGGATTCGACGCAGATGTTGGGCCGGGTCAGTCGCATGAGCCGGCTGGAGTGCGTCCGGGAGACCTTGCGCCTGGCATTGCAGGAGTTGGACGGCACGGCGGCCAGTCTGCCGCGTCCGGACTGGTGGTCGGTCCTGTGGGAGCGCTATGTGGAGAGCAAGCTGGATTATCGGACCGAGACGGCCGTCTTGCGCCAAAAGATGACCACCGCGGGCGCTGACGCCGCGCGATTGCTGGCCTGGGTCCGGCAGTTGTCCGATGCTGCGCCCGGAGCGGGCGAGCAGGTCAAGCTGTTGGAGCGGGTTTGGGGCGAGCACTTCGAGCTGGACAGTGCAGGTCAACTCCAGCAACGAGAAGCCCAGCCGCCAGGTGCTGTGCAGAATCCGCACGATCCTGAGGCGCAGTGGGCTGCCAAGGGCCAAGGCAAACACCGCAAAGAGCATGTCGGCTATAAAGTCCAAGTCGCCGAGACGGTGGCCGACACCACGCTGGCTAAAGGCGAGCCGACGGCCAACTTCATTACGGCAGTGGTCGCTCAGCCTGCGACCGGCAGCGACGATGCCGGGCTGCCCCTGGTCGAGCAGGAGCAGACAAACTTAGGATTGGAGAAGCCCGCCGAATGGTATTTGGACGGTGCGTATGTTTCGGCCGAGCGCTTGGCGCAGGCTCAAGCCCAAGGCCGGCAGCTTATTGGTCCGGCCCAGCCTGCGCCTAAAAAAGACCGACGCTTTAGCGTGGAGGATTTCCAGGTATCCGTTGAGGACCGGCAAGCGCTCTGCCCTGCCGGCCAAGCCAGCACGCAATGTGGCCGGATCGAGGAACAGGGCGGGGACAAGGTCTCCTACCGCTTCGAGTTTACCACTCATTGTCACAACTGCCCGCTACGCGAGCAATGCCTGGGCAAAGGCCAGCGCCACCGGACGATCACGGTCGGACAATACCATACCCATCTGCAGGCGCGCCGAAAGGAGCAACGGACCGAAACGTTCAAAATCAAAGCGCAACGCCGTAACGCGATCGAGGGCACCCAAAGCGAGTTGGTTCGCGCACACGGTCTGCGCCGGGCGCGCTATCTGGGTCTGGCCAAAGCAGGACTCCAGAGTTACTTCGCTGCCGCCGCCTGCAATTTGAAACGCTGGCTTCGACGCACGGCCTGGCAGTTGGCTCAGGTAGCAGAGCAAACGCCCACTCAACTGGCCCAGGTCGCCGCGAGCTAGGCCGGAAGGCCTTTCCCGCCTTGCGGCGAACCGTTGCCGGCACCCTTCCTCATCACTCTTTCGACGATCGTGCCATCACCTCCGTCGGCTCGGGCGATGGCGCTAGCATCCTCCACAACTTACCCGAGAACCGATCTTCGTAGGCTGGCATTTTCAAGCCAACGACCCCTGCTGAAAAACTACGTGTTCTTCGGCGCAATCAATACTTTACATTTAATGACCTTTTTCATGGCGAGGAGGCCCGGTAAAAGCGGACCGGGAAATTGGTGGCGGTGGAATCCACAATGTCCATCGGCACCGTGGTCGCGACGAAACTCGTCAAAGAGGTCCAGGTATTCAGGTTGGTCGAGCCTTGCACCGTGTAGCCCTGTCCGAACTCGCCCTGAAGCTGAAATTGGAAACCGCCGTCGCTGCGCTTTTGGGGTTGCCTGAGCGAGGGCTTCTCGACCTTCCCGGTGTTGCGAAGGTTTTGCCGGAACTTCGGCCATGCGCTGCTCGCCAGCTTATTGGTGCCTTGGAGCGCATAAAGGCAGCAGCCCAACCCGACGTAAATCGTGCCGTCCGGCCCGATCGTGGGGGACGTCGATGATGTTCCTGCCGTGAAGACCCACTCGGTCACACCGTTCGGGTGCAGCGCAAACAACGAGTTCGAGGCCGTGTAATAGATCATTCCGCTGGCATCGATTGCTGCCGTGGTCGGCGCGGTCATGTTCGGATTGGAGCCGGCGGCGGCCGCCTCCCAATTGGTCGCTCCAACCGAGTTGATAGCGAACAGGCCGAGGTCCCGCGCACTTCCTATGTACAGGGTACCGTCCTTGCCGAGAGATGGCGAGCCATACAAAAAGTTGCCATCGTTGTGCCAGAGTTCTGCGCCGGCAGCACTCACGGCGAACAACGGACCACCGGAAGCGGTCGCGAAGTAGATGGTGCCATCCGCCCCAAGCGCGGGGGACAAGGAAACTGAGCTTGGTGCCTGGAACTCCCATTTTTGGCTGCCGTCTGGATTGAGAGCTAGCAGCTTGTGGAACTCCTCGGAGCCGACGTAGATTGTCCCGTCAGGCGCGATAACAGGAGAGGATGTCCTGACGTCGCCTATGTACACCTCCCACTTCTTCGAGCCGCTGGCCGCAAGGGCGAACAGGCTGGCTTGAGCTGCAAAATAAATCGTTCGGTCGGGCGCGAGGGCAGGGCTCGAGTCGATGTAAACGAGCGTGTTGGTGTCAACCGTGTAGGACCACTTCAGGCTGCCGTCCGGACTGACTGCGTAAAACTTGCTGTTGTGCGAGCCAAAATAGATGGTGCCATCCGGCGCGACTGCAGGGGCGGTGCTCGTCGCGTCTTGCGGGAAGATCCATTTGTTGGTCCCGTTGGGCGCGACCGCGTGGAGCCCGCCAACTCCTGCTAGGTAGATAGTCCCATCGGGGCCGATAGCCGGGGAGGAGTCGCTAGCCCCGTGGTAGATCCACAGGACGGCCGGCGGCGATCCGGCGAGCGTTTTTGTGAACGAGGCAAGGCAACTCAGCGAGAGGATTATCGCGGGAATCTTATTCATGACCTTTTTCATGGCGAGGAGGCCCGGTAAAAGCGGACCGGGAAATTGGTGGCGGTGGAATCCACAATGTCCATCGGGACCGTCGTGGCGAGGAAACTGGTTAAAGATGTCCAGGCGTTCAGATTGGCCGAGGCCTGGATCGTGTAACCCTGTCCGAGTTCGCCCTGAAGCTTGAATTGGAAACCGCCGTCGCTGCGCTTTTGGGGCTGCTTGAGCGAGGGCTTCTCTACCTTGCCTGTGTTACGCAAGTTCTGTTTGTATTTCGGCCAGGGGCTGTTCGCTAGAGGGGCGGTGCCTTTCACCGCGTAGAGGGTGGCGGCGGCGGCGAAATACACCGTGCCGTCCGGCCCGACCGTGGGAGACGTGGTCGCAGGGTACGAGGGCACTACCAACGTCCAGTTTGTGGTTCCGTCCGCGTTAATTGCGTACAGGTTGGTGTAGCCTTGCACCGGCGTGTAGTATACAGTTCCGTCTCGTGCCGCGGCTGGGGCTGGCGTTAGCAGAAAGGGGTTCGAGCCAGTCCCTGCGCGCCAGTCTACTAGCACGTTCGTCGGATTGATCGCCTCCAGTCTATCGTCCATCCATGTTACAGCATAGACGGTCCCGTCGGCTCCGACGACAGGCGAAGAGAAAAAGCCCTCAGACAGGTTCCGCCAGCGCTCCCCGCCGGTATTACTAACGGCGATGATCCCACGAGCTCCTACCGATGCAAAGGACTGGACGGTGACATAAATTGAGCCATCGCTGCCAATGGCAGGGGAGCACTCGATGGGTCCCGGCGCATCGAAAGCCCACTTCTGCGTGCCGTCCGGATGCAACGCCCAAAGCCTATTCGTCTGGGTACCGATGTAAACTGTGCCGTCGCCCGAAATTGAGGCAGTTGCTTGTCCGCTTTGTCCACAAGCGAAATCCCATTTCTTCGTGCCGTTTGGGTTCAACGCGTAAAGCTTTTCTCCTGAGCCGAAATAGATGGTCCCGTCGCCAGCAATAGAGGGTGATGAGTCAATTGGCGCTCCTGCCGGGTACGTCCAGTTCGTGGTTCCCGCTGGGCTGATTGCGTAGAGTTGGCCGTCCACATAGGAACCTACATAAATCGTGCCGTCGGGAGCCACGCTTGGTGAGCTGTGATAGCCACCCGTCACGATCCTCCATTTATTTGTACCTTGGTGGGCCACAGCGTGGAGGAAGCTGTCTGCTACAAGGTAAATTGTTCCGTCAGAACCAACTGCGGGTGAGCCAGTAATGGAGGTTGCCTGATAGGTCCACAGCACGGTGCCGGGTTGCTGGCCCAACAGAGACCAGACGGAAAGACCACAGGCAAGGAACAGGGTGAGTGATGCTTTTGTTTTCATTCGCTTGACGAGGTTCACGGGCTCGCGCTGAACCGGTACGTTCCAGAGCCGACACGGAAGACCGCCGCGCCATCCTCAATCCAATTTGATATCACTCCCGACCAAGGGCATTCGTGGCGGGGGCGCGACTGGTGCCTCCGGCTGGTGAACAACTCAGCCACGCTCGCTTTGTTCAATCTGCGTCTGTGCAAGGCGACCCTTCCGCGGCTCGAGATGATGGGCTTCAGAACGGCAGCCCAGGACCAGGGCCAAGCCCCGATCCCAAGTAAAGCATAATTCATCTGGCCTGGCAATGGCCTCAATGTAAATAGTGTTCGCAGTACTTGTGCGGATTAGGCCGGGACACGACTTGAGCGTCGAGGGTCGCATTTTATGCCATCATCTCATACTGTGGGAGATCAAACAGTGATATTCGGCTGACTGGAACAAGATGCCCGGCAACGACAAACGGCGTTTTTGCCAGCGCTGCCGGAAGTTCGTTCACGATGCTTCAGCGATGAGCCGCGGCGAGGGGGCGGCCTTCGCATCCTCCCAACTTGCACGAGTGCGTCTTTTATTGTTTCACGACGTTTGGAACCGTGCGCTGACCTCCCCTCCATAGACCTATTGTCCCAACCGCCATTCTTCGCCGTGCTTATGCAGCCGCAAAGCATAGGGCGTCACCCTCACACCTCCGGCCCGCTCGGGCCCCGGCGCGGCCATCCACAGTCGCACATCAACCCGAACTGAATCCGGCCCGTCCGGCTGTTGCCCCAGGATGCGAAACCCGATGACGTTGGTGTTTTCGTCCACGCTCGCCTGAAAGCCCTCCGCGCCTTTCCGAGCCTGCAGTTGTTGCAGCAGGCTCGGCTCCAGGCAGGCGGCGCGCACGTTCTCGTCCCTTTCCCGCAGCGCCCAGAAATAGGTCTGAATAGTCGCCTCCGGTGTGCTCCATCCTGCGTTGGTCACGCCCTCTTTGCTGAACATACCCGGAAGATTTGGCAAGGCTACGACAGCACCGCCGTTTGGCCCGGCGGATCGGAGGCGTTGATTCTCGGCCCGAAGCCGCCCGAGTTGCGCCTTCTGCTCCCGTAACTGCGTAATCTCATTGCGAAGTGCCAGCAAATCACCGGTTTTCTCTTTGAGCCCGGCGATTTCATCCCGGAGGTCTCCATCATCCTTGCGCTGAGAGAGGTCGGTCCTCAGTTGTTCGGCTTCGGCCTGCTGTTGCTGGAGCGTTCCATTCTCGGCGCGCAAGCTGTTCAAGGTTTGGCGCTGGACCAGTAGCGCGCCGAGCAGACAAACTGCGATAACCAGGGCGGCGAGCTTCATGGCGAGTTGTTGGTGGCGCCCGAACGTTGCGGAACCGGATTGCCGGGGCCCCTCTTTACGCTCCCGTCTGAAAACAGCACGTTCTGGTGAATCGGGCACCGGGCGATGATGTGCTCGGGTGTGGCCGATTCGTCCTTTCCCGATAAGCTCAGCTCGTAGGATACCATTTCGGGGCGGAACTGGCCCCAAAAGATGTTTTTGAACTGCTGTTTGCCCGAATCGCCCGGGCAGATCAGCACATTGACTGTCGAAAGCTCGTTGCTGCAACTGATGATGTCGGTGGGGTAACGGTCCTGGTTGTCCAGCGCCCACGTCCGAATCGCCAGACCAACCTGTTTCAGATTGTTCACGCATGCTTCCGCTTCGTCTTTCGGCGGGGGCGCCGGCGCCGCTGTCATTACCGCAGGAGCGGAAGCTCGCGCGCGGCGAAAAGCCGCTTTCAGGTGTTCGTTTTCGGAACGCAGTCGCTCCAGGTCGCCAAGCTCGCCGCGCAGTTGGCCGATCTCCGCCCGCAGCCGGACGACCTCATCGCTCTCCTGGCGCAGGCGTTCCAACTCCTCACGTTCCGCCTCGAGAGCGTTGTGCCGGGCTTGTTGGTTGCGGAGTTGTTCGAGCTCGCCGCCGGCCGCGCGCAACTGCTGGTTCTGTTGCTTGAGTTCGCCGACGAGGTTGGCTTGCACGCCGACGATGACGAGGCAGCTCAGCAGGAACAGGCCGAAAGCCAGGGCCGGCAGCCAGCGACGAAGGGTTCTTTTCCTGGCCGGTCTTTCTGCAGCGCGCCAGCCTGGCTGTGCCAGGGTAATCTCTGATTGCAGTTGCTTCAGCAGCCACACCGGCGGTGCCGGCTGAGGCCCTTTTCGCAGGATCTCTTCAATTTGTGTGTCCGTCATAGCCGCCTCCGTTCTGTAGCGAGAGTTCCCCTGGCGGCTTTGTTTCGCAACACCTCCAGCGCCTCCCGCAGGCGATACTTCACTGTGCTCGTCGCGATGCCCAGCGCCTCAGCCGTCTCGCTGAGCGACAGGTCTCCATAATAATGCAGATGCACGACCTGCTTCTGGCCGTCCTCCAATTGTTCGACCCAGGCGTAAAGTTGCTCCGCCGCTTCCCGGGCCGCCGCATCCTCATCAGGGCCGGGCTCGTCTGCCGCCCGGCTTCGCCACCATTCCTCGCTCTGCGCTTGCGCCGGGTTCGCGCTCCGCCGCCAATCCAAATACACATGATAGGCGATCCCGTGAAGCCAGGTCGAAAACGAAGATCGCCCTGCGAATGAGCCGAGCGAACTCCAGGCCTTGGAAAAAGTTCTTTGGGTCAGGTCAGCCGCATCCTCTTCATTGGGGCACAGGCGCCGCAGGTAAGCGAAGATACGTTGGTAAAATAATGCGATCAATTCCGATGCGGCTGCAAAGTCGCCGTTCTGTGCGCGGCCGCATAACTCGGCCGCCTCATCTTTGAGAAGCATCATCTGTCTGATTAGTCGCAGACGGGGCCTCTCCTGGACAAACCTTTTTTACCCGTCCCTGAATGCATCCGGCTGCTGGGTAGTGTGGATATGTTCCGACACCCTTCCGGCCTAATCGTGGGAGGGTCTATAGCCCGAGTTGGACGCGGAAAAAGCAGCAACGGGCAATCCGAATGCTTTTTCGAGCCCTTTTGTGCCTTTTCGTGGCAATCATTTCTCCCGTTCCCTCAGTTTCCTCCTGTTCAACCGATTCCATTCACGAGAGTCAATAGGTATCATTCATGCCTCCATCTCATACTTAATACTCATGAGAATTGGATCATTTCATGCTCATCGCATACTTGGCGGCGTATCGCGCCTGCCGCCCGCGTCGGCCACCTATGTTCTCAACCTGTGAATTGTGCCCGCCCCTCCTCCAGGGTGCGTCCCCCCCTTTTTGTCGTCCGCCCGCTAGACCCGGCCACGCTCCTTACCACCTTTGCCACCGTTCCGTCGCTATCCGTCGCTATTCGGAGTTCAAACGAGACCCTCCCGGCGCTTTCCGGAGTTTCGTGGGTATTCGCTCGGGCCAACTCATCAAGTCCAAGTGGAGTCAAGGTTGCGTCAAGGTTCCAGTCAAGGTTCAGTCAAGGTTGAAAACCCCTGAAATCAAGGTGAATCAAGGTAAATCAAGGTTGATAATTTTTTCAATCGAAGCGCTTCACTCCCCCTCTCTTGGACTTGCCTGGGCCCTCCTGGGGACGCCCCTCCGACTTATGTCTTCCCGTTCCCTTTTCAGCATTTCAACGTTTCAACTTTTATCTCTTATTGCGCCATCTGTGCCAAAATGGGTCATGGTGCGCTTCCGTGTTGACGGCAAGATTTGTCGTGGTTAGCGTGTCGATGCCTTTACCTGTTCACGTTATGAAAAACAGACTCAAGCCATATCTTGACAAAATTCCAGAGGGAGCCAGTGATTTGGCCAAAATTGTCGCTGCACTCAACAATACGCTTTGGCCTGATGTTCGCGCGCGGATGGAGGGTGATGAAGCGGTGATTGAATGCAAAAACAAGACAGTGTGGATTAACCAACACTGTCTTGTGTCTGGCGAATGCTCTACTCCGTAGTGGCGTTGGTGATTTTGTAAGCGTAAACGAAATCAGTGTTTTCGTCCCCGCCTCCACCTCCGCCCTTGCATCCTAATTCCAGCAACTCAGCCTCGGCATCGCGGGCTGTTTGCTCGCTGGTGGCTTGCCGGTAAATCCACAGACCGTTTTTCTCGGAAACATTATGGTCTGTGAACAACCGATCCTTGGCATCCTTGGCGATTCCCACGTACCATTCGCTCCAGTACTGGGAACCGCTCTGCCGAATGTAGTTCTTTATGTCGTTAACTATTTGTGTTTTTGTGTATGCTGCCATACGTCGTCCTAATGTGAACTCCATTGTTGACACCAGGGCCAGAATTTGAGAAGTTTGAAGCGTGCTACCAAACACGATTCCTTGACCAATCCAACCCCGTTGTTCCCATACCGGAGTTGCGTTGGCATGGAAATCTGGACGCCGCCGCATCGTTGAATGTTGGCGGCGTTCGCCTTTCGGCTTTCAAAGAACAAGACCGTCCGGTCCTGAAAGTCCTTACGGGAAGGTTGCTGCCCTTACGGGACAGCGGGCCGGACGGCCAAAATCAACCAACGATTCCCGTCTCGGCTTTCAGGCCGATCCCCACAATATGTGGGGTCACATGAACCCTAAGTCCCCAATGTGTGGTAACGCAAATAGTTTTTACAAAAAATTACGCAAACGATATATTCCTCAATACCGCTTAAGATTTTCGAGCAATTCCCGCGCAGTCCAGGCGATCCCGGCCAGCCCCGCGGCTTGTGCCGGGGTCTGATTATGGGCGCTGTGAACCCGGCAGAAGTTGAAGTGAGCGATTTGCAGAGCTAGAGCGTAACAGTGATTCTGCCATTTCTTGCTAAAACCCATTGTCTTGCGTGTGAACCGGCGATTGAACAGGCGCACGCTGAGGTTAGTGCGCTCAACGTGATTGGTGCAGATGCGCTTACGATCAGGATTACCGTAAATGGCCTTGCGAGTCACGCCCTTACAAACAACCGGGTTTAGTCTGCGTTCCGGGATTCCCTCGTAAAGCGGACCAAATATTTTGACTTCTGTGCCGTAGTCAACCGAATCCCCGAATGTCGCTGGAATGTGGAATTTGTAGGGCTGGAAACCGTCCGTTGTAACTTGAAACCGGCTTGATATTTTCGGTTGAAGCCCCGCCAGAAATTCAGCAGTGCTCGCGGAGGTCCGCTTACCAAGGAACCAATGCAAAATCAGTTTGGTGTCTCGCTCGACGGCGAGAAAGGCGTATTGATCGCCCCGGAATCGGTCCTCGGGGACGGTGTTTTGCTGCAAGCAACCGACGAAGCTAAAAACCTCATCCAGTTGCACATCATGCACCGTCAGATTGCGCAGCCGGGTACCGAGCAAGCGAATACATTTTTGTCCCGCAACTTCCAGTATGGCCAGCACCGTGCGCCGGTTAAGTCCGGTGAGGCGTTCGCAGACGCGGATGCCCGTTCCTTCGCAAAGCAGTTGAATGACCTGGGCAGCCTTTTCCGGCGAAATCCGCATATCGTCCAGCGGGCGTTCTGGAATGTCGCTAAACGTCTTGGAGCACTGTTTGCAGCGGTAACGCTGAAACCCTTGGGCGTTAATTCCGAATTTCACGGCTTGTGTTTGGCATCGGTGACAGACCACTTGACCCTTTCCAGGCCAATCCGTAACCTGACAGCGTATCTACCCGATACCGCCAGAGGCTTCGGCCTTTGGTTGCGCCCTGTTGGTGCTCAAACACCGGCAGGGCTTTTGTTGTTGATTTTGGCTTGTGCTGTGCTATAAACGGAACCGAAGTGGAGCGCCCGGCGGGAGTCCAACCCGCGATGCCCGGCCTGCAAAGCCGGGTGCCTTGGCATTTGGCTACGGGCGCGTTCAGTTCACTTAGGCCAGTAAAAAGCAGCTTTGATCGGTCGCTTTTACTGGCCTTTTTGACGTTCACGGCCAAATCTTACTCGAATAATTATTTCATTGCAACTATTTTTTCGCCGTTTGAGGCGTTTATTTTTACGGCGTAATGACGTTAAATTGTTGAGAATAAATCCCATTTTGATGTTGACAACATCGTTGGAGTGGGCAGATATTAACGGCACTATGAGTGATGACATCAAAAAAGACCGAAGCCCGAACTGCCCTAAGTTGAGCCTGTCTCAGGCCATTGAACTTGCAAAAACTCTTTTCAAGCAAGCAGGCAAGTCGAAGGTAAAGCCTGTTGTGGCAGCGTCCGCGTTGGGCTTTAAGGGATTAAACGGTTCGGCCCTGACCGCCATAGGTGTTCTCAACCAGTACGGGCTATTGGACAAAGACGTTACTGGTGGGGTGTCCGTTTCTCAGCAAGGAATTGCCCTTATTCATCCAAAAGACGAGGACCAAAAGCTCGATATTTTACGCAAATCGGCACTCAGACCAAAGGTTTTCAAGGAGCTTTTTTCTGGTGGCTTTCATAAGTGCAATGAGTCAGTTCTTTCTAACCATTTGATTCAGAAGCACTTTACGCCAGACGCAGCAAAGAAGGTGGCTGGCGTTTTCAAGTCGAATATTGAGCTTGCAAAACTTGGTGATGTGAGTATAGAATCTCTTGGTGAAGCTATCGAAGACAAGCCAAACGATGCGGAAAAACCACTATTTCAACAAGACCACGTGACTAAGAGCGTCAATAGAACTGGGGATTTTCTGGATGCCTTTTTAAACCCCCCATCCAAGCCAGTCTCGCGGGAATTTACAATACCGTTATTGAGTGGAACCGTTATTCTCAAAGTGCCCTATCCGATGGATCTGGACGACTTTGAATTTTTCCAAGAAACGCTTAAGCTGTGGAAAAAGCGACTGGTTAAGCCAGAGAAGCCCACCATTCCACTCCCGGCCAACGCTACGTGGAAGGGAAAAGATTCTGACAAACCCGTGAAGATCGTTGCCCTGATGGGAGAGAAGGGCGGCGAGCGATATTTTCAGTCCGAGGACGGGACCGGCATACCAGAGTCGCAGCTCGTGTTTTAGCCGCTCGCGTGGCGAGTGAGGAAACCCATCAACACGGAAGCGCACCATGACCCCAAAATGTCCCACCTTTTTGGGCCATGGCACACCCGTGGCACACTTTTCGTGTCACACTCTCTCGGCACCCTCCAACCCTTACTGCCACATCTAATTGACGTAAGCATCCTTAGTTAGAACACCTTACACATCTTCTCGGCCACTTGCTCCACCCCCTCCCCGCCGTCCAAACGCTTGGCACGCTGGCTGCATTGTACTTACCCCCAAGTGAAAAAGTGAAAAGAAGGAAACAAGAAACCATCGCCCCCCAGCACAGCATCCATCTCGACGGCAAATTTTGATGCTGACGTTCCTTACAATATATAGAGACATGATGAACACCGCCGCGCGCCACCAAACCTCGGCCGCAACCCTTAGCCTGCTCCCTGCCTCCAGAGCAGTTCCGTCCCTTACTGCGGCTCCCATTCGACCAAATTCGACTAGATTCGAGTAATTTTTTCACTCGTATGAACCCCGCTCCCAAAAAAACCCCGGCGGAAGAAAAAAGTTTAAACAAAATCGCCGCCCGATGGAAAATTCCGCCTGCTGATCGCCATAAATATATAGAGCCTGCGTTGTCGCAGCCTCGTTGAATGAATATGAACATTGAACTGATGACGATGGCAGCAC
>DATMQA010000053.1:0-34794 GCA_035566895.1 Binatia bacterium
TCCTGTCCACCAAGTACATACGCATTCATAAAAACCGGCTGGCATTGCGAGTGCTTAGAGGCAAAAACAACCGCAAATCAACGTGAACAAACATCTAAACGAAACGAAGTCCACGCCGAAAATCAGCAATGGCTTGGGCCAGTTGGAAGGCATAGGAACCAACGCCACGCGAGTGATGGCGTCGGAACGGAGGGAAGCAGTGAGGGAACAAACTGAAGACTAAACGCAACCAATAAAAGTCCGAACAAACAGAGAACCAAAACATATGGCAAACGCACAACCAACAAACTCAGGCGGTGGAGATAAACCCGCTACAACCAAAGCAACGCTGGGTTTAACCGGCCTCACCGTAAACGCAATGGCGCTGATTGCGCCGGGTGCTTTCTTGTGGCTAACCTTCCAAATGCAATCCCTCTACGGCGCGCCGATGGCGGGTTGCGCCATGTGGTTTGGCATCCTTGGCGCGCTGCTGCTGTGCTTCGCGACGGCGATCAGCTATGCGGAACTGTCGAAGCTTTTTCCGGGGGCCGGCTCTTCCTACCTGTATGCCGAGCAGGCCTTCCTTTCCAAGACCAAGGCCTACAAATTCGCGCGCATCGCGAAATTCTTCACCGGCTGGGCCAGCCACCTCTACTACTGGGTTTATCCCGGGTGTATGGTGGGGGTTACGGCGATTCTGGGTGGCTACCTATGCAGCCAATTCTGGCCGAACACGTTCAGCGGCACTTACAACAGCCCGCTGTTCATGTGGCTGTTCTGTATCGTGTTCGCAGTGGGAGTCGGTTACATCGCTTTCCGCGGAGTCAACGGCTCGACCGGGGTCAACGTGGCCATCAACATCATCCAGATCAGCGCGCTGATCGTTTTCTCGATCATTGCGATCGCCTATCGATCGAGTCATCCGGAAGGTGCGTCGGCGATTCACTTATCCGGCGGCACGGCGATTACTTACAACGTCGATCAGGTCAATGTGATGGACGATAAGGGCAAGCCCGTGCAAGACACCTGGGCGGACAACTCGCCCAAGACCGACGACAAGGGCCAGCCGGTCATTAAACAACAGGATCGCACCGTTGCCAAAGACGACCTGGACAAGACCAAGAACACGGACGCGGCGGTCCTGGGCGCTTTGACCGCCATGGGCCTCGGCGAGGGCGACCCCTATCCGGCCTGGCAGAAGGGCGATGGCGGCAAACTCAAGGTCGACAAGGACGGTCATGCGATTGCTGATCCGTTCACGATCAGCTACAAAGACGCGTTCACGGGCAAAGGCGACGCCAAGGATCCGCTGACCTTCAACAACCATTCCTCCGCCATCTCAGTCGTGGCGCCGCATGGGTTCAGCTTCATGTTCATCCAGGCCTGTATCGCCATTCTCATCCTGGTCGGTTTCGAGTCGGTCACGGCGATGGGCGAAGAGGCCAAGAACGCCAGACGCGACATCCCGCGCGCGGTGTTGCTCTCGCTGGTGATTCAGGGCGCCATCTGCTACCTGTTCGAGTACTTTGCCGCTAATTATCTGCTCAACAGCGGCTACACGATGTCCAATGCCGGAGCTTCGGGTGCGCCACTGGGCGACATGATGCTGATCACCGGCACGTGGCTGTTCGGAAGCGCGGCGGCCGGCAAGGCCTTCATGCTGATCCAGGCGGGCACCGTGTTCCTGGCGCTCATCGGCACGACCTTGTCCTGCATCAACACCGGCGCCCGCGTAACCTACGCGATGGGCCGCGACGAGGAAGTTCCCTCGCACTTTGGCCTGGTCCATGGCCGGACGCTCTCACCGCACCGCGCGATTTGGACGCTGGTGGTCATCTCGATCATTATCGGGATCATTTCGGTGACCGTTTACCTGGGTGGACAATCCTCCGACCTGGCGGCGTTGGACAAGCATAACCCGTGGTACAGCATCGGCATCTTCTCGCCGCATGCCTATACCTGGCTGCCCAACACCTTGCTGATCATCACGCTGATCAGCAACTTCGGAACGTTCCTGCTCTACATGACCACTTGCGTGATCGCGATTGTGGCGTTCAAAGAGCACCACAGCTTCAACGGCTTCAAACACTTCTTTGTGCCGCTTTTCGGCCTGGTGGCGAACTTTGTTTGCATGTTGTTCTACCTGGTCGGGCCGTTCTTCGTGCCGGGCATGAGTAAGAAGGAGCCTTACATCGCCCTATTGGTGGCCGCCGCCTGGGGCATCTACGGGCTGATTTACTTCAAGAAACGCAGCGCCCAGGTTGGCAAGCCGGTGTACCTTAGCGAGAAACCCGCTTTAGGGTAAGCTAGTAGGAGAAGCGCATAAACAGACCCGGCTGTCCGCAAGGGCAGCCGGGTTTCGCCGTCGAAGGACGCGCCAAGGAAAAACTCCAAATTCCAAACACCAAACTTCAGAGAAACTTCAAGCTTCAACCTCCAATTCGGGATTCTCGCACACTGGGCGCTGGAGCTTGGATTTAGGAATTTGGAGTTTTTTTTCCTCACTTCGACGCCCAGAGCGTTTGATACTGTGTTCTGGATTACGATTGAGATTCCGATTAGGATTGCGGCCACGACATGAAAGTAAAGTGCCACCAGCTTTCCTGCGCGGGCTCTGTCCGCGAGCATAACGAGGATTTCCTGCTGTTTTGGGAGCCGGAGGATTTTGAAATGACCCAGAAGTCCGGCAGCCTGGCGGTGCTGGCCGACGGTGTTGGCGGGGAAGGCAATGGCGAGATTGCCAGCCGGATGGCGGCGGAAACCGCCCTGGCCATTTTCAAGGAAGCCAAACCGGAAACTCCGGCAAATGATCTGGTTCGCAACATGTTCGACACAGCCGCGGCGAAGGTGTTTCAGGCGGCGCAAAATAACGGGCGGATGGCGACGACTTTGCTCGCGTCGGTGTTTCGGCACGACAAAGTTACGATCGCGCACGTGGGGGATTCCCGGGCGTATCTCATCCGCGCCGGAAGGATTAAGCGGTTGACGTCCGACCACTCTTACACGGCGCTCCAGGTGAAGCTGGGCCTTTTACTGGAGCGCCAGGCGATGACCAGCCCTCACCGGTCCACCCTGACGCGCAGCATCGGTTACGAGCCGATGTGCCATTACGACATTACCACCGAGCCGCTGACCCAGGGAGACGTGATCTTGCAATGCACCGATGGCCTCTATGGATTTCTGTTGGATGACGAAATCCTGGAAGCAGTGGTCAAATATCATCCCGGCGAAGCCTGCAAACGCCTCATTGCCTTGGCGGAAAAGCGGCAGGTCAGTGACAACGTCTCGGTCCAGATTGTGCAGGTCTGGGACGTGGACCGATCCAAGACAGCCAACCCGGGCGCGACCCGGATGACGGGGAGCGGCGGCCACGATCTCAATGTCGGCGCGGTCCTGGATGACCGGTTCGAAATCACCGACATCATCGCCAAGAGCGGCATGGCTTCACTGTTCAAAGCCAAGGACCGAAAGACCGGCGCCGCGGTCGCGGTGAAAGTGCCTTACCTGCAAATCGAAAGCGACCCGGCGGGCTTCGACCGGTTCCGCCGCGAGGAGGAAATCGGCCTGCAACTGGACCATCCTTACATTCTGAAATTCATCCCGGTTGAAAAGAAGAGCCGGCCCTACATCGTCATGGAGTACTTGGAAGGCCAGACCTTGAGCGAACTGCTGAAGAATGTGAGGCCTTTGCCCGAACCCGACGCGGTGAAGATCGCGAGCCGGATTTGCGAGGCGCTGGAGTATATGCACCAAAAGGGAGTGGTGCACCGGGACCTCAAGCCGCAGAACATCATGCTCTGCAACGACGGCACCATTCGCATTATGGATTTCGGAATCGCCCGGTCGCAGCAGTCGCGCCGTCTCACCTTTGTCGGATTCACGCCGGCGATGGGCACGCCGGATTACATGGCCCCCGAGCAGGTGCGCGGCAGCCGGGGGGACCAACGGACCGACATCTACAGCCTGGGCGCGATCCTCTATGAGATGGCGACGGGGGAAACGCCCTTCGGCGGCGACAGCGCTTATGTTATCATGAACGCGCGCGTCACTGGCGACCCGGTCGCGCCGCGCAAAGTCAATCCGAAGATTACGCCGGTCCTGGAAGAAATCATCCTTCACGCGATGGAGCGCGACCCGAAAAGGCGCTACCAGTCCGCCGCGGAGATGAAACGCGAACTGGACAACTACGAGTTGGTGGAGATGACCAACCGCTACACCCGCTTGCAGGCGCCGCAGATCTGGAAGTCACGCTTCCGAATGGTGCCGATGATCATCGCTTTTGTGTTGTTGCAAGTCATCCTGTTTTTGCTGTTGATGCTGTATTTCAAAAAGAAGTGAGGGTAAGTCCGAAGACCGAAAGAAGCCGGACTCCGAAAACCTCACGAGGAGGACGAGTGGAGTAGCTCAACCTTCGGCCAAGCGGTAGCCCACGCCTGCCTCGGTAAGAAACAGCGGCGGAGCGGCGGGGTCTTGTTCCAGCTTTTCCCGCAACCGCGCCATGTAAACCCGCAAGTACTGGGTCTGATCTTCATGGGTGGCGCCCCAAATCTCGCGCAGAATCTGGCGATGGGTCAGCACCTTGCCTGAGTGTTGGATGAACAGGCGCAGCAGGTCGTATTCTTTAGCGGTCAACTTTACGGGCTGTCCTTTGACCGTCACCACACGGGTCGCAAGGTCCGCCGTGACGTCACCGAAGTGAAAGATCGGCTCATCGAACCGGGTCTTATGGTAACGCCGCAGCGCGGCCCGCATTCGCGCCAGCAGCTCGCCGGTATTGAAAGGTTTGGTCACATAATCATCAGCGCCGCAGTCGAGTGCTTCGATTTTTTCGGCTGCCCCCTCCTGGACGGTCACGATGATTACGGGGGCCTGCGTCCACTCCCGCAGTTGCTTGAGCACCTGGAGTCCGGTCATGTCCGGCAGGCCGAGGTCGAGGATGATGAGGTCGTGGGGATGCTGGGCGGCCTGGGCGAGCCCTTCCTGGCCGCTGCCCGCAGCGGTCACACGGTAACCGTTGGCCTCCAGCGCGATGGTCAGCAAGCGCTGGATTTGGGGCTCGTCGTCGATAGCGAGAACGGGGAGCGGGCCGGGAGCAGTGGAATTGTTCACAAAGTTTCTTCCTGCAATTCTGGCGGCTCGGCGACCGGCAGGCAAATACAGAAAACGGCGCCGCCCTGTGGGCGGTTGCCGGCCCGGACGCTCCCGCCTTGCGCCTCGACGAAGCCCTTAACGATCGCCAGTCCCAGGCCGGTCCCGCCTGGTCTGGCCGTTGGTGCCCGGTGAAACAAGTCGAAGGCGCGGTCGATTTGGTCCGGCGGCAGCCCTGGCCCCCGATCCGCGACCTCCAGCACCAGCGTCGCTTCCTCGACCCGCGCTTCCACTTGAATCGGCGTTTCGGGGGGAGTATGCGTAGCGGCATTGATCACCAAGTTGGCCAGGGCCTGTTCCATCAAAACAAAATCCGCCCGGACCAAAGGGATTCCGGCGGGGATCTGCTTTTGAACAGGGTGCCCGGCGAGCAAGCCCTCGACACCGCGCAGGGTCACTTTGACCAGCTCGGAAATGTCACACCAATCCAGCTTGGGCCGGAGTTGGCCGGACTGGAGCCTGGCGGCGCTAAGGAGGCTCTGGACCACCCGGTTGAGCCGCGCCGCCGCCGATTCGATCTCGCCGGTAAGGTTTTGCTGTGCCGCACTGAGGGCGCCAGAGGCCCGCAGGCTGCTGGCGGCGCTGGTGATGGCCGCGATGGGGGTGCGCAACTCATGGGAAACCGAGTTCAACAGCGTGCGGCCCAGCCGCTCGGATTCAGCGAGCAACCGGCTGTTGATCTCGGCCTCGCGGGTGCGCGCCTCGCGCTGCCTTTCCGCCGCCCGCTGTGCCCGCAGAAGCGCGGTTAACTGCCCGACAACCAACGCGACGACAAAATACATCGCGCACATCATTTTGTCGTAGAAACTGCCGATGTGGAACGAGTACCGCGGCGGGGCAAACAGGAAATTCCAGCCGAGGGCAGTCAACGCCGTGCCAAGGAGAATCGGGCCGCGGCTGACAAACAGCGCGAGAAGCACCACCGCCAGCAGATACAGCAGAGCAATCGCCTGGTAACCAATCCATTGTTGCAACCACAGGTTGAGCAACGAAACCCCGGCAAAGGTCATCAGCGCCAGCCCATACTGGAGCCAGGAGGAACCCATCGGTACGGGTGATCCATTCGTTCCGCCAGAGCCGGCGAGCGAAGACCCGGGTCCGGCGCGGTGCTCCCCGGCCGCCCCGCTCTGACTCGAGTCTGCCGCAAGTGCTGCGTTCTGGTGCGTCTGCTCTGACATGGCCGCCGAAGGTACACCGTTCACGGAAATGGGCGCCAGCAACAACTTCGAGACTGTCCGCCAAGGCGCGGTGGCATCGTGCCTGCTATGGCCTAAGAACCCGCGCCCTTGAGTGGGAGCAGGGATAGAAAAACATTGTTTTTATGAACACACAAATCGGTTTGGAGAAATGCCTGCCTTTCATCAGCTCCGAGCTGCAGCCGGGCGGCACGCCACCGGTTTTCGCAAGGGAAGTTCCGTCGCGGCTGGCCGTAACCGTTTCCCGACAGACCGGCTCGGGCGCGCATACGGTGGGTGAAAAGCTGGCGGAGTATTTGCAGGCGCACGCCCCCAAAGACGCGCCCCCCTGGCAGCTCTTCGACCGGGATCTGGCGGAGAAAGTCCTGGAGGATCATAATCTGCCGCGGAGACTGGCGCAGTTCATGCCCGAAGACCGCGTTTCCGAGATGGCGGATGCCCTGGATGAGTTGCTCGGAGCCCATCCGCCCTCCTGGAGGCTGGTACAGCAAACCGCCGAGACGATCCTGCAACTCGCCGAGCGGGGCAACGTAATCCTCATCGGCCGCGGCGCCAATATCGTCACGAGCAAACTCGAGCACGTCTTTCACGTGCGGCTAATCGGCTCGCTGGAAAGGCGCGTCGAACGGATTCAGCAGCTCCGAGGCGTGGGAAGAAAAGCGGCTCTGGCATTCATCCGGAAGGAAGATCGGGGCCGGCGGCGTTACTTGAAAAAATACTTCGGCCAGGATCTCGATGATCCCCGCCTCTACCATTTGGTAATCAACACCGACCTGGTGACCTTTGAAAAGGCCGCGCGCATGATTGCGGAGGCGGCCCTAAGCGGCCTTCACCGAAGAACTCCGGAGGCCGCGCCAGACCGGCGAGTCACCCGCCGGGCGGAGGCCTTCCTTTGACGTGAAAAAGATCGAGACCATCGTCAAACCGTACCAACTCAACCGTGTCAAAGATGCCCTGAACGAGGCGGGCTTGTACGGCTTGACCGTCAGTGAGATCAGGGGATTTGGGCCTAAATGGGGGACCCTAAAAGTCATTCGCGACGGTGAATACAAAAGTGAGATGTTACGTAGGCTCAGAGTGGAAATCATCGTTCCGGACAACGATGCCGCCTTTGCGATAACAGCCATGGCCAAAGGAGCGGGTTCCGGCTGCACGGAAGACCCGAAAATCATCGTCAGCACGGTAGAGCAGGCCCTCCCTCTGCTTACAGAGGAAAGCCCAGACCAGGCCTCTTAGCCATTCGGCTCGGAGAACCAGCTTCCTGCCGCGGAGAGTCCCCACATTTCAAAAAGCCGCCCACGATGGCTCCCGCGGCGACGTGTTCAATAAATGCCGCAGTGGACAAAATAAAACAGATAAACATGACATTAACACTAATCCAAAAATAATTAACACAACGTAAATACACCGGATTCGCCGCGTTATTAAAATCTTATAAACGGTGGCATCGCCATTGCTAAGGCTTGAATCAACCCAGCCGAATCGAATTCGGCGCGAGTGGACAAACCAGCAGGCGAGTCGCGGGACTTGCGAAACGAAAAAAAGAGAACCAGATGAAAAAAATAGAAGCCATAGTAAAGCCCTTCAAGCTTGAGGACGTTAAGGACGCGCTCGGCGAAGCGGGCATCAGCGGCATGACCGTGACCGAGGTGAAAGGTTTTGGCCGGCAGAAAGGCCACACGGAAATCTATCGCGGCAGCGAATATACCGTGGATTTCCTGCCAAAGCTAAAACTCGAGATCGTGCTGGACGAGGAACACGTGGAGGGAGCTGTCGCAGCGATCGTCAAAGCAGCCAAAACTGGAAAGATCGGAGACGGCAAGGTCTTCGTCTCTCCCATCGACCAGGCCATACGCATCCGCACGGAGGAGAAAGGGGAAAAGGCCGTTTAAGACCACAAACCATTGTAAACAACAACCAACCGAAGAAAAAACTAATGAAACAAGCAATCCTATCAATGGGCTTGATCGCTGTTCTGGGCGCAAGCGCACTCACTACTAAGGCGGCTGACGCTGCGCCAGCCCCAGCCCCACCAAAACCTACCATCGAGGACCGCGTGGCGGATCTCGAGGCATACGTCACCAACGGCGCGCGTCAGACCAATGCGCCCACCGCGCTGGCAACCTCACCTGGTCCCGGCCACAACGCTTGGCAGATGACTTCGGCCGCTCTGGTCCTGTTCATGACACTGCCCGGCCTGGCCCTGTTCTACGGCGGCCTGGTGCGCCGGAAAAATGTCCTTTCCGTCCTCGCCCAATGCTTTGGCATCACAGGCTTGGTTACCATCCTTTGGTGGGTTTGCGGTTACAGCATGGCCTTCCACAGCGGCAAGCCGTGGGTCGGCGGCCTGGGATTCAGCTTCCTCAACGGTGTGGATTCAACCCCGAACACCGACTACGGCGGTTGGGTCTCACACAACGTCTTTTCGATGTATCAGTTGATGTTCGCGATCATTACGCCGGCCTTGATCGTCGGGGCCATCGCCGAGCGCATGAAATTCTCAGCCATTCTCGTGTTCATGACCCTCTGGATGTTTGTGGTCTATTTCCCGCTGGCGCACATGATCTGGGGCGTGGACGGGATGATGAAC
The DNA here is from genome assembly GCA_035566895.1 of Binatia bacterium. GTDB lineage: Bacteria > Verrucomicrobiota > Verrucomicrobiia > Limisphaerales > UBA8199 > DATMQA01. The sequence continues at coordinate 8,914 of DATMQA010000053.1, forward strand.
GGGGTCGGCAACGCGGCGGCGAAAATCAAGGCGATTGATTTCGCGGGCGGCACGGTCGTGCATATGTCTTCGGGTTGGTCGGCCCTCATCCTCTGTCTCATCCTGGGGAAACGCATCGGTTTCGGGAAACAAGACATGGCGCCCCATAACATGGTGCTCTGCATGGTGGGCACGGGCATGCTCTGGGTGGGGTGGTACGGCTTCAACGCCGGCAGCGCGGTCGGGGCGGACGTCATCGCGGCCAATGCCTTTACTACCACGACCATGGCGACGGCGGTCGCTTCCTTCGTGTGGCCGATGGCCGAATGGATCACCAAAGGAAAGCCCAGCGTCCTGGGATTCTGCTCCGGCGCGGTGGCTGGACTGGTGGTGATTACTCCAGCCTGCGGTTTTGTGACGCCCGGTGGGGCCGTGGTCATCGGCATCGCCGCGGGTATCGTTCCCTTCTTCTTCTGTTGGAAGGTCAAAGCCTTCTTCGGCTACGATGACGCGCTCGATACCTTCGGAGTGCACGCGGTCGGCGGCACGATGGGAGCGTTTTTGACGGGAGTCCTGGCCCGAAACGCTGCCAATGGCAATCTCGCCACCAACTTGAAGGACTACGTGAAAGACTCCGTTTTTCAACCGCTGGTCTTCCAGCAACTCGAGGCCATTGCGGTCACGCTGGTGCTGGCAGTTGTTGGCACCACCGTGATCGCCTTCGCCGTCAAAGCGGTCCTTGGCCTGCGTCCGACGCCTGAGGTTGAAACCGGCGGCCTGGATGTCGCCGAGCATGGCGAGGAAGGCTACCACTGGGAATCGTATGGCTCCGTTGGAAGTGGAACCGGCGTCACGGTAGCGGCGGCAACTGAGCCGCTCGGCAGCGCGTCTGTAGCTCGCAGGGTGGCGGCGACTTGAACTTACCCCCGGAGGGGAGTTGGTTCCGAAGCGGGTGGCGTGGATCGTAAGGTCCACGCCGCCTCTTGTGATTTGGTATAACAAAATAACGGTGATATTGACCTCGCACGAAGTGGCAAAAAAGAGCCACTGGATTGGACTCGATATTCTATTCGTAATTATTATTTATGCTATTGATAGTCAGTTACTTGCATGACATTTTTGAGGGAGTCCGCAAGCCCTTGGCACAAAGCGTGCGTTATCCCTGCAGATTTAACGCGGTCCTCCGCATGAGCGAATTTCGGAGGCCAATGATTTGCCTGCGGGGCACCCAAAACATTCCGTTAAACCCAAAACGAGAAAAACGAAACGAAACAAAAACCAAACATACCCACATACCATGAGCACACCCAAGAGCGTAGTTGAATTAGCCAAGAAGAGCGGCGCCAAGATGATGGACATCAAGTTCGTCGATACCTTTGGCACCTGGCAGCACTTCAGTTGTCCCATTCGGGAGCTAACCGAGGAGATTTTCACCGAAGGCATGGGCTTCGACGGTTCGAGCATCCGCGGCTGGAAGAGCATCGAGTCCTCGGACATGCTGGCGATGCCCGACCCAGTCACGGCTTTCATTGACCCGTTCATGGCCGAGCCAACACTATCCCTGACCTGCACTATCGCCGAGACCGGCACGCGCGAGCCCTATATTCGCGACCCGCGCGGCATCGCCCAGCGCGCCGAAAAGTACCTCGTCGGCACCGGGCTGGCTGATACGGCGGTGTTCGGGCCCGAGGCGGAGTTCTTCGTCTTCGACAACGTGCAGTATGACACCAAAAGCAACGGCACGTTCTACAGCGTCGATGGGGAGGAAGGGATCTGGAACACCGGCAAGGATACGATGCCCAACCTGGGGTACAAGATACGGCACAAGGAAGGGTATTTTCCGGTGGCGCCGGCTGACACGCAACAGGACATCCGGACGGAGATGGTGCTGTTGATGGAACAGTTGGGGGTACAAATTGAGCGGCAACATCACGAGGTGGCCACAGCGGGTCAGGCGGAGATTGATTACCGTTTTGACACGCTGGTCCGCTCAGCCGACGCGATGATGGTGTATCGTTACGTGGTCAAGAACGTGGCACGGCGGCACGGCAAGACAGCGACATTCATGCCCAAGCCGTTGTTTGGCGACAACGGCAGCGGGATGCACACCCACCAGAGCTTGTGGAAGAAGGACAAGCCGCTGTTTTCCGGCAAGGAGTATGCCGGGCTGAGCAAGATGGCGCTCAACTACATCGGCGGGCTGCTCAAGCACGCCCATGCCTTGTGCGCGTTTTGCAGTCCGACGACCAACAGCTACAAGCGCCTGGTGCCTGGATATGAAGCGCCGGTGAACCTGGCGTATAGCTCGCGGAACCGTAGCGCGGCCATCCGCATTCCGACCTACAGCGAGAACCCAAAGGCTAAGCGGATCGAGTATCGTCCGCCCGATCCGGCGGCCAATCCGTATCTCGCGTTCGCGGCAATGTTGCTGGCGGGATTGGATGGGGTGCTCAATAAGATCGACCCGGGTGAACCAATGGACAAGAACCTCTATGAGCTGCCGCCGGAAGAGATGGCCAAGATACGGCAGGTGCCGGGGAGCCTGGAGGAAGCGATTGTGGCGTTGGAGAAGGACCATGAGTTCCTGCTCAAGGGCGACGTGTTCACAATGGACTTTTTGGACATGTGGATAGCGGCCAAGCGCAAAGAGCATGACGCGCTGCGGCTGCGGCCACACCCGTACGAGTTCTTTCTCTACTACGACGTGTAGGAAAGCGGTTCAGACCGAAAACAGCACTTGATGCGTGAAACGTGAATCCCAAGGGCAGGTTCAGGTTCTAAGTTTGACTGAAAAATTGCCGAATCCCCCAGCGTGAGGGTGTGATGTCTCTTTGGATAGCTCCCGTTCCAGGCTTGAATGCGGGGCAGTCATTGGATTGGGCAAAGAATTCGAGCTGGCCGCGTTTGGCGACTTCCGCAAGGTAGGCCTGGGTTTGGGCGGTTTTCTCGTGTGCGTCGCCGACGAACAGGGCTGCCAGCGCGATGGGGCGGTGAGGCTCCGACAGACAGAGTTCGAGCAAGGTTTGGACGTGGACCGGCAGTTCCCCACCCTTGCTGGAGATGATGATGAGGTCCGCCTCCGAGGCATCGTTGAGGGCCAGTTCGTGGAGCTTGGGAATTTTTAACACATCAAACTTCCACATCTGGCTGGCAAATGCGCAATGCCGGCCGAGGTTCTCGGACAGAAGATCGCAGGTTTTTTTGGCGTACATGCCAGCCTCGAAGTCTTCGTACGCGACGATTACATTGAAAGTTGGATTGGTTTCGAGCTCCGGAAAGATCGGCGGAGCAGCGGCGAGTGTACGTTGCATAATTATAGAAGATATTCAAAGCGAGGCCTCGCAATCACAATAGGGTTTTAACCCTAAGTGAAACGTGAAACTCAAAACGTGAAACGTGGACTCTGGAGTTTACCTCCCGTGCGTTTCACGCATCACGTTTCACGTTCCCCTTAGCGCACCAGCCAGGTCAGCAGCGGGGCAACCACGAGACTCGGCAAATAATCCGCCAGTTCAATCCGCTTCAACCCCAACATTACCAGGGCCACCGAAGACACCAGAACCCCGCCCACGGCGTTCACCGGATCCACCAGGCCGTGGGCGCCAAGATACGGTCCGAGCCAACCCGCGCATACCAGCGTCAGTGTGCCCTGGAAGGCCAGCACCGCGATGGCCGAAACCATACTGCCCCAACCGAACAACAACACGAAACCCATGCTCGCCAAGCCATCGATTACTGCCTTTACTGCCAGGGGATAAAAATATCCCGGCACCGTCAGGCCGTCCTGGATTGCGCCGAGAATGCCCAGCGGCGCGGCGCAAAAAAGGGCGGCGCAAATCTTGAATCCCTCGCCCGGCCGGGCCGGAGTTCCCGGCCGTAGCTCAGCAAGCCGTTCACGGGCATGCCGGCCCAACCGATTGGAAAACTTTTGAAGGTGCAACAGGCGGCCCGCCAGTTTTCCCAGCGCCATGGCGAGCAGCACAATGAGAAGCTGCCTGAGGATCTGCAGGAACGAACCGCTGAGGCTTAACCAGCTCAAGCGCAAACCGTAGAAGGTCGTGAACGCAGCCAAACCAACTTTGAAATATGCCTCCCGGGCGGGAGCGAGCGGCTTGCGCCTGACCAGGCCAATGATGCCGCCCGACAGAATCCCGGCCACATTCAGAATGGTTCCGATCACCGTCGAAGATTAACAGTGAAGCCGCGAAGGTGCGAGGACAGACAGAAACACTCTGGCTTCAGCCCGCGTCCGGGCCAATACGGAGAACGACTGCGGCAAAAACGGACTCTCCGGCGCACAAGTTGCCCTTTGCAACCGGGTGCCATTTTCGTATGTTCCGGCGCGCATGAAAGGCATCATCCTCGCAGGCGGCGCCGGCTCGCGGCTTTTTCCGCTGACCTTGGTGGCGAGCAAGCAGCTCCAGCCGGTGTACGACAAACCGATGATCTATTACCCGCTGACGACCCTGCTCGAAGGCGGCATCCGCGAACTCTGCCTGATCTCCACACCACACGATCTGCCGCGGTTCCGCCAGTTGCTGGGCGATGGCAGCCCCTGGGGTTTGACCATTGATTACCGCGAACAGGCAAAACCGGAAGGCATCGCTCAGGCCTTCCTCATCGCCGAATCCTTCATCGGCAAGGACGCCGTCACCCTGATCCTTGGCGATAACGTATTCTACGGCGGCGACAGTTTTCACAAGGCCTTTGGCGATTTCAAAACCGGGGCGACGATTTTCGGCTACCATGTCAATGACCCCGAACGTTACGGCGTGGTGGAATTCGACGCCAATGGGCAGGCGATCTCGATTGAGGAGAAGCCCAAGCAAGCCAGAAGCAACTATGCGGTTCCCGGCCTGTATATCTATGACAATACGGTGGTCGCGCTGACTAAGAGCTTGAAACCTTCAGCGCGGGGCGAGTTAGAGATCACCGACGTCAATGTGGAGTATATGAGGCGCCGGCAACTCCGTGTGTTCCGGCTCAACCGTGGGTTTGCCTGGCTGGACGCCGGCACGAGCAACAGCCTGCATGAGGCTTCGGCCTATGTGCAGACCATTGAGAAACGGCAAGGCATCAAGATCGGTTGCCCGGAGGAGGCTGCTTTCCGCCGCGGGTTCCTTTCCCTGACGCAATTGGAGGGGTTGACGCAACGAATGCCCAAATGCGAATACCGCGAGTATCTGGTCAATGAAGTCATCGGCGAGGCCAAACGGCTGGCCGGCTAAACCGCGCCCATGAATGTCATTCCGTGCGAGTTGAAGGGCCTGCTCATCCTGGAGCCGAAGGTTTTCGGCGACGCCCGCGGGTTCTTTCTGGAGACCTGGAATCGACGCCGCTACCGCGAAGCCGGGGTGGAGGCGGATTTCTGCCAGGACAACCTCTCGGTCTCCAGCCGCGGGATTCTGCGCGGCTTGCACTGCCAGAACCCGACCCCTCAAGGCAAGCTGGTTTCGGTCCTGCAAGGGGAAGTCTTTGATGTGGCCGTGGACCTCCGCCGCAGTTCGCCCACTTTCGGCAAATGGCACGGCACCCGGCTCTCCGGTGAGAACAAACGCCAGTTTTTCATTCCGGCAGGTTTCGCCCACGGTTTTCTCGTGCTGAGCGAAACCGCCATGTTCCATTACAAGTGCACGGCTTTTTACACGCCGCAGGATGAAATGACCATCCGGTGGGATGACCCGGATATCGGGATCGAGTGGCCGATGCACAGCCCCCTGCTCTCGGAGAAGGATGGCAAAGGAATGCGCCTGCGCGACGTGCCGCCAGAACGTTTGTTTGCCTAACCTCAACCGGAAGGAACAGGAAAAGGGGTTGATGGAGTTAAATGGGTTAAATAGTTAAATCGCTATGGCTTTGCCTGTGATTTTAGTAATTGGGAAAATCGGCCAGGTCGGCTGGGAATTGCGCCGCACCCTGGCGCCGCTGGGAACATTGGTTTGTGTTGATTATCCCGAGATCGACCTCACTGACCCCGGGTCGATTCGCAAATGGGTGCGAGAGACTGCTCCCACGGTCCTGGTGAATGCCGCCGCCTACACCGCAGTGGATAAGGCCGAAACCGAACCGGAGCGCTGCCAGCAAATTAACGGCCTGGCTCCGGGGATTTTGGCGGAGGAAGCGAAAAAGGTCGGAGCATTGCTCGTGCATTACTCAACCGATTACATTTTCGACGGGTCCAAAACCACCCCCTACGTCGAGGTGGATGAGCCTAACCCGCTGAGCGCCTATGGCCGCTCGAAACTGGCCGGCGATCTGGCAGTGCAACAGGTGGATGGGAACTTTCTGATTTTTCGGTTGTGCTGGGTTTATGGAGCGCGGGGGCAGAATTTTATGCGTACGATGCTCCGCCTGGCGCGGGAGCGCGAAAAACTGCAAGTGGTGGGAGACCAATTTGGCTGCCCGACCTGGTCGCGCATGATCGCTGAGACAACTGCGCTGGCGTTGAAGCAAGTGCTGGCGGCCCGCGACCCCGCCGCTTACAAAGGCGTCTATCACCTGGCCGCTTCGGGCCAAACGAGTTGGCATGGCTTCGCCCAATCCATCATCGCCTCGATGCCGGAAGCCGAGCGAAAATGCAAAGTGGTCGAGCCGATTACCACGCCGGAGTATCCCCTGCCGGCCCGGCGCCCGGCCTATTCAGTGCTTTCCTGTGAAAAACTCAAACGGGCCTTAGGGCTGCAGTTGCCGCCCTGGGAGGAGAGTTTGAAACAAGTTTTGGAGAAGAGTTAACAACGAAGGAACAAAGTAACGAAGGAAACCCAATATGAAGGAAATTACTTATCTAAAACTCCTCCGCTTGCCACTCGGGCTGTTGATCAACTTTAATGAAGTCCTCGTCAAGGATGGGATTCGTCGAATTCCCAATCTCCACCTCCTTTAGTTACTTTGTTACTTTGTTGTTAATCTCATGAACCTCCTCATCACTGGCGGCGCCGGGTTTATCGGCTCAAACGTTATCCACCACGTCATCGACCGGCCAGAGGTCGAGCGGCTCGTCAACCTCGATTGCCTGACTTACGCGGGTCATCTTGGCAACCTGGAAAAAATCAGCCGCCATCCCAAGTACGCTTTTGAGAAAGTGGATTTGCGCGACAAGACGGCCGTGCTGGAAGTAGTCCGGCGCCATGCGATTACCCAAGTGATGCACCTGGCGGCGGAGTCGCATGTGGACCGCTCCATCACCGGCCCGGGTGACTTCGTGCATACGAACGTGGTCGGCACCTTTAATCTGCTCGAGGCCTGCCGGGCCGCTTGGCTCGGTGACGGAAAACCCGGTCTTCAACCAATACGGTTCCACCACGTCTCGACCGATGAGGTCTACGGCAGCCTGGGCTCGACCGGCTTTTTTACTGAAACCACACCCTACGCGCCAAATTCTCCTTACTCAGCCAGCAAAGCCTCCAGCGACATGCTGGTGCGCGCCTATCACCACACCTACGGCCTTGCCACCGTGATTACCAACTGCTCGAACAATTACGGCCCTTACCAGTTCCCGGAAAAACTGATTCCGGTCGTAATCCAGAGCGTGATGGCGCGCAAGCCGGTGCCCGTGTACGGCGATGGCATGAATGTGCGCGACTGGCTCTACGTCCGGGATCACGCCGAGGCGCTCTGGCAGGTGTTGACGCGCGGAGAAGTTGGAGCGACTTACAACATTGGCGGCCACAACGAGTGGGCCAATCTCCGCATCGTGGAAGTGATTTGTGATTTGATCGACGAAATGGCCCCTCAGCTCGGCGGCAACTCGCGCAAGTTAATTAACTTCGTTAAAGACCGTCCTGGCCACGACCGGCGTTATGCCATTGATGCTTCAAAAATCCAGAAAGAGCTGGGCTGGGTTCCCGCACACAAATTCGAGCAGGGCATCCGGGAGACCGTGCGGTGGTATCTAGACAACCAGGAGTGGGTACGCTCGGTTCTAAATCGCTGAACGGTTTTTCAAGCTTACTGCTTCCTGGCCTCGACCTCAGCAAACAGGCTCTCCAAGCTGTTGAGGGTGGATTCCTTTTTAGGATTTAAAACCTGGCGCAGGTAATTAACGCCATCAGGAATCGATTTCACTGACCGCGGCAAGGTCGCCCCGCTGGCATTGGCGTGACCGCCGCCTTGCAGCTTTTCGGCGACTTTCAACGCCTCCCCATTGTTCCGGCTGCGCAGGCTGGCGATGATCACGCCGTTTGTCCTGCGGAACAAGGTCAGCAACACCGGATATTTCGTCGCCTGCTGCTCCAGCAGTTGATGCACGATCAGGTTGTTGTTGCCAATCACGGTATCGACAAAACCCACCGTCGGGCTGATTTCCGTCACGTTCGACTTGCTCCAGGCAAACCCCAGGGGATTTTCAATCCGTCGTTTGACCTCCATCACCTCCAGCAACGGATGGTCCAGCAGTTTTTCGATTTCACCCCGAATCAATTCGTGAAGATTCCAGAACTGGTAGTTCTTCACCAGGTTGGCGTAATCGCTGGCCAGCACAAAGTCGGGGTCATCCTCCAAAAACAAATCGGCTACGTTATTCAAGTGGACCAGGCGGTCCAACGCCGGCGAGCCCAGTCCGTGCTCCCGGCAAATCTCGTAACACAGCAACCCCGCGGACTTGTTCACGTCATGAATCAGGATAGCGTTTTTGGGCGCCGTGTCGGTGACGTGATGATCGATTACCAACCAGTTGGCCTTGTCCAGGCGCGGCTCAAAACTCAAGTCCGTAATCCACCCTGATTTCTCGCGCAAATCGCGTTGCTTCCAATAGTTGTAATTGCACGCCTCCAAACGGACATCGCTATTGAACAACGCTTTCGCCAATCGCTGCAACAGCACGCCGGCAACCAACCCATCGAGATCACTCTCGTGGGTAAGAATCACTTCCGGGTAGGGCAATGCCATCGTCATTGAAGCAAGGCTACCCGAAGCCCGTGGAAGTGGCCAGCAGGTTTATTTTGCTTCTTTCTCGTGTGCGCTTGTCTCAGAATGCGCGCTCATGAAACCTAGCGAACTATTCGATCTTTCAGGTGAAGTAGCGGTGGTCATCGGAGCCACCGGGGCCTTAGGCGGTGCGCTGGCACAGGGACTCGGCGAAGCGGGCGCAAAGGTGGCCGTGCTCGGCCGGAATGCTGAACGCGGCGCAGCCAGAGTGAAGGAAATCATCCGTCAGGGAGGGAAGGCCTCTTTCTTTAATGCTGACGCCGTCCAGAAGGAAAGTCTGCACGCCGCACACCAGGCGATTCAGAAATCACTCGGCGCGCCCACTATCCTCGTCAATGCTGCCGGCGGCAACGACCCTAAAGTCACGGTGACCGCGGACCATCCTTTTGAACAGATCGACCTGGCTGATTGGCACGCTAATTTCGATTTGAACCTGGTGGGAGGCGCGTTGCTGCCCTGCCAGGAATTTGGGCCGGGGATGGCTGCGCGCGGCAAAGGCAGCATCATCAATATCGCCAGCGTTTCGGCTCACTTGCCGTTGTCCCGGGTCGTCACTTACTCCGCCGCCAAGGCCGGCGTCATAAATCTGACCCTCTTCCTTGCGCGCGAATGGGCCGCTAAAGGCGTGCGGGTCAATTCTATCACCCCGGGTTTTTTTCCGGCCGAACAAAATCGCAAGCTCCTCTTCAACGATGACGGCTCGCCCAGCGCCAGGACCAAGGCCATCTGGGGCCACACCCCCATGAACCGCTTCGGCGAGGCCAGCGAGTTGATTGGTGCAGCGTTATTTCTGGCCAGCCACAAAGCCAGCAGCTTCGTCACCGGCAGCGATATCCGCGTGGATGGGGGCTACCTGGCGCAGACCATATGACCATCTGGCGATCTGAGGAGAACTGTCTGAATTGCTGAACTTATGACTGAAAAACGAATCAGACCGTTACACACCGAAAGCAAGGAATTGAGCAATATTCTGGGAAAATCGGTAAGCACGGCCAAGGCCAATCGCCGGCACAAACCCCGCCAGCCGAGCCCAATTTGAAATTTTCAATTTTCAATTCTCAATTCTCAATTAACTTTGCTGTCAAATGTCCCCCCTCTCCCCAGCCCAAGTCTCCCAGATCATCCGCGACGCCTGTCCGGAGGGCTCCTACCGCAACAAGCGGATTCTGCTGATCGTGCCCGATGGCACCCGCACGGCGCCCGTCAGTCTGCTGTTTAAAACCCTTTACGAGCAAATCGGTGAGCTAACCAAAGCCTTCGACGTACTGGTCGCTCTGGGCACACATCAGCCGATGAGCGAAGCTGCAATCTGCCAGCGCCTGGAGCTTTCTGAATCGCAACGGCGCGAGGCCTACAAAAAGGTAAAGTTTTTCAATCATTCGTGGGACAATCCGGCCGCCCTCAAGCAAATCGGTACCCTGACCGCCACCGAGATCAGCCAATTGACCGATGGGCTTTTTTCCATGGATGTGCCCGTCGAGGTGAACCGAATGCTCTTCGATTACGACCAGGTCATCATCGTCGGCCCGGTGTTTCCGCACGAAGTCGTCGGCTTCTCAGGCGGCAATAAATATCTCTTCCCGGGCGTGGCCGGCCCTCAGATTCTGAATTTCTTCCATTGGCTCGGCGCGGTCGTGACCAACCCGATGATCATCGGCAATAAATGGACGCCGGTGCGAAAAGTGGTGGACCGCGCCGGCGCGATGGTGAAGGTGGACAAGCTCTGTTTCTGCATGGTGGTCGATCCGCACAAAGAGTTGGTCGGCCTCTTCGCCGGCACGCCGGAAGCCGCCTGGGACCAGGCTAGCGATCTCTCTCGCAAGGTCCATATCACTTACAAAGAGAAGCCGTTCCACACGATCCTCTCCTGCGCCCCGGCGATGTACGACGAGCTTTGGACCGCGGGCAAATGTATGTATAAATTGGAACCGGTCCTAGCCGACGGCGGCGAACTCATTATCTTTGCTCCTCACTTGCGCGAAGTCTGTGTCAGCCACGGCGAACACATCGAAGCCATCGGCTACCATTGCCGCGATTATTTCCTTAACCAGTGGGACAAATTCAAACAGGTGCCCTGGGGTGTGCTGGCGCATTCGACTCATGTGCGCGGCATCGGGACTTTTGAAAATGGCGTCGAGAAGTATCGCGCAAAGGTCACCCTGGCCAGCCAAATCCCGCCGGAGCGATGCCGGCGCATCAACCTCGGTTACCGCGACCCGGCAAGCATTCGGACCGAAGATTTTGCGGCTCGCGAGGACCAGGGCGTGCTCCTGGTCCCCAAAGCGGGCGAGATGCTCTTCCAACTCAAGCACCCGCCGAAATGGGCTGGGGGGAATGGCAACTGATTCGAAAATGTCTTTGTAATCCTGTCCATTCCCCGGCACCATCCGTCCTCGCTTTTGAATTCGGCGCCCTGGTTTCCAACTCCTGGTTTCCGAATTCTCCGACGAAATGAAACGAACGCATCATTGCAACGAACTGCGCCCGGCCCACATCGGCCAGACGGTGACTCTGTCCGGCTGGGTCCACTCCCGCCGCGACCTAGGTGGCCTTATCTTTATCGATGTCCGCGACCGCGAAGGCCGCACTCAGACGGTTTTCGATCCTTCCGATTTGCCCAAGGACTTGTTCGAGCAGGCTGCGGCCCTGCGCAGCGAGTGCGTCATCCGCGTCACCGGCAAAGTCCGCCAGCGGCCGGCTGGCACGAACAATCCTAAAATCCCAACGGGCGAAGTTGAAATCGCCGCCACCGCCCTGGAGGTGCTTAACTTTGCCGAAGTGCTGCCCTTCCCTGTCGATGACCCGGAGGCCGCCAGCAAGGTCAACGAGGAGCTCCGCCTCAAATACCGTTATCTCGACTTGCGCCGGCCCGAGATGGCCCGCAACCTCCGTCTCCGCAGCAAAGTCGCCACCGCCACCCGCATCTTCATGGATGAACAGGGCTTCCTCGAAGTCGAAACGCCCATCCTTTTCAAAAGCACCCCCGAAGGCGCGCGTGAGTTCCTGGTCCCGAACCGCCGCGACCCGGGCACCTTCTACGCCCTGCCACAGTCCCCGCAGCAGTTCAAACAGATTCTCATGGTCGGCGGCGTCGAACGCTACTATCAACTGGCCCGCTGTTTCCGCGACGAAGACCAGCGCGCCGACCGCCAGCTCGAGTTCACCCAAATCGATATCGAGATGTCCTTCATCGACCGCGAGGACATTTACCAGCTCATCGAAGGATTGTTAAAGCGCATCTGGAAAGCGGCGCTCGAGGTTGACCTGCCCACGCCTTTCAAACGCATTTCCTTCAAAGAAGCCATTGACCGCTATGGCATCGACAAGCCGGACACGCGCTTCGGCATGGAATTGGTGGATTTCACCGAAGAATTCCGCGGCAGCACCTTCAAAGTCTTCAGCGGCGCCATCGCCAACCACGGCGTCGTTAAAGCGCTCAACGCCAAAGGAATGGCCGGTGTTACCCAGGGTCAGGTCGATACCATGACCGAACTGGCCAAAAGCTTTGGCGCCAAGGGCCTGGCTTATATCAAGGTCGAGGGCGGCGAATGGAAATCCCCCATCGTCAAATTCTTCAGCGCGGCCGAAAAAGCTGCGCTCTCCAGCAAACTGGCCATGGAGGAAGGCGACTTGATTCTGTTCGCCGCCGACCAATGGCTGACCGCTTGTGAAATTCTGGGCAAAATCCGCCTCTACTGCGCCGACGTGCTCAAGAGCCAGGGCAAACTCAACGTCTCCGCCAACCGTTTCGATTTTCTCTGGGTGGTGGATTTCCCCCTGCTGAGCTTCGATAAAGAGCAGAACCGGTGGTATTCGTCTCATCATCCGTTTACGGCCCCGGTAGCAGAAGACATCGGGTTCCTGAAGACTGAGCCGAAAAAAGTCCGCGGCCAGCATTATGACGTGGTGGTCAACGGCACGGAGCTGGGCGGCGGTTCCATCCGTATCCACCAACCGGAGCTGCAGAAGACCGTCTTCGAGGAGGTGTTGCAAATCCCGCCTGAGGAAACCCAGTTGCGTTTCGGTTACATGCTCGAGGCGTTCAAATACGGCGCTCCGCCCCACGGCGGTATCGCGTTGGGGTTCGACCGGCTCATTGCCATGCTCTGCGGCACCCCCAGCATTCGGGACGTCATCGCCTTCCCCAAAACCGCCAAGGGCGTTTGCCTGATGACCGAGTCCCCCGCACCCGTCTCCCCACGCCAGCTCCGCGACCTCCACATCGAACTCAAGGCCGCCAAAAAGGAGTAGCTGGAAATCGCCGCAAAAGATCACAGGGAACACAAAGCAATCTCGGCTTTTGTGTTCTCTGCGATCTTTTGTGGCAATTCCTATTTTCTAAAATTCGTCATTGCAATTGCCTCCCCCATCCGGCACTTTCTCCTGCCCAGGGTCGGGGCGTAGCGTAGCCTGGTAGCGCGCTTGTTTCGGGTACAAGAGGTCGTGAGTTCGAATCTCACCGCCCCGACCATTTTTTCGATGCTTTATCAACTCCCCTCCATCCTGGAACGCGTTAACCTGGCGCGGCTTTTCCCAGTTGGCCAGCCGCTGCAAGTGGAACTGGGTAGCGGCGACGGCTCGTTCCTGGTCCACTATGCCGCCCGTCATCCCGAGCATAATTTTATCGGAGTCGAACGCCTCCTGGGCCGGATGCGGAAGCTGGACCGCAAAGGACGCCGCGCCGGCTTGACCAACTTGCGCGGGGTGCGCATTGAATCCGCATACTTCCTCGAGCACCTCCTGCCGCAACACTCCGCCGTCGCGTTGCACATTTATTTCCCCGATCCGTGGCCGAAACGAAAACACCGCCGCCATCGGCTCATCAATGAGCGTTTTCCCGCTCTCGCCCACCAGGCCCTTGCGCCGGGCGGAACGGTGTTCCTGCGCACCGACGACCAGGATTATTTCGAGCAAATGAGGGATGTGTTTGCTGCCCATCCGGCGTTCAAACCGGCGGAAACTCCACCCGAGTTAGCAGACCTCCCGACTGATTTTGAGCAGGAATTTCAGGCCAAGGGTATCCGAACGTTGCGCGCAGCCTACCTCGCGGTGCTCAGTTAAACTTAATTGGGGCCATAGGCGCGGTCTAACACTCCAACCCCTTTAACTCAGCCAACCCGATTGGCCCCTTAACTTTGTAACCTTGCAACCCATGTAACCATGTAACCCAATTAACTCAGTTAACCCTTTTAACTCATTTAACCGCGCCGCAGTTCAAATGTCGATTACCGGGCCACCCCCGACCGGCCCGCCCCCTCGGCCCGAATCCGGCGGCGGCCGCCGGCGGTTGACCTGCACGCGGACGTTTTTCGTTCCGGTCAGCGCGTTGAGGACCATCGAGACGAAGCTGATGAGCAGCGCACCCCAAAAAGCAGACCAGAAACCGTCGACCTCAAAATACCTTCCCAGCAGGAAACTCACAAAGTACAACAGCAGGGCGTTAATCACCAGGGTGAACAGTCCCAGTGTAAAGATTAGCAGCGGCAGGGTTAAGAGCATCAGGACGGGCCGAATCACGGCGTTGAGGATGCCCAAAACCAGCGCGGTTACAAACGGCGTCCACAAACCGTTGTCTTTGAACCGGAGACCCGGCACAATATAGACCGCCACCAGCACCGCCAGGGTGTTGATCAGCCAGCTCTGGAAGAACTTCTTCACTCGACGGAATCTACCCTATCTCTTACGCCCCCGCTTGCACCATCAGAAAAGTGCTGCTGGATTCGCTCCGGACCTCAGCCGCTATGCTGGCCGGGATCAGGCAAAACTGCCCCTTGTTCAACTCGATGGAATTGTCAGCGCCGATGACCCGCACCCTGCCCTGCACCAGCCCCAGGATTGTCATCCTGCCTTGACTGAGTGGCACCCCTTTACCGCTCTCCGCCGTGATCGCATCCACCGTAAACAGAGCGTCTCGCACCACATGCCGGACCTTAAACCCATCCTGCGCTTCGTATTCCGACGTGGCCAACTCCGGCTCGAAATCCGTGAAGTCAATGCTCTCCAGCGATTGGGCCACATGCAGGTCCCGCGGTTTGCCATCCAGGCCCACACGGTTCCAATCAAATACCCGATACGTCGTGTCGGAATTTTGCTGAATCTCAAAAATCACCAGCCCGGCGCCGATCGCATGAACGCGGCCACTGGGCAGAAACATGGCATCGCCTGCGCGCACGCCAACGCGATGAAAGCACTCTGACACCGAGCCATCGCGGATCTTTCGCTCAAATTCACTGCGAGTCACGCCACGCCGAAGGCCCACATACAGCTCAGCTCCCGGTGCGGCATCCGCGATATACCACATCTCGGTTTTTGGGTCGCCGCCGAGCGCTGCCGCTTTTGCGGGCGGAGGATGAACCTGCAGTGAGAGCTTGTCCCGGGCGTCCAGAATCTTGATCAGCAGCGGAAACCGCCCCGCCTGAAGTTTGGCAGGCCCTAGCAGCTCTGCCGCATGGTTTTGGACCAGCCAATGCAGATCTTTGCCGGCGAGTGGTCCGTTCGCAATGACGCTCAGCTCCCCGGGACGATCGCTGATCTCCCATGACTCGCCAATCGGAACCCCCGGCGGCAGCGGTTTATGATAGAGCTTTTCCAGCTCGCGTCCGCCCCACACGCGCTCCTTGAAAATGGGATGGAAAATCAACGGATACAGCATGGCGATCGAAGGAGGGACACCGCAGCGCTCTGACGGAAAACTCCAAATTCCAAACACCAAGCTCCAGAAGAATTCCAAACACCAAGCCTCAAAAGCCTTTGGCAATCAAAGAGCCAGCGCCGAGTTCGCCCCTGACGGTGCGAAGGCCTTTCCCACTGCCGCAGCTTTGAAAGTTGGAATTTGGGGCTTTTCTGGAGCTTGGTGTTTGGGATTTGGAGTTTAACCGGCTCCTCGTCTGTCACCGCTGTAATACTCCAATGCTCCATCGCTCCGTCATTCCCCTTGCCCTCACTCCCCGCCATTCCCGGCCGCTGGTGTCTGTTTATCGGTGAAATGACCAAAGCTGCGGAATTTGGCGTAGCGCTGCTTTAGCCGTTCGGCGGGAGACAGGGCGAGGAGTTGTTCCAGGTGCATGAGCAACGTAGTTTTCAGGGTCAAAGCCGTCGCGTCCGGATCCGCATGCGCCCCTCCGAGCGGCTCCGGAACAACTCCGTCCACCAGGCCCAGCTCGAACAAATGTTTCGCCGTAATCTTGAGGGCCTCAGCCGCTTTGGACGCCGCCGAGCGGTCCTTCCAAAGAATAGCCGCGCAGCCTTCCGGACTGATGACCGAATAATAAGCGTTTTCCAGGATCAAAACCCGGTCGGCCACACCGATCCCCAGGGCGCCGCCGGAACCGCCTTCCCCGATAACCGTCGCGATAATTGGCACTTCCAATAACATCATCTCGCGCAAATTAACCGCAATCGCCTCCGCAATGTGCCGCTCCTCCGCCCCAATGCCCGGATAGGCTCCCGCCGTGTCTATCAGCGTGATGATGGGCAGCCGGAATTTGTCGGCCAGCCTCATCAGCCGCAGGGCCTTGCGGTACCCTTCCGGGTGCGCGGACCCGAAATTCCGCAGGATATTCTCCTTGGTGTCCCGGCCTTTCTGGGTGCCGATCACCACCACCTTGTGCGGCCCAAGGCAGGCGAACCCGCCCACCACCGCCCGGTCCTCGGCGTAGAGCCGGTCGCCATGTAGCTCGCTGAAATCCGTAAAGGCCGAGCTCAGATAATCCAGCGTGAAAGGGCGCTTGGGATGACGGGCAATTTTGATCCGGTCCCACGCGCTCAGGTTCAGAAACACCTGGCGCTTGGTTTCTTCGAGCTTTTTCTCGATTAAGGCGACCTCTTCCTCGACGCTGATGCCCAGCGAATGCGTTTCCGGATGCCTTCTCAACTCCTCAAGCTTGGTTTGCAGCTCCGCAATCGGCTTTTCAAAGTCGAGTTGATGTTTCATTCAAACCAAGATTAGCCGATTCCCGGGCACCCAGGCAACGCAGAAGAATAGCGCCGCCGCCCGTGGCAGAGGGCTCCGCCGGGCAAAGCAAAGAGCCGGATTTGCATCCGGCTCTTAGTGGTGACGAGGTTTATACGCCTTCACCCAGGCGCTCAGAAGGGTAATGCGGCCAACTATTTGCTCGCTGTTCGAACCGCACTACAAGCAAAACCTCTATACTAACCCTAAACGAACAGCGAAATTCTGCTTTGCTCGACATTATATAGATACAACAGTGGCGCTACTCGTTCAAATCATTTTTGTTTTCAAAGAGTTTTCCCTTCGCCTCACGAAGGTCAGCCGATATACGCCTACAGCGGCTTCCCTTTATCACCGTTCCACCAGCTCCGCGTCCCGTCAAGTGAAACCACTGTTTTTCCCGCAAATCCGGCCGGAGCGCGGACTTTCCTGTCCGCAGCAACTTCCGAACGCCAGCAGGGCCCGCATTTGCCGACAATCTCGCGCGTAATACATTGCTGCGGACAGGAATGTCCGCGCTCCGGCCGCCGTCACTGACCGATTGCGTTTTTCCTCTCATCTAAACATTAAGCTCCGTAAACACGGTCGTGCGGCCGCGAAGCTCCAGCACCCGGGCCAGCGGCGTCCTCCCCCCCGGCCGGAGCGATTCACGGAGCGCCTGCTCTTTCCCGGCGCCCGAGGCCAGCACCCACACCTGCCGGGCCGCCGCAATCGCCGGGTAACCCAGCGTAATGCGGTGCGGTGGCGGCTTTGACGCCACCACGTGCCGGTAAACCGCCGGGCTGGTCGTCACCTCCTCCGGTTCACCCGGAAAGAGCGAGGCAACGTGCCCTTCTTCGCCCATTCCCAAAAGCACCAGGTCAAGCACGGGCAGGCCGTCGCGCTCCCGGGGCGCCAGGCGGCACAACTCCTCGCCCGCCGCTCTCGCCGCCTGCTCCGGCGGGTCCTCCCCGCGCACGCGGTGGATGCGGCGGTCCGGAACTCTCAGCGGCTCGAGCAAAACCTCGCGCGCGAGGCGGAAATTGCTCTCGGCATCATCCGGCGGGACACAACGCTCGTCGCCCCAAAAACAGTCAACGGGCTCGAATGACAAATTCCGCGCTTTCGCCAGGCCCGCCGCCTGGGAAAGAAACCGGCCCGCGATCCGCCCGCCGGAAAGCGCTACCCCGTAAAACCGGCTGGTCGCGCCGAGCGCTTGGATTTCGCTGAGCCACCGCTCCGCGACCTTTCCCGCCAACTCCTCCGCGCTCGCAAACCTGACCAGCTCATAGGTACTCATGCTCTCGCGACTTCACGCTTTGACCACTTGGCCCTGGACTTTGGATTTTGGACTTTGGACCTCCGCCCCTGGATTTTGGACTGCGGACTCTGGACTTTGGACTTTGGACTCCGCGCCCTGGCTTTTGGCCCCCGGACTTTGCGCTGTGGGCGCGCCGTTCATGATCATCGGCTCATGCCAGGCGTGGCCGGACCGGGCCAGCAAATCGTCCGCCGCCACGGGTCCCCACGTGCCGGCTGAGTAGAATTCGCGGTTCGTCAACGCTTTCCCCTCCCAGCTCTGGCGAATCGAATCGACAATGTTCCACGCCGTTTCCACCTCGTCCCGCCGGATGAAGAGGGTCGCGTCGCCGGTCATTGCTTCCAGAAGCAGCCGTTCGTAAGCCTCGGGGGTATAAGCGCCGAACTCGGCATTGTAGCTGAAATGCATGCGCACCGGGCGCACCTCGAGGCTGGTGCCGGGGACCTTGCCGTTAAAGCGGAGGTAAATGCCCTCATCGGGCTGCAGGCGGAGGGCCAGCGCATTGGGGTCGAGGTTCTGACCGCATTGCGCCGCGAACAATACGTGCGGCGTCGGCCGGAATTGCACGCGCACCTCGCTGGCGCTCAGCGGCAGGTTCTTACCCGTGCGCAAATAAAACGGCACGCCCGACCAGCGCCAATTATCGATGTTCAGCTTCAGCGCCACATAGGTCTCCACGTTGGAGTCCGCCTTGACCTTCGGCTCCTGCCGATACCCGGGCCGCACCTCGCCATTGACGGCCCCGGCGAAATACTGGCCGCGCACGACTTGCTGCGCCACCTCCTCGGGGGTCATCGGACGAATCGACCGCAGCAGCTTGACCTTCTCGTCCCGAATCGCCTCGGCATCCAGTGAGACGGGCGGCTCCATCGCGCTGAGGGACAGCACCTGCAAAAGATGGTTCTGCACCATGTCCCGCAAGGCCCCGGCCTCCTCATAATATCCCCCGCGCTGGCCGACCCCCAGGTCTTCGCTGACGGTGATCTGCACGTGGTCGATCGAGTCCCGGTTCCACAGCCGCTCGAAAATCGCATTGGAAAAACGGAACATCAATATGTTCTGCACCGTCTCCTTGCCCAGGTAATGGTCGATGCGGAAAACCTGCGCTTCGCTGGCGTAACGGGTCAGCTCCCGGTTCAGTTGGCGGGCCGATTCAAGGTCATGGCCGAAGGGTTTTTCGACGACGATCCGCTGCCAGCCTTCGGTCTGATTGCCATTGGCTTTATGCAGCAGACCGACCTCATGCAGTTGCTCGGCCACCAGGCCGAACTGGCTCGGCATCGTCGCCAGGTAAAACAGCAGGTTCCGCCGCAGCGGTTCGCTGCCAAACCCGCGCAGTCGCTCCTCGAGCTTGCGGTAAGCCGCCGGGTCCGTCAGGTCGCCCTGGCAATAAAAGACATGCCCGGAAAACTCCTGCCAGACCTGGTCATCGACCGGTTTGGTGCGGGAATATTGGTTGAGGGCCTGGCGCAGCTCATCCCGCCAGGAGGCATCGGATTTTTCCCGCCGCGCAAACCCGACGATGCGGAAATCAGCCGGCATTTGCTTGTCTTTGCAAAGGTGATAGAGAGCGGGAATGAGCTTGCGGGCGGTCAAATCGCCGCTGGCGCCGAAGATGACGATCGAACAGGGCTCGGGCGTCTTGCGCGCCTCGCCCAGCCGGCGGGCCCGGGCTTCATCCAGTTGTATGATTTGGTTCACCCGCGAACCATCGCCGAGGATTGGGGAAAGTTCAATTTGAGTTTTACTTTGCCACCGGCTCAAATATATTAAGGCCCCAAGAGCCGATGTGGCGGAATTGGCAGACGCGCTAGACTCAAAATCTGGTATCCGTAAGGATGTGTGGGTTCGATCCCCTCCATCGGCACCATCCGTAATAAAGTCCACAAACAACCAGGAAATCATGTAGGCAGCAATGGAATTCATTCCCACCATATAAAATGAAGATGACGGTCGCCCGCAATCCCTGCGCCGCTTAATCCACCGCCTTGCACCGAGGTGATGAGTCAAAAAATGGGATGACGAAGCCGCACAATTCAGTGGTGGAAATATTTGTGAAGGAGAAATTGAGCAAACGACCGGATTTCCTGGCCGCAACCAAACATCGACGTGCGCAACCCCGCATAAGCTGCGAAGTTGGACCTTGCCAAGACTTCCCATTCGTCCCTGAGTGCCGCGGCCCAGCCGCGAATGCCTAAAATCGCACCGAAATTCCCCCGTGTAACCGGTAGTCCGGCACACTCTGAAAGAAGTTATTGGCGATGCGCAACGGCAGGTCGATCCCGGCGTTGGCGCTGAAACGTTCGCCCCAGGTGAAGTTGAGCAAAGGCCCCAAAAACCACCCCGTCGAGCCGGTCCGGTCCGAGACCTGCCCCAGCAGTTCGTCGCGGCCGAGCGTGTCATAAACTCCGTTTGCCTGCAGGCTCAGAGTGAAACTCTCGTTGAGCAGCACATAGACCCCTGGGCCGCCGGAAACGATGATTTCGTCCCCGTACTGGAAATTGGCCTCACCCCGTGTGCGCAAATACGTGAAAAGGGTCACCCATTAGGGCGGGTGTCAACAGGCAAAAAAGTTTTCGTTCCCAATTGTTCTAATCGGGTTGACTCACTACTGCCCAGAAGTCCGCTTCACAGCGCACCTATCCGAACCCGTCATTTCGTCTTTTGATTCCGGACGCGTATCGCCGACATCGCCCAGGCGATCCGTTCAGTCAACCTCAGGACACTTCCCCATTCCTCGCTCTGCTAGCTATGAAGGCGAGGCCATCGGCGCGATGACCAAGAACGAGAATGGCGTTCCGTGGGTCAGCTCGATCAAACTCAATCCGAAGATTGCCTATAGCGGCGATAAAATCGCAAACATCGACTGCCTGCGAGGCGTGGCTGCCAACTTATTTCCCGATGGTCGCGTTGATGGCTTTCAACTGGAGCGGCTTGTTGACCACCAGTTGGGAGGCGGAAAACGAGTTGTAGGAACCGGCTTTGAAGATCAGGGTCGTACCGTTCGCCGCCTTGGCGATGCCTTCCTCGATGTTCTGGTAGGGCGACCCGGGCGAGCCGCTGCCCGAGCCGCCCGCGCCGACAAAGCGCACGACATCTTTCGGCGCAATGCGCGTGATGTGGCTCAGGTTGTTCGTCAGACCTCTGGGCACCAGGTCCAGTGAATACAAACCATCCGCGTTGCCTGACCAACCCATGTTCATATTGAACTGCCACGGACTGGTTCCTTGATTGTACCCGTAAATAACCCAGCCATGGCCGGTACCGGTTATGTCAAATCCGGCCATGATGAGCGGCCGCTCCCATTGAATCTCCTCGACCATTTTGTTTACATCCAGCGAGTTGTCCGTGGCATCGGAATCGTAGCGGAAATGTTGACTCAGGGCCCCGGGAATGCTGGATGGGTCGGAAGCTGACCCGGAAAGCCCATAGTCCATGTTCAACGACATGCCGGCGTGGAAGGATAATCTGGCGACTTCCGCGCCGCCGGCGTCGGGCGGGTCGTTATTGATGTCTTTCATCACGCCCCAATTATAAGTCGCGGCGCCGAAGTCGGCGGAAACAGCGGTTTGCTGATCCTGCATGGAGTTGTAAAGGGATTGCACCGCGCCCTGGAAACTGGAGTTGTTGGTGATTGTCTTGGCCGCGGCCAGCAGGCTTGCATCCCACGAACCCGTGAGCGAAAGCGTGCCTGCGGACCACCAGAGCCGGCCTCCGGACCAATTCGCCGGTATCATCGGGTTGATGTCGAGCGATGTCGTCAGGGTCATACTGGTCGAGCGGAAGTGATACGTTTCGCTGGCCGTGCCGACGCCCGTATAGGGCCAGCGCCAGTAATACAACACCTGCGCCAGGGCGGTGGCCCCGCAGCCCACCAGGCAATGGTTGTCGGCGCCGGCAGGGATTGCAGGCACCGCCGGACAATCGTCGTTGTAGGGCGAGCCCTGGCCCCACTTGGAAGTCAACGGGAGCTGAAGCTGTGACTGCACCAGGTTCGGCATCGGTCCCGACGGGGAAGGCCCGGGGGGTGGCGTGTCGGTTATGAGGTTCGCCCACAGCGCCGCGCGCTCGTCCAAGGCAGCCTGGTGGAGCTTGAGCCGGGGATTCCCTGTCGCTTTGAGTCCTTTCAAATATTCCAAGCGGTCGGCAATCTCCTGCAGGATCACCTGGCAACCGGGGTTCTGCGGGTCATAGCTCCCCTGCGGACAGTACCAATAGACGGGCAGCACGACCGAGTCGGCGCCCGCCAGGCAATAGCCTCCCTTGGCAAATTGGATCACATAAGCCGCGGTGACGCCGTTGCGCACATAGGGCTCGACGCTCTCAATCACAGCATCCGGCCGCCGCTGCGCTGTGACATGGTGGACCCAGGTTTCGACGGCTTTCCGCACCTCGGCTTCGTGAAAAGGAGCGGCGGAAGCCGATGGCACAAACAGTCCGGTTAAGAGGAGGAGTCCCAGCGTTGCCACGAGCCTGGAACGGCCGCTCATTAACACCGCGGCTTTAGCCCGGTGGAGTAAGGCGATGGCGAACGTGAGCCGGTTCAATTGGCGTTGGCTGACAAACTGTTGAAACCGTTGCCACGGACCGAGCGCTCCCACCCACCGGGCTAAAGCCGTGATGTTAATGAGAGTGCGCGGCGTGTGAAATATCCTGGTTACTTGCCGTTTCATAGGTTGCTCTCCCGATCGGTCCTTACTGCAGTGTGACCAGCACCAGCACGGTGCCACGGCCTTCCTCGAGACCGGTCATGGCTTTGCCCAGGATGGCTCCTTGCGCCTGGCCGTGGTCGGTCACTTTCATCGCATGCCCGGGCGTGGCCGAAGTGGTGACCAGGTCGCCGGGACGAATCGCCCCGTTGCTGGCGTCCGCCAGCACATAAACCCGGCCGCTGAGCGCGACATTCCTCCCCCCATCGTTGACGCCTTCCTGGTGCATCGAAATGCCGGGTTGAATCCCATCAGCTCCGCTGACGACGCCGGCGACGCGCGTGTCATAAGCCTCGGTGCTCAATTTGAGTTTGCCGGGATGCTGTGGATCGATGACCACGACGGCGCCTTTGGGGATTTCGTCCTCGGCCATGTCAAACGGTTCGGCCAGGTCGCACCCGCCGCGGATAGTGAGGGTGCAGACACTGAGGTTTCCGCCGAAGAATCCTGCCCCTCCGCCGGTGACGTTGAACACGCAATTGCCATTCTCCGCAAACCACGCGTGCGTCCTCGAGGAGCTGAGGTTGCTTTCAAACGTCGCGGCGCCGAACGGTTGCAGGTCGCCGCCAAAGACGCCCACACCGGTGCCATCGTCGTAAATATTGAGGGCGTTGCCGTGCCAGTCGCCCGCGTCACCCAGGTAGGTACGGGATATCCAAGTCGAGATCGTCTGGCCGGATGCGAGGCCGATGCCGGCCCAATGCGACCCGCCACCATCCTGCCGTTGCATGTCGTAATCGACCGAGAATCCGTTCTGGCCGAAGACATGAAAACGGTTCGGGCTGAAGCTGGAGGCCTGGCTGGGGTATGAACTCCAGACGAACGACCCGTCATGCGCGGCGTTGGCGGCGTAGCCCGCCGCCAGGCTGGACTTGCCGGCCGCCACGTTGCGGTAGCCGCCCGGCACCGCCGAGTAGGTCCCTTGCGCACTGTTCTCGACTCCGCCTCCGACACTGGCATAGAAACCCGTTTGATTCGGCGCGTAGCCGGCCATATTGAGGTACCCGCCCGCGATCGTGGCATAGGTACCGTAGCGGATGAAGTTACCCGCCCCGCCGCCGATGGCTCCGAAGTTACCGGCGATTTGGTTAGGAT
Organism: Binatia bacterium; assembly: GCA_035566895.1. Classification (GTDB taxonomy): domain Bacteria; phylum Verrucomicrobiota; class Verrucomicrobiia; order Limisphaerales; family UBA8199; genus DATMQA01. The sequence continues at coordinate 32,873 of DATMQA010000053.1, forward strand.
TGTTCCCCGACAATCCTCCGGACAGATAACCGCCGCCGGCGATGGTCACGCCCACGGCGCCGTTGAGCGCCTGGTTGCCGTAGTAGCCGCCAATCAGGTTGATCGAGGTCGAGCCCGATTTTGTGATCGGGTTGAAATAACCCGAATACTCAAGGCGCAGCGCGCGCGAGCTGTCCGCCCACAATTCCAGGGGCTGGTTGTCGGTCGTGCCCAGGAAATTCACGCCCGGCGTCGTGCCGGCGTTGCCGGTCAGGGACCAACCCCCTCCACCCAGGCTCGTGCCAAGCGTGATGGTGTTGCCATTGGGCGTCACGGTGACAGTCCCGTCCCCTTGCAGCTTCACGTCGTCAAACAAGCCGTTCAGGGATTTTACGACTTGTCCCCCGGCAATCTTTCCGGCGGTGACAGAGTTGTCCTGCAGGCCCGCTGTCCCGACGGAGCTGGCCTGGACGCCACCGGCGGTGAGTGCTGTCCCGGCCGTCCCGGCATACAGCGCGTAAGGCACTGGCCGTATCTGGATGCGCGGACTCTGGATTTGGTAAGGGTTGCTGTCGCCGTTCACGCGAAAGCCGACTTCGAGCCAATACGCGTTGCCATCGAATTTAAAGTTGGCGAAGTCCACGCTGGTGGAGAACAGACCATTGTTTACGGTTACCGGCGCCTGAACGGACGTCGCCAGCGCATTGCCGCCGCTCGAGACATCGAAGAGCTGAAACTGGATGTCGTACTGGCCGCTGAGCGCCTTTTTGTTATTGTCGGTCAGGTAACCCTGAAAATTAAACGCCGTCCCCATGGGCGAGACGGCCCAGGCCAGGTGCGCCGCGGCCAGGACGGCCAGCATCGCGATGGTGAGTTTCGAATAGGTGCGCATGTTAATTCCTTTTTATTGTTGGTTGAATTATTGAAGTGCGTAAATCTGGTCGGGCACGGGCGTCATGGGTGTCGCAAGCGATAATAGCGGTTGCCTGGCACCAGCGGCAGAGTGGCGGTGTTGTCAGCTCCGTTCACCACCACCCGAGGGCTCACATCCGTCCAGTTGGCTGAATCGCCAAGAGTCGGGGTTTCCTGCAACACCCAGCCCGTGGCGGAGGCAGGCCAAAGGACGACGACCGAATTCGCGCCGGCGCGCGCGATGCGCAGGATTGGCGGCGCTACGGGTTCGACGTTCTCAACGATACCCTCAAACCCGGCTACTACCGCGTAGTTGTCGCCATAGGTCCCGCCGCCGAACGGCTCGCCGACGGTTGCATTCAAAATATAATTCCCACCCGCGCTGGTGCCGCCGCCCGCAGCCACCGCCGACCAGCCGAGGTTAATACCCTGCGCCACCAGGAGGCGGGGAATCAGAAAACACGCCGCGCACAGCACGGAGCGCGACCACGAGAGGATTCGCGAGCGGGCGCCGGTGCAGGCGAAGGGCCGGGCCTTCACGCGGTCCCAGCCTTTGGCATCCGTTGGCAAGTGCTGTTTCATATGTTCGAATGGATACGATTAGCGGGGGAAGGTCTTGCAAAAAATCGGCACAAGCCGGTTTTCATTAACACCCCGTTTTAACGGGGTGTACCGCGCCGGTAATGATCTCCTAACCCTTTCAAGGGCTTCCTCCCCTACCCCGCCACCACTGCTCAAATTTCTGTCGGATTCTTCGAGCCGTGGGCAGAGGAACAACTATCCTGGCAATGGTTTGGAGGCGGTTTCCAGCTCGCCCCGGAGTGCGGCTGTCCGCAGCCTGCAGCCACCCCGCATGAGCTGCGAGGTTGGACCTTGCCGAGACTCCCCATTCGTCCCTGAATACCGCGGCCCAGCCGCGAATGCCTAAAATCGCACCGAAATTCCCCCGTGTAACCGGTAGTCCGGCACACTCTGAAAGAAGTTATTGGCGATGCGCAACGGCAGGTCGATCCCGGCGTTGGCGCTGAAAC
>DATMQA010000054.1:0-20700 GCA_035566895.1 Binatia bacterium
GGTGGAGTTTCTCGATCGCATCGTGCCCACGATGGATGCTGAGGTGGCCAAGGCCTTCGAACGCATACTGACGCGCCAGGGCATGAAGTTCCGCCTCGGCATGAAGGTGACCGGCGCGCGCAAGGGCAACGACGGCGTGACGCTGACCATCGAGCCGGCAAAGGGCGGTGCGCCGGAAGAGCTGAAGGCCGACATCGTGCTGCTGTCGATCGGCCGGCGGCCGTTCACTGATGGCATCGGCGCGGGCGTCGAACTGGACGAGCGCGGCCGCGTGAAGACCGACGCGCATTACGCGACGAATGTGCCCGGCATTTACGCGATTGGCGATGCGATCGCCGGACCGATGCTGGCGCACAAAGCGGAAGAGGAAGGCATTGCCTGCGTTGAATACATGGCCACCGGACACGGCCACGTGAATTATGACGCGATTGCTGGTGTCGTTTACACTCAACCGGAGATCGCGTCGGTGGGCAAAACTGAGGAGCAACTGAAGGAAGCGGGGACGGAATATCGCAAGGGAGTATTCCCGTTTCGAGGAAATGCCCGGGTACGAACGCTGGGCCAGGTCGAGGGCACGATCAAAATGCTGGCCCATGGCAAAACCGACCGCATTCTAGGCGTTCATATTCTAGGTCCGCACGCCGGAGATTTGATTAACGAGGCCGCCACCGCGATTGCGTTTGGAGCGAGCAGTGAAGACCTCGCCCGAACATGCCATGTTCATCCGACCTTGGGTGAAGCGCTGCGCGAGGCCGCGCTCGGCGTGGCCGGTCGAGCAATACACATCTGATCCGTGAAACGTAAAACGTGAAACGCGCTGTGTGAAATGGCCACGAAAGATCACAAAGACCACAAAGATTCTGAGATGGGAATACCAGCGGACTGAACTGAAGTTTCTTTACGTTTTACATTTCACGTCTGTCTGCCCGGGTCCAGTAACTCGTCCACCTTCGCCTTCTCAAGTCCGCTCATCTCCAATGCCACTTCCCGCACGGTGCGGCCGGTTTCGTAGGCCACTTTGGCGATTTTCGCCGCCTTATCATAACCAATCACCGGCGCCAGCGCGGTACACATCGCCAGGCTGCGCTCGACGTTGGCGGCGCATTTCTCCGCGTCGGCTTCCAGACCCGCGACACACCGTTTCGTGAACACTCGGCTGGCACTCGCCAGCAGTTCGATGGACTGCAATAAATTGTAAGCGACCACCGGCAGCATCGTATTCAATTCAAACGCTCCGTAGGTGCCGCTAAACGCGATGGTGGCCTCGTTGCCGATGACCTGCGCGCCGACCTGGACGACCATTTCGCACATAACCGGGTTGACTTTCCCAGGCATGATCGAAGAGCCGGGCTGTGTCGCCGGCAGTTTGATTTCCCCCAGACCGCAACGCGGGCCCGAGCCGAGCCACCGAATGTCATTGGCAATCTTGAGCAAGCTCACCGCAACGGTTTTCAAAGCGCCACTCGCTTCCACGCACGCATCGATGGCGGCCTGCGCCGCGAAATGGTTCGAAGCCTCTCGCAATTTCAGTCCGGTTTCTCGCGCCAAACCCGCGATGGTCCGGCGCGCAAACTCCGGATGCGTGTTGATGCCGGTCCCTACTGCCGTCCCGCCCAGGGCCAGTTCGCCCAAAGACTCTTCCAGCCGCTGCAGTCGCTTGATGTCGTGTTCGAGCTGGCTGGCGTAGCCGCCGAACTCCTGTCCCAGGCGCATCGGTGTCGCATCCTGCAAATGCGTGCGGCCAATTTTCAGCACGTCCTTGAATTCCAGCGCCTTTCTCAGCAAGGCCGCGTGCAGCTCGCTAAGGGCCGGCACCAGGCGGTGGGCTATTCCCTCCAAGGCCGCCAGATGAATCGCCGTTGGGATGACATCGTTGCTGGACTGGCCGCGGTTGACGTGGTCGTTGGGATGCACCGATTTGTCGCCACGGGCGCCGCCGCGGAGCTCGATCGCGCGGTTCGCAATGACCTCATTGGCATTCATGTTGGTCGAGGTGCCCGAGCCAGTTTGGAAAATATCGACGACAAACTCGCCATCCAGCTTGCCGTCAACCACTTCTTCCGCGGCTTTTTGGATGGCGGCCGAAATTTCTTTTGGAATCAGGCCAAGCGCTTCGTTAGTGATGGCGGCGTGTTTCTTGATGAGGCCGAGGGCGTGGACGAATTCGCGGGAAAACCGCAGGTTGCTAATCGGGAAATTCTCGACCGCTCGGGCGGTCTGCGCGCCGTAATAGGAATCGGCAGGCACCTGCATCGGTCCCATCGAGTCGGTCTCAGTGCGAACGTCCGTTTTCATAATGTTTGTTCTGCAACCAGCTCCGCATGAATCGTGAAGTCAAAGTCTAATATCGGCGCGCCTCTTCCTTTAGCAAATGCGATCCTGTTCCACCAGGCCGTTGACTCAACTTCTCATTCCCCGTAGCCTGCGCCCCATGAACCTGCTGGCAGATTCGCTACTGGAACTCATCCGCCGCACTTCGGCCGAAATTCCGGATGATGTCCATCGCGCCATCCTCGATTCCCTCGAACGCGAGAAGAAAGGCACCGTTGCCCAAAGCGCGATGAAGATCATCGAGCAGAACATCGCGCTCGCCAAAAACAAGTCCCAACCTATTTGCCAGGATACCGGCAGCATTCTGTTCTTTGTTGATTGCCCAGTCGGTTTCGACCAACTGGCCTTCACCGAAAGTGCCCACGAAGCAGTCAAGCTCGCCACCAAAAAGGGATTCCTTCGACAGAATTCGGTTGATTCCGTCACCGGCAAGAATGACGGCACCAACGTCGGCCCCGGTTCGCCGACGGTTCATTTTCACCAACACCGCTCGCCGGAGGTTACGGTCCGTCTGGTGCTCAAAGGCGGCGGCTGCGAGAACGTCGGCGCGCAATACTCTTTGCCGAACGAGCAACTGAAAGCCAACCGGGACCTGGATGGCTGCCGCAAGGCCATCCTGGACGCGGTGCTCCAAGCCCAGGGCAAAGGCTGCGGGCCTGGCATCCTGGGCGTGTGCATCGGCGGCGATCGCGCGACGGGTTACGATTTTTCGAAGCAACAGCTCCTGCGCAAACTCGACGACCGCAACCCCAGTCCGGAACTCGACAAACTCGAACAGGACATCGTCGAGACCGCAAACAAGCTCGGCATCGGGCCGATGGGTTTTGGCGGCAAGACCACGTTGTTGGGCGCCAAGATCGGCGTGCTCAACCGGCTGCCGGCATCTTACTTTGTCAGCATCAGCTATATGTGCTGGGCCTACCGGCGGCAGGGAGTCGCTTTGGATGACACAGGCAAAATCCTGAAATTCTTGTACTGAAGCGCTGCGGTTAAGTTCCAACCAACTCTTGCAAAACAAATTAGCTGCCTTAAATTTGTTGTTTAGTGAAGCACTTCTGCCATGCGCTTTCCCTCCTGCTTTGGGTGACGTTCGCCCCAAAGGCCCCCGGCGCGATGTCCCCCGAGCAGGCGCGCTCCCTGCCGCTGCCGGCCCCGCGCAAGATCGATTTCACTCGCGACATCAAACCTATTTTTGAGGGCAGTTGTATCAAGTGCCACGCGCGCGGGCGCACTAAGGGCGGGTTCCAAATCGATACGCGCGACACGCTCCTCCAGGGCGGCGACTCCGGGCCCGCCGTCAGCCCCGGCAAAAGTCAGGAAAGCCTCCTCATCGAGTTGGTGGCTGGGGTGGACCCGGACAACGTGATGCCCAAAAAGGGCTCGCGGCTGACCGTGGAACAAATCGGGCTGCTACGCGCCTGGATTGACCAAGGCTTACCCTGGGACCCAACCGTCAGTTTTGCCCGGCCCGCGCCGCTGAATCTGACGCCCCACTCGCCCAACCTCAAGATTTCGGATTCCGGCAATCCCATCGATCAAATCCTGGCCGGCTATTTTGCGACCTATCAATTCAAACCGCCACAGGTCGTGGACGAGCGGCTCTTTGCCCGGCGGGTGCATCTCGACATCCTCGGTCTTTTGCCGCCTCCCGATGACCTGGCTGCGTTCCTGGCGGATACCAAACCGGATAAACGCGAGCGGCTGGTGCGGCTGCTGCTGGCGGACAACCAGAGCTATGCCGAACATTGGCTCTCATTTTGGAACGACTTGCTTCGGAACGATTATCGCGGGACTGGATTCATTGATGGCGGTCGCAAACAGATTACGGCCTGGCTCTTTTCAGCTTTAGCCACCAATCTCCCTTACGATCAGTTTGTGGCCCAGCTCATCAATCCCAAACCCGAATGCGAAGGGTTTGCCAAGGGCATTATCTGGCGCGGGGTCGTCAACGCCAGTCAATCCCCGCAGATGCAGGTGGCCCAGAACGTTTCGCAGGTCTTCATGGGCGTGAACCTCAAGTGCGCCTCCTGCCACGACAGCTTGATCAATGACTGGCGCCTGGCGGATTCCTATGGCCTGGCCGGGGTCTATAGCGACGCGCCTCTCGAAATGTTTCAATGCGACAAGCCCACTGGCCAGACAGCCGGCGCACGGTTCATCTACCCTCAATTGGGCGACCTGGATCCGAAGGTGGACCGGTCCGCGCGGCTAAAACGCCTGGCCGAAATCATCACCGGCCCCAAAGACGGCCGGCTCTCGCGGACGATCGTTAATCGCCTCTGGGCGCGCTTTTTCGGCCGGGGCCTGGTCGAATCTGTCGATGACATGGAGCAATCGGCCTGGGACCAGGACCTGCTCGACTGGCTGGCGGAAGACCTCGTAGCCCACCACTACGATCTGAAGCAAACCATCGAGCGTATCCTCACCTCGCGCGGTTACCAGTTGCCGGCAGTCAACCTGGGCGAAGGGGACCGCAAGGATTTTGTTTTCCATGGCCCCAGCGTGCGGCGCCTTTCGGCGGAAGAGTTCCGCGATGCGTTCGGCCAAATCACAGGTGTCTGGTTCTCGAAAGCCGAATTCCCAGCCGTCACCAATGAAATTCGGGCCAGCCTCGTCGCCGCGGACCCGCTGGCCAGCGCCATGGGCAGGCCCAATCGAGAACAGGTGGTCACCTCGAGAGCGAGTGCCGCTACGACGCTCCAGGCCCTTGAACTAACCAACGGAGACACGCTGGCAAAGCTCCTGCAAACGGGTTCCGAAAAATTGGTCTCTGCCGCCCCGCCTACTGACGAATTGATTCAGCGACTTTACCACAAGGCACTAGGCCGGAATCCCACGAGCCCCGAAACAGCCTTGGCCAGCGGCCTTCTCGGTCAGCCCGTCAAAAAGGAAGGCGTGGAGGACCTGCTCTGGGCGATGATAATGCTGCCGGAGTTTCAGTTGATATACTGAGCTGTGAAAAACCATCGGCCAATTCCCCTCTCCCGTGCCCTCTCCCGGAGGGAGAGGGAGAATCGCAGCCTGTCTCGCGTGAATCATTGCTTTAGCTGTTCGCCATGAATCGTATCACTTATAATCGCCGCGATTTTCTGCGCACGGCGAGCGCAGCCACTCTCTCGGCCCTCGCCGCCGGGTACCCGCGGCAGCTCTTTTGCGCCGAACCGGCCGAAGCGAAACTCAAACCCACCGCTGACACCGTGATTGTGCTGTGGATGGCAGGTGGCATGGCCCACACGGAAACCTTCGATCCCAAACGCTACACTGCTTTCGAAAAAGGGCTCCCCTCCAGCGCGTTTCTCAGCACCTTTCCCATCATCGATACCTCCGTCGATCACATCAAATTCTCCAAGGGCCTCGAAAACCTCGCCCGGATAATGGACCGTGGCACCCTCATCCGCTCTTACACGGCGGGCGACCTCGGCTTTATCCTCCACTCCCGTCACCAGTACCAATGGCATACCGGTTACGCGCCGCCCCAAACCGTTGCCGCACCTCACCTCGGTGCGGTCATAGCTCGGACCCTGGGCCCGCTCAATCCCGTCGTGCCTGCCTTCATCAACATCGGCCAACGTTTCGATGTTGGTGAAAGCGAGGAACTAAAGGCCTTCACCACTGCCGGCTTTCTCGGCAGCGAATACGGGCCCTTCAACATTCCTTTTCCGGACGAGGCCGCTGATACAGTGCGTCCGCCGGGCGGAATGACGCCGGGCCGGTTCGAGAATCGAGCGAAATTCTTTCAAAAACTGTTGAGCGCCAGCCCGATTGGCGAAAATGGCAGCGGTTACCAGAAGGAGTCGCTGTTGCGCTCGCTGGACAACGCCTATCGGCTCCTCAGTTCGCCAGCGGCCAAGGCCTTTGACCTCGCGCTGGAGCCGCTGGATAGCATCCGCAAATATGTGCCCGACTATGAGCCGGGCCGGCGCTACAATGCCGCCCAGGACCGCTTCGGCGCCAAGTACGAAGAGCAGATGCTGGGGCGCTTTGGCCTGGGCTGTTTGCTGGCTCGCCGCCTCGCCGAGGTCGGCGCCCGCTATATCGAGGTCACCACCGAATACATCCCCTTTCTTAACTGGGACACTCACGAAAACGGCCACACGCGCACTGCAGCTATGAAGAGGCAAATCGATGCCCCCATCGCTCAACTGGTATTGGACCTGGAAGCCCGCGGACTGCTCAACCGCACGCTCATCGTCCTGGCCAGCGAATTCAGCCGCGACGCCCTCATTGAAGGCAAGCCCGACAAACAAGTGAAAAACCAGGTCGAAGTGCCGGATAAAATCGAGGACTTGAAGTTCTATGGCATGCATCGTCATTTCACCGACGCCGGCTGCGTGCTGCTGTTTGGCGGCGGGATCAAGCACGGCTACCTCCATGGCCAAACCGCTGAGGAGCGCCCCTGCAAAACCCTCGAAAAGCGCGTGGTGATTGAGGACCTTCACGCCTCCATTTTCCGCGCGCTGGGCATGTCACCGCGCCTTTCCTACGAAATCGAAAAGCGGCCGTTCTACATCACCCGCGACGGGGAGGGAAAGCCCATCCTGGACCTTTTTGGTTGAGTCTGGAAGTGGGGCGTCTGGACCAAGCCTTGGTGGAGCGCGGCTTGTGCGAAAGCCGGGAAAAGGCCAAGCGGGCGGTCATGGCCGGACAGGTCCGCGTCAATGGACAGGTCGCGCGCAAACCAAGCGAGTCGGTTCAGGAGCAAGATGAGTTGGTGCTGGCCGTGCCGGAGAAGTTCGTCAGCCGCGGAGGCTTGAAACTCGAGCACGCGCTGGCTCATTTCGGCATTGACGTGGCCGGCCTGACGGCCGCCGATTTGGGGGCTTCGACGGGCGGGTTCACCGATTGCCTGTTGCAACGCGGGGCGGCGAAGGTGTACGCCGTCGATGTGGGCCAGGGCCAGCTTGCGTGGAAGCTGCGGCGCCACCCGCAGGTGGTAGTGATGGAAAAGACCAACGCCCGGGAATTGACCCCGGCGAAATTCCCCGCGCCCTTCACACCGCTGGACCTGGCAGTGATTGATTGCTCCTTCATCTCACTGCGCAAAATAGTGCCGCCGGCGATTGCATTGCTGCGGCCATCCGGTAGAATCATCGCGTTAATCAAGCCGCAATTTGAGGCCGGCAAAGCGGAAGCAGACCGGGGTGCCGGCGTAATCCGCGACCCGGAGATTCATCAGCGTGTGCTGCGCGAGCTTGAGACATTCGTCGCCGGCCAACCGGCGTTGGCCTGGCGTGGAGTGACGGAATCGCCGGTGCTCGGGCCAGCCGGCAATAAGGAATTTCTGGTGTTGCTTGAAAAAATTGGCTGACAAGATCAGGCGCGTGGGTGTACTCGGCAACACCGAGAAGCCTTCGTGCGCCACGGTGGTCAAACAAGCCGCGCGGCTGCTCGCCGCAGCCGGTCGAAAGGTTTACAGTGAACCGGCCACGGCCGAAACCGCCGGCATTAAGACCGTCGTTTGCTCCGATGCCGCTACGCTCACCAGACAGGTGGATCTGCTGCTGGTCTTTGGCGGAGATGGCACCATGCTGCGGGTCGCACGCGAGATTGCCGGCTCTCAGACCCCCATCCTGGGCATCAACATCGGCAGCCTCGGCTTTCTCACTGCGGTCCCTTCTGCCGGGCTGGCACAGGCGTTGCGACAAGTCTGGAGAGGAGAATTCTCTTTTGAATCGCGGGCGCTGCTCCAGGCCGCCGGCCCGTGCTGCGGGCGGTTGGTGGAACAAACCGCCCTCAATGACATCGTCATCAGCCGTGGCATCGCCTCACGGCTCATCGAGTTGGCCGTGCGCGTCGATGGGGAGCCACTGACACAATATCGGTGCGACGGCTTGATCGTCAGCTCGCCGACCGGTTCAACGGCCTATTCGCTCGCCGCCGGCGGCGCGGTGGTTTTTCCGACCGCCCAGGTGCTCGAGTTAACCCCCATCTGCCCGCACACGCTTTCGAACCGTTCGCTGGTGTTGCCGCTGACCTCTGAAATTGAGGTGAAGGTCATCAGTCCCAAGGTCGAAACCATCCTCAGCGCGGATGGGCAGGTGGTGAGCAAATTGGCGATGGGCGATACCCTCCGCGTTCACCGCAGCCGGCGCACGGTCCGGTTGATGCACCTGGCCGGAAGCTCCTTCTGCGAAACCCTGCGCCGGAAGCTGCATTGGAGAGGGGCCACTCTATGATCCGCCTCAAGGACATTGCGGCGCGGGCCAACGTCTCGGTGATGACGGTCTCGAAAGCGTTGCGCGACGAGCACGATGTCTCGGCGGAAACCAAAACACGCATCAAGCTGCTGGCCCAGCAAATGGGTTATGTGCCGGACTCAACCGCGCAGGGACTGCGCACCCGCACCAGCAAGCTTTTCGGCCTGGTCATTCCTTCGCTGGCCAATCCAATTTACTCGCGCATTCTCCTGGCGATTCAAGAGCGCGCCTTCGAGCTAGGCTATGATGTCCTGCTGGCCTACACCTTCAATACTCCGGAACGTGAGGAGGTCTGCATCCGGCGATTGCTCTCCCGGCAGGTGGATGGCATGTTCATCGCGCCGGTTTATCGGATTGCATCGGAGGCACGGATTTATCAGGAATTGCTGGCACGCCAGGTCCCCACGGTGCTCCTCGGCCATACCGTACCTTTTTGCAGCCATTTTGTGAACGTCGAAGCCGACGACCTGTTGGGCGGCTATGCGGTCACGCAGCACTTTCTCAAATTGGGACACAAAAGGATCGCGTTCCTGGCAGGCCCCGTGGCGACTCCCTGGAACCAGGAGCGCTTCGAGGGCTACCGCCGTGCGCTGAGGGAAGCCGGCTTGGACGTCGATGATAAACTGGTCTTCCAAGCGGGGCGGATGCTGGAAGACGGTGTGAAAGCCGCCATGCAGATGATTAACGAAGGGGCGCAGGCGACTGCCGTGCAAGCGGCCAACGACCTGGTCGCCGCCGGAGCTGCGAAAGTCTTTCTTAAGCAAAGGCTTAGAATTCCTGAAGACGTCTCGATCGCCGGCTTTGGCAACACGCTGCTGAGCGAGTATTTCCTGGTACCCCTCACGACCATGAGCCAGCCCAAGCACCGTCTCGGCTTGGCGGCGATCGAGGCGATGACGCATCTCCTGCGGGGCCATCGCCCAGACAGCAAACGCCTGCCGACCGAATTGATCGTCCGGGCCAGCAGCGGCACTCCTCCTGCTACACCTGCCTTAAAGCGTCTTAAGACGCTCAATAGTTAAAAAGACGACAATATGAAAAGAGCCCTTACGCTAGCGTTAATCGTGGTGGGCGTCGCAGGTGTCCTGTGGGTGGCTAAAGGTTGGACACTTCGGCGCACAGACGAGAAAATCACCAAATTCAATACCGATTGTGACACCCTCATTCTCGGTATCCAGCAATACAAGGAATTTGTTGGCACTTATCCCACCGGGAATAACTCCCAGATCGTCAAGGCTCTGCTGGGCCAGACGGAGAAAAAGGTTCTGATCCTGGCGGTGCGCCGCAGCGATCTGAACGACAAAGGGGAGATCGTGGACCCTTGGGGCACCCCGCTCCAGTTTTACTTCTCCCATAACGAAGTCCTGATCCGCTCGGCGGGACCAAATAAGGTGTTCGAGGATAGCGCCATCGCGGCCCCGGATGACCTGTACCGGTGTGCGGGGAAGGAGAAGTAGAAGTCGCGCGGAAGGTTAGCGCGCCCGAATCCAGGCGGCGATAAACATCCCGTTGCCGCCGGATTGTTGGGGCCAGAGATAAAGTCCGGCTGCAGCAGGTGAGCTGGGCTGTAAAGGATTGGTAAGAGCGAGGGGTTTGAAATCGGGAAGCTTTTCTTCGAAGAACCGGACCACCGCGGTTGTTTCTGAGCGGGTTAAAGTGCAAGCGGCGTAAACCAACCGCCCGCCCGGTTTGACACTGGGTGCAGCGTTCTCAAGCAGTTGTTTCTGCAGTCCACCGAGTTCCTTTACATCCTGGGGTGTCGTGGTCCAGCGGGCATGCGGGTTGCGGTGCCAGGTGCCGATACCGCTGCATGGCGCATCCAAGAGCACGCCGTCGAAGTTCGTTTTGGTCGGCAGCCTCGGTCCTCCATTCCATAGCGCCGACCGATAGTTGAAAGCCTTCGCGCGAGCGGCGCGGCGCTTCAGCTTCTGCAACCGCCAGGCGGCGCGATCGCTGGCCCAAATCAGCCCTTTATTCTCCATCAGAGCAGAAAGGTGCAGCAACTTGCCGCCTTCGCCGGCACAGGCATCCCACCACGTTTCGGCCGCACGCGCAGCACAGAGGAGCCCGACGGCTTGTGAGCTGAGGTCCTGCACCTCGAATTCGCCAGCATGAAACTCAGGCGTGCGGAACAAGTCTTTGCGGCCCCGGTATTCCAGAGTGTCACCCAGCATGCCATCGCCGAAGACATAACAATCACCCAATTTTCCTGCCAGGGCGCTCCCCTGCCCTGCCCGCGCGCGCAGCCATAGCTTCGGTTCGGCTTGCAGCGTCCGCACCCAGTTCGGAGTGATTTCCATTTCATCCTTTAACCAGGCGGGAACGGCTCGCGCGATGAGGTCCGAGTCGGGGAAGGTTCGTGGCTGAGCTTGAAATCTCTGCCCTAACTGCAAGGCGCGCTCGATTTGCTCATGAAGAGGTGTTCGCTCGTCGAGCCAGCCCCGCCAGCGGTAATAGGTGAAAACGGCGCGGCTGATCTCGGCGGCTTCCTCGGGTGGAAGAAAGCGTTGGGCCTTGAGCTCCTGCCGGAGAGCTCCGTCGGCGGGATGCCCGCGGTCCGCGGAGCGGATGACGTGCTCGATTAAAGTCGGAATTGCCATTCACAACTATACCTTGGCGACGAGTTGCCTCAGGACGTAAGGCAGAATGCCGCCGTGCTGATAGTAATCAATCTCGATGGGAGTATCGATGCGGCAAGTCACGGGCACCGTCTCCACCTGGCCATTGGCGCGGGTGATGCGCAGGTTAAGGTCTTGTTGCGGCTTGAGGCCCTGAGCCAGACCGAGCACATCGTAGGTTTCAGTACCGTCGAGCCCGAGCGTTTGGGCGGTCTTGCCTTCTTTGAATTGCAGCGGCAGCAGGCCCATGCCGACGAGGTTGGAGCGGTGGATGCGCTCGAAGCTTTGCGCGACGACAGCTTTGACCCCCAGCAACGCCGTGCCCTTGGCGGCCCAGTCGCGGGAACTGCCGGTGCCGTATTCCTGGCCGGCGAGCACAACCAAGGGCGTGCCTTCCTTCTGATATGCCATCGCCGCGTCATAAATGGACACGGTTTCCTCCGGCGTGCACTCGCCGCTTTTGGCGGCAAAGCATCTGGTCACACCGCCCTCTTTGCCCGGGACCATCAGGTTTTTGATACGCACGTTGGCGAAGGTCCCGCGTGTCATCACGCGGTCGTTGCCGCGGCGCGAGCCGTAGCTGTTAAAATCTTCAAAGGCGACGCCTTTTTCCAAGAGGTATTTGCCAGCCGGTGAAGACTTTTTGATGCTGCCGGCCGGGGAGATGTGATCGGTGGTGACGCTGTCGCCGAAGATGCCCAGCGCGCGCGCGCCGTTGATGTCGTGAATCTTTTCCGGCTGCAGATTGAAATTGGTGAAGAAGGGCGGCTCGTGGATGTAGGTGCTGTTCGGCTCCCATTGATAGACATTGCCGGTGCTGGCGGGGATTTCGGTCCACTTGGGATTTTGCTCAGCAAAATCGCGATAGAGCTTCCGAAAAACTTCCGGTTTCAAGGCCGATTGCAGCAGGTCGCGAATCTCCTGCAGGGTCGGCCAGAGGTCTTTGAGGTAAACGTCCTTGCCGTCCTTGCCTTGGCCAAGCGGGTCTTTGCTCAGGTCGATGTCAACGCGTCCGGCGAGGGCGAAAGCCACGACGAGTGGCGGCGACATGAGGAAATTGGCTTTGATGTTCTGGTGAACGCGCGCCTCGAAGTTGCGGTTGCCGGAGAGAACGGAAGCGGCAACGAGGTCGTGCTTGCTGATCGCTTCATCGACCGGAGCCGAAAGCGGACCGGAATTGCCGATACAAGTGGTGCAGCCGTAGCCGACGAGGTTGAAGCCGAGCTGATCGAGATAGGGCTGCAAGCCGGCTTTGGTGAGGTAATCGGTAACGACCCGCGAGCCGGGTGCAAGAGAGGTCTTGACCAGCGGGCTGACTTGCAAACCGTGCTCGACGGCCTTCTTCGCCAGCAACCCGGCCGCCAGCATCACCGAAGGATTGCTGGTATTGGTGCAACTCGTAATGGCGGCAATGAGGACGCTGCCATGACGGATTTGGGATTCATGCTTGAGGGCCGGCGCCGCAACCGCATCGGGGGTCGGCCGGTTATTGGCCATTTCCAGTTCGGTGAGGGGATTGGTGTTGCGCAACTGTGCGGTTTGCGCCGACACAGGTTCCTGGCTGCCGCCACCGCGGGTGGACCCGTTTGAGACCGCTACGGAGAAGGTCTTGGCCAGCTCGGCGCTGGATTTGCCAAAGCCGTTTTCGGTGAGTGGTTTGGTAAAAGCGGAGACGAACTCTCTTTTGAGGTTGGGGAGTTCGATCCGGTCCTGGGGCCGCTTGGGTCCGGCAACGCTGGGAACGACCGAAGCCAAATCCAGGTCGAGTTGAACCGAGTAGTCGATTTGGTCCTTCTTCGGAATCCCGAACAGGCCCTGGGCCTGGTAATAATTTTGGTAAGTACGGCAATGCTCTTCACTGCGGCCCGTCGCCCGGAGGTAGTTGACACACTCGTCATCGATGGGGAAGAAGCCCATAGTGGCGCCGTATTCGGGCGCCATGTTGGCGATCGTGGCGCGGTCCACCACCGGGAGCGCCGCGGCGCCCGGTCCATAGAACTCGACGAATTTGCCGACCACCTTGGCCTTGCGGAGCATTTGCGTGATGGTCAGGGCCAGGTCGGTGGCCGTGACGCCTTCCCGCAGCGAGCCGGTCAAATGCACGCCGACGACGTCGGGAGTCAGGAAATAGACTGGCTGGCCCAACATCCCGGCCTCGGCTTCGATGCCGCCAACGCCCCACCCAACGATACCGAGACCATTGATCATGGTCGTGTGGGAATCGGTGCCGACAAGGGTGTCGGGGTAGAAAACCGTCCGTTGCTGAGAGTTGATGTTTGATGGGCCCGATAGCACACCTTTGGCCAAATACTCCAGATTGACCTGGTGGACAATGCCGATACCGGGCGGCACCACCTTGAACGTCTCGAAGGCCTGCATGCCCCATTTAAGAAATTGGTAGCGTTCGCGGTTGCGCTGAAATTCCATATCCAGGTTGCGCCGCAACGCCTCGGCACTTCCGAAAAAATCAACCTGGACCGAGTGATCGACCACGAGGTCCACGGGCACGAGGGGCTCGATGAGCTTGGGATTTTTCCCCAGGCGCGCCACCGCGGAGCGCATCGCCGCCAGGTCCACCAGCAGCGGCACACCGGTAAAATCCTGCAACACGATGCGGGCGACCACGAACGGTATCTCTTCCGTCCGCCCCGCGTTGGGTTTCCAATTGGCCAGCTCGCGGACGTTTTGCTCGGTGACGCGCTTGCCGTCGCAATTGCGCAGGACCGATTCCAGCACGATGCGAACGGAGACCGGCAGCCGGGAAACCGGCCCGATGCCCGCTTTTTCCAATTGTGGCAGGGAATAAAAAAGGCCCTGCTGACCATTGCCGACAGCAAAGTTCTGGAGCGTGTCAAATGTGCCGTTTGAGTCGTTCATAAGAGTTTACCGGATGCAAGTCCAAGTGAGTACAGTATAGGTTGAAGGCGGGGTTATTCAACCTTGCAGATCATTTTTCCCCGGTCAGAACAAATAGCTCAGTGCGATCACGTGCAAATTGAGTCCCGGATTGCGGTCGCTGATGCCGGCATTCGACATGTGCTGAAACCGGTAACCAACACGGTAATGCCGCCAATCAAGATTCAGACCGAGATGGCTGGTAAATTGGAATGGGGTGCCGAAATCCTTAGTCTCAAACTCGTGGCGGCTGATAAGCGTCGGGCTTGCGCCGCCTTCGAAAGACAACGGAAATTGAGCCTTCCCCAGCAACAGCGAAGGACCGGCCGTGACAATAGCGGCGTCGCGGCCCGGATCGGCCAGCCACCCGCCGGAGAGATCGAAGCGTGATTGCAGCCGCCAGTCTTTGCCCAGGTCCCATTTCCACGGCAGGTTGCAGTTGACGAACGCTTCGGCCTGGTGGAAGTCATGGGCCCGGTCGGTGCCGGAGCCGCCGATGCGCGCGCCGACGGATTCAAGGCTAAAACCCGGGGCCTCTGCGGCCCCAGCGATGATTGGCAAACCGGTCAGCAGCCAAATATGTATTCCCAGTCGAGCGTAGATAGGCTTCATATCATCTCCTCAAGAACTTAGCGACCGCTTCGGTGCGCGTGCGCACCTGGAGTTTCTCGTAGATACGGCGAATGTAAGTGTGCACGGTCTCATAGCTGATGCCCAGTTTCTCGGCGATCTCCTTGTAAAGAAAACCCTGGCTCAGGCAGTCGAGGACCTCCTGCTCGCGCTCGGAAAGATTCTCGGTCGGTGACGAGGAAGGGCCCGCTCTTTGGAAGGACTGGGTTACTTTGCGGGCAATGTGAGTCGTCATAGGGGAACCGCCGCGATGCACTTCGCGGAGGGCCTCGAGCAATTCGGCGCTTTTGGTGCGCTTGAGGAGGTAACCAGCCGCCCCGGCCGCCAGCGCGTTGAAAATGTTTTCCGTGTCCTCGTACACGGTGAGCATCACCACCAGGAGAGAAGGAACCACTTGCTTAAGGCGCCGAACACATTCGACGCCGTTCATCCCCGGTAAATTGATATCCATCAGCACCACCTCGGGGCGGTCTTTGACGAGGCCTTCCAGCGCTGCTTCTGCGGTCCCATACTGGCTGAGGCAGCGGAAACCTTCGGCGCGGTTCAGTACCCGCGCCAAAGTGCCGCGCAGTTGCTCGTTATCTTCGACAATGGAAACCGTGATTGGCATCGCGGGACACTGTTACCCGTCGGAAGCGCGGAGTCAATTGCAGTTGGGTGTTACCCTTGGGTTACATGGTTACATCGTTACGTGGTTACATCGTTACGTGGTTGCATGGTTACATGGGTCAGGAGTTGAGATGTCACCAAGTAGCTATTTAACTCATTTACCATCGCCCACCGGCCCCGGCCGCAGCGGCGCCGCCAAACAAATCTTCGTCCCGCCTTCAGCGCCCGGCCCGGACTCAAATTGGCCGCCGACGTCTTCCATTCGTTTCCGCATATTCTTCAAGCCGTTCCGGCCCTTCTGTGCGTCGCCGGCCGCCAGGCCCCGGCCGTTGTCCTCAATCTCCAGAACAAAGCGGTCCGGTTCCAGGCGCAGGCGAACCCACGCGGCGGTGGCCTTGGCATGTTTCACCAGATTGTTGACCGCCTCCTTCGCCGCCAAAAAGACGTTATGCCTGAGCTCGGGCGAGATGGGTGTGTTGGGAAGCTGGGGCGGGACTTCCAGCCGATAGCGCAGCCCGGCTAGCGCGAGGTATTCCTGCGCATATTTGCAGACGTAATTGATCAGGCCGTCGAGGGTGTCGTTCGAGGGGTTAACCGTCCAAACGATTTCATCCAGCGCGCGGGTGGTGTCACGCGCGGTTTGAGAAATCTGCCGGGCATGGGATTCGACCTCCTCCGGCTGGGCTTTATCGGTCTCGGCCATTTCGCCCAGCAGCGCCACTTGAGTAAGGTTCGCGCCAAGCTGATCGTGGAGGTCGCGGGCAATGCGGGAGCGTTCTTTTTCGAGCGCCTCCTGCTGGCGTAACGCGGCGAGTTGGCGCTGCAATTTCTGGGTAGAGACGAAATAGACCGAGCCGGCGAGCATCGCCAAAAGCGCGCAACCTGCGCCGAATTTGAACCAACCGGTTTGCCAAAACGCCGGCAGCACAATAACCGCCAGGGAGGCCGGCGCCGGGTTCCAGAGACCATCCTCGTTGCAGGCCGTAACCTCGAAGCGATAGTTACCGGGGGGCAGTTTAGGGTAACGAACAGAACGAAAGCTGGCCGGCCGTTCGGTCGGGGCTTTCTCATAATTCACCAACTGGAACCGGAAGCGGACTTTATCCGGGGCAGAAAGGTTGATGCAGGTGAACTCGAGTTCGAGGACCTCTTTGCCGACGGGCACGGTGATGCTTTTTGGAAACGGCGCCCGCAAGGCCTCGCCGGTTTGCAACTGGTTGTCGACCCGCACCGCCTCGATGATCACCGGTGGCGGATCGGTGTTCGGGTGCAGCGCCGTGGGGTCAACACCAACCAACCCGCTGATCGTTGGAAACCAAAGATTGCCCGTTGCGGTCCGGCATGCGCCGGGTTGCGACCCGGTTGTACATTGCCGCGTCGGCAGGCCATCGGCCCGGTCAAAGGCGCGACACGGAACCCAGGCGAGCGTTCCGCTGGCGAAGGCGTTGAGGTCCTTTTTGGCAACGCGCATCAGGCCGTTGTTGGAGCCGATCCAGAAATATCCAAGGCGGTCTTCGACCAGGTACCCGATTTCATTGCTGTGCAGCCCGTCCTGAGTCGTGAACCGGGTCCACTGACCGTGCTGGAATCGGGCCAAGCCACTGGAAGTTCCTATCCACAACACTCCCTCCGAATCACTATAGAGCGAAGTCACATTGTCACTGGGGAGGCTGTTGGTGCCCTGTTGCCGAAAGATGGTGAATTTTCCGCCTCGCAATAGATTGAGACCGCCATTCTGAGTGCCTACCCAGAGATTGCCTTCCTGGTCCTGAGCCAGGGCGCGGACGCTATCGGAGGACAAACCATCCCGAGTGGTGAAGATTTTCCATTTATTACTTTCCAAACAGGCCAAACCACCTTCGGTCCCGGCCCAAATCCGTTGCTGCCGGTCCTCAAATAAAGCGTCGACCTCCTGATTAATGCCGTAAGGAATAAACCGGCCGTTCTGGTATTGGAACAGGCACATCGGCACGGCCAGTTGGTCGGGGGCGGCCCCGATCCAGACCCGACCGCTCGTATCCGCGAGCACCGTCTGCACCCTCACGGCACGGCCGGCGGCTGGGCCCAACTGCTCTCGGGCAATCGGAACGATAGAGTTGAATGAATCCAACCTGCTGCCGTTCCAATGGTCCACATGCTCGCCGTGGTAGCCGATCCAGAGTCCGCCCTCCCGGTCCTCACAAACCGACTGCACCACGGATTCACGCGTTCCCTCCAACACGCTGAACACCTGCCGCCTGACCCGGTTTAAGCCCCTGCCATTGGTACCCACCCATAGCTCCCCCTCATGATCAACCGCCAGACACCAAATGGAATTATGCGAGAGGCCCCGGAGTTGGACAGCATGGCCCTCACGATCAAACCAATAGACCCCGTCATAGAAGGTGCCCACAACCAGGTTGCCCTCGCGATCTTCGCAGGCAGCCAGAACCACCGCTCCTTGACTCCACGGGTAGGGCCCCAGGTCGCGCTGGACTTGATCCGCCATGCACTTCTTAACCCGACCATCGGCGAGACGCCAATAGCCGCCGCTCTTGCTGGCCAGCAGGAAATCAAGACGGCCCACCACAGATTCATAGGCGACCGGAATGGCCGAACCGCTGGGGTCAGTAATTGGGCCCAAGCCAAGCAACCGCCCATCAAACGTGCTGACCCAGACCAGGCCGGACTTGTCGACCGCCACTTGTTGACATCCCTCGTTTGGCGAACGAACGGTCACTAGCAAACGAAAGCTCCCATTCCAGTAACGGTAGAGCTGGCCTTTGGACATCGTGAGCCATACGCCGCCAACGTTATCTTCGCAGATCGACCTGAGAGGTCCTTCGGCGTTGCTTTTAGCCGGCAAAGCGGTTATTGCCTTGCCCTCCTTATTGATCATCAGCACGCCCGAGGTCTCCGTGCCAATCCATAGGTTACGATGGCTATCCTCAAACAACTTAATGATCTTGCTGCCGCTCAGCCCGGGAAGATCCTTCTCCTCGTAAGTTTTAAAGTCGGTTCCATCGAACCGCGTCAGCACACTGCCGGCGCCCAACCATAGATAACCATCGCGGGTCTGGGTCATCGCAAGCACGACGTTCTGTGGCAGACCGTTTTCCTCGGTCCAAACAGCGACTGTGGGATTCACGTTGGTCGTCCCCGCGGAAGAGCGGCTGCCAAGGCAAAGCCAGAGGCCAACTATCGCCGCGAGCATCCAACAGTTCTTGGGCATAACCGAGCGTTAATCACGGCCAGCAAAGCTGCCGGCCGAGAGACAGGTTGCCCGGCGCGGCGTCGCGAAGCAAGCGCGTCTGGTTCCCGCGTTGCGCAGGGGACTCGGGTTAAGATGGCGCTGCTGTTGGAGCGGGCCGGCCAGGATTGAGCTGGGGTCGTAACCGCGCCTCAAAAGCCACCACGCAACGAGCAACGCGGACCTGGGTATATATCAGATTAGATTATTATTGGCTCAATCCTAAGTGAGTCACTTATGATTGCCTTTTTTATTTTTTTCCACTCGGATTTAGTCGGATTAACTCGGATTAACTCGGATCGAGTCGCCGCATTGGGGGTTCGGGGTTGGGCAGAGTGGAGACGGCAAATCGCAGAGAGCATAGCCATTACAATTAGGAATTGTTATTGTGAACGGCAGCGGATTTGGGTGCCAGTTCAAGCGCCGATGGCAGGTCAGCGGGCGCGCGGAAAGAGGGTCAGAAGTCACAGGAAATCGGCGCTCAGCAAATAATTGCATCGGCATTATGACGGCATAAGCTGTGCCAGAATTGGATGTTTTTGGGGCAAGGCCGGTTTTACTTAACCCCCCGATCTTCAAACACCACCCGCCCGTCCAGAATAGTCATTACCACGCGCGCCTGGTCTACTTCTCCCGGTGCAACCTTGTATATATCCCGGTCCAACACTACCAGGTCGGCCACTTTGCCCGGTGTCAGCGTCCCTTTCACCTTCTCCGCGAACTCGGCATAAGCGGAGCCATACGTGTAGGCGCGGACAGCTTCGTCGAGGGTGATTTTCTGCTCAGGCAACCAGCCTTCAGGATGCTTGCCATCGAGGGTCTGGCGCGTGGCAGCGGCTTTGAGGCCCAGCAGCGGATTCAAGGGAGCGACCGTCCAATCCGAACCGAAAGCCAGCACCGCGCCGGTGTCGAGCAGCGAGCGGAAAGCATAAGTCCCCTTGGAGCGTTCCGGGCCGATCCGCTTCTCGCACCAGCGGCCATCGTCAGCTTCGTGATACGGCTGCATCGAAGCGATCACCTTTTGCCGGCCGAACCTTGGGATTTCGCTTGTCCTCAGATGCTGCGCGTGCTCGATGCGGAACCGGCGGTCGCGCGCGCCGTTCTTTTCGGCTGCCTCTTTGTAAATGTCGAGGATGCGCCAGTTGGCTTCGTCACCGATGGCGTGAATCATCACCTGAAGGCCGGCTTTGTCGGCGCCTTCGACCCGCTTGAGCATGATGCCTTCCGGCAGCATCTGGTCGAAGAGCAGGCCCCGCGTGTTGGGCGCGTCATTGTACGGCTCAAAGAAAAGCGCCGTGGTCGAACCGAGGCTGCCATCGGCAAAACCTTTGAGCCCGCCGATGCGCAGCATCTCGCTGCCGAAAGCGGCGCGGATACCGGTTTTGGCCTGCACTTCCCAGGAAACAATCGAGCGAATTGCGTATATGCGCGTCTTCAATTCGCCGCGTTCGAGCATGTATTGGTAGAGGCCGACATCATCGCCGGCGGACATGTCCGTGAGGCTGGTGACGCCCATCCGCGCGGCGTGTTCGGTTCCCGCCATCGCCGCGGCATGTTTTTCCTCGAAACTCTTTTCCGGCATGGCCCGTTCGACCAACTCCTGAGCGGCATCTTTCAGGATGCCGGTCGGCTCACCGCTCTGCGGGTCGCGCACAATCAGACCGCCGGGCGGGTCTTTGGTTTCTTTGGTGATGCCGGCAAGTTTCAAGGCTCGGCTGTTGGCCAGGGCCATGTGCCCATCGAGCCGATTGACAAAGACCGGGTGGTCCGGTGTGGCCGCATCGATGTCTTGCCGGGTCGGCAGCGGCGCCCCGGGCCATTTCTCGTGGTCCCAGTCGCCGCCGAGAATCCAGCGGCCTTTGGGCGCCTTATGCGCGTATTCGCCAAGGCGCCGTGCCATTTCCTCGGGCGATTTGGCATCCCGCAAATCCACGTTGGACAACGAGAAACCTCCGATCAGGAAATGGACGTGGGCATCGTTGAAGCCGGGCAAAACGAGCTTTTGGCGCGCATCGACAACGCGGGTAGCGGGACCGGCCAGGGCGCGGAGCTGTTTAGTCGAACCGAGAGCGGCGATCCGGTTGCCTACAATGGCCACCGCCTCTGCGGTTGGCCGGGCGGGGTCCATCGTATGCACGGCGGCGTTGACGAGCAACAGGTCGGGAGCGAGGGCGGGGTCCTTGGCTTCAGC
>DATMQA010000055.1:0-35857 GCA_035566895.1 Binatia bacterium
CGTTCTGGCTTATTTCTTTGCCCGACGCCACGCCTCGGATGCCAGCTTCAGTTTTGGGACGGGCAAATTCGGTGTGCTGGGTGCCTTCACCAGCGCCATTGTTTTGGGGGGCGTCGGCCTGGTGATGGCCGGCGAATCCATCGGCAGACTCATTCGTCCGCTTCCTATTCAGTTTAATCAAGCCATCGTTGTTGCTTGTCTGGGATTGGCGGTCAATGTCGCGAGTGCCTTGATTTTGAAAGACGACTCTCATGGGCATCACCACGACCACCACCACGACGGGCTTGAACAATCGCACGATTTGAACTTGAGGTCAGCTTATCTCCACGTTATCGCCGATGGCGTAACCTCTCTCCTGGCAATTGCCGCTTTGCTTTCCGGAAAACTCTTCGGCTGGTATTGGATGGATGCGCTCATGGGCTTGGTTGGCAGCGGCGTCATCGGTCAATGGGCGTATTCGCTCCTCCGCCAGACTACGGTCATTCTTTTGGACCGGATTCCGGCCGGTTCGGATTTGCCAGTGGTGATTCGGGAAGGCGTCGAGAACGATGGCGATTCGTTGATCGCCGATCTGCACATCTGGCAGGTGGCGGTCAATAAATTCGCCGCCATCATCAGGGTGGTCGCGCACCACCCGAAAGCGCCGGAGGAATACCGGCAGGCGTTAAAAATTCATGAAGAGCTGGTTCACGTCACCGTTGAAACCCAAACCTGCCCTGAACAGGAACATTCCCATGCTAGCGATTGTTGAACCGTTGGTTTCGCTGGCTACACCGCTAGTGGCCTCTTAACAAATCTTCAGGAAGCCTTAAGTAACACTTGGCGGGAGGGATGCCTAGAATCCGCGGTGTCGTTCGCCTTGTCTGTGTAATGGATAAAGGCGCAATCCGAGAATGAAAGCGCCCAGCATGAAATCAAACCGCAAGCCCGCCTGCGCCACCACGGTTGTCGCGCTCGCCTGCGGCGCGTCGCAGTTGCTCGCGACAACGAATCTGACTGAATCTGCGTCCAGCGGTCCGGCTTCGTCACTCACTAAGCCACTTTCCGAGGCGGCCGTTAAAATTCCCGATGAAGCGCCGGAACAATTTTGGAACTGGCACATTCAGAATACTGTCATTGTCCAGGGTGACCCTGGGTTCCCCGCCAAATACTCCGGACTGAACAGCTTGAACAGCAACGGCGAGATTAGAGAAACCGTCTCCTTGGATCTATTTGCCGGGGTGCGCTTGTGGCGCGGCGCCGAAGCGCATGTGGATGGTCTTGCGTGGCAGGGATTCGGCCTGAGCAAAACCCTCGGCATCGAGGCCTTCCCTAATGGCGAGGCCTTCCGTCTGGGCACGAAAGTTCCCAATGTCACTTTGGCGCGGCTGTTCATCCGTCAGACGATTGGCCTCGGCGGCGAGCAGGAAAACGCCGAAGATGATCAACTTCACCTTGCCGGCAGGCAGGACGTATCACGGGTGACGCTCACCCTGGGCAAGATGAGCGCCAAAGACATCTTCGACAACAACACTTACGCCAACGACTCGCGCACCCAATTTATGAGCTGGGGGCTGATGGCCAACGAAGCCTGGGATTACCCGGCTGACAGCCTTGGCTACGAGACCGGCTTCGCCGTCGAACTCAATCAGCCTCACTGGGCGGTTCGCTATGGCTTCTTCCAAATGCCCAAGGTTTCCAACGGCATGGCCCAGGACCAGCACTATTTGGACGCTTGGGCAATGGTAACCGAGTTTGAACGCCGCTTTGCCCTCAACAGTCACCCGGGCGCCGTTCGTCTCCTGGCCTTTCTCAACCAGGCCCACATGGGCAGCTACCAGGAGGCGGTGGATAACGCTGCTCGCACCGGCCTCCCCGCCGACATCGTAGCGACCAAAGCGTATCGGCAGAAATACGGTTTTGGGTTAAACGCTGAACAGGAACTCGTCAAAAACATCGGGGTCTTCACCCGGTTGGGCTGGAGCGACGGCCAAACCGAGGCCTGGGCCTTCTCCGACGTGGACCGCACCGCCACTCTGGGCGTGAGTATCAAAGGCGAATTCTGGTGCCGCCCGAACGACACCTTCGGCCTGGCTGGCGCGTTCAGTGGGATTTCCCATGTCCACCAGCGTTTCTTCGAGGCCGGCGGCACCGGCATCCTCGCCGGGGATGGCGCGCTGAACTATGGTTGGGAGAAAGTCCTGGAGACCTACTACGACTTTCAAGTCTGGAAAACTGTCCATGCCACCCTCGATTACCAGTTCGTCACCAACCCCGCCTACAACCGCGACCGCGGCCCTGTCTCCATTGTCGGTGCCAGACTGCACTGGGAGTTCTGAACGACTTTGGACGGAGTCAGCCGTGCATAAGCCAGCTCTTGCAGATTGGCCTCTGCCGGGGTAAAACCTTCTGCGCAATCCAGTGACTGGCGCATGGCACTCCATATCTTAATGGCGGACGACGATCCGCTTATCTTGCAGCTTTACGGACATCACCTTGAAGCTGCGGGCTATCGGTTTAGCACCGCCCTGACTGCCGAGCAGGCGCTTGAATTGGTCTCTGCTGATCCGCCCCATCTCATCATCCTGGACGTGATGATGCCGGGGCTGGGCGGGCTGGCCACACTCAGGGAATTGAAGGGGCAGCCGGCCACCGCAGCCATACCCGTGATCGTCATCACAAGTATGCAGGCATATCACGTATGCTCCAAGGAGGCCAGGATGATGGGGGCATCAGCCTTCCTGACCAAGCCCTTCAGCCCTGCTCCACTGCTCGCCGAGGTGGGCAAGATCCTCGGCGATACGACGCAAGCCCAGAGTGGGAGTGGTTAACCCGAGCGGCGCGAACCCGGGTCACCCTGGGTTGCCCGAAAGCTACCGAGACAAACTATGAAGAAACGTACGCTGCGGTTCCATTGCTCCCGCATTTTCATCGTGGCGCTGGCCGGGTTCCTCATCGCCGCCGGCCCTCCGGCCTGGTCCACCGCTGACGCCGCCGAGAACGCGCCGTTGCCGTTCCTCAGCCCGATGTTCGGCGACAACATGATGCTTCAGCGCGGAAAGCCAAACTCGATTTGCGGATGGATTAAACCCGGGCAGACGGTCCGCGTCGAGATTGCAGGCCACACGGTGACGGCTACCGCCGGGCCCGACGGCCGCTGGCAGGCGCAGATTCAGCCCCCGGCCGCCGGGGGACCCTACACCCTTAAGCTCGTCGGAGCTTCGACGATCGAGTTGCATGGGGTGCTGGTGGGTGACGTTTGGCTCTGCGGCGGGCAGTCCAACATGTATCTCGGCCTGGGTCAGGCCCGCGACGGCACCGATGAAGTCAAGGCGGCAGACCAGCCGGAAATGCGGCTCTACCTGGTCCAGCAGCACGCCGCTTATTCCCCGGCCGCGGTGCCGCAAGGCTCGTGGAAGGTCTGCTCGCCCCAAACCGCGGGCGGATTCTCGGCGGTGGCTTATTTCTTCGGCCGAAAACTGCACCAGGAGCTCCACGTACCAATCGGCCTGGTCGAAGACTGCGTTGGGGGTACCGCAGTGGAGACCTGGATGAGCCCGGAAACCCTGCATGCGTTCAGGGAGTTTGAAGCCCCGCTGGCTGAAATCCAGCGCCTTCGGCTCCAGGGCGGACCCGAATACGGCAACTACATCATGCATTGGTACGACCAATACGATGTCGGCTCGAAAAGCAACACCTGGGCCGCCAGCGACTTCGATGATTCAAAGTGGCAACCCGTGCAGCTCCCGGGTGGGTTCAAGGAATTGGGTGTAGCCGATGTGCCCAGCGTGTGCTGGTTCCGCAAAGAGTTCACACTTCCTTCCCCGCTGCCGGCGGGCAAGGCCACGCTGTTCCTGGGCCAGGTAGAAAAGATGGATACCACTTATCTCAACGGCCATTGGGTCGGCGCCAGTTCCTGGGTCGAGAATCCGCGAGTGTACCAACCGGGCGAGGGCGTTCTAAAGCCCGGCCGGAACGTTCTGGCCGTGCGCGTGTTCAAGGTGAAGCCTCAGGGCGGACTCCTGGCCAAACCCGAGGTGCTTCGCCTGGTCCTGGGCGACCAGACCGTTCTCCCGCTGGCCGGCGAGTGGAAGGGCGCCCTGAGCGTCGATGCCCGGCCACCTCACCCGATGCCCCTGGCTTTCGAGAATTATCCTATTATCCCTTCCGTCCTCTTCGAAGGCATGCTTCACCCGGTCGCTCCACTCGCCCTGACCGGGGCCATTTGGTACCAGGGCGAAGCTAACGCCGAGCGGGCTTACCAGTACCGAACCTTGCTCCCGGCGATGGTCGGCGATTGGCGAAAGCTATTCGGGCAGGGCGACTTCCCGTTCTATATCGTCAGCCTGCCTGCCTTCACGCACCGCCGCGACCAGCCGGGCGACGCGCCCTGGGCCGAACTCCGCGAGGCCCAGGCCTTAACCGCCCGTTCGGTGCCAAATGCCGGCCTGGCCATCACCATTGACACCGGCGACGCCGATAACATCCACCCCAAGGATAAAAAAGTGGTGGGAGAACGCCTGGCGCTCTGCGCGCTCGCGCAACATTACGGTAAAAATATTCCCTGCCACGGCCCAACCTTCACCGCATTTGACCATCTGCCCGGAGCGCTCAAGCTCCATTTCGAGCACGCCGACGGCGGGCTGGCCGTCAAAGGGGACAAACTGGAAGAGTTCTCCCTCGCCGGAAAGGACCGGAAGTGGTACTGGGCCGACGCGAAGGTGGAAGGCCAAGCGGTGGTAGTCTCCTCCCCGAACGTGCCGGAGCCTGAGGCGGCTCGCTATGCCTGGCAGGCGAACCCGGCCGCCACTCTTTATAATGGCGCGGGCCTGCCGGCCGTTCCGTTCCGTACCGACAACTGGCCTGGCATCACCCAGCAGGCTCCTGCCTCCGCTGCCGGCGCTCAGCCTTCCCCTGTGCAGTTGACCGCGCAGCAAGACCATCAGCGGCTCATGGACCTGCTGCAAATCACTTCACTCCGCCGCGGCCGCGACGGCGGAAACCCCCAGTCAACCAACTACGCCAACTACGATGAGGCCAAGGCGAATCCCTTTCCCAACCTGCCTGACCCGCTGGTGATGAAAGACGGCCGGAAGGTCACCACGGCGGACATGTGGTGGAAGGAGCGGCGTCCGGAAATCGTCGAGGATTTCGACCGGGAAATCTATGGCCGCGTTCCCAAGGACACCCCCAAAGTTCATTGGGAGGCGACCAGCGTGGTCAGGGAAACTAACGGCGAGGTGCCCGTGCTCACCAAACACCTCGTGGGCCATGTCGATAATTCGGCCTGCCCGGCGATCAGCATCGACATACAGTTGGCGTTGAGCACCCCGGCCAACGCGGACCGCTTTGTTCCTGTGATTATGCAGTTCGGTTTCACGGGAGCCGGCGCTGGCAGGTTTGCGGGCCGCAGTGGCTCCGGCGGTTCCGGTCGAACGAATGCTCCCGGCTCAACCAACGCTCCTGGCAGCGCAGGTTTTGGCGGTGGCAGGCCGGGTTGGCAACAGCAGGTTCTGGCCAAAGGCTGGGGCTTCGCCGTCATCAGCCCCACCAGTGTCCAGGCCGACAACGGCGCGGGTCTGACCGAGGGTATCATCGGCCTGATGAACCGCGGCCAGCCGCGCAAGCCGGATGACTGGGGCGTATTGCGCGCCTGGGCCTGGGGCGCCAGCCGCGCCCTGGATTATCTCGAGACCGACAAAGCCGTCGATGCCAGCCGTGTCGGGCTGGAGGGTGTGTCGCGTTACGGCAAGGCCGCCATCGTTGCCATGGCCTATGACCCGCGCTTCGCTATCGTCTATGTCAGCTCCTCCGGCGAAGGTGGCGCCAAACTTCACCGCCGCGATTGGGGCGAGGTGGTCGAGAACCTCGCCGCAACCGGTGAATACCATTGGATGGCGGGCAACTTCATTAAATATGCCGGGCCGTTGAATTGGGGTGATTTGCCAGTGGATTCCCACGAATTGGTCGCTCTGTGCGCTCCCCGGCCGGTATTCCTGGGCGCGGGCGCGACCCGGGGGGATGGCTGGGTGGACGCGAAAGGGACTTTCCTGGCCGGGGTCGGCGCGGGACCGGTTTACACTCTTCTGGGCAAGAAAGATTTCGGCACGACGGAGTTTCCACCGATTGAGACCGCGCTGGTTGCCGGTGACGTGGCCTTCCGCCAGCACAGCGGTGGACACACCGATGCCCCGAACTGGCCGGCCTTTCTGGAATTCGCCGGCAGATATTTCCAGTGATCAGATGCGCCTGGCCCCTTTCGCATCAGTCCTGTTTGGTGCTGTCGCGATTTACGCCGCGGTTCCGGCCCATACCAGCCCTACCCTCAAAGAGGCCTTCCGCGATGATTTCCTAATCGGGGCTGCCGTCAATCGAAGGCAGTTTTTTGAAGACGATCTCCGGGGTGTTCCGCTCATCAAGGCGCAATTCAACTCCATTACCCCCGAGAACATCCTCAAATGGGAGTTCGTCCATGCGCTCCCGGGCCGGTATAACTTCGACGCTCCGGACCGTTACGTCGCCTTCGGTGAGACCAACCACATGACGATCATTGGACATACCCTGGTGTGGCACGAACGTACCCCGAAATGGGTTTTCCAGAACGAAGACGGGACACGGGTGGACCGGGAAACGTTGCTGCGCCGGATGCACGACCATATTCAAACGGTCGTGGGCCGCTACCAAGGCCGCATCAAAGGTTGGGATGTAGTGAACGAAGCGTTGAATGAAGACGGCACCCTGCGCCAGTCTCCGTGGATGAAGATTATCGGCGAGGATTATATTGCCAAAGCGTTCGAATACGCGCACGAGGCCGATCCGAAAGCGGATTTGCACTACAACGACTATTCCCTCGAGAAGGAACCGAAACGCAACGGCGCCATCGCTTTGCTGCAAAAGCTCAAAGCCCGGGGTGTCCCGGTCACCGGGGTCGGTCTCCAGGGGCACATGAAAATGGACTGGCCCACCCCGGAAGAGGAAGATGCTACCATCGCCGCTTTCGCCAAACTCGGTCTCAAGGTCATGATTACCGAGCTGGATATCGATGTCGTTCCCGCGACCCAAAAGAACCGGACCGCGGACATCGCCCAAAATGCGCAGCCGCATGCGGAGAGCAATGCCTACGCCGACGGTTTGCCGCAAGCCGTCCAGCAGGCGCTCGCGAAACGTTACGCTGACCTCTTCGCGGTCTTTCTCAAACATCGCGAGGTAGTGAATCGAGTCACTTTCTGGGGTGTCACCGATGGCGACTCGTGGCTCAACTTCCGCGCGCGCGTCAACCACCCTCTCCTGTTTGATCGGAGCGGCCAGCCCAAGCCGGCCTTTGACGCCGTGATTCGGAGCGCTGCGCAGGGCGCCCACGCAACGGAAACCAAACCCTAAGGCCACGAGACGACGGACGACGCCCAAGGCGTTACCAGATCGTTTTCATCGGCCAGGCTTCAACCAGTTTAGCCATGCCATGGCCGCCCTGGGCGTGGATTGCCAGGGTGGCATCGGCAGCGAGCGGCGTGATGGTTTTTGTGACGCACACGGTTTCATTGGCGAAAACTTCCAGCACAGACCGATCAAGAAAGATCCGAAGGCTCAACTCTTCCGCGTTCCCGGCCAAAGGCAGGGGTTTTTTTACGCCCATGACGGTAAGTTCCGAGCCGTTGAAGCGCAGCTCGACCGGCCGCGCCTGCTTGTCGCTGCTTCTGAATTCAAGGGCGACCGCCTCCGCCGTCTGCAAATCAATCCTTATGGAAAGTTCGAGCGTGTTGGTCTTCGGCAGGCTCAGAACCTGGTCGTGGTCGGCCAAGGAAAGATTTCGCCACTTAATGGGCTTGCCGCGGAGTTTGCTCAATTGTGGCGCAGGGCTTTGGCGCAATTGTCCATCCCGTGACAAGCTCAATTGGCGGGGCAACGACAGGCAGCCGTTCCAACCGTGCCCGCCAGGGAATCCGTTTACCCAGCCCCAGACGAGGTGCCGGCCATCAGGAACCTGCATGGTGTTCGGCGCGTAGAAATTCGGCCCACTATCCAGCACCCCGCGCGCGCGCGGCTGGAAACGGCAGGTGGTCGCGTCAAAATCGCCCATGAAATACTGCACCTTGCCATACGGGGAGACCACGAGCACCCACCGCTTGCCCAGCCGGAAAAAGTTCGGGCACTCGGCCGTGCGCGCCTCCGGATCGGGATGCTGAAACAGGACGCCCCGATAGGTCCATTGGGTCAGCTCGGGGTTTTCGGCGTGGTAGATGTTGACCACGGCCTGGCCGCCCTTCGCCTGGTTGAGATTGCCGCCGGTGATGAGGAAAGTGTTCCGGCCGTCATGAAAAACAAACGGATCGCGCCAGTCGTAGATTTTCTTCTCACCGTGCAAGGCTTCGGTCAGCACGGGGTTGGCCGGAGATTTGCGCCAGTGTAGCAACGTATCGTCGCTGGTGGCCGCCCATTGTTCGGCATGGTCCATGGCGGAGCGGCCGCGCGCGATGCTGGTGTAGAAAATCATCGGTTCGCCACGCCCATTGAGTGTGCAGCAACCCGACCAGATCTCCGCTTCGCCCGATTCGCTCGAGGGCCACAACGCAATGGGCAACGGTTCCCACTTCACCAGGTCGCGGCTGCGGACATGGCCCCAATATTTTGGGCCACTCGCGTCGCTGAAGGGATGCAGTTGGTAGAAGAGATGATAGAAGCCCTGGTGAAAAATAGGCCCGTTCGGATCATTGATCCATTGCGCGGGGGAGGTGACGTGAAAAACGGGGCGCGCGGGATCGGCCTGGGCGCGCGGGGCGGCGGCTTCGACGGCGGCAGTCGCTCGGACAAATGGGTCGTCCGCCCCATCTCCCTGCACGCCCGAAGGCAGAAGGCAAAGAGCCAGAACCGGACATAGGAAGATGCGCCCCATAATTCTTGTCGCTTCTAATTGGACCGGGATGCTGTGGTGATTCAAGAGAGTTTGCAACCCAAGGAATGAGGGCGCCCCCTCGCTCCGGGCAGGGCGAGTGACGAAGTAGTGCAAGCGTCTCGCCCAATGTCACCCGGATTTCAGGTCATCCCGCAAGGGATGGTTGAGAATCGCCCACCCTTTTCAGGGGTCGTAGCGCGGCTTCGATCCGTAGGAAGGAACCGACAGCTTTGCCCTCCGCGCGAGCACGTCGGCCCGTGTCCGCCCCAGTTTTAGAGCCAACTGCGCGTCGGAGAGGGTGCCGAGCAGGGCGTCCTCCTCGGGAGTCCACGAGCGGCCCATGCGCCGCCGAACACTAAAGGTTGAAATGCCCAGCTTCTTTCGCCGGTGGATGACTATGCTCCTGCTGTGGCCGAGCATCTTCGCCAGGGCGCGGTCGGACATCGTGCCGAGCAGAGCGTCTTCCTCGGGGGTAAACACGTGGCGGGGCGGCATGGGGTTGGACGGGGCACCTTTGCCGAGCTTCAGCCGGCGCCACCGCACCTCATTGTAGCTTCGTCCCAATCTGGCGGCCGCCTCGGAGTCACTGACCGTACCTAGAAGCGCGTCCTCCGGCTGTGACCACGCCTTGCCCGGGTGCCAGGAGCCCTTGCCGCGCCAGGAGCGCGCAAAGGCCTCCAAGGCATCCAAGGGAATGAGCCTGGCGCTGCCGCGCCGGAAGCTGGCAATGCGCCCCCGGTTGACCATAAGCTGGAGTTGATGGCGCGCCAGGCCCAGCAGCTTGCAGGCTTCGCGAGCGCGGAGGAGGACCCCGGACCCGGGCTCGGGCTGCCGGTGACGAAAGTCGGTCCAGAGCTCACTCAGGATGCGTTTCTGCTCCGCGGGCAGATTCGCCATCCAAGGAAAATCGAGTGCGACTTGTTGGTTTATTTCGACCATAACGTCGATTTGTAAAGCATATTTCACGCCATTTTTGTCTGCGCGAGCGCCGCCGCTTTGCCCTCCTGAAGGTGTTGCGAGGTCGGACTTCCGAAGACATCATAACCCGGTGAGCAAAAAGCCTGGCAGGGTATATGGCCATTCGGCGTTTGATTAAGCGGGTGCTGCGAATCCTTGCGATTCCGTTTGCGCTCTACCTGGTTCTCGTTGCGGTTGTCTATTTCCGTCAACGGTCGATGCTGTTTTTCCCGGGGCACAGCGCACGCTCCACCAGGCTGGCCCCGTGGTTGGACGGTAACCGCACCATCGGTTACTGCCGGGAAGCGCCCAAGCCGCGCACGGTTTGGCTGATGATGCACGGAAATGCCGGCCAAGCTGCGGACCGGGATTACGTGCTGGGGCGCATGTCTGAGCAGGATTCGCTGTATGTGCTTGAGTACCCCGGATATGGTCTTCGTGAAGGGAGTCCTTCCATGGAATCAATGAACCAGGCGGCGTCGGAGGCGTACCAACTCTTGCGGGCGCGGAACCCGGACACGCCGGTTTGTGTCCTGGGAGAGTCCATCGGCACCGGGCCCGCCAGCGTTCTTGCCCGGGAGAAAGTCGCGCCGGACAAGATTGTGCTGCTGGTGCCGTTCGATTCTTTGGCGAGCGTAGCGTCTGAGCGGTTTTTCTTTCTTCCGGTGCGCCTCATGCTTCGTGACGCTTGGGATAACGTGGAGGCCTTGCGGTCCTATACCGGACCGGTTGAGATATTCGGGGCCACCGATGACGCGATCATTCCGATTGGGCATGCCAGGGCCCTGGCCAGACAGGTTCCGGGCGCTCGTTTTGTCGCGATTGCCGGCGGGCACAATGACTGGGCGGAAAATAATCAGGTCAAGATCGCACGGTGAACACGCCGGCAACGGATGCCGAAGAAGCCTTCTCAGAAGGGGGAGAATGAGACGGCAGAAAGGTGGAAGCAAAAAATGAGACATAGGGAATGAAAGGGACGATGCCGTCCAGCGGTGGATAATATAACGCTGAAATTGGCTCGCAATCTGCTGTCTCTGAATTGGTTTAATCTGGGCGCGCTGTTGCGCATGTACACGAATCGTTGAAGGCTGATCATGAACGAGATCCGGGGCTTTGATATCATCTTCCCGCGTGAGTATCTGCGGGCGGCGCTGGTCGTGTCCCTGCTGAGCGTCTGGGTGCTGGTCGGCCTGTTTTACTACCTCAACCGATATACCAAACGCCATTATTTCACGATTTGGACCGCGTCGTGGCTCTTCTACGCGCTCTGGCTGACCCTGGGCATGACGGTGGGGAACCTGGCGCCGGGCTCGATGGTCTTTTCCTTGCGCCAGTTGTGCGTGTCGATCTCCGCGGTGTTTTTGATGTGGGGCAGTTTGTCGTTCATGGAGCGCCCGGCACCGCAAAGGTTGTTTGGGACCTTCATCATCTTCCTGGTAGCGTGGACCTGCGCCGGCAACCTGTTCGTCAAAGATGCTTTTTATGTCCAGGTAGCCACTTTCACCTTCATTGGTTTGGCCAGCATGTTCTCGGGCCTGAGCTTCTACCGCCTTCGGCAGCGGCGGCAGTTTGTGGCGGTGGGGATGCTCTTCCTGGGTTTTTTCCTCTGGGGCGTGTATCTCATCAGCTACCCGTTTTCCCAAAAGTATGAGACGCTGATCAACGCCGGGTTCCTGTTCTCGGCGGTGCTGCAGTTGTTCATTGCGGTGAGCATGATCGTGCTGGTGTTGGAGGAGGCCCGCCATATCAACGAGCGGGTCCTGCAAGACGTGCAAGCCGTCAACGCCGAGAAACGCGAACTTCAGCTCAAGATCCTCTCGACCGAAGAACAGTGCCGCAGCCTCTTCCAGCGGGCCCATTCGCGCGAGGAACTCCAGTCCGCGTATGACGAACTGCGGCAGACCCAGCAATCGGTCATGCAACAGGAGCGGCTGCGGGCGCTGGGCCAGATGGCCAGCGGCATCGCGCACGATATCAATAACGCCCTGTCGCCGGTCCTGGCCTTCTCGGAACTGGTATTAAAGAAAGAGCCAAACCTGTCCGACAACTCGCGAAAAAATCTCGAGCATGTTCGCACCGCGGCGGAGGACATCGCCCAGATCGTCAAGCGCATGAGCGAGTTCTACCGCCGGCGCAAAAACAAGGACGAATTGCGCCCCTTCCCCATCAACCATCTCGTCCAGCAGGTGGTGGACATGACCAGCCCTTGTTGGCGCGATATTCCCCAAGGGCGGGGAATCGCCGTCCAGGTCGTCACCCGATTCGAAGACGCCCTGCCCGAGCTCTATGGCAACGAATCCGAGTTGCGGGAAGCCCTCACCAATGTCGTGCTCAATGCCGTCGATGCCCTGCCCGAAGGCGGATTGATCACGATCTCCACTCGCGCCGTTGCTTTGGCCGGCCCGCCCAGCCAGCCTCCCAAACCTACCCACATCGTGCTCGAAGTGGCCGACAACGGGGTCGGCATGGACGACAGCACGCGGCAGCGCTGCCTGGAACCTTTCTTCTCCACCAAGCGGCAGCGCGGCGGCTCCGGGTTGGGCCTGGCGATGGTTTACGGAGCAGTCGAGCGCCACGAGGGGCACATCGAGATTCAAAGCGCATTGCACAAGGGCACAACCGTCCGCCTGCTGTTGCCGCTGCGCGAAGGTCCCAAAGCGCTGGGCCCGGGCGTCCCGGCGGCTGCGGGAGAGTCTTCCCGATTGCGCGTCCTCTGCATCGATGACGAGCCGTTGCTGCGCGAGTTGCTCAAAGAAATGCTCGAGTTCTACCACCACGAAGTTGTCACCGCCGACGGCGGGCAGCCCGGCCTGGACTTGTTCGACCGCGCCCTGGCCTCGGGTCAACCCTTCGATGTCGTCATCACCGACCTGGGCATGCCCGGCGTGAATGGCCGCCAGGTCGTGGAAAAAATCAAAGCCGATTCACCTCGAACGCCGGTGATCATGCTGACGGGTTGGGGCAACATGCTTGAAGAAAGAAGCGCGCAGGAGCCCCAGGCGGATGCCGTCCTGACCAAACCGCCCCGGGTCGCCGAGATGGTCGAAGCCCTGGCGAAGGTGACCGGTTGCGGCGTCACCAGGGAGACCAGCTTTTTCCAGCGTTACAACGTCAGGCCGCGCGCCGCCGCGCCCGCTGATGGCTCAGCCAAAGCCTGACACGGTCGCGGGGTCCCTCTCTAGCCCACGCTCCGGCCCCATCATCCATCATCCATCATCCACCGCACCCTACAGCCCCCACCGCCTCCGCATGTGCGCCGCCACCCCAAACCCACGCCCCCCTTTCCCGCCCGCAACCTTGCCCGCCTGCCCGGTTGAACTTCGTCGAAAACCGCGTCACCCCGCTCTGCCGCCGCCTCGAAGCCGAGGAAAACGCCACCACCATCCCGGCACTCCTCGCCGTCAACCGAAGCGAAAATCAAAAATCAAAAATCAAAAACTCAGCGGTGGGCTGGTTCGATCTGGAAGCTCTCCCGATCATGCAGGAGGCACTCCGCAAGCGCCTAACCTCAGCCAAGGTCGGCTTCGACATGGGTAAGCCAGGCGCATTTGCCAGCACCTTGAGCAACTACCTGATGACTTCTTCCGTAAAGATTATTCACGAGCTGGGACGCAGTGGCGTGGAATCTCACATCCTTTCGGCAAGCGCCGACCTATTTGTCAAAGGCGCTTCCCAAAGCCTGGGAATCCCCGCCAGCCGCCTCCATGGGATCGAGGTGCGCACTCGCGACGGCCGCCTGACCGAGGAATTGGTCTATCCCCTCACCTGGAACGTCGGAAAGTTGGGGCGGCTCAAGCA
Organism: Binatia bacterium; assembly: GCA_035566895.1. GTDB lineage: Bacteria > Verrucomicrobiota > Verrucomicrobiia > Limisphaerales > UBA8199 > DATMQA01. Next base: position 13,625 of record DATMQA010000055.1, read on the forward strand.
AATCGTTTCGGAAATCGAACATCAGCCCGGCGGCAAGCGGGTTTTCGTCCTGGCTGGCTTTGGGGACAGCTACAGCACTGATGGACCGTTTCTCAAGTTCATCGCTACCCAGTCACTCCCGGCCGGCAAGCCGATAGCGGTGTTCTACGACGGCAGCCCCGAGCCCCCTGATTATCGAGGTCTGTTTTACCACGCCCGTCACGACGCCACTGTTGGTGGCAAGTGACTCGAGCCGTGCAGGCGTCTGACCTCCGGGCCCGCGAACCCCGCTCGTTGGTCTTCGACGTCGAGGAGGCGCTCAACAAACGCGAACCGTCTCAATTTCCAGCACCAGCCCGAGCTTTTCAATCTTGTTGGCAAGGTGGCCCACCCCGACGGCACAATGATGAGCCGGACCGTGGGCATTCCATTCGTTGACAAACCTCCGGGCGCCAAGGCTGAACCGGTAGCGACTGTTGGTATTCCCAATCTCCAAAATCGGACCGGGCACCGATTCGGCCTCGGCCACCAGCAACTTGAGCCTGCCGTCCGCGGTTTGGACGACGGAAAGCAAGGTGACCGGACCATGTTTCACCGACATCTCGACCGACAAACCGCGTCCCACCTTGCCGTGATACACCTTGAGCGCACGCACCTTGGTTTTACCCTGTGCAATGGTACTATCTCAATCCCCGGACGGGCAAGCTTTTGAGCGACCTGGTCAAGATAATGTTCGAGTCGCGCCTTCAATCCCTTGAATTGCGGCCAATATGTATCCAAACCAATGCCAAAAAGGCCGATGCGACATGTTTTCACTAGAGGTATATAACAAGACAATGCATGTTCCGCCTCCTCACGTCGGCGGCGGAATTCAGAGCCTCCTGGCGTCGGCTGCTACAATGTCAGCCCGGTGGCGGCGCGGCAGCCTGGTTGAGAGCAGCCAGGGCGCGCAGTTGATGCTCCACAATCCGCATGCCCGCGTTGGAGGCCAGCTCCTGGGCGGCGGGCGCGTATTTGCGTTTGCAGCGCAGGTTGACTTCGCTGCCATTGCTGCCGGGGATCGAGGATAAGCCGGTCATCGCCCGCGCGCGCAGATGCAGCACGCATTTAAAATAGCCCTTCGTGAAGGTGACTTCTTCCAGGTCCGTCCAGGGGATTCGCACTTCCTTGGGCTGGGATTTCAACATGTGCAGGATGGCGTCCATGACGCGGAACTCCAGCGTCAGGCCCGTGGGTTCCATCCGCACCACCCCTTCCAACTCGGCGAGACTGGAGTACACATCCTCAATGGTGAAAGGCACGCTGCTCATGATGAAAAAGTTAGGCGGCAAAACGGGAAGCGCAAGGACAAAGCTCTTCAGAATTTCAAATTCCATTCGTCGCGGGCGTACTTTTCACGCGACAGCCGGGCGATTTGGTCCAACGGCAGGTGTGGCAGCTCGCCGCTCGCGCCCCAGGCACCGGCCAGCGCCGCTTTCACCGCCTGCGCCGGCACGTTCAGGTTCATCAGAAAATCCTTATGCGAACGGTTTCCCCGGTAATCCGGTTGCTTCGACGGCAACGGCAATGCCTTCTCGACCAACGCCAGGTCCAGGTTCAGCAACAACGACCCATGAAACAGCAGGAAGCGCTTGCGTCGCCGCTGGGCATTGCCGGAAAACTTGAGTCCTTCGATCGCCAGGTCGGTGTGCCCTTGCTTTTCGACCCGCGCTCCGAGCAACGCGCCCAGCGCCTGCTGATTTCGTTCCATGATAAAGTCGTTGCTGCTCGCGATGCTGCGTAGCGGACCGGCCTCGTCGATGCGCAGTACCAGGGAATAATTCAAGCAGCCCGGCCCTTGCAACACCGTTCCCCCGCCGGTGCACCGGCGCCGCACCGCGATCCCTCGCTGACGGCAGAAGGAGAGGTTGACCTCGGTAGCGGCCCGGTTGGCGTAACCGACCACGACGAAATACTGCGTTGGCTCCCAAACCCGCAGCACCTCGTCACGGCCGCCAGTCTCGCAAAAGTCCAGCAGCGCTTCATCGCAGGCTAGATTTTCTTCGGGCGTCGGCAGGGTTAAATCGCAGTAATTCATTAGGGAAAAAGATGGGCTGGCCGAAAAGGGGCGTACCACCACGGCACATCGGAGTGTGAGCCAAAGAGAGACCCCTCGCCCCGCCCTCTCGCCTTATGAAGGGGAGAGGGGGACCCGCAGCCCGAGGTCCGGATAACGGGCCGGGGGGTGGATCGCAATAATTTATCAACGAGAGGATGGGCTGATGGAAAGGGGGTGCATCCTGGTACCGCCCCCGGAGCGCGGACATTCCTGTCCGCAGCAACGTGTTCCGCAGGCAGGTGGAAGCGAATCTGAGGGGCGCGCGTGTTCGAAAATTGCTGCGGACAGGAATGTCCGCGCTCCGGCCTAGTGGCAGTATCAGGATGCGCCGGCCGGGAGGCTGGGCTATAGTATTTAGTTGGCATTTGCCCTGTCATTCGGTCTAATGCGGCCCATTTTGCAAACGGCGGGGCATCATCAGCGAGCCGGGTATCCTGTTTTTTAACAATTACATTCTGAGCGCGACAGTGAAATTACCGAAGAAGGAAACGAAGAACGCAACGCCCGAGTTGCACGTGCTGCCAAAGCCCAACGGCCAGGCCGAGGACAACCTCCTCGAATCCCTCGAATCCGTGGTCGAATTCGCCCTGCGCAGCCAGGCGCCGGGCAGCGCTACCCGTTTCCTCGACAACCTGACCTGCCGGCTTCGCGAAGATGGCGTCGAGGCCCCGCGCGTGGTCAGCACGCCTTACGTCAACACGATTCCGGCCGACAAACAGGCTCCGTTCTCCGGCGACTGGGAAATGGAACGCCGCCTGAAGAGCTACGCCCGCTGGAACGCCATGGCCATGGTCGTTAATGCCAATCGCGAACACAGCGGCCTGGGCGGCCACATCTCGACTTACGCCTCTGCGGCCACGCTCTACGAAGTCGCTTTCAACCATTTCCTGCGCGCTCGGACTGAGGAGTTCGCGGGGGACCTGGTCTATTTCCAGGGCCACGCCACGCCCGGCATTTATGCGCGCGCCTTTCTCGAAGGCCGCCTGGACGAGCGCCATCTCCATAATTTCCGCCAGGAACTGGCCGAGGGTGGCGGCCTGTCCTCTTACCCGCATCCTTACCTGATGCCGGAGTTCTGGCAGTTCCCCACTGTGTCGATGGGCCTGGGCCCGCTGCTCTCCATTTACCAGGCCCGTTTCAATCGTTACCTGCGCGCGCGCTCGATGACCAATGGCGAGGAGCCGAAAGTCTGGGCCTTCATTGGTGACGGCGAAACCGATGAGCCCGAAACGCTCGGTTCTCTGACGCTTGCCGCCCGGGAGAACCTGGACAACCTCATCTGGGTCATCAATTGCAACCTGCAGCGCCTCGACGGCCCGGTGCGCGGCAACGGCAAGATCATCCAGGAACTCGAAGCCGTCTTTCAGGGGGCAGGCTGGAACGTCATCAAAGTCATCTGGGGTTCCAATTGGGACCCGCTCATGGCCGCCGACAAGAGCGGGCTGCTGGTGAAACGCATGGAGGAGGCCGTTGATGGTGATTACCAGAAATATTCGGTCGAACCAGGCAGCTACACGCGCAAACATTTCTTCGGCAAATATCCGGAGCTGCTCGAACTGGTCAATCATCTATCCGACGAGCAGATTCACAAGCTGCTGCGCGGCGGGCACGATTCGCGCAAGGTCTATGCGGCTTACAAATCCGCGGTCGAGCACCAGGGCCAGCCTACCGTAATCCTCGCCAAAACCATCAAAGGCTACGGCCTGGGCGAAGCCGGCGAAGGCCGCAATATCACGCATCAGCAAAAGAAGCTGAATGAAAAAGAGCTGCGCGAGTTCCGCGCCCGCTTCGGCGTGCCGATCAGTGATGAGGAAATCGCCGAGACCCCGTTTTTCCGTCCCCCGCCCGAAAGTCCGGAACGGCAATACCTGCTCAAGCGCCGCAAGCAGCTTGGCGGTTTCCTGCCTCAGCGTGTCGTCTCGGCCAAACCGCTCGAAGTGCCGAAGCTGGCCGCGTTTGCCGAACTCCTAAAAGGCTCAGGCAAATTCGAGCTATCCACCACGATGGGCTTTGTTCGGCTGCTCAGTTTGCTCGTGCGCGATAAAACCATCGGGCGGCAAATCGTCCCCATCATTCCCGATGAGGCCCGCACCTTTGGCCTGGACGCGTTATTCCGCGAAATTGGCATCTATTCGTCCAAAGGCCAGCTTTACGAACCGGTTGATAAGAAATCGCTTCTTTATTATCACGAGGCCAAGGACGGCCAGATTCTCGAAGAAGGCATTACCGAGGCCGGCTCGATGGCGTCGTTCATCGCTGCCGGCGCTTCATACGCGAATCTTGGGCAATACACGGTGCCGTTCTATATTTATTACTCGATGTTCGGCTTCCAGCGCATCGGTGACCTGATGTGGCTGGCCGGCGACATCAAGGCGCGTGGATTCCTGCTCGGCGCCACCTCGGGCCGCACGACGCTCAACGGTGAGGGCCTCCAGCATCAGGACGGTCACAGCCTCATTCTCTCCAGCACCATTCCCCCTTTGCTGACCTATGACTCCGCCTTCACTTACGAGGTCGCCGTCATTATTGCCGAAGGCCTGCGCCGGATGTATGTCCAGGGCGAGGACCTTTTCTATTACCTGACACTTTACAACGAAAACCTTCCGATGCCGCCGATGCCCGAGGGAGCCGAGCAAGGCATCCTCAAAGGGCTTTACAAGTTCAAGGCCGGCCCCGACAAATTGCCGCTCAAGGCGCATCTGTTCGGTAGCGGACCCATCCTCCGCGAAGCCCTCCGCGCCCAGCAAATCCTGGCCGAGCAATTCAATGTTTCCGCCGATGTTTGGAGCGCCACCAGCTATAAACTCCTCCGCAACGACGTCCTGCGCGTCAAACGCTGGAACATGCTCCATCCAACTGCGGCGCCCAAAAAGTCCTATCTCGAGAACTTGCTGGAAAAAGAGACCGGAGTTTTCGTCGCCGTTTCCGATAACCTGAAGCTCGTGCCTGACCAGATTGCTCCCTGGGTTCCCGGCGGCTTGACGACCCTGGGCACCGACGGTTATGGCCGCAGCGATACCCGCCAACGCCTGCGCCGCTTCTTCGAGGTCGATGCCGAATTGACCGTTGTCGCCACCCTCCACGCCCTGGCCGAGCAAGGCCAGTTAGCAAAAGATGTTGTTGCTAAAGCAATCAAAGACCTCGGCGTTGACCCGGAAAAGGCGTATCCGCAGCTCGCGGAATGACAGGTTTCTCAAACTGGCTCTCGAGGCTTGCGCGAGTAATCCGCCGGCCTGAGGGTGTCCTGGGGTGGTCGGTTTTTTATTGTTGGGTGTTAGACGTACGATTAAGGTTCCCGTCATGAAGACGCGAAGGGTCAAATACCACATTTCCGGCCTGCTGCTGGCGCTCTTGTTCATTCCCCCGGCTCAGGCGCAGCAAGCACCGGTAGCCACGACTACCCACCATTCGCTCTGGAAGGTGCAAGGCAAGTCCAACGCGGTCTATCTTCTCGGCTCAATCCACGTGCTAAAGAAGGAGAATTACCCGCTGCCACAGGTCATGGAGGCAGCCTTCACCAACGCAGCGATTGCCGCCTTCGAGACCGATATCGGCGCGATGGAGCAGCCTGACACGCAGCAGAAGGTGCTGAGCAAGGCCCAGTTGCCGGAGAGCGAAACCCTTCAGCGCCAACTTTCACCCGGGGTGTACAACAGTTTTACCAACCATCTCCAGGAGGCGGGACTGCCGGTCGAGATATTCGAACAGTTCAAACCTTCGGTCGCCGCCATCACTTTGGCCGCCCTCGAAATGCGAAAACAAGGCCTCGATCCGGAATATGGCCTCGACAAACATTTCTTTGATCGCGCCGGCAAAGAGGGCAAACAAATTGCCGAACTCGAAACCCTTGATTTCCAGATTGGCCTGGTGACGGATTTTTCCAAGGAGGAGGGCGAGCTGTTGGTGAAGACCACGCTCAAGGACCTCGATAAACTAAAAACCGAACTGGGAAGCATGGTCAAAGCCTGGCAGACGGGCGACGCGGACAGTCTGGAAAAGCTGCTCAACGAGGCTTCGCGCGAAGCGCCGGTCATTTACAAACGCCTGCTGACCGACCGCAACCAGCGGTGGTTGCCGAAAATCGAAGAATGGTTGCGGGGTGACAAGAATGTGGTTGTGATCGTCGGCGCCGGCCACTTGGTCGGCAGTGAGGGGGTCGTCGAGTTGCTGCGGAAAAAGGGGTGGAAGGTGATCCAGCAGTAAAACGCGCCAAGATTCAGGGCGACAACAAAATGTAGGAGACGACGTAAGCAGTCTCTGATCAATTCTTGCGTAACGACCAAAGCGCCTTCCGTCCAAACTCCGGATCAGAGAATCCTTAGATCGTCTGCTACAACTAGCGCAGTGTTTTAACTGTTTCCACCTGCCGGATCAGCCAGTCGTCCTTAATTTTTTTCATCGTCACCTTCAGTTCCTGGACTTCAATGTTTTTGTTTCCCGGGGAAGTCGCCTCGGCCGTCAGCTCCACGGCGGCGCTCTTGTGGTCGGGCCCGAGGGTGACGTTGATGCCAAAAAACTGAACCTTCAATGCGCTCACGGTGGCTTCGGCGGCGATGGCGGCCTCGCGCACTTCGTCAATTCCGTTCCAGGTCTGGCGCGAGTGGCCGGAAATATCCACGGTGATCTGGACATCGGGGGTGAAATAGCCGCTCAGGCTTTGCGCCGAGGCCAGGCGCGCAAGCTGCGACTCGCCTTGCGAGATGCAAGCGGCGCGGGCCAGGGCGGTGAGCCGTTTGCGGATGACTTGCTCCGGTGGCGGATGCAGCAGCCGCCAGCCCCAGAACGCCAACCCCGCGAGCGCCACCAGCCCGACGACGCGAACCCAGCCGCTTTTCATAGCAGAATTTTCCCAACGATCCGCTCACGTTTCGCCCGCCCTTGGGTATGCTCGTCCCAATCCATCGAACGATTGTCGCCCACGACGTAATATTCGTCCGGGCCGACCGGCTCCGTAGGCCGTTCCCAATCGGACGACTGCTTGACGTACGGTTCATCCAGCGCCTGGCCATTGATGATCGCATGGCGTTCATGAAACGCCACCGTCTCGCCCGGCAACCCAATGATGCGTTTCATATACATGATATGCTCGTCGGAAGTCCGAATCGCCACGACATCGCCACGCCGCGGTTCGTGAAAGACATACGCCAGCCGATTGACGAAATTGACCCGGTGGTCCTTATAGGTCGGCTCCATGCTGATACCCTGGACCCGGATGGGCAGCAGCACGAACTTGGAGACCACAAAGGAAACCACCACCAGAATCGCGATGCGCAGCACGGTCCAGCGCGGGTCCCTTCCGATCAGCACCCTTTGCCCCCAACCGGCTGATGGGGCGTTCTTGTCATTTGTTCCTGTGGTCGGCATTTGATTCCAGTTGCGCCCGGAGATTAGGTTCCTCCTGGTTAAAAATCCAGCCAAAGTCAGCGGGTCCGCCCGGCACACCCGTGGAGGAACGAATGAACCTCTAACTTCACGTGTCATGCATCACGCACCGCTTCCTGCCCTTTTGTAACTTCCCCGGTCGTCGGAGCGTCTCACCCATCGAGAGGTTGTAATGGCGAGTCTTTTTCTATTGAACGATGACGGCGCGCCGGCCGAACAATGGGAGCTTGGCGCCGAACCGTTAGCCGTTGGCCGAGATGACTCCGCCGATGTCCAAATCGACGATGGGGCACTTTCGCGTCGGCATTTCCTCATTCAACGGCAGGGGCGGGATTATCTGCTCAAGGATTTGAACTCCCGAAATGGCACCTGGGTGGATGGGCACCGCGCCTCAGCGACCAAACTCCACCACCACGACTGCATTGTCGCCGGCCGAACGCTTTTCCTTTTCAACGAGCGACGAGGGTGAGTGGTCAATTCCTGGCCGCCTGTCGCCATTCCGAGCGCCCAGGGGTCGGCCCGAAGGCCGCGCCAGCAGCGGGCTCAATTGAGAGGCACGGATTCATTTGCGGATGCGGAGAGACGACTCGACGCAAGTGCCCATTCAAGTATTTCGGTCATTCCCCAACGTGCACTGACTTAAATCTGGACACTTCGCCGCCACGGCCGCTACAGCGCCCGTATGGTTCGCTTACCGTGGGCTGGCAGCGTGTAAGCCACAAAGTCGGCGCGCAGTTTGTTCTCAGACCCGTGCACACGGCTCTTGATCTGCTTGCGTTCGACGGGGCCGTAGGTGCGGCTATCGACACTGCAGAGCCGGTTGTCGCCCAGGACGAAATACTGTTCCTCGCCCAATTCGAATACGGCCAGCCCGTTGTCCGGGGACGGGAAGGTATAAGTATGTTTGGGGAGGTATGGCTCGCGGAGCATCTTTCGGTTAATGAAGACGTACCCGCGCCACAGATACACGGTTTCGCCGGGCATTCCGACGATGCGTTTCAAAGCCAGTTCGGCGTGCCCATCATCCAGCAGGACAATGTCACCTCGCTGCAAGGAGGTCGAAATTGGGGCCGTATAAACCCGTGCGCCAGGCTGATAGGTGGGCAGCATGCTCTGGCCGTCCACCACGCATACGGAGCCGGACATGGCTTTGACGGCCTTTCCCGCTCCCACCCCCACGAACGTGGCAAAAATAGCGGCCAAAAACCAACGAAAGGGCTTTTTTTGCCAGAGGGCATGCGCCGCCCGGTGAAGATATGTCATATTTCGTGACTCCCCTGATGCAAGTTGCTTGCCAATTTGTGCTTCGGATTTCGGATTTGCAGTCGCGCGCCCTTTCTTACATCCTGACAGCGTCGGTTCTGGTTTGTCCCGGCCCGACGGAGCTAAACACCGCCATGAGCTACACCGTTCAATACCTCCAATCCGAGTCGGTCACTGCGTCCGGTATCGAGGTCAGTGTGCTGGTCAATTGCCTGGTGCAGGACGCTACCCGTCTCGGTGCCAGCGACCTCCACATCGAGGCGTGGGAGGACTCGATTGCCGTCCGGGCGCGCGTTAACGGAGTGCTCACCGAGATCGCCCATCTGCCGCTCGATTTGCTGGACAAGATCTCCATGCGCTTTAAGGTCATGGCCAACCTCGTCACCTACCAGGCAGGCATGCCCCAGGACGGCACGGCGGTCGGCGGCCCGGAACTCGACGGGGTCCAATTGCGGGTCTCGCTCTTCCCGACTACGCGTGGGGAAAAAATCGTCGTGCGCCTCTTTGATCCGCGGGACCGCCGTTTTGAGCTCCCTACGCTGGGTTTTGAGGATTCCACGCTTGAGGGCCTGCTCCGCGTGCTCAAGCGCAGCAGCGGCTTGCTGCTCTTCACCGGCCCAACGGGTTCGGGTAAAACCAGCACGATGTACTCCGCCCTTTGCTATATCATGCAGCGTGACGGAACCAGCATTAGCATCAGCACCGTCGAAGACCCGGTCGAGTTCAACCTGCCGATGGTGAGCCAAACGCAAATCAACCCGAGCCAGCAATTCACCTATGCGGTCGCATTGCGCAGTATCATGCGCCAGGACCCGCAAGTGATCATGGTCGGGGAGATCCGCGACGCGGAAACCGCGGCCATTGCCGTGCAGGCCGGCCTGACCGGGCACCTGGTCATCAGCACCATCCATTCGGGGGTTTCGGCCGGCGCTTTTACCCGGCTGATCAATATGGAGATTGAGCCGTTCATGCTGGCATCCAGCATCCTGGCCGTGATGGGGTTGCGCCTGGTGCGCCGCAACTGTCCACATTGCTCACAGCCATACGAACCCCCTCCCAGTCAAATCAAGGTCGTGCCCCAGGACCTCATGGCCCAGGTCCAGTTTCACCGCGGCGCCGGCTGCGACCAGTGCAACCAAACCGGTTACGCGGGCCGTCTGCCGGTTAGTGAATTACTGGTGGCTAACGAACCTTTCCGCGAGGCGGTCCTCAAAAAGATGCCCACCTCTGCTCTCGAGGAAATCGCGATTCAACAAGGCATGCGAACCCTCTGGCAAAACGGCCTCTCCCGCGCGATCACAGGCCAAACCACGTTGGAGGAAACCATCCGCGTGCTCGCGGCGGATATGGTTTGAGCTGTCAATTACGTCCGACCGGCAGGCCTGATGCCAACCAAAAGGGACTCACTTTTCCGCTCGTCACCCGCCGCTCTCACGTTAGACTCCCTCCCATGACTACGGTTCGTCTCGGCCTAATCGGCTTGGGCAACATCGGCCAGCACCATGCCGGCTATCTCTCCGCGGGCAAAATCAATCGCGCCGAACTCGTCGCTGTGTCGGATGCTTTCCCTGCGAAGCTCGAGAAATACAAGTCCCTCAAGACTTTCACTGATGGCGAAGCTCTCATCCGCTCCGGGTTGGTAGATGCCGTCATCATCGCCACGCCGCATTACCAGCACACCACCTTGGGCATTGCCGCGCTCAACCAGGGCTTGCACATCATGGTTGAAAAGCCCATCTCCGCCCATAAAGCCGACGCAGAACGCCTGATCGCCGCCCACGGCAGGCACCCAAAACTCATCTTCGCTGGCATGTTCCAGCTTCGCGCCGAGCCGCGCTACCTGAAAATCCAAAAGCTCATCAAGAATGGAGAGCTGGGCCAGATTGTCCGCATGAGCTGGATCATGACCGATTGGTTCCGCACCGAGGCCTATTACGCCAGCGGCGGGTGGCGCGCCACCTGGAAAGGCGAGGGTGGGGGCGTGCTGCTCAACCAATGCCTCCACAACCTGGATGCCATCCAATGGTTGCTCGGCATGCCCGCCCGGGTGCGCGGGTTCTGCCAGCTTGGCCGTTTCCACGACATCGAAGTCGAGGACAACGTTACCGCCTATCTCGAATACCCGAATGGTGCGACCGGCACTTTTGTCTCTTCCACCGGCGAGGCGCCTGGAGCAAATCGATTCGAAATCGTCGGCACGCGGGGCCGCCTCCTGCTCGAACATGACAAACTCCATTTCACGCGCAACGAAACCGACATGCTCCAGTTCAGCAAATCCGCGAAACTCGGCTTCGCCAAGCCCGAAGTCTGGAATGTCGAGATTCCGTTCGAAAACGCGGCCAACGGGCACGCCATGCTGATGCAGAACTTCATCAACGCGATCTTGAATGGTGAACCGCTCATCGCTCCGGGCGCCGAAGGTATCCACTCGGTCGAACTGGCCAACGTGATCCTTTACTCCTCGCTGCTCGGCCGGACGGTGGAGCTGCCAATGGACAGCGCGGCCTACGAGAAAAAACTCAACCAGCTCATCGCCGGCTCAAAAACCGAAAAGAAAGTTGTAGTGGTTTCCGCCGAGGACTTCGCCAATTCGTTCAGAAAATGAAGCGCGTTACGAGTGAGTGGGTGGCGAACGCCCACACCAGACCTTCTCGTTGGGAAAGACAAGGCGGGTAAGAACAAACACGCCATTTAACCCTTTTAACTCATTTAACTATGCTCTTGACCGGCATCACCGACGAATCATCACCCACCCTCGACGGCCAAATCCAAGCCGCCCGCGACCTCAACTGGCACCACCTTGAAATCCGCGGTCTTGAGGTCCCCGGGTTCGCCAAAGCCAACCTCCACGACCTCCCTGACGCCGCCTTCGATCTCGCCGTTCGCCGCCTCGAATCCGCCGGCCTGCGGGTTTATTGCTTCGGCTCGACGATTATGAACTGGTCTAAAAGGGCCGGCGATCCCTTCGACCTGACTCTGGCCGAGGTCAAACGCGCCATCCCGCGTATGAGCCGTCTCGGGGCGAAATTCGTCCGCATTATGAGCTTCAAGCCCGATGAGGACGAATTCAGAATTCCTGCCGAGGTTTTCCGCCGGGTCAAAGATGTCACCAACCGCTTTCTCGACGCCGGCCTTCAACCCGTCCACGAAAATTGCATGAACTACGGCGGCATGAGCTGGCAGCACGCCCTCGAGCTGCTCGATAAGTGTCCAGGGCTCAAATGGGTCTTCGACACCGCCAATCCCATTTTCAATCCTGACCGCTCCAAACCCAAACCCTGGCCTAAACAGGACCCGTGGGAATTCTGGGAGCATGTCCGCGACCACACCGTCCACGTCCACGTCAAAGACGCCACGTGGAACCCTGGCAAAAATGACGCCGACTACAACTGGCCCGGCGAAGGGCATGGGAGGGTGCGCGACATTCTCCGGGACGCTCTGGCTCATGGTTACGACGCCGCGCTCTCGATCGAACCGCACATGGTGGTCGTCTTCCACGACGCCCAATCCCAAGCCGCCACTAACGAGGCCATGCTCAAGAACTTTGTCGAATACGGCCGGCGGCTGGAAAGCATGCTGGCGGAACTAAAGCGCGAATCCGAAGCATTCCCCGTCCGGGCTTAGGTGCAGCGTTCAATAATCCAACAACACCAAACCCAGAAAACCTATGGCTTTTACCGCAACGAAGGATCTAATGCTGCCCGCTACGGTCACCGGTTCGTGGCCGCGCCCACGCTGGTACAATGTGAACACCTGGGGCCGTCCCCTGGATACGGCCATGATGGATCCATGGTTCCGGGAGCAGTTCACCGACGCCCATGCTGTAGTCGTCTCTGACCAAACCCGGGCCGGGCTCGATATTCTTACCACTGGCGACTATCACCTCGACGAGGATGTGGCCGGCCGTTCGTGGCACCATTACATGCTCCAGCGGTGGAAGGGCTTCGAACACGAGGAGCTGCAGCCTGAAAAGACTCGTTCGCCGCTCCTTTCCTATCCCGTCGGCACGATGCTCGATTCGATTTACAAAACCTGGCGTTGGCCGCGCGTGGTGGGCAAGGTCGAGCATGATCCGAAAAACCCGCTCGAATACGCCAAGATCTGGCGCATTGCCCAACAGGCTGCGGCCGCTTCGGGCCGGCCCGTGAAGTTTGGCACCTGCTCGGCGCAAGTATTGGCGTTCTTCCTCGATAGCCACACGCCCAACTACGATCTCGACGACAAGAAGCAACTCATCTGGGACATGGCGGAGGCGATGAACCGCGAACTGCGCCAACTCGCCGCCTCGGGTTGCAAAGTCATCCAGGTCGAGGAACCCACGCTGCACTTCATGGCGCGTTATAGTCCGGACCAAAAAGAGCTGCTCAATTTCCTCGTTGAGGCTTTTAACCGCGAGGTCGATGGCCTGGATGGCGTCGAGGTCTGGATTCACACCTGTTGGGGAAACCCCAACATGCAAAAAGTCTTCACCGACGAGTCTTACGCCAATTCGATCGAGATTTATCTCGAACGCCTCAAAGGCGATGTCTGGACCATTGAAGCGGCAGAAAATAATTTCCGCGAACTCCCGCTCTTTAAGCCCTATCAAAATCGTTTGAAAAAGAAGATCGCGGTTGGCGTTATCAGCCACCGCACCCTCCAGGCCGATTTTCCTAATGTCGTCGCCGAGCGCATCCGCCGTTGTCTCGAGTATATTCCTGCCGATAAGCTCGTGCTCTCGACCGATTGCGGTTTCGGCCGCCAGGGATTCAATCGCCACCTGGCCTTCTTCAAAACCACTGCCATACCGATGGCCAGGAACCTCATCCTGAAAGAGCTCGGCCTGCCCGAGCGCTACGTCCCCGCCGCCGACGAAAAACTCGCTTGGGATCAACTCCCCGATTCCGAGCCGTTCACCCACCTTAAACCGCTGCGTTAATCGGTTTGCCTCCGGCGAAACCTCCGCGAAACATTTTGCCATCACTTCACTCAAGCCGGTGCCGCCAAACCAATTCTACGCTGACCTTAATCGTCGGCTGACCAACTCCGGCTCGAGTGATATGTTCATCTTCATTCATGGTTACAACGTGACGTTCTCCTCCGCGTTGCTCTATACCTCGCAATGCCAGTCACACCTCCAGCGTCTTTAAATAGGCAACGCTCTTTCGCGTGAGTTCCCAGGTTTGTTCAACGAAATAGTTCTTTACTCCGCCCACTTTGGCGGCGGTAAAGGTCTTCACCCAATCAATACTGCCCTGGCCCAGGGCGACCTGCGCGTGTTGGCCTCCGCGGCGGCCAGGGCCCGTACCGTCGGGCGCGGGAGACGGGGTGCCCATATCCACGTCCTGCAGGTGCATCGAGAAAAAGCGACCCGGGTACTTCGAGAAATAATCGGCCGCAACCAGGCCGGCGGTGATCGTGGACATCTGAAACTGAAACTTCACCAGCTTCGGATCGAGCAGTTCGAACAACCGGTCGTAGGTCCGCTTGCCTTCCACGGTCGAGAGTTCGAAGCCTTCGTTGTGCAAGCCCTGCTGGAGGCCCGCCTTCGCGGACAGGGCGGCGATTCCGTTGTATTCGTCGGCCGCCTTTTTCACCTGGTCCAGGGTCGGGTTGTTGCCGCCGTTGCCTGCCCCCAGGGTGGCGGTGATTATCTGCGTGATACCGATTTCTTTCGCCCAATCGATGCTCTTCTGGTGGCTGTTCCGCAGCTCACCCAAGCTGAAGTGAGAGCTCTCAGCTTTCATCCCATTGTCGGCCAGGACTCGGTTGACTTCTTTCGGGTCCGCCAGCGATGAGAACTCCGCGCCGTAGCCGATCGGCGAACAGAGCTCGAGCCGGGTCACACCAATTCCGGCAAGCATCTTCACAAACGCAGGAAAGTCTTTGAGCATAGACCGCATCGGCCAAACCTGGCTGCCAATCGGCAGCCCCAGCGGATTGGCCGCCACCCGCGCCGCGCTGGCGACCAGGAAGCCGGCCGCGCCGGAACCGATGGCCGTCCGCTCGATGAATTCTCGTCTCGACATAGTACTCATATGTTTATGGGTTAGTTCGGTTTGTTTCGGATTTCGAGCTTCGGATTTCGGATTTTTATATTTCCCACCCCGGGCGATATTCGCGTGTGAGGAACTTGTTCGCCTCGGGGACATTGGTGATCTTTGCGTTGGCGGAATCCCAGAGCAGTCTCCGACCGCCGAGCCGCAACGAGATGGACGCCAGGTTAAATGCATCGCTGATGGGACCGGCCAGGGTAAAATCGCCGTAGCTGGCCGGGCCGCCTTTAAAAGCCGTGACCCAGGCGGCGTCGCGGCCTGAGGGGTCGCCGTCCCGCCTGCCACGCGCGCCCGGCGTTCGTGCCGCGGGTTCGACCTGGTGGTTTTCCGCGCGATAAGCGCGCATTTTCGCTTCCGGAATCAACTGGGGATTTTCGCAGCGGAACCCGCCCAGGATCTTTCCCTTATCGCCCACGAACAACATCCCTTCTTCAGCCAGTTCCTTGTTCTCCGCCATGAGTTCGTCGGGCACCGGCGGTTTTATGCCGCCGTCATACCAGAAGATGTCCAGCCCGGGCCGCTGGCCCTTCGGCGCGAATCGCATGCGAACCGTGCAAGCAACCGGGAACGAGTAGTCGTTGTGGATCCGCCGGCAGATCTGGTCTGACACGGTGGCGACGTGGCTGGGCGTCGATTCGACGCTGACGGGCGAGTCCAACTCGAGGAGCTGAAAAATCGGCCAGAGGCTGTAATGTCCCATGTCGGCGATGGACCCGCCGCCGAACTCGTACCAGCCGCGGAAATTCGTGTGGGTGTAGTTCGGGTGATAGGGTCGCTCCAGCGATGGCCCTAGCCACAGGTTCCAATCAAAACCGGCGGGCACGGGCGGGGTATCGGTCGGGACGGTCGCGAACTGAGGCCAGACCGGACGATACGACCAGTTATGGATCTCGCGCAGCGTCCCAATTGCGCCGTGCTTGACCATCTCGATGGCCTCCTTCTGGTTGGCGCCCTCACTGGCCGGCATGAAATGCGTCGCGATCTTCCTGGTCCGGGCATTATCGACGACGGCCCTCGCCTCTAGCAGACGGTTCGCCAGCGGTTTGTGCACGATCACGTTCATGCCCTTTTTCAGGGCCGCTATGGAGATCGTCGCGTGGGTGTGATCCGGCGTCATCACTTTGACCGCGGTCACGTCTTTCTCTTTTTCCAGCAATTCGCGGAAGTCTTCGTAAGTGGCGCAGCCTTTGAATTGCTCCTTGCTGCGCTGTTTGGCGTAGTAGGTCTCGACCACTTCCTTGCCGACATCACGGCCGCCGGGCACGTGGTCGATGCCTTCTCTCCAGGTCGGATTGTTGAGGAGTTGCCGCATGGTATTGCGCAGGTCGTTTTTGCTCCACTCGAGGTAATTGACTCCATCCTTTTCGACATCGCATACGGCGACAATCTGGACCTCTGGCCGGGCGAGGATGCCGCCGATTTCCCGGATCGCCTGGGTCCCGAAGCCGATGCAGGCCAGCGTAATCTTTTCGCTCGGCGCGACGAATCCCGGTCCGCCCAGCACGTGGCGCGGCACGAGTGCGAAGGCGCCGGCCGCCGCGCCGCTGGTTACCATGAACTGGCGCCGCGAGAGGCGGCGAGCTCGGTTGTGGTCTGGGTTCGTGTTTGAGGGCTGCGCACCTATGCGTTTCATAAGCTCCGTCAGTGACTCACATTCAAGGCGAATAGACAACCAGAAACGCAGTTTACAAGCGCTCCGTTTCAGGCCATGTTGCGCGCAATCACCACTGCGCTAAATGTTTGAAAAGTGTTTCTACGTTGAAGGGCTGGCCCACGCCTCGTACCTGATCGGAGCAGACGGGGAAGCCGCGGTGATTGATCCCAAACGGGACGTCGAGAACTATCTCCAAGCCGCCGAGGAGGGGAAGCTCAGAATTGTTGCCGTGCTGGAAACTCATCCGCACGCGGACTTCGTTTCGGGCCATGTCGAGTTGGCGCGGCGGACGGGCGCCAGGATCTACGTCTCCCATCTGGCCCCGGCTCGCTACGAGCGCGTGGCCGCGCGCGACGGCGACACGATTGCAATTGGGCCGCTGGAAATCTTGGTGCTGGAAACCCCGGGCCACTCCCCCGATAGTCTTAGCTTTGTGGTCCGCCAGCAGGGCAAGGCCGTGCGTGTTTATACCGGCGACACTCTGTTCGCCGGTGATGTGGGCCGACCGGATTTGCGCGGTGCAGAAGAGAAGCCGACCCGTCTGGCAGGCGCGCTGTATGATTCGCTTTTTGGAAAACTGCTCCAGTTGCCCGAGGACGTGAAAGTGTTCCCCGCCCACGGTGCCGGTTCGCTGTGCGGACGCAAGATTTCGTCGGCGCCCTTTACCACCATCGGGCAGGAGCGCCTGTCCAATTGGGCGCTGCAGCTCAACGACCGCGATCAGTTCGTCCGGACCATGGTCGAGAACCTGCCGGACCGGCCCCAGTACTTTTCTTACGACGTCGCCACCAACCTGGCCGGCGCGCCGCTCTTAAGCTCGCTGCCGGGGCTGCGCCCGCTTACGGAAGCCGAGGTGAAAACCGCGGCCGCCGGCGGCGCGTCAGTAATTGATACTCGCAGTGCGCCGTTTTTCGGCACGGGCCATTTCCCCGGCAGCTTAAGCATCGGCCTGAGCAGCAGTTTGTTCGCAACCTGGACCGGCTTTTTTGTTCCGGCGGGCAAACCGATCGTACTGGTAGCCGGCTCGGCGGACAGCGCCAGGAAGGCGCGGCTGGAGTTGGCCCGCATCGGTTATGACCACGTTTTGGGTTACTTGGAAGCTGACGAGTTGACCCACGTGCAACAGCTTTCCCAGCTCGGGGTCGAGGAATTGCACGCCGCGTTGCGACGCGGCGAGGCCCCGCACTTGCTCGACGTGCGCACCGCCGGCGAATGGGAAACCGAACACATCGAAGGGGCCAGCCACATTCCCTTGCCTGGCCTGCCGCGCCGCGCCGGCGAACTGAACAAGGACGCGCCACTGGCAGTAATCTGCGGCAGCGGTTATCGCAGTTCGCTCGCGGCCAGTCTCTTGCAGGCTCGTGGCTTCACCCGCGTCCAAAACGTTATGGGCGGAATGGGGGCTTACCTCGAATCCCGCCTCCCGGACTGGCAGCCCTCCGACCTCGTTTTTATCGGCGAGAACATCTGATTCTGAGCTCCATCTCTGCCCCGTCTGCTTCTTTTTCGGCAACGAACGGTTGGTATAAAAGCCTTTGGCCTTTAATTCCCATCCGAATCCCCTACATTGCCCCGACGATGGCATTCAAAGATTTCCCTGGTCACCAGCAGGGCGTTCAGCTTCTCCAGCGCTCGCTGGAGCGCGGGCGCCTTGGCCATGCTTACCTGTTCAGCGCTCACCAACTCGAACCTCTCGAAGCCTTGGCCCTCACCCTGGCCAAAACCCTCAATTGCCAAAACCCAATTAAAAAAGGCGGCGTAGCCATCGACTGCTGCGACCAATGCCTCTCCTGCCGAAAAATCGAGCATGGCAACCATGCGGACGTCCACTGGGTCCGCCCGGAGTCCAAGACCCGCATCATCCGTATCGAGCAGATTCGTGACCTCATCCAGGAAATGAACCTGAAGCCGACGGAGGCGCAATACAAAGTGGCGGTAATTGTCGCCGCCGACCGCCTCAAGACTGAGGCCGCCAATGCCTTTCTCAAAACCCTCGAGGAGCCGCCCGCCCGGTCCGTTTTGATCCTGCTTAGCACTGAACCGCAGCGCATTCTCGAGACGCTTCTCTCACGCTGCCTGCGCCTCAACTTCGGCGGCGAAGGCCAGCCTGCGCTTGCCCCCGCTCAGATGGAATGGCTCAAAAGCTTCAGCGAAATCGCAGCCGCCGAGCAGAAAAGCTTGCTCGGCCGCTACCGCCTGGCCGATGTATTGCTGCGCAAGCTCAATGAAATCAAGAGTGGTATCGATGAGACGCTCACCGCCCGTTCGCCGCTGGAGCAATACAAGGACGCCGAGAAGCAATTCACCGAGCGGTGGGAGGATGAACTGGCGGCTGCCATCGAGGCTGAGTACCGACGTCAGCGCGCCGATTTGCTGGTGGTGCTCCAATGGTGGCTGCGCGATGTTTGGGTGCAGACGCTCCAAGGCTCAAACGCCAAACACCAAACACCAAACACCAGCCTGCCCGCTCGTGATTCTCAACCTCCAGCCGCCAGCCCACTCCTGAGTTTCCCCCAACTCGCAGGCACCGGCAGCGTGGCGGGCAGGATTTCCCCCTCGGACGCGTTGGAAAACCTTCAAGTCATGGAACAACTCCAGCGCTGGCTTGGCACTAATGTTCAGGAAGCCCTGGCCCTGGAAGTGGGCTTGCTCAAGCTCCGCTTGTGAGCCTGGTGAAGCAGCCTGCGAAAGTCATTCCGCCTTCTGGCCGGGACCTGCTCCCGCGACTTTTCGCCGGCGTCTTTGGCATTTTCCTCGGACTCAGCTTGCTGAAGTTCGGCAACCCGCCCATCTTTGAAAGTTGGGTCACTAGCCCCTCGAATGGCTATGAATTCATGCTGAATTCCTGGCCGATTACCTGGGGCTACGGATTGCTCGCCCTCGTTGCTGTGCTCGGTCTGGCGGCGGCCCGTTGGAAAGTCACTGCCCCTGGCTGGCTGGTCGTTCTGCCTCTGGCCTGGCTTCTCTGGCAGGCCCTCGCCGCCACGCAAACTCTTAGCTGGGCGCTTACCCGACCTACGCTGGCACATTTCGCGGCTTGCGCGGCTTGTTTTTATCTCGGGCTCTTCTCTCTGGGACAGGGCAGGGGACTGAACCCCCTCTGGCTCGGGCTAATCGGCGCGTTTGTGCTTGTCCTGGCCATTGGCTTTCAGCAGCGCTTTGGCGGATTGGACGAGACCCGCCGTTATTTCATGCTTTACCTGTATCCGCAGATGAAGGAAGTCCCGCCGGAGCTTCTCAAAAGGCTTTCCAGCAGCCGCATTTTCTCTACGCTCTTTTATCCCAATGCTCTTGCCGGAGCCGTCCTCTTGTTGCTCGCTCCGGTCCTGGGTGCTATCGGTCGCGCCCACCGGCTCTTTACCGCCTCCGCCCGGTACTTTCTCATGACCCTCATCGGGCTCGCCTCATTCGCCTGCCTATACTGGTCCGGTTCCAAAGGCGGCTGGCTGTTGATGCTTACCCTCGGTTTGATTGCCTTGTTGCGGTTGCCTTTGGGAAAGCGCTTCAAAACACTCCTTCTCACGGGTGTCCTGCTGGCCGGGCTTACAGGTTTTTTCTGGAGATACTCGGGCTTCTTCCATCGGGGCGCGACCAGCGTCAGTGCTCGGTTCGACTACTGGAGCGCCGCCGTTCAAACCGCTCAAGCCAGGCCCATCTTCGGCACCGGCCCAGGCACGTTCTTCCTGGCCTACCAGAAAGTCCGACGTTCGGAGTCGGAGCCTTCCAGATTGGTTCACAATGACTATCTGGAGCAGGCTTCCGACTCGGGTCTCCCCGGTTTTGCGCTTTACACCCTCTTCATCGCCGCAGCCCTCTTCCGGGGTTACAGAAACGCGCGGGCCGATTGGCAACGCTTTTGGGTCTGGCTGGGGACGCTGGGCTGGGCGCTGCAAAGTTTGCTGGAGTTTGGACTCTATATCCCGGCGCTGGCCTGGCCGGCATTTGCATTACTCGGCTGGCTGGTGGGCCAGCGGCGGACGGAATTGGAATGATGGAGTGCCGGGACGCGATTTAACACTATTTCACGGCACTCGGTTACTTCAGCACTCTAGCACTGCCATTTCCGTCCGAGAGCCGTCCGAAATCCCATCGACAAATCCCCTCAGGCTCGCTACTCTGCCGCCCGGCATGAGAATCCTGTTCCTCAACGGTCCCAATCTCAACCTGCTTGGCCAACGCGAGCCGGAGGTCTATGGGCATAGCACGCTGGCTGATATCGAGCGCAAGGTGCGCCAGCGAGCCAGGAAGCTCGGCGTGGATACCGAGTTTCGCCAATCCAACCTCGAGGGGGAGTTGGTCACTTGGATCCAGCAGGCCAGGGGCCGCTTCGAGGTCATCGTCCTTAACGCTGCCGCCTACACTCATACCAGTGTGGCATTGCGCGATGCGATCACCGCAGCCGCAGTTCCGACGATAGAGGTCCACCTTTCCAACATTCATGCTCGGGAAAAATTCCGGCACAGGTCACTAATTGCGCCAGTTTGTTTGGGGCAGATAGCCGGGTTCGGAATTGATTCCTACATTCTGGCGTTGGAGGCGTCAGTTAACGTTACCGTGAATAGAAAAACGGTCTGAAAGCGTCATTTCAGGCATAAAACCTGCCATCTAACAGACTGTGCCAGAGTTTTTTAATGCTTGACGCTCGCCTGACCGATGGTATGTTCGCTCGAAATTGAACTAGCGCGTCGAGATGCGGTTCCTGCTTTTTGGGCTTATTTCGACTGGAATATTGATAAAACCTTAGACGGAACTAACCTGTAACGATACAAACTGTGGACCTTAAAGACATCAAAGCAATCATCGACCTGATGAGGAAGAATGCGGTCTCAGAGTTTGAACTGGAAAAGCAAGATTTCAAAATCAGGCTTAAGCGAGGCACCAACGGGGGCAGCAGCACCGTCTCCTATGAAGAATCGCCTGTCGTCACCTATGTTCAGCCGGCGCCTGTTCCCCAGCCGCTCGCCCCAGCCCAAATCCAGCCGCCTGTTAGCAATGAAGTTGAGATCAAGTCTCCCATGATCGGCACGTTTTACCGAGCTCCCTCACCCGAATCGGCCTCCTATGTCGAGGTCGGCACTGAGGTCAACCCGGAGACTGTAGTCTGCATTATCGAGGCGATGAAGGTGATGAACGAGATCAAGGCCGAGGCCAAGGGCACCATCACGCAGGTAATGGTCGAGAACGCGAAGCCGGTCGAATTCGGCCAACCCCTGTTCAAGATCCGGCCATCTTAGACAACGGCAGGCGCTCCGGAGTTCGAATCCTGGATTTCACCTTCGCCGACCTGCACATCACCTCTTAAAAAGCGCATGTTCGAAAAAGTCCTGGTTGCTAACCGCGGAGAAATTGCCGTCCGCATCATCCGCGCCTGCAAGGAACTGAACATCCGCACCGTGGCGATTTATTCCGAGGCCGACGCCAATTCCATGCACGTCCAACTGGCGGATGAGGCCATTTGCATTGGCAAGGCCGCGGCCAACGAGAGCTATTTGCGGATCGACCGCATCGTCAGCGCCGCCGAGATTACCGATGTCGATGCCATCCACCCCGGATACGGGTTCCTGGCTGAAAACGCCCATTTCGCCGACGTATGCGAGAGCTGTAACATTCGCTTCATCGGCCCTAACTCGCGGGCGATGAACGCCCTCGAAGATAAGGCTGTCAGCCGCGCCTTGGCCAAGAAAGCCCAGGTCGAAACCCCGCCAGGTTCGGAGGGGGTCGTGGACAACGAACAGGACGCCCTGGTCGTGTCCAAGCGCATCGGCTACCCGGTCATGATCAAAGCCGTCGCTGGTGGCGGTGGCCGCGGGATGCGTGTCGCC
>DATMQA010000056.1:0-29988 GCA_035566895.1 Binatia bacterium
CGCCGCCCCCCATCCAAATTATGGCCGCTATCGCGACGTCAACACTCTATAACACTGTATAACACTCTATAACACTATTTTTTTTCCACGACCGATTTCACTCCGACCACGAGACGCCGCCGGGCCGCTCATACGTGAAACAGCCGGCCAAACCCGCCCTCGCATACGGGCCCCCGTGGCCCGAGTAACGCGCTGACGGAATCAAAATGTGCTTATCTATATGATCTGCAAAAGACCGGAGAACCGGGTGCGGGCCACCATCCTGTCCCATCGTGCTGTGAATGTGCTGGTGGAACCGCGCAATCGCGCTCCGGACCGCGTGCGCCGCGCGCCTCGCGCTGTCGCGCGAGCGGCGGCCATGCTGGCGCTGGAACTCGGCGATTTGTTCGAATTCGCGCAGCGCTTCGGCTTTTTCGAGTTCGGAGGCGCTTCGGAGTCGAGGATCGCTTCGAGTTCTTTCTCCTTTCGGTACAGCCCCGCATGGCCTGCGCGTCGTCCAGAGCGAGACTGCGCTCCTGTATTCTCGCATGGGCACGGTTCCGGAATCGGCGGCGGTGGGTTAGACCCCATAGGCGAGCGGGGAGGTTTCACTAATGTTGATGGGGAAATGATTCGCCATGAATTCGTTCTTGCGGAGCCGCGCCCCGCGAGGGTGGTGAACTGAGACCGGTTTGAGTTGCGCCCGGAGCAACGGTTGAGCCGGTGGCAGTGAAAAGACTAACTCAGCAATGAAGGAGAGCAATTATGCGCACAAATAGAATCAATGGCACGGCGGGGCGGACAGGAATGACTGACCAGAGGCTGGGCGTGGCAGCGCTGGTGAGCGGGATGATGCTCGGGTTGTGCCCGGGCTCGCTGGCGCAGTTTTATCAGCAGACGAACCTGGTATCGGACGTGCCGGGGGTGGCGGCGGTGACGGACACGAATTTGATGGGGGCCTGGGGGACGACGCGGACGCCGAGCAGCCCGTGGTGGGTCAATTCCAAGGTGGGCGGGGTATCGCTGATCATCAACGGGGCGGGCCAGCCGCAACCGCTGGTGGTGGCGATCCCGCCTACCAACGGGGCAACGGCGACGGCGATAACGTTCAACGGCGGGACCGGGTTCGAGGTGTCGACGGGCAAGCCGACGGTATTCATTTTCGCGACGCTGAACGGGACAATCTCGGCGTGGAGCCCGATGCAATCGAATCGGAACCTGGCGGTGCTGAAGGTGGCGCATTCGGGTGGGGCGGGGGTAGACGGGACACGGGCATTTCCGCGGGGTGCTGCGAGGAACGGATGAAGCGCCGCTGACGTTGACGCAGGGGTTGTGGGGACTGGGTTTCGGGAATGGGGCAGGCGCCGGGCCAACCAATACGCTGTATTTCGCGAGTGATATGGTGAGCACGAACGGGTTCCACGGGTTGTTCGGGGCGATCACGGCGGTGCCCGGGACGGGTCCGGATAATGACGGGGACCGGGACGATGGGGACGAGGGGGACGACGGGCATGAAGGGGAGTGAGGGCTGACGCCAGAAGCAATGGGTTAAATGAGTTAATTGAGTTAATTGAGTTAACTGAGGGACACGGCACTGGCCCGCGCGCGGAGGTCAGCGGTGGCGTTGGCTGGCGGGAGTGATTCGGCGGCAAAACACTTGTCATCTTTGTGGTGGTCCGGCAAAAAGAATAAAACCAAAAGCCCAATGAGGCTCAATATGCCAAGCAAACCGAACCATTTTGAAACTCCCTTGCCTTCGGCATAATTCATACAGCCCCAAACGAAAACCAGCAGGCCGAGCACCCAAATCGCCGAGCCGACATCTGGCGTGATGATACCCTGGCGGACCAGGATGAATCTTGAAAGCTGAAGCACAATACCTAACCCAACGCCGATGTTCGTGTTCGTCTTTTTGTCTGGTAGCATAAAGAGTGTGTAGCAGCGCCGCCGAACGTAAAAGTCAGCGACCGGAGCCAGCCGCCACTGGCGGTCGATTTGTCTCTGCGCCCACCGGCTGGCTCTGGTTCGCTGCACGGTTTGGTTGGCCAAGTTGCTTCCTCCAGCTCGGATCAATGTTCTTGCTGTCCAAGCCATTTACCAACTCCTCGATCTGCGCAGCAACCTCCTGGTCGGTGTCCGAAGCCACTGGGCTTCTCTTCCTGAGGTGCCCGACAGCGCGATCCATGTGGAGCCTATAAAGGTCCTGCTTGCCGCTCGCCTTGAAGAACACAGCAAGGCGGCCCTCGCACATCGCCCTGAGATGCTCTATGCAACCCGGGTTGCCGTACTTGTCCCAGCCCCGCTTCTCATAGCCGTCCGCCAGCGCTAGATACTCGTTCAGAACCGGCTCAACCTGAGAAATCGATGCTTCCTTGTAGCGCTGCACCATTAAGACCGCGTCTCGCCCGGTTTCGTTATCCATCCGTGCCATCTCGATCTTAGAGCAGCCAGCGCACAGAAGCGCCAGTCCAGAACCAACCGCAATCAGCGCCGCGTTCATGGCCAACGTTTATTCAACGAACGAACCGTTCGTATATTCAATGACTCTAATTCTGAATGCAAGTCTTTTACTACCAGTTAATTATAGCCTGAAACCTCTCTCAGCCAACATCGAAAAGACCGCACCCCGCTCTTTGGATATGGATTACGATTAGGATCGAGATTAGGATTGGAACGGGAACGAGAGCGCTCCGCGGGCATTAGCGGCGGGAGGAACCACCCGAGGGCGAGGCGGCCGGAGCGGAGGGGGCGGAGTGTGAAGGGGCGGATATGACCGGGGGCTGCGAGTAGTGAGGGGCTTCGGAGTAGGTTTGGCGAGGAGCGGAGGGCATCGCGGGAGCGGGTTGATAAGCCGGCCGAGAGAAGGTGGGGGCCGGAGTGTAGCGCGGGACTTCGGGGGCGATGTTGCGGGCCGGCATCGGCGCGGGCAAGGTGGAAGGGGCGGCGTGGGGAACTTCGAAGCCGTAGAAGGGGCGCGAGGTGTCCGGACGATAGGCGGGTTGCGGACGGTCGGCGCGCGCGGGCGGGTCGGCTGGCCGGGGAGGGGTCCAGGGTTGAGGATTGGCATTGTCCCTGCCGCCAATGACGACGAGGGAGTTGGCCGGCGTTCGCTCTTTGGGGGGCGAATTGGGGGGCCAGACCTGGTCGCGTCCGCGATAGATGAGGGGTGAAGAGGGTTCCGGATGGGCCGGCGGATTCAGGTTACGGAGGGCAGCAAAGCCGCCGGGTGACGGGGTGGCGGGGGTGCCGGGGTTTGCGGTACGGGTGCCAAAAAGCTGCGGCGGGGTTTCGCCTGCGGGTCTCGGCGTGACGCCGGCGAAGTTACCGTGGTTTGGTCTGAACGGCGTGCCGGAGGCCACGCCGCTACCGGCGCGGTTGAAATCGGGTAGGGTGACCTGGCGAACGGGGGCATGGGTGGCGGCGGCGACGCGCTCGGGAGGGAGGCCGCGGTTGACGATGCGGCCCTGCTGGGCGGTGATGGCAACGGAGGGGAGGGTTTGGTTGAAGATGCGGTTGGACTGGCGGGGCGCGAGGGCAAAGTTGCGGAGGCGGCGGTCGGAGAAGTTGTGCCAGGCGACGAAATGGAAATGGTCGGCGCGGAGGCCGAAGTCGCAGTCCGAAGCGGCGCGGCGGCCATGGAAGGTGAGGCCAAAAGCAAGGGTAAAGCCAGCGGATGGGGGCAAGGGTGCCCAGCCGCAGAAATCATCTGAATGTCTCCAGCAGACCCAGGAGGGACCCCAGACGCGGTCGGGGCGCCAGCACCAGCCGAGGTTGCTGTGGCGGAACCAGCGGCCATAATGGAAAGGGGCCCAGCCCCAGGAATAATCCGAGGACCAATACCAGCCGCAATCGCTATAGAGCCAGTGGCCACAATCGAAATAAGGCTGCCAGCCGGGATTGACGACGACGACGCTGGGCTGCCAGCAAGGGCCGTAGCCACCGACATCGACCCAGTTGCCGTAGGGCGCCAGGGAGTCGTAGAAGGTGGCATCGGTGACGTCGTCCGGCGGGGTCAGAGGGGCTTCGACGGGGCCGGTGGCGACGGCGGGATCGGGATAAGGCGGCATGGGCGCGGGCGGCTGGGCGGCAGCCGCGGCGGCAGCGGCATCCGAATAGGCTTTGATTTCCTGGTCGCGTTGAATCATGGCGGTAACGACGCCTGCGGGGACACCGATGTCATTGAGGTAAATGATTTTGTCGGCATCCAAATTGAAAGTGCTGGTCGAGTTGGTGACGAAGGCGAGCAGGACGGTTTGGTCGAGGCCGGAATTGGCGAGTTTGACGACTTCAGCGACGGGGCTGGAGGGCCGGATGGTGGGGGGCAGGGAGGTGCCGCGGGAAAGGGGTGTGACGGGGGCGCTGGAGATGTCGGCATCGGCCGGTTGATCGGTCGAGAGGGAATCGGCGGCCGGCAAAGGTGAGGCGGCAGGTGCGGCAAGGCTATCGGATGGGAGACCCGGCTGGGGGTCGGGAGAGGGATTGGAGCCGCTCCGGGAGGGAGCCGCCGCGACGAGCAAGAGGGCGAGGACAGCCAGCAGGCGCCACGTGGAAAGAAACCGGTGCTTCATATTGGTTCCTATAACAGAGTAAGCATAATCGCCTCATCTGTCATCAGAATTGACTCGATTCATGCGGGGACTATTCATCGGAGGTAAGCAGTTGCGGGACAACAAAGAGGGAATGACCCGGGAGAGGGCAGCGGTAAGTACGGATAATGGATTCAGTGATCAGCCATATTCCCAGGAACGGCCCGGCTGTAGTAAACTTGGAGAAATTCAACCGGGCAATGACAGAGCAGAGGGGCACGTTCGTGCCGCGA
Organism: Binatia bacterium; assembly: GCA_035566895.1. Taxonomy (GTDB): domain Bacteria; phylum Verrucomicrobiota; class Verrucomicrobiia; order Limisphaerales; family UBA8199; genus DATMQA01. The sequence goes on from DATMQA010000056.1 coordinate 4,799, forward strand.
AATTATGAATAAGCTTGTGCTGATCGCGGATGATAATCCGAACGATCTTTTTCTGCTCCGGCACGCGTTCGAAAGGACCGGGCTGGCGTCCCAAATCGTGGAGGTGAGCGATGGGCAGCAGGCAATTAATTATCTCAGCGGCGAGGCACCTTACGCCGACCGGATTCAGAATCCGGTGCCGGACCTGCTGATCCTGGACTTGCAAATGCCTAAGCTCAATGGCTGGGATGTGCTCCAATGGCTGCGCGGGCGCGCAGAACTGAGCCATCTGCACGTGGCGGTGCTGTCTTCGTCGAGTCTCGAAGCCGACCAGGCGCAGGCGCGCGCGCTGGGGGCGCATGATTACCAGGTGAAGCCGAGCGATTTCACGAGTTGGATGCGGCTGGCGCGCGACTTCCAAACCAAGTGGCTGAGTGGCGCGCTGGCGTTGGCGCGGTAGTGGGCCAAGCGGGCAGGATGATTGGGGAAGAAGGCAGAATGATTAGGGCAGGATGATTTGCAAGTGCCGGAGGATTTTTCGATGGGCCGCGGTAAAGGGTTTGCGGAGTAAATCGTGTGAGTTGAGCCATCGGCCGGCGGCCGAGGAAAGGTACGCCCCATGATTCACAGTGGCCCGGACGACCTCGAGGGTGATTCGGTAGCGAGTGATGGTGTGTTTGATGGTGCAGAGGGGTTCGAGACGCACGGGCTTCACGCCAAGGGTTTGGCGGGCGACTTTGTTCAGGTCCGTTTCGCGGAACCCGACTTCGGTGTTCGGGAACTCCCAGAAATGGGCATTTACGACGCCGGCGGGCCTTTGGCGAGCCATGAGGCGGCCGCGTTTGCGCACGATAAAAGCAACAAAGCGGCGTTCGGTGCTACGAGCCCTTGGCTGGAGAGCGGGCAGTTGTTCCACACGGCCTTGCAGGCAGGCAACGCAGCAATCGGCCACCGGACAAATCCCGCACTGAGGCTGCTTCGGGGTGCAGACCAGCGCACCGAGCTCCATCAAGGATTGGTTCAGATGCGAGCAAGCCCTGGTGGCGGATGATTTGGCGGCTTGCTGCACCAAGGCCTCGGCCAGATTCCACAGGGTGGTGTTGACGCGCTTTTTGCGCGGGTCTCCGCGGACGCCGAAGAGGCGCGTCAGCACGCGGATGACGTTGCCGTCCAGGATGGGGGCCGGTTGGTTGAAGGCGATGCTGCAGATCGCGCCGGCAGTATAACGGCCGATTCCAGGCAGGGCCAGCAGGTCAGTAAAGTTTTCTGGAAATCGCCCATCGTGTCGCTTCAGCATGAGCCGCGCGGCCGCTTGCAGGTTTCGCACCCGGCTGTAATAGCCCAGGCCTTCCCAGAGCTTATGAATCCGTTCCGGTTTGGCTTTTGCCAACGCGCTCAGAGTCGGCAACGCGCGCATCCAACGTTCCCAATAGGGCAGGACGGTTTTGACCTGGGTCTGCTGGAGCATGATTTCGGAAACCCAAATGGCGTAGGGAGCGCGAGCGCGGCGCCAGGGTAGGTCGCGGGCGTGGCGGGCAAACCAGGACAGCAAGTTGCGCACGATGTATTCGCGCTTCATTTGTTGGCTCATTCTAAACACGAGACTTTGTCAGGAGCCAGAAGTCAGTGGCCAGTAATCAGTAATCAGTGGTCAGTGGTCATGCGCAACTTGCAGAGCCGGCCTCAAGCCTCTACCCTTTCAGGGATTGTGAAACCACTAACCTCCTACACGGCCAAGCTGTCGGACGCACAGGCAGCGGCGCTGAAAGCCTGGTTGCAGGCCCACGGTTATCAATTCCGCGAGGTGCAGTACGCCCGGTTTGCGGCCGAAAAGGACAAAACCGGCCTTGTCTTTTACGAGAGCGGCAAGCTGGTGGTTCAAGGCAAGGGGACGCAGGAGTTTATCGAGTTTGTGCTGGAGCCCGAGATTTTAAAGGAGGCGCGATTGGGCTACGAAGCGGTGCTCAACCCGGAGTTGCTGCTGCCGCGACTCGGCGTGGACGAAAGCGGCAAAGGGGATTTTTTCGGCCCGCTCTGCGTGGCGGGGGCGTACGTGAACGAAGCGGTGGTGAAGGCGTGGAAGGATTCGGGAATTCGCGACTCGAAGAATATCTCGAGCGACAAACGAATGAAAGAATTGGCGGAGCTGATTCGCAAAACGCCCGGGTGCGTGACCACGGTGGTGCCGATTGGCAATGAGGCCTACAACCGGCTTTACGCCAAAATGGGCAGTGTCAACACGCTGCTGGCCTGGGGCCACGCGCGCGTGATCGAGAATCTCATGGCGCAAAAGCACCAGATGAATCCGCCGCCCGTGCGCGCCATCAGCGATCAATTCGCTTACCACAAGGACACGGTAGCCAAGGCGCTCATGACGCTGGGCCGGAGTATCGAACTGGTGCAGAAGCATCGGGCCGAAGAGGACCTGGCGGTGGCGGCGGCTTCGATCCTGGCTCGAAACGAATTTGTCACGCGATTGGGAACGATGGAAAAGAATTACGGGATGCCGTTTCCAAAGGGAGCCTCCGCCGCGGTGGATGCCGCGGCCAAAGAGTTCATTGTCAAACACGGCGTCGAAGACTTGCCCAAAGTGGCCAAAATTCACTTCCGCACCGCTCTGCGGGCCCAGGGGTTACCCGAGCCGCCCAAGGTGGAATGGCGGCGCAGGTGATTTCAGACGGTCATGACGCATGACGAGGTGCGGGCATTTCTGCGGCGGTTTTAGCTTTTCGGCCTGTTTTGGGCGCTTTTTAACGGCAAAAGCTCGCTTTGAAGAAAAACGTAAAAAAACCTCCGAAACCCGTTGACAGGGCCTCCCAAATCTCGTAATTTCCCCGCTGCAATTGGGCCGTAAAAAGTCGAAGATCCGTAGCCCCTGAGCTTTTTTAGTTACAGCAGGGGCAACGGTTTTTTGTCGTTTTTAGGTAATCAGGAACGAGAATCTGGCCTTCGCCCATGTAGCTCAGTTGGCAGAGCGCGTCCTTGGTAAGGACGAGGTCATCAGTTCAACCCTGATCATGGGCTCCAGATCAAAGTCCAGATCATAGAGTACGGTTTAAGAGACATAGAAACAGACACATCAACACCAGGAGAGCGCAATGGCTAAAGAGCAATTTCAACGAACGAAACCGCACGTGAATGTCGGCACCATCGGGCACATCGACCATGGCAAATCCACGTTAACTGCTGCCATCGTCCAGACCCAGTCCAAGAAGGGCCTGGCTACGCCCATCTCCTACGCGGACATTACCAAGGGCGGGACCGTGCGCGATGAAACCAAGACGGTGACCATCGCCGTATCCCACGTCGAGTATCAGAGCGACAAGCGCCATTACGCACATATCGATTGTCCGGGCCATGCGGACTTCGTCAAGAACATGATTACCGGGGCCGCCCAGATGGACGGCGCGATCCTGGTGGTGGATGCCTCGGAAGGTCCGATGCCCCAGACGCGCGAGCACATCCTGCTGGCCCGCCAGGTCGGCGTGCCGGCCATCGTCGTGTTCCTCAACAAGGTGGACCTGGTGGATGATCCCGAGCTGCTGGACCTCGTCGAAATGGAAGTGCGCGACCTGCTGACCAAATACCAGTTCCCGGGGGACAAGACCCCGGTCATCCGCGGCAGCTCGAAGAAAGCGTTGGCGGGTGAAGCCGACGGCGAAGCGTCGATCCAGAAGTTGATGGAAGCCATTGATGATTTCATCCCGCTGCCGACGCGCGAAGTGGATAAGCCGTTCCTGATGTGCATCGAGGACGTGTTCAACATTGAAGGCCGCGGAACGGTGGTTACCGGGCGTGTCGAACGCGGCATCCTCAAGCGGATGGACGACGTCGAGATTGTGGGTTTGCGGGACACCCGCAAGACGGTAGCGACGGACATCGAGATGTTCCGCAAGTTGCTCGATTCGGCCAATGCGGGCGACAACGTTGGCGTGCTGCTGCGCGGCACCAAGAAGGAAGAGGTCGAGCGCGGCATGGTGCTGGCCAAGCCCGGCAGCATCACTCCCCATACGCATTTCAAAGCGGAGGTTTATGTGCTGTCGAAGGAAGAAGGTGGGCGGCATACGCCGTTCTTCACCAACTACCGGCCGCAGTTCTATTTCCGCACGACGGATGTCACCGGCACGGTCGCGCTCCCGCAGGGGGTCGAGATGGTGATGCCGGGGGATAACGTGTCAGTCGAAATCACGGTCATTGCGCCGGTGGCAATGGAACGCGGGCAGCGTTTCGCCATTCGCGAAGGCGGCCGCACCATCGGTGCCGGCCGGGTGACTGAAGTATTGGCGTAATCAGGTTTTGGAGCCAGGCGGGAGTGCGGGGCCTGTGCCTCCGCCTCCTTTTTTGTTGGATGCAAAACGAAACAGCGCTTGCCGGCCATAGGGCGGTAGCTCAATTGGTAGAGTAGCGGTCTCCAAAACCGTCGGTTGGGGGTTCGAGTCCCTCCCGCCCTGCCAGCCTCGAACGGAAGAACAGATGAATGGATTGATGGATAAATGGATGAGTGGAATGATGGTTGGCGAGACGTGCGTTGCCCGCGTGTCAGTTATCCATTTCTCCATTGATTCATCAATCCGCCCGCTCCGCGGGTGCCGGAGAGGTGGCAGAGTGGTCTATTGCGGCGGTCTTGAAAACCGCTTCGGCTTAACCGCCGACGGGGGTTCGAATCCCTCCCTCTCCGCCAGTGTTGGAACACGGAATGATGGGTTGTTGGAGTGCTGGAGTAATGGGCTGATCCCTCGGCCCAATATTCCGGCGCTCCAATACGCCAGCACTCCTGCAGGAACCTATGCAGACTAACACGATCTGGATTATTGTTTGGGCCGTCGTCATCGGCGGTGGCTTCATCTGGCTTTGGCGGGCAGGCCATTTGTCGCGGTTTACGGACTACATCAAGCAGACGCGCGAGGAGCTACGCAAGTGTAGCTGGCCGACGTGGGAGGAACTGAAGGGTTCCACCGTGGTAGTGGCGATTTCCATCGTAATACTTGGCGGTTTCACGGTGGCCGTGGATGCGATTTTCGCCTGGTTCGTAACTTTGATCAGTTAAACCTCTGAAAGCTATTTTGACCATGCGAAGCCAGTGGTTTGTCATTCACACGTTGTCCGGCCAGGAACAGAAGGTCAAGGAGAGCATTGAGAAGCGCATCAAACCCGAAGAGATGGGCGAGTTTATTCGAGAAGTGATGGTCCCGATGGAGAAGGTGGTCGAGGTGCGGAACCAAAAGAAGACCGTCTCGACCCGCAAACTTTGGCCCGGCTACGTGTTCGTTGATATGGTCCTGCTGGATGAGAATAACCGGATTATCGAAAAGCCGTGGTATTTCATCAAGGAAACTCAGGGTGTGATTGGCTTTGTCGGCGGCGAACCGCCGACGCCCACCCCGGCCGAAGAGGTCGAGTCAATCAAAACCCAGATTTCGGCCTCGGAAGAGCACGAGAAACCCAAAGTCAGCTTTGAGGTGGGCGAGACGGTCAAGATTAATAACGGTCCGTTCCTTAATTTCAGCGGGGTGATTGAAGAAGTCGAGCCTGAGCGCGGCAAGCTCAAGGTCACAGTGAACATTTTCGGCCGCAATACCCCGGTCGAACTCGAGTATTGGCAAGTGGAAAAAGGTTAAAAGAATGAACGGAGTGATGGAGTATTGAGCCGAGGCGTTCGGGCTCCAGCGCTCCAACACTTCAGATTTTTGAGACTATGGCAAAGAAAGTTACCGGCATTATCAAGTTGCAGATTCCCGCAGGCGCGGCCAATCCTGCCCCGCCCGTTGGCCCCGCGCTGGGCCAGCACGGCGTGAATATCATGGGTTTCTGCAAGGAATTTAACGCCAAGACCAAAGACCAGCCCGGCATGATCATCCCGGTGATCATCACCGTTTATCAGGATAAATCGTTCACGTTTATTACGAAATCGCCGCCAGCCTCGGTGCTGCTCAAAAAAGCGGCCGGCATCACCGTCGGTTCCAAGGAACCGAACAAAGAAAAGGTCGGCAAGGTCACGCGAAAACAGATCCTGGAAATCGTAAAACTTAAGATGAAAGATTTGAACTCAACTTCGGAAGAGGCCGGGTTCCGGGTTGTCGCCGGCACCGCCCGCAGCATGGGGATCGAAGTGGTCGGCTGAAGATTTCCAATGAGTCCAATACGTTTTTTGTAAATCAGAAAACAACCGCGGGAGAGCCTCGATCGTTCGAGGTTCGCTTGCACCGCAATAAAGTAAAATGCCCAGCAAAAGATACAAAAAAGCGCTCCAGGTCGTGGAGGGCAAGAAGTCCTATCCGCTTAAATCCGCCGTCGAGGTTCTGGCGAAGTTCCCGAAAGCCAAGTTCAACGAAACGATTGACCTGGCTTTTCGCCTGGGGGTGGACCCCAAGCAATCCGACCAGATGGTTCGCGGCACCGTCCCCCTGCCCCATGGCAGCGGCAAGACGGTCCGCGTGCTGGTTTTCGCCAAGAGCGGGCCGGCCGCTGACGCGGCCAAGGGCGCCGGGGCCGAGTACGTCGGCTTCGACGATATGATTAAGAAATGCCAGGAAGGCTGGTCTGATTTTGATGTTGCGATCGCCACCCCGGAGGCGATGGGCGAGGTCCGCAAACTGGGCAAAGTGCTCGGTCCGCGCGGCCTGATGCCCAATCCTAAGACCGGCACGGTGACCGATGACACGGCCAAGGCCGTCAAGGAAGTCAAAGCCGGCCGCGTCGAGTTCAAGATTGACAAAGCCGGCAATGTGCACGTCCCGGTCGGCAAAGCCTCATTCAACGCGGTTCAACTCGAGGAAAATGCGCGCGCGGTAATCGATGCGGTGATGAAGGCCCGGCCCAACAGTGTCAAGGGAACCTTTGTCCAGACGTGCACCCTTTCGGCGACCATGAGCCCGCCGGTGCGGCTGGACCTGAAGGAATTCATTGCCGCCCACTCGTAACACTCCAACGCTTTAACGACTTAAGAAAATGCGCCCCGAAAAGCAATACCTGACGAAAGAGTACCTCGCGCGCCTGAATGCCTCCCCGTTTTTCATCGTGGTGGACTATAAGGGCCTCAACGTAGGACACATGACTGAGCTGCGCAAACGCCTCACGAAGGCCGGCGCTGAAGTGCACGTGGTCAAAAACTCGGTTTTCCGCCTGGCGGCCAAGGAAGCCGGGGTCGGCGACCTCAATGGCGCTCTGGCCGGCCAATTGGCCGTCGTCACGGGGAAACGCGACATCTCGACCGCGGCCAAGGTGGTCAAATCTTTCGGCGCCGAATTCGACCGGCTCAAAGTCTATTTTGGTTATTTGAACAACCAGCGGCTCGAACAGCCGGCCCTCATGACTCTGGCGGATTTGCCGTCCATGGAAGTATTGCGTGGCCAATTGCTGGGCGTGTTCATGGCGCCGGCGTCCAAACTCGTTCGGCTGTTGAACACACCTGCCAGCCAGATGGCCCGGGTGCTCAAGGCGCGCCAGGACAAATTGGGCGAAGCACCGGCTCCCGCCCCAGCTCCGGCCGCCGCGGCCTAACGAGTTACATGGTTAAACAAGTCACATGGTTCCAAATCGGAAAAGCGGTCAACCGGGTTGCACAACGCCCTGGTAGCGGGTCTATTTAACAGATTTCCTTCCGGCTGTAAGCCGGCCGGGAGGGAAGCAAACAAACAACAACGTAAATCGTCGGTTTGCAGGCCGTAAACTTAAACCGTCAGTGGTCCACGGACGACGACGAGACGAAATGAAAGGTAACAATGGCTCTGGATAAGACAAAAATTGTAGATGAACTTAGCAACGCCACGGTGATTGAAATCGCCGATCTGGTTAAGGAACTGGAAGGCAAATGGGGTGTCTCCGCTGCCGCGCCCGTCGCGATGGCCGCAGGCCCGGGAGCGGGTGGAGCTGCTGCCGCACCGGCCGCCGAGGCCAAAACCACCTTTGACGTGCTCCTCCTTTCGGCCCCGGCCGACAAGAAGATCGCTACGATCAAGGCGGTGCGCGAGGTCAAGGCCGGCCTGGGGCTGGCTGAGGCCAAGGCCCTGGTCGAAGGCGCCCCCAAACCCGTTCTGGAAGGCGTTCCCAAGGCTGAAGCCGACAACGCTAAAAAGAAGCTTGAAGAAGCCGGCGCTAAGGTGGAAGTAAAATAAGAGGCAAATTCCTGCGGGCCGGTCCCCGAAACGCGTTCGGGGCCGCCCGTGATTTGCTTCGTGCTTCGAGCAGAAAACAAAGAATTTAGATTAGAAAGGCAGAACAATTCAGGGCAGCCGCCTTTGGCGGCTGCAGTTGTGGCAAGTTCGCTCTTGAACGCTGCGAGCTTGCCTTCTGTCGTTTAGCAGTAACTTAAACAGTCTGGCGCTTTTGCCAGCCATAAGAAAAGGTCCAAATGCCATCGCGAGCCACTGAACGAATCAATTTCGGAAAGATCAAAGAAATCATCGCTCCGCCCAACCTGATCGAATTGCAGACCAATTCGTACAGGGAGTTTCTCCAGGCGGACCTGGCCCCGACGAAGCGCAAAAATCTGGGCCTTCAGGCGGTTTTCACCGAGGTGTTTCCGATCGAAAGTTATGACGGCAAATGCGTGCTGGACTTTCATTCCTACGAGATTGGGGAACCCAAGCTCGACTGGCTGGAATGCCTCCGCGAGGGCCTGACTTACGGCGCTCCGCTCTATGTCACTTTCCTCCTCAAGGAGGAAAAAGGCACCAAAGAAGAGAAGGTCTTCATGGGCGAACTGCCGCTGATGACCCCGCAAGGCACATTCGTTATCAACGGCGCCGAGCGCGTCATCGTCAGCCAGTTGCACCGGTCTCCCGGCCTGGCGTTCGAGGCTACCATCCATCCCAACGGCAAGACCCTCCATTCATTCCGCATCATCCCGGACCGAGGGTCCTGGTACGAGGCCCAGTTTGACACCAGTGATTTGCTTTACGTTTATCTGGACCGCAAAAAACGCCGGCGTAAATTCCTGACCACCACTTTTTTCCGGGCCCTGGCTTTTCTGGATGGCGACACCAAAGCGGAAAGCAAAAAGGACAGCGTCCCCCGGGGGACCGATGAGGAAATCCTTAAACTCTTCTACGACGTGGAAGAGTTGAGCATTAAAGAGGCCGAGAAACGCGAGGACCTCCCCAATAAGGTGCTGATCGAGGACCTGGTGGACCAGGAAAAGAACCTGGTTGTCGCCCGCGCTTTCGAGCCGCTTTCCAAAGCGGTCGTCAAGCAGATCGCCGAACTAAACCTGCATAAGATCAAGGTTGTCGATACGACCGCAGACGACGGGATCGTGATCAAATGCATGAAGAAGGATCCCGCCAAGAATGAGGAAGAGGCCCTCAAGGATATTTATCGGCGGTTGCGTCCCGGCGATCCACCCACCGCCGCCAATGCTCGAGCCCTGATCAAGAGGCTCTTCTTCGATCCCAAGCGTTACGATTTGGGGCGCGTTGGCCGCTACAAGATCAACCAGAAGCTCGGCATCAAGGGCGGCGACTCTCGCATCCTGACCAAGGCCGACCTGGTCGCCGCCACCAAATACCTCCTCCGGCTCAAAAAGGGCGAGGGCAGTTTGGATGATATCGATCACCTGGGCAGCCGCCGGGTGCGCACGGTCGGCGAATTGCTGGCCAACCAATGCCGGGTTGGGCTGGCCCGCACCGAGCGCCTGGTCAAAGAGCGCATGACCCTCTTCGACCAGGGTGTCGAATCCATGTCCCCGCAAAAGCTCATTAACCCGAAGGCCCTCTCGGCGGTCATTCGCGATTTCTTTGGCCGCAGCCAGCTATCGCAGTTCATGGACCAGATCAACCCGCTGGCCGAGCTCACCCACAAGCGCCGGCTCTCGGCCCTTGGACCAGGCGGTCTGTCCCGCGACCGCGCCGGCTTCGAGGTCCGCGACGTCCATCCTTCGCACTATGGCCGCATTTGCCCGGTGGAGACACCCGAAGGTCCCAACATCGGCTTGATCGCCTCGCTGGCGACTTTCGCCCGGATTAATGATTTCGGGTTCCTGGAAACGCCCTATCGCAAGGTGGATGGCGGCAAGGTCAGCACTCACCTGGACTACCTCACCGCCGATCGCGAGGAAACCTTCGTCATCGCCCAGGCCAACTCACCGATCAGCGAACGGGGCTCCTTCTCCATCGACCGCGTCGTGTGCCGCGGCAAGGGTGACTTCATCGACGTCGAGCCGGCTCGGGTCGATTATATGGACGTGTCGCCCAAGCAATTGGTCTCGGTGGCTGCGAGTCTCATTCCCTTCCTTGAACATGACGACGCCAACCGCGCGTTGATGGGTTCCAACATGCAGCGCCAGGCGGTGCCGCTGCTGGTGACTGAAGCTCCGCTGGTCGCCACCGGCCTGGAGGAGCGCGTTGCTCGCGATTCCCGTGCCGTGATTGTCGCTGAGGAAGCCGGCAAGGTCGCTTCCGTCAACGGCAACCAGATCATCATCACGGAGGACGGCAAGATGCCCGAAGGCAAAAAGAAACTTAAAAACGATCCCGAAAAGGGCGTTTACGTTTATCCAGTGCGCAAATTCATGCGCTCCAATGCCGCCACCTGCATCAACCAGAAAATCCTAGTCCACAAAGGCGAGACGGTCAAAAAGGGCCAGGTCATTGCCGACGGCCCCTGCACCCAGGGCGGAGAGCTGGCCCTGGGCCGCAACGTGCTCGTCGCTTTTATGCCCTGGAACGGGTATAACTTCGAGGACGCCATCCTCATCTCCGAGCGCATCGTCAAGGAAGACATCTTCACTTCGATCCACATTGACGAATTCGAGGTGGGCGCGCGTGACACCAAGCTGGGTCCCGAGGAAATCACCCGCGACATCCCGAACCTCGGCGATGAGGCCCTTAAAAACCTCGGCCCCGACGGCGTCATCCGCGTAGGCGCCGAAGTCAAGCCCGGCGATATTCTGGTGGGCAAGATCACCCCCAAGAGCGAAACCGAACTCGCTCCCGAGGAGCGTCTCTTGCGCGCCATCTTCGGCGAGAAGGCCGCCGACGTTAAAGACACCTCCCTTAAGGTCCCCTCGGGCACCTACGGCATCGTCATGGATGTCAAAGTCTCCGCCAAGAAGGAGTCAGACCGCGAGTCCCGCGCGACTGCCACCGAGGAAAAGCGCCACGCCAAGGAGGTCGAAGAAGAGTACAAGAAGAAAATGGACGAGCTGCGCGAGCAGCTCACCGAAGCGCTGAGCAACATCCTGTTAGGCGAAAAGATTCCCTTGGACGTGGTGAACAGCGAGACCGGCGAAATCATCATTCCGGCCAATCGCAAGATCACCAAGACGTTGCTGCGCAAGCTGGCGCTGGTGTACGATCGGATCGAGATCGATCCTTCGCCCATTCGCAACAAAATCAACGAAATCATCGGCAGCTTCAAAAAGAAGTTCGATGATCTCCAGATGCAGTACGACGAGGAAATCGAGCGGGCCGAATCCGGTGAAGGGGTCGATAGCGGGGTCATCAAGTCGGTCAAAGTCTATATCGCCTCCAAGCGCAAGCTCTCGGTCGGAGATAAAATGGCCGGCCGTCACGGCAATAAAGGCGTGGTCGCCAAAATCGTCGCGGAGGAAGATATGCCCTTCCTGGCGGATGGGACGCCCGTCGATATTGTTTTGAATCCGCTGGGGGTGCCCTCGCGCATGAATGTCGGCCAGGTGTTGGAAACCCACCTTGGTTGGGCAGCCCGGCTCCTCGGCCTCAAGTTTGCCACCCCGGTCTTCGACGGCATCAAAGAGAAGGACATCCGCAATTACCTCAAAGAGGCCGGCGAGAAGCAGAAACAGGCCAGCGAAAAAGCCCTCATCGGCGAGAATGGCAAGACGATCCTTTACGATGGCCGCAGCGGCGAGCCCTTCGACCAGGAAATCGTCGTCGGCTTCATTTACATGATGAAGCTGGGCCACCTGGTGGCGGACAAAATCCACGCCCGCGCCGTCGGGCCCTATTCGCTGGTCACCCAGCAACCGCTGGGGGGCAAGGCGCAGTACGGCGGCCAGCGTTTCGGCGAAATGGAAGTCTGGGCCATGGAAGCCTATGGGGCTGCCTATACGCTCCAGGAATTGCTCACCGTCAAGTCTGACGACGTACAAGGCCGCACCCGCATTTACGAAAGCATCGTTAAAGGCGACAACAGCCTGGAGGCCGGCATTCCCGAGTCCTTCAACGTGCTTGTCAAAGAAATGCAATCCCTGGGTCTCGATGTGAAAGTGGGTTACTCCAATCCAGTGGACCAGCCACAACAACCCGCCACCGTCCTGGCTTCAGTATAACTCCACTACTCTGTTTCTGTTTTATGATTAGCACCAAAGAAAGCGCCCGCGAATTGCTCGGCTTGGACAAGGTCAACCAGGTGGAGTACGTCGCGATCTCCGTCGCCTCACCCGAGGCCATCCGCTCCTGGTCCAAAGGGGAAGTCAAGAATCCCGAGACCATCAATTATCGCACCTTCAAGCCTGAAAAAGGCGGCTTGTTCTGTGAACGCATCTTCGGCCCGGTGAAAGACTGGGAATGCTCCTGCGGCAAGTATAAACGGATCAAGCACCGCGGCGTGGTCTGCGACCGTTGCGGCGTCGAAGTGACCCTCGCCCGTGTTCGCCGCGAGCGGATGGGCCACATCGAGCTGGCGGTGCCGGTTTGCCACATCTGGTTCTTCAAGTGCATGCCTTCCCGCATCGGCCTGGTCCTCGACATGACCGCCCGCAACCTCGAGCGCGTCATTTATTACGAGGATTACATGGTCATCGACGCGGGCTCGACACCGCTGAAGCAAAACCAGTTGCTCAGCGAGCACGAATACCGCGAAGCCCGGGAAACCTACGGCGCCGAGGCCTTCCTGGCCAAAATGGGCGCCGAAGCGGTCCGCGATGCCCTGGCCAAGGTCGATTTGGGCAAGCAGATCGACCACCTGCAGGTGGCCATGACGGAGACCAAATCCAAGCAGATTCGCAAGAAAATTGCCAAGCGCATCAAGCTTCTTCAGGGCCTCCAGTCCTCCAAGAGCCGGCCCGAGTGGATGATCCTCACCGTCCTGCCGGTCATTCCGCCTGACTTGCGCCCGCTGGTTCCGTTGGAAGGTGGCCGGTTTGCCACCTCCGACCTCAACGACCTGTATCGCCGCGTGATCAACCGGAACAACCGGTTGAAAAACCTGCTCCAACTCAAGACCCCCGAGGTCATCATCCGCAACGAAAAACGCATGTTGCAGGAAGCCGTCGATGCCCTCTTTGACAACGGCCGCCATGGCCGCGCTGTCACCGGCGCCGGTAATCGCGCCTTGAAATCCCTCAGCGACATGCTCAAGGGCAAGAGCGGGCGTTTCCGCCAGAACCTGCTGGGCAAACGCGTCGATTATTCCGGCCGTTCCGTCATCGTCATCGGCCCCGAACTCAAGCTCCACCAGTGCGGGTTGCCCAAGAAAATGGCGCTGGTGCTCTTCGAGCCGTTCATCATCCGCCGCTTGAAGGAGCTCGGCTACGTGCACACCGTGCGTTCGGCCAAGAAGATGATCGAACGCCAGACCACCGAGGTATGGGACATCCTCGAAGAAGTCACCCGCGGCCATCCCGTGCTGCTCAACCGCGCTCCGACCCTGCACCGTTTGTCGGTTCAAGCCTTTGAGCCCCAGCTCATCGAAGGCGAAGCCATCCGCATCCACCCGCTGGTCTGCACCGCTTACAACGCCGACTTCGACGGCGACCAGATGGCCGTTCACGTGCCGCTCTCGGTCGAAGCCCAGATTGAGGCGCGCCTGCTGATGATGGCGCCCAATAATATCTTCAGCCCGTCCAGCGGGAGGCCCATCATCACGCCGACCCAGGATATTACCCTTGGCTGTTTTTACCTCACGGCCGAGCCTCGCACGGTGCGCCCCGCCGACCCCAACCAGATGCCCCTCTTCGGCTCCAAAACCGAGGCGATTTTTGCTTACGGTGACGGCGCCGTGCGCACCCATCAATGGGTCCGCCTGGCCAATCCCGACGTCGGCAAGAAAACCGAATTTGGCGACGCCAACAAAAAGGTGATCGAGACCACCGTCGGCCGCGTCATCTTCAGCGAAATCTGGCCGCCCGAGATGGGGTTCGCCAACAAATCCGTCAAGAAGAGTGAGCTCGGCGATCTGATCTGGAAATGTTACAAGATCTGTGGCCACGAAAAAACCGTCACCATGCTGGACAAGCTCAAGGAACTCGGTTTCCGCGAGGCTACCAAGGCCGGCGTTTCTATCGGTATCGATGACATGATCATCCCGAAGGAAAAAGAGCAGGAAATCGAGGCCGCCCAGAAACAGATCCGCGAAGTCGAAAAACAATACCGCAAAGGTGTCATCACTCCGGGCGAACGCTACAACAAGATCATCGACATCTGGACTCATTGCACCGACCAGATTGCCAACGTCATGTTGAAGACCCTCGACCATAACCAGGGCAAGAAAGAGTACAACCCAGTGTCGCTAATGGTCGATTCGGGCGCACGTGGCAATCGCCAGCAGGTGCGCCAGTTGGCCGGCGTCCGCGGCCTGATGGCCAAGCCGTCCGGCGACATCATCGAGAAACCGATTCTCTCCAACTTCCGCGAGGGATTGACGGTGCTGGAGTACTTCATTTCGACTCATGGCGCGCGCAAGGGGTTGGCCGATACCGCCCTCAAGACCGCCGACTCGGGCTACATGACGCGCAAGCTGGTGGATGTGGCGCAGGATGTCATCATCCGCGAGGACGATTGCGGCACCACCAATGGCATCTGGGTCCAGGCCATCTACGAAGGCGAAGACGAGGTCGTCAAGCTCAGTGAACGCCTCATTGGGCGGCACTCCTGCGACGACGTTGCCAATCCGCTCAACCCGAAGGAACTGCTGGTCCGCGCCAACGAAGAGATTGATGAAGTCAAAGCCAAGCTCATCGAAAATTCCCGCGTCGAACGGGTGAAAATCCGCTCGGTCCTGACCTGCGAAAGCAAACACGGCGTCTGCGTCAACTGCTATGGCCGAAACCTCGCCACCGGTGCCAAGGTCAAGCTGGGCGAGGCGACGGGCATCATCGCTGCGCAGTCCATCGGCGAGCCGGGCACCCAGCTCACGATGCGCACGTTCCATATCGGCGGTGTTTCGCAGGGCCAGTTCAAGCAGCCCCAGATCAAAGCTAAGTTCGAGGGCACCGTGCGCTATAACGAGCTCCGCCTGGTCGAGCTGGAAGATGGCAACAACATCGTCCTGAACAAGAACGGCACCGTTTCCATTCTGGCTGACGATGGCCGGGAACTCGAACAGCACAATGTCGTGATCGGCGCCGTCATCGCCGTCAAAGACGGCGGCAAGGTCAAGAAGGGCGAAACCTTCGTCCAATGGGACCCCTATAACGTGCCGATTCTCTCGGAGAAAGCCGGCCGGGTGAAATTCGCCGACATCATCGAAGGCGTCACCATGAAACAGGAAATGGACGAAACCACCGGCCAGGAAGCCATGGTCGTCATCGAGCATAAGGAGGATTTGCACCCGCAAATCGTCATCCTCGATGACAAAGGCGAGGCGGTCGCCAATTACCCGATTCCGTCCGGCGCCCATATCGTGGTGGCCGAGGACGACAAGATCGTGGCCGGCACGCTGATGGCCAAGACCCCGCGCAAGACCTCCAAGACCAAGGACATCACCGGCGGTCTGCCGCGCGTGGCTGAGCTCTTCGAGGCCCGCCGGCCGAAGGATGCGGCGGAGATTTCCAAGATCGACGGCATCGTCGATTTCGGCGCCAGCGTCCGCGGCAAACGTTGCATCGTGATCAAGGACCAGCAGACCAGCGTGGAAGAGGAACACCTCATCCCGATTGGCAAGCATGTCATTGTCTTCAAGGGCGATTACGTCAAGAAAGGCCAGCAGTTGACCGAAGGCCCGATCGACCCGCACGAAATTCTCGACATCTGCGGGCCGCAGGAATTGCAAGAGCACCTCGTTAACGAAGTGCAGGAGGTTTATCGGCTCCAGGGCGTGACGATTAATGACAAGCACATCGAGATCATCGTCCGCCAGATGCTCCGCAAGGTGCGCATCACCGAACCGGGCGACACCACCTTCCTCTGGGGCGAGCAGGTGGATAAACTCGAGTTCGAGGAAGAGAATTCGCGCGTCGAGAAGATGGGCGGCAAGCCCGCCGAGGCGCAACCAGTGCTGCTGGGCATTACCAAGGCCTCGCTCGAAACCGAGAGCTTCCTGAGCGCCGCATCCTTCCAGGACACCACCCGGGTGTTGACCGAGGCGGCGACGCGTGCGCGGGTCGATTACCTGCGCGGGTTCAAGGAAAACGTCATCATGGGCCACATCATTCCGGCCGGCACCGGCTTCGACCATCACCGCAAAGTGCGGCTCAAGCCGCTGGTCGAGCTCGAGGACGAGCCCGAGCCTGAAGAGGGCCCGGCTCCTTTGATCGCCGAGAACCCGCTCGTGGGCTAAAGCGACGGAGCTCCGAGCTCCGGCTCGGCAACCAAATCAAAAAAGAGCATCCGGCAACCCCGGATGCTCTTTTTGTTTCCAGGTTCGCAAAGTAACCCATGTAACCATGTAACTTTTTTAACCCAATTAACTCAATTAACTCATTTAACCCCTTTAACCTCCTTGGTCGCGCTGTGAACATCGTGTTCATAACCTGTGGATAAAATTGGATAAGTCGTCCTCGCTTTTTCAATCGTTCCTGGCGCATCATCGATTCCGTTCTCCAGGTTTTTTTTGGGAGTTCGGTTTTCCGCAGGGGCTGCTTTGTTGTTTTGCTTGCTTCAGACCGAGGTCGGGTGCGGACAAAACAAATTCGACCGGGCTGGGATTCTGTTATGCGCGTGCTGCTTCGCAATGCCACAACCGGGCTTTACTTTCGTGAGCCCCTCGATTGGACCGCTGAAACCGAGAAGGCACAGAGCTTCAAACACAGCGCCGAGGCGATGAATCTTGCCCGGCAACACTCCGTTCGCGAGGCAGAGGTGGTCCTGGCCTTCGACGAGTCCCGTTACGCCGTGGCCTTGCCACTGCCCTCCCTCTAGCAGATGGGCGCGATCAGTCTCAAAAGCATACATCAGGTTTCATCGCCATCTGGCGGAAAGATCGGCCGGAACGGCGGACTATCCAGCTTCCTTTCCTTCTCCAAAGAATCACGTGAACACCAGTCCAAAGTAGCCTGCTCCGATACGCCTTCCAATGTCGTATCCAGATCAAGCTGTTCCGGGTCTGTGAGTATGACCCAGAATAAATGGACGACTGATATCGGCCCTTTCCCGCGCTTCACCGATTCATATGGCCGCGTGCACTTGCAGACGGCAAACGTCTCGGTTTTGACCCGGCGTATCCACCAGCGTTTTCTGCGTGCCAGGCGCCGGAAGAACCAATGTAATTTTTTTCGCCGGCCTCCCAGAGGTAATTCCTCGTCTTCGGAAAAGCGGATCTTGTGCACGCGGCTGACCCATAGCCAGCCGCAATTTTTGCAACGGCGGCCGACCTGCTTGTAGAATCTGTACAGACTCCACCAAATTACAAAGATTAGAACCGCCGCAGCCGTACCTGCCCAAAACGTATGGCGCAGGAAAAAAACGTGTAGCACATTCATAAACGACGGTTCCGGCGCAATTGTACCTCGCTTGAAGCGCTTTTCCCACCCCCCTCGAACTCACGCCGGGCTTCGATCGTCGGTTGCAGCTTGTAAAACATGATATTATTTACCGTGTTAGAGCTTTGGGCCACGCGGCTCCAGCCTTCAGGCGCACCAACTTCTGACACTTTTCCGTGCGCGCCCGAGCGCCGGCAAACCGGAACGCCCAGGCGCGCACGAACATTCGTCACCGCAGCATTTCATGCTCGGTGCAGTCGGCGGCAGGAAGGCTGCCGCCGGCCCGAACAGGGCGCTAGCTGCGCGCGACCTGCCGGCGCCACTTGAGGGCCAGCAGCAATCCGCCGGCTAGAGCGGTAAATGCAAAGCTTGCCGGCTCGGGAATGTCGCTGATGATCTGGTAGGTCACGGGGCCTACGCCACTGGGAGGATCGCCTGGCAGACCTGACCCCGGCGGAGGGGCCCAAACAGCACCATTGTTTCCCTCCGGGCCGACTTCGTTCAAGCTTATGGCGCCAGTCACAGGTTGAGGCAGCACGGGCACGTCAGCCAAATCAAGGCGTTCGTTTGCCTCAGCGTCCGAGAAAAAGAACACCTGGTTATGGTTAGCTCCACCGAACCGAACTAAGTCAGAAAGCACGAGCCCAGTCGAGTTGGTTGGCTCGAGGAGCAGGACATCGCCCGGAGCGACCGGGAACGGCAGCATGTAACTCAAGGTGGCCATGCCCGAGACCGGCTCAACGGCGATGGTGCTCGGCAGCGGACCGCCTGGGCCGGAGCCTTTGCCATTCTCGTCAAAGCTGAAGACGATTTGACCGAGGGTTGTTGTCGCGCACAGTGCTGAGGCGACGCCGAATGCGAACAGAACTTTTGCTGATTTTGTCATAGGAATACTCCGTTTTTGTGGATTGATGGGCGCGGGTTGCTCCCACAGACGCCTCAGCAAAAAGCTTTCAACATCCTAAGAGCGTGTGCACAATAATTCCATGCTCGTGCCCGTTGATGATCGCGGCCAGAGCCAACCCTCCTCCCAAACGCCAGACACCCTGAGTTGGGTGGTCACGATGGATTATTGATTAAACCTCGATAGGAACCTGTTTCGGAGGCGCTGTCAAGAAGAATGATTGATGAAGCAATGCCTAGTGCGCGCGACAGATTTCTTCAGATTCAAAATTTGCGCTGTTTTTTGTTGCTATATATAGATATATATCTATACTACACCCATGAATACACTTCTTTCCCCTCAGACCCTCATCGAGCAGATCCTTCAGATCCAACGCATGGAACATGGTTCCCTCTCGATTATCCGCCCAGGACCTAACGGCCCCTATTACAGCCTCAACTCTTGGGAAAATGGCAAAAACTGCTGCCGTTATCTCCCCCAGCACAAAGTCCCGGAGGTCAAACAGGCCATTGAGGGTTACCACAAATACCGGCAGCTCACCGAGCAGTACGCTCAGCAAGTCATCGAACAAACCCGCGCCCGGTTGAACATCGGCGTTAAAAAAAAGCCCCGGCCCAACCCAGCGAGCTCCCCCCGCAAATCCGCCTCGCCCAAGAGCAGGAAGTCCAGCACTTGATGGCCCGGTTCCAAGCCGCCGAACTCAACGGTGTGGCCGTCCAGCAGTTGGAGGTGCTGGTGCGCACGGCCGTGTTCCAGTCGGCCAACCAAGTGGTCGCTTATCTGTTGCAGCAGGCCGCCGACCGTATCGACGCGGCTTACCAGCCCAAACCCGGCTGGCAGCGCAAGGCACGGGCGCCGCTCACCCTCCATTGTATCTTTGGGTTCTTCACCCTGGAACGCGACTATTACTATCATCCGGGCAAGCAGCAGGGGCACTACCCGGCCGATGCGGCCTTGGGACTGGAAGGAGGCTGCACGCCCGCCCTGGCCCGGTTAGTGTGCTTGGAAGGAGCCGATGAAGCCAGCTACCAAAAGGCCCAGCAGCATTTGCAGGAGACCGGCGGCATCGAGCTTTCGGCCCGGCAGATTCAGCGGTTGGTCCAAAGCGTGGGTCCCGGCGCGCAAGCTTGGCAAGAACGCGAGGCGTTAGTGCCTCTGCCGGGCACCCAACCAGCGTCCATCATGTATGTCAGTGGTGACGCCTCGGGCGTGCCTATGCGCCAGGAGGAACTGGAAGGCCGGGCCGGCAAAGGTCCCGACGGCAAGGCCAAGACCCGCATGGCTAATCTGGGTTGCGTTTTCACCCAGCACCAAGTCGATGCGGAGGGGCATCCCCTACGTGATCCGGACTCGACCACCTACGTGTCCACCCTGGGGCCGGTCGAGGAGTTTGGCCCGTTGTTGCGCCAGGAGGCTATCCGCCGGGGCCTGGCCTTGGCCACGTTCGTTGTGCTGCTCATCGACGGAGCCGAGGGGTTGGCCAACATGGGCAGGCTCTGCTTTCCCACCGCAATCCAAATCGTGGACTTCTATCACGCGATGGAGCACGCCCGCAAAGTGCTGCAGGCCCTGCTGGGCAGCAAGGAGCATCCCGATTATAAGCGGCGGCTCGGACGTTGGGCTCGACAACTACTCCGGGATAAAGTCGAGCAACTCATCGCTGCCACACGCAAGGAATGTGCGGATACCGCCCGAGCCGAAGCGGTGGAAAAAGAACTGGGTTACTTCATCCGCAACGTGGAGCGCATGCAATATGGCACCTTCCGCAGCCGAGGTTTCTTTATCGGCTCGGGGGTCATCGAAGCTGGCTGCAAGACGATCATCGGTGCTCGCTGCAAACAGTCGGGCATGTTCTGGGGCGTGCCCGGGGCGCAAAACATCCTGGCTCTGCGCTGCATCAGCGCCAGCCGCCGACTCGATGATTTCTGGAAAATACGACTGAATACCCACGCCGCACGCAATGATTGCCTGGCCCTTGCTGCTTAACCGAAGAATCTTGTCGCGCGCACCAATGCCTACAGCGAGTCCAAGTTTACGCATTGGGCTATTTATGACCCGTTCTTTGCCGAAGCCGTCACTGCCCACAAGCGATTCGACGACCGATTGCCCAAGTCGCCCTCGTTTCCACATGTTGTTACACTTGGCCCGTTGGAGGGCTTCGTTCATCCATGCAGCTGCGATCAGGCCGCGCACCGGTTGTCACAGATGCCTCCGACTCACATTGCCGGGCTGCGTGCGGTTTTCCTGCTGGCCGGGCGACGCAAGCAAGAACGATCGTGGAACAGCAAACTCGCCTGCTACGGCTTTTACTGGCGCTCGTGCGTTTTCCTCTGCGCCCACCCGTTCGACTTGGGGCGACATAACCTCGACTCCATCCGCGACCTCTACCTTAATGATGTTCTTGTGCATGAGGTTGCTCACCATGTTGACCGGCATCGCCGCGCTCCTTATGATAAGAAAGAGAGTTTTGCCTATGGGTTCGTCGAACAGCGACGCGACTAACTTACGCGCATACAGTGGACGCGCCGATTGCGTTTCTCCTACATGTCGCGTGTCATTGGCGGCGCGCCATTTACGCGCATTGTTAATCAGTGAAGTCACGGAGCTTAATCATTAGTCGAACACCCGCTTACGAAGGCAGGGTTTTGGAGGTCACTTCGTCTGACGGGGCGTGTACACTTACAGTTGACTTGGCTATTATCGTAGCCCCGCTTTTCGGTGTTGATTGGCTTAAGCGCTTCCGAAGTGTAGTCGGGTACCGGCTCCTATTCCAAGAAGCAGACGGCATCGCTGCAGTCGCGGGGCCGACTTACCCGGACGTGGAGTTCTTTTCGCGGGATGGAGAGCGGAGAGGCCTGGCACGCTGGGCCCGCTTTTCAGTGATCGGACGATTGGTTGTGGCAGACGAGAACGGCAAAGAGCTTGGGGCTGTGGACTACGGATTGAGACGCGACTGTCTTCTCTGTGCCAATGGTGAGGAGGTTGGCTCAATAAGGCGCAGCATAAGTCCTGGCACCCCAAAGTTTCTGCCGCCATCGAAGAGCCACCTTATCGATCGGTTTGAATACAACTACGACTGTACCGCTTCGTTCGATGACCGCTTATTGTTCACCTGGCTTGCAAGGCAAGCAGTTTCAAAGTTCGACACATGAAGCAGTTGGAACCGTGGACTGGTCTGGCAGCCATGACACAGGAACTGGCGAACCAGAGCATTGCCAACGGAGGCAGCCGGTTCTGTCTGTCCCAACTCGTGAGAGAGTGGCGGCTGCCCCCCTTATTATACACGCAACGTTGTGGTTATCGGCCCCGGACAATGGGCAGCCAAGGGCAAAATCTTCACGGATTTTGTCAGCCGCATGAAGCAATTTGGCCCTCATGGCTTCCGCGCAGTTCTCTGGCACCAGGGCGAATCAGATGCCCGGCAGGCGAAGCCCGAATGCACGTTGCCAGGGAATCTTTACCGGCAGTATTTGGAACAACTGATCCGAGAGTCGTGCAAGCAAATCGGCTGGGATACCCCGTGGTTTGTGGCGCAGGTAAGTTATCACAATCCGACCGATACAGGATCGCCCGACCTGCGTGCGGCACAGAAGGCCCTTTGGGATTCCGGCGCAGCCCTCCAAGGACCGGATACGGACATATTGACCGGCGACACGCGCGAGAAGAATGGACAGGGAGTCCATCTCAGTGGCAAGGGCTTGCGCGAGCACGGTCGAATGTGGGCTGGCAAGGTAGGCCCGTGGCTCGAACTGCAGATTCGGTAAGAACGGCGTCGATGCGCTGGCCCTCATGGGCACCGTCCCGGTGCGCATCGCTGTCACACCATTCCAAAAATTGGACACCGCCACCTTCTCTCCCGCCGTTCCCCCTCCACGCCCGCCTGGGCCCTCAGCCCGGTATTTCCGGCCAATCCCTCGTTTTCCCCATAAGCTGGCAAAATATCAAATAAGATATACTAACGTGGCCGCGCGCTTGCTTCATCTATCCTCGGCCTTTCCATGTGGTGGCCAAGTCTAAAACAGACCGCCCCAGAGTGACCGCGTGCCGCAGGCCCTCGGCAGGCAAAAGCACCAGATGATCGCCAAATTGTGCCGGCTGCCCGACAGCCAAGTTCGTAGCCGGAGCTCCACCTCCGCGCTCTCTGCTGCGCCCGCTTCGCTGCCTGTGGCCCCCATACATTTATCCATCATCGATTTATCCACTAATTCAATGTTCATCCTATGAATTCGCTCAATACTCGCCTTCAATTCTTCACCGACCCCAACATCATCGCCAAAGTCAACCGCTCTTTCCTCGCTCGTTTCCTGGAAGGCTTTGTGGACTCCCTGCCCCGGGAAGCCACCGTCCTGCTGAACTCCGAACACAACTACGAACGCTTCTGTGCTGCTGCGGCCGCTCAGTTCAGCGCCACCGATACTTTGGGTGCCCCTCTGCTCAAGGCCCTCATGGAAATCGAAACCCTCGCCCGCCCGGAAAACGCCGCCCTCCTTGAGGACGCCATCTCCCGTCTGCCCAGCTACTTCGACCTCAATCCGAACTTCCACCCTCTGCACCGGTCCCTTTACCTCTGGATGATTGCGGAGCGCACCCCCGGCGTCACCTGGCCGCTGCCCTCGCCCACCTTGTCCCCGCCGGAATTTCAACAGGAGGTAACAGAGGGAACTGAGGGGAGGGATTTTGAGGGGAATTCGGCCACCCAAAACACGCCGCCCATCCTTCAACCTGCAATCGCCGAAACGGGTGAACCTGCAACTTGCAACCTTCAACCTTCAACTTCCGGCACCCCTTCGTTGCCTCCTGTTAAAGATCCGGAGCCCGCCCAAGCCACGGCCCCCGCACCTCCGCCACCAATCGAAAATCAAAGCTCAAAAATCGAAAATCCCGATTTCACCCGTCTCGCCCGCCTCTCCCCCGTCGAATACGACCGGGTCCGCCTCGCCGAAGCCAAACGCCTCCACCTCCGCGTCCGGGTCCTCGACGCCGCCGTTGCCCAATGCCGCGCCGAACTCCGCGTGCAGGACGAGGTCCTTGATTTCCCCGATATCGAGCCCTGGCCCGAACCGGTCAACGGCGCCCAGCTCCTCACCGAGCTCTCCGACCTGTTCTCCCGCCGCCTGGCCCTGCCCCCTGGCGGCGCCGACGCCATGGCCTTTTGGGTTCATCTGCCCCATGTCCTCGAAGCCTTTCACATCGTGCCCCGGCTCAGCCTTTACTCGCTCAAACCCGGCTCCGGCAAAACCACCGCCCTGGACATCCTCACCCTCCTGGTGCCCCGGGCGCTGCGCACCGAAAGCGTCAGCCTCCCCGTCATCTACCGCCTGGTACACAAGCGCCGCGTCACCTTGCTGCTGGATGAACTCGACACCTACCTCCCCCAATCGGAGAAACACCGCGGCCTGCTCAACGCCGGCCACAAACGCGGCGCCCGCACCTACCGTTGCGCCGGCGATATCATCCGCGGTTTCAACGCCTTCGCCGCCGCCGTTCTGGCCAGCCTGGGCCCGTTGCCCTCGACTCTGCGCGACCGTTCCATCGAAATCCTCATGCGCAAAGCCAACCCGGGCGAGATTGCCGAACCCTTCGACCCGCTCCATGTCGAACTGGAAACCACCCTCGGCCGCAAACTCGCCCGGTGGGCCAAGGACAACCTCGAAGCCCTCAAAGCTTGCAAACCCACCATGCCCCCGGGCGTTTACAACCGCCTGGCCGATAACTGGCGCCCGCTCTTCGCCGTCGCCCAGCTCGCCGGCGGCGACTGGCCAGCCCGCGCCCTGGCCGCCTTCAAGCAGTTCACCGCCGAACCCCCGCCCGCCCCGGACCTCGGCCTCACCCTCCTGGCCGACATCCGCCAGATCTTCGCCCAGAGCAATGCCGAGCAGCTTTTCTCGTACGCGCTGGTGGACGGGCTGTGCGCCATCCCTGAGCGTCCGTGGTCATCGGCTGGGCCGGTGCCGAACAATGGCTCGGCCAAAGCAATCAACGAGATCTGGCTGGCCCGTCAGCTCCGGCGCTTTGGGGTGCGCCCGCGCAACTTGCGCATCAATGAGGAGCGGGCCAAGGGTTATGAACGGGCCGATTTCATGGAAGCGTTTGCCAAGGACCTGGGTTGACTAAGGGACACGGTCCAAAGTCCAAGGTCCAAAGTCCAAAGTCCAAAGTCCAAAGTCCACAGGTCCACAGGTCCACAGTCCACGGTTCACGGTCTACAGTCGACGCGGAGGGGGGATGGTCGAAGTTAGTCGCGGTTAGCCGCGGTTTGGCACGGTTTGGCGCGGTTACCCGCGGTCGGGCACGAAATAAACACCAAAGACCAACCTCCAAACACCAGGAAAGCCTCAAAGAAGAAAAATATTTTAAAGTTCGGATTGCCTCGGATCGGTTCGGATGGTTTCTGGCGACCTCGGGTCCAAAGGCCAAGGTCCAAAGTCCACAAAAAATATTTCGAACTCAGGATTGGTCGGGATTGGTGAGGATTGGTCAGGCGGGGAAGTGTAATTTGGCACAACGAAGTGGAAAGGGATGGCGGGAGCAAACTCCAAACACCAAACTCCAAACTCCAGGAAAGCATCAAGCGCCAAACTCCAAAAAAACGCAGAGGCGGTAAAATGGAGCCTAGCAGTCTGTTGAAAAACTGCCAACTTTCCGGTGAAATGTTTTGCGAGGAGTGGTTGGTTTTGAATAGGATAGCGGGTGTTCGGAAATAAAGAAAAAGCGGCGCAGCCGGAGTTTTGGGTAGCCACTGAGCAGCTA
>DATMQA010000057.1:0-40963 GCA_035566895.1 Binatia bacterium
GCACGCCCTCCTCTTCCTGTAAAACCGCGGTTTTGGCGTCCCGGGCGCACAGGGCCCGTCCGTCCGGCAGCGCCGTGCTCCCCACGATGTTGGTGTTGGCCGGTACGCCGCAGACGAAACATGCCGTATATCGTTTCTCACAATCCTCACAGACCTCAACCTTTTGAAAGGTAACCTTGTCTTCAACGATATACACCGCGCCGCCCATCGGCGCCCCGCCACAAACGACGCAGCGGTCTTCCGCCACCACCGAGCCTGTAATGCTTAACGCTACGAACAGCAGCCAACACCAAAACCGCAGGCAGTGTCCCCGGGTGTCGGCCGGCCTCGTGCGACTAGGCACTAGAGGAATGTCTTGGCCGGCCCCGACCCTCGATTGGACGCGATTCACGCCGGACATTCTCAGTGCCGGCAACGTTGCCGGCAAGCTGAAACGACCATTTACGTTTCACGTTTCACACCCCCCGCCCACGCTTCCCCTTTAACGCTTAAGTCTTCACGTCTTCACGTTTCCCGCCTCATGTTTCCCGCCCCCGTCTCGGTCCACTCTTACCGATTCGTCCCCACTTGCTCGGCTGCTGCGCCGCAATGGCGACCGAGCAACTTGCCGCAAATTCCCAGACCTGGCGGGCCGCTGCTAGCCATCCCTCCCAGTCGTGCGGCTTGGAGATGTAAGTATTGGCGCCCAAATCCACCGCCGTTTCCATCTCTCTGGGATCGCTGGAACCCGAAAACACGATTACCGGCAATAGCGCCAGCCATGGTTTGCCTTGGCGCCATGCCAGAAACTCCGGGCCGCTCATCCGAGGCAACCGCAGGGCCACCATAATCAAGTTCGGCAGCGGATGCGTCTCCCGCTTGGCGTATTCGCCCCGGCCCTCCAGGTAATCAATTGCCTCCAGCCCGTCGCCCACCATATGCACACGAAGCCCCAGCGCGGACTTCGTTGCCGCCAGGTTGAACAGCAGGCTGTCGTTCTCGTTGTCCACGAGCAGTATCTCCAGCCCGCCTCCTCCCGTTTGACCCAAAATATTCATCGTCGATTTTTGCCAAACCCCGCCGGAAACACCTGCCAGACCCGGCAGGTTTTACCGGCAAAAATTTACACCCGCACCCAAATCGGAAACTGAGAATGACAGTCTTATACCAGAGTTCACGAGCTTGTAACATGGGGTGCACACCTACTAAGTGAAAAGCCCGCAAACGACCCCGACAACACAAATCACGTGTGCGCTGATGGGCGTCTCCTATGTTCAAAAATGCTTGTCAGTGATTCGCTGCGCTGCTTTGCTGCTCTTAATGCTTCGTCTGAACCTCATCCTTTGCGGCGTTCTGCTGTTCGGTCGGGCGCAGGCCGACTCTTCTGCGGTCCCGGACGGGCTGACCAAACAAGGCGAAGCTTACTTGCTGGATCTCGCCACGGTTCTGCGCCTGGCCAACGCGCGCAATCTCGATATCCAGATCGCCCGTGAGCGCCTGAGCGAGGCCCGGGCCGTTCACCAGGGCGCCCTGGCTCAGTTTTTTCCCTGGCTTGCCCCCGGTGTCAGCTATCGCCGCCATGATGATTTGATTCAGGACACCTCTGGTAACCTGTTCGATGTTCACAAGCAATCCTATGCGCCCGGTGCAACGCTCGCGGCTCAGTTGGATGTCGGCGATGCAATTTACAAATCGCTCACTTCCAGGCAGCAGGTCAATGTCGCCCTTCACGCCACCGAAGCCCAGCGGCAAACCAGTGCTTTCACCGCCGCTCGGGACTATTTCGACCTGCTTTTTGCCCAGGTCGCCGTTACGGTCGCCCGGGAAGCCGTCGCCATTTCGACCAACTACGAAGGCCAGCTCGTCGAGGCGGTTCGGGCCGGCGTGGCCTTCAAAGGGGACGAGCTGCGCGTTCGCGTCGAACGCGAGAACAATGAACTCACACTCCGGCGCGTCCTCGAGCAGCAACGCGTCGCCGCGGCACAACTGGCTCAAACCCTCCATCTGGCTCCGGCCATCGAACTTCAGGCCCACGACCGGGAGCTTGTCCCGCTTCAATTGCTCGGCACCAACACCGCCCTTTCCACTTTGGTCGCCCAGGCGCTGGGCAGCCGGCCCGAGGCCCGCCAGGCCCAGGCCGCTATTGCCGCCGCGCGCGAAACCAGCAAAGGCGCCTCTTACGGCCCACTGATTCCGTCGGCAGGTGCCCAATTCTTCGCGGGCGGGCTGGGAGGCAGCAGCGACGCCGGCCCGTCGCGCTTCAGCAACCAGGAGGAACTGTTCGCCGGTTTAAGTTGGAAGATTGGCCCCGGGGGGTTGTTCGACTTCACTCGGACACGGGCCGCCGAAGCGCAACTCAAAACGGCCGAATTGTCGGCCGACAAAACCAAAGACGAAATCGCCCGGCAGGTGGTCGAAGCTGCCACTCGCGTCCAATCGCTGACCGACCAAATCGAAATGGCCCGCAGTGCCCTGGAGGCGGCGCAGGAGGGATTGCGCCTGGCGCAATTGCGCCGCGAATTCGCCGTGGGCGTCGTCCTTGAGAACATCCAGGCCGAGCGCGACCTGACGCGCGCGCGTTTGGATTATCTCCAGGCAATAGCCGAACTGAATAAGGCGCAATACACGATGCTGCGAGCGCTGGGAAGAATGTGAATCGTGAATGTCGCCCCGGCTTGCGAGGGGCGCTTCTTGCCACAGCTACGTGGAGGCGGGCTTCCAGCCTGCCAGTGCTGCGGCATCTTGCCGCGCAGGGTACCAGACCAGACTCAAGATGCGTCTACACTGGCAGGCCGGGAGCCCGTCCCCAACCTCTACATAACCTGGTCGTCGGATGCGACCTTACTCGGTTGGGTCGAGGAAAGCCATTTGCCACGGCTTCAAACTTGCGCCATGATAAGAGCGGTAGGAGAAATTGTTTGGAGTTTTATTATGAGCCAGATCGCTGAAATGCAAAAGACCGAAACGCGCCTTGCTGTAAACCAGCTCGAGCAACTGAAACGATTCACCAAAGTCGTCGCCGATACGGGTGATTATGCTACGCTCAAAGAATACGAGCCGCAGGACGCGACGACTAACCCGTCGCTCATCCTCAAGGCTGCCGAGATGCCAGGCTACAAGACCCTGGTCGATCAAGCGGTAGCGGACAACCGGAACTCGGGTGTCACCGGCGATGCCTTGCTTAACCGCATTATGGATGAAGTGCTCGTGCTGTTTGGCGTGGAAATTCTGAAGGTGGTCCCGGGCCGGGTCTCGACCGAAACCGACGCGGACTTGGCGTTCGATACTCAGGGACTGCTCGAAAAAGCGCACCGATTCATCTCGCTCTATAAAGAGAAAGGGGTGCCGCGCGAGCGGGTTTTGATCAAGCTTGCCTCAACGTGGGAAGGCATCCGAGCGGCGGAACCGCTCCAAAAGGAGGGCATCAATTGCAACATGACCCTCTTATTCTCGCTGCCTCAAGCCGTGGCCTGCGCCCAGGTGAAGGCTAAGCTCATTTCGCCGTTTGTCGGGCGTATCCTCGACTGGTACAAAGCGAAAATGGGTAAAGATTTTGCGCCTGCCGAAGACCCGGGAGTGCTCTCCGTGAAAGAGATTTATGCCTACTACAAGAAGTTCGACTATTCGACGGAAGTCATGGGCGCGAGCTTCCGCAACAAGGGCGAGATTCTTGAGTTGGCCGGCTGCGATGCGTTGACGATCAGCCCGAATCTGTTGAAAGAACTCAAGGCCGGCACCGACCCGCTCCAGCGCAAGCTCAATCCAGCCGACGCCAAAAGCAGCAAAATCGAGCGTCTCGAAAACCTGGACGAGAAGAAGTTCCGCTGGCTGATGAATGAGAACGCCATGGCGACGGACAAACTGGCGGAAGGCATCAGGATTTTCAATGCCGATGCCCTCAAACTCAAGCAGTACATCGCACAGCGGCTTTAAGCAGGAAGACCTTTCCCACACACGCTAAGGCTGGGGTTCGGCCGATTAAGCTTCTTCTTCCGGGGGATTTTCCCACTCGGGATAAACCTCGGGCTTGAGTTGGCCGCGGCGGATGAGGTCCTGTAGGTCGCGGATGATGGTGCGGCGCGCGACACCGAACTGGCGCGCCAGGGCAGAAATGTTCGGGCGCTCTCTTGATTTTCCCAGCACGTCGCGAATCTGGTTTTGCCGGCTCAACCGGTCGCTCGAACGGCTGAACAAATCCAGCGCGTCACTGCGGTGAGAACGCTCGAGGGCCTCGAATTGCCGGACCACCTCCTTCTCGCCGCATTCCTTCAGCGCGATCTCAACGGTGCGTTTGAGCGCGCGGATGTCCACCGGTTTGGTCAAGCAGTAGTGGGCGCGGCGCGGGCCTTGCAACGCTTGGAGTTGCTCGTGAACTTCCAGCGCCCCGGAAACCACGATGATCGGCACAAACGGCAGCAGTTCCCTGAACTCTGGCAGAAAATCCAGCCCTAGCTGGCCCTTGTCCAGGACGTGGTCCAGTATGAGCGCATCAGGTCGCAGCGTGGGCAGTTGGGCGAGGCCCTCGCTGCCGGTTTTCACCCGGACGAGCTTGAATTTGGACAGCGCCTCTTCGTAAATCTCATATTGAAGGTCGTCGTCTTCGATGATCAACAGAGTGGGGGTCAGCGTATTCATAGCACGAAAATGCCGGCTTCGGATTTCGGCCGTTCGGCTTTCTTCCGGATTTCCGGTTTCGAATTTTGCCGCCGGTGGTTCATGGGAGGTCGTGAGTTTCAAAGGTCTCTGCCTGCTCACCTGCCGCCAGGATCAACGTAAAGCTGCTGCCCTGGTCCACAACGGATTCGACCGCAAGGCCGGCCCCCATCTTCTTGGCAAGTTCATAGGCCATCGACAGGCCCAGGCCGGTTCCGCGGCGTGTCGATAGCGCTTTCGTGGTGAAAAAGGGCTCGAAGATACGTGGAAGGTTTTCCGGCAGGATGCCGCAGCCGAAATCCTGCACCGAGATGGCGAGATAAGCGGAAGCCGGGTCCGGGGCCACGGCCACCTTCGCCGGTGGTTTTTCCATTCGACGCGTTGAGAGAATGATGTGCTTGTTTTTGGACATGGATTCGGCCGCATTGAAAATGAAGTTCAGCAGGATTTGCTGAATGAAATCTTTGGCGGCCAGAACTGGCGGCAGGCCCCGCGTCGGCTGGAACCTGACTTCCACTTCGCGCAGGAAACGGTCACCTAGCAGTTTTAAGGTCTCCTCGACTACCGCATTGAGGTCGCACAAGCTGGGCTCCGGCGCAGATTCACGGCTGAAGCCCAGCATCGCCTTGACGATGCCGGCCCCTTGCTCGACAACGGTCTTAATGCGGTCAGCGCGGGTGCGAATCTTTTCGGTGTCGTCCAGGTTGTCCTCAATGATTTGGGCCGACCCTTTGACGATGGAAAGAATGTTGTTGAAGTCATGGGCAATTCCGGCTGCCAGCGTGCCCAGGGCATTCATCTTCTGGCTGTGAAACAATTCGCGGTTGGCGATTTCAAGCTGCTGCGTGCGCTCGGCCACCTTTTGCTCGACCTCGGCATAACTGCGGACCAGTTGGCGATGACGATTGAAGGCCAGCCCGGCGAAAAAGAACGCCGCCACCAGCCCGGCGCCGGAAATCAGCACCAGCCTGCTTTCCTTGTACCACGGCAGCACGACGACAAATTCGCACTTGGGCGGTTTGGGCTCCACGTTGCAGTTGCGGTCCATCGCGCGGACCTGGAAATAATGTTTCCCCGCGGGCAGCTCCGCGAAAGAAACTTGGTTTGCTTCCTGATAGACCGACCAATCGTGGTCATCCAGCCGGTAGGAATAGAGCAGCCGCGACCGTGGCGTGTATTTCCATTTGTCCTGGCCGCTGAAGAAAAGGGTAATCGCTCCGCCTTCCGGCACGTGGCTCTCCTGCTCGGTCATCTTTTGGAGCGAAGTCTGCGGTGGGTCCTCGTCGGCTTCAGGATGAAAGAGGCTCAAGCCGTGGGTCGTGCCGGCCCATAGGTGCCCTTCCTGGTCCTCGCAAATCTCGCGCACCGCCATGCTCGGCAGCCCCTCTTCGGTGCCGTTTTCGACCCAGGCCCCTTTTTCAACCAGCGGGCCCTGGAAAAAGCGATGCAACCCGTTTTCGGTGGCCACCCAGACGCTGCCTTTGCGGGTCCGCAGCATCCCATTGATGCCATCGAACCCTCCGCGCAACATAGACCAGTTCTTCCCGTCGAATTCCCAAACCTGGTCCCGGGTGGCGCACCAGATCCTCCCGTCAGCCATTTCGATAAAGGCCGTAGGAGCCTCGGGAGCGGTTTTGTCGGCGGAGCCAAACGTTCGCCACTGATTATCGTGATAGCAAGCCGTCCCATGCTCGACGCTCAACCATATATCGCCATTCTGGGCGGGGAAAAGGGCTTGAAGGTTGGTGCCGATCGCCGGCCCCGGCGGCGGGCCGGGAAAGGGTTGGGCTTTAACTCCATCATACCGCGTCAGATAGCAGTTTTGTTCCGCTCCTCCCGGGCCAGGGCTGTGGACGCATAGGCTCCCATCCTTCAGCACTCCGAGAATTTTGACCGGTGTGTTTCCGGTCTCGCGTGCCGGGCTGAATAGGCCGGTCTTCGGGTGAAAGTGAAACAACTGCTCGCCGGCTTCGATCAGCACGGTTCCGTCTTTGAGTGCAAAAGCTGCCCGTGCGCCTTGCAAGGTGCGCGCCAGTCCGGACGGAAAAACAAATGCCTGAGTTTGGCCGTTCTGGACGAGGTGCAGCGTCGTGCCCGAAATAAACCAGACCCGGCCTTCCACGTCGGCCGTGAGGCAGCGGACGGGGGATTTGAGTTGGCGGACGCAGCTTGGGCTGCTCCAGGTCGAAGGCGCGCAGCGCATCAGGCCATCAGAGGTCGCCAGCCAGAACGCCCCGCCCGGTTCGGTGGCCACATCGTAGTACTGGCGAGCGGAAATTCCCTCGCTCTCGCTCATTTCTGGCTGGCCTTCATCCCACTCAAACAGGGCCAGGGTGGTCATCGCCCACCACGTTCTGTCATGGCCGCGCCAGGCTTGCTTCAGTCTCTCGTTGACTGTCCCTCCGGCCGTCCAGTTTTGGCCGTCGAAATGCACCACCAGTTTTTGATGGTTGGTCGAGGATTCGCCCACGGTCGTAATGCCCCCCTCGGCGTCCTCATGCGGCTCCTGAAGCTTCTCACTCTGGAGCGCTTCGGGCACCACGTACTCTTGCCATGTCAAATCCGGCTTGAGCTGCCGGACGTGCGTCGGGGATTTGGCCAGACCGCGCGTGCCCGCAATCCACAGCCTGCCGTCGCGTCCAAGGGCCATTCCGGTGAAGTGTTCCAGCCGTGACTGCGTTGCCTCCAGCAACGCCCGCGTGCGCGGCTGGCCGGAAGCCTCGAGGCTGAATTCGACCAGCCGTTCGGGCAGCAGGAAAATGATGACCCCTTGCCGGACCGGGCAGAGCGGGATGGGGTTGATTACGCTGGCCGGACCGGCGTGCGCCTCGCCCCCAATCCCCGGTACCTGGTGAAGCACCCAGGCATCGTCCTTGAACTCCTCTAAACCTTCCGGCACCACCGTCCAAAGCTGGCCCCCGGCGCTCCCGTAAATCCGGCTCCGGCCCGTCTCCGGGACCGCGATGTTGGCAACTGAATAGCCGTCCAGAACTGCGGCCAGAGGTAAATTGAAGTCGCGAGCTATGACTTTGCCTAGAGGCGATAGCGTCACGGAAATGCAGGCCGGTTCGGGAAGACCGTCGGCCACCTTGTAAACGCGCCAGGTAGAGGCCTTCTGGCCCCAACTCGTTTGTGTCAGCGCCACCACCGCTGCGCCAATCAGCAGAAAAACTCGGTTGGGCCTCATCGTTCTACAATTCGATCCCGTTCGCGCCCTCGATTATCTCTCGGGCCGCTGGCGGGCGCAATCAAAAGCGCAAGGTGTGCGCCCAGACGCACACTTCCCTGAGGCGCCCGGTCCGGATAAAACTAGGGTGCTGCCTTCGGCAAGTCCGCGGGCGGGAAATGTTGTTTCATCTGGAAATTAAAGCGCCAAAGTCGGAATTAACCGCCGCCGACGCGGATCAAGCGAATCCTTCTTGGTTTGTGCGAGTTCTGCCAAATCCGCGGCCGGCAACCTGCACGGGCCCTGGACCCGCCGTGGGCTTCACCTTGGTCGAGTTGTTGGTGGTTATGGCGATCATTGCGCTCCTCGCGGCGCTGCTGTTGCCCTCGCTTTCGATGGCCAAGTCAAAAGCCAAACGCATCGCCTGTCTCAACAATCTAAAGCAACTGGCTTTCGCCCAGCAAATGTATGCCGCGGATAACACCGGAAAAGTCCCTGATAATCTGCCGGCGAAGGCCCAGCCCGCCCTGGGAACTAATTGCTGGGTCGCTGGCGATATGAAAGTCCTGGCTGATTCCACCAATCAGGTCCTCATTCAAAAGGGAGAGCTGTTTCCATACGCCAGCCACTCCGCCGTTTATCGTTGCCCGGCCGATCCGTCGCAAACAGCGGGCGTGGCGCGCGTGCGCAGTTATTCGATGAACTGCTGGATGGGCAGCCGTTACATGGGTACGGAGTACCGGCTGAATAGCTTTCGAACCTTCTTGCGCGACTCCGAAATTGGCGCGGCGGGCGCAGCCCTGCTCTGGGTCATTATCGATGAACATGAGGCCAGTATCGACGACGCCTGGTTCCTGGTTACCATGGATGATTCCCAGCCCTTTGCCAGTTTTCCCGCGACCAGGCACGACCACGGGTATGGCCTCAACTTCGCTGATGGCCATGTGGAAGCCGTTAAGCTGCGCGATCCTCAGAGTCAAAAACTCGGTGCCGCAAACGTCCAAATCAGTGCCCTCAACTTGGATTGGCTCCAACTGAAGCAACGCACCACCGTGCGGTGAAAGAACGGGGTTACGCTCACCTCGCCACTCATCACCCGTCACGGTCATCTCCCCTTCCGTCGCTGTGTCAGCACCGCCACCACAATAATCGCTCCGGTCAGCATCAGCCGGCTCGCCTCAGGGACCGCGTTGATGCTGAGGATTTTTTCCAGATATCCAATCGTAAGCGTTCCCAGCAGGGTCAGCCCGATGCCGCCCCGGCCGCCGCTCAGCGCCGTTCCCCCAATGACGACTATGGCGATCGCCGTCAGCTCATACCCGGCTCCTGCTTCAGGGTCCCCCTGCTGCTCCTGCGCCGCCTGGCAAATCCCCGCCACCGCGGCGAGCAATCCGCTGGCCGCGTAGGCCAGCAGTTTGGTCTGTCTGACCGGCACCCCGGAAAGGCGCGCGGCCTCTTCATTGCCTCCAATCGCGTAGAGATGGCGGCCCCAATAATGGCGCGCCAGGAGAATCCAGCTTAGCAGCGCGCAAACCAGGAAAATCACCGTCACCACCGCCAGATTCCCATGCGGCCGCCCGGCGGCGTCAGTGGTCTCCAGGATACTGCTGTTAATGAACCGAAAAACTCCGGGCACCGCCACCGCGTGGTAGCTGCCATCCGGGCTTTGCACAATGGTCGAAACTTTCATGCCGCCGGAGATGGTTTTGGCTAGCCCGCGCGCAAAAACCATCATCGCCAGCGTCGCAATGAAGGGTTGAATACCCCACCACGCCGTCAGGCCGCCGGAGACCGCGCCTGAGGCTGTTCCCAGCAAAAGGCAAAGTGGGATCGACAGCCAGGGCGACCATCCCCAATGTATGCTCATCAGGGAGAAAGTAACCGCCAGCAGCGCCAGCAGACTGCCCACCGCCAAATCGATCCCGCCGCTGATGATGACCAGCGTCATTCCGCACGCCAGTATCCCAAAAACCGAAATCTGCCTGAAGGCATCCCGATGCGTATCGGATCTGAAAAAGGTCCCATCGGCATTGAAGCAGCAGCCGATTAAGACCACGAACAGCAACGCCAGCACCGCCCGCGTGGCCGGGATGCTCCAAAGCCTTGCGGCCGGATGGACCCGCTCCTGGGACGTACGGGAGGATGGGACCGCCGTTGGGCTCTGGGGCTGTGCTGGTCGAGAGCCGGGCTCGGTCATAACTGGTTCGCTGGCCCATAGATAGCAGGCGATGGGGGACCGTCGAGTGAAATCGGGCCTTTCCCTGTGCCCGATGGCACTCCGGCTGCTGTTGCAAGGTTGCACATCGGGAGGCACCGGTGTGAAGATGGATAGCCCATTGCGCATTTTGCACTTGGAAGACGAGCCGGATTACTCCGATCTGGTGCGCGCCTCGCTCGAGCGGGACGGGCTGGCTGTTGATTTAGTGCTGGCGCGCAACCGCGAGCAGTTCGAACAGGCCCTGGCCCACCAGGAGTTTGATGTAATCCTGGCCGATTACCTCCTTCCGGATTGCAATGGCCTTGAGGCTTTGGGCTCCGCACGACAGAAATGTCCCCAAACACCGTTCTTGCTCCTCTCCGGAACCATTGGCGAACAGGCGGCCATTGAGGGTTTGAAAGCCGGCGCGACCGATTACATCCTCAAGGCGCAGCCGGAGCGGTTGGGGCCGGCGGTAAACCGCGCCGTCCAGCAGGCGCGGGAGCGCGCCCAACTCCGCCGGATGGAAACCGAGCTGATCCGGCGCGAAAAGTATTTTCGCTCCTTAACGGAAAACGCCCTCGACATTCTCACCATCCTCAACCGTGATGGCGTCTATCTCTACAACAGCCCCTCTTTGAAGCCAGTGCTGGGTTATGAGCCGATAGAATTGGCGGGGCATAACGCTTTTGGTCTGCTCCATCCCGACGACCTCCCAGCCGCGCAGCGGGCTCTCCAGGAGGCGGTCGAGCACCCTGAACGTACCGTCCGTCTGGAATTTCGGTTCCGCCATCAGGATGGCACTTGGCGCTACCTCGAGGCCGTGGGACAAAGTTACCTGGCGGAGCCTGAAATTGGCGGGGTGGTGATCAATTCGCGGGATGTGACCGACCGCAAGGAGGCCGAGGACAGCCTCCGGGAAAGCGAAAAGCAATATCGTCTGATTTTCGACGGTAACCCCACCCCGATGTGGGTGTTCGACCAGGAAACCTTGGCTTTCCTGGAGGTCAATGATGCCGCGGTGCAGCATTATGGTTATGCTCGGGACGAGTTTCTGAAAATGAAGCTCACCGAGATTCGGGCGGGCGAGGAGGTGCCGGCCTTGATCGAGTACCTGCACAACCTGCTCGCGGAAGGAACCACACCCTCGCGGATGGGTTTTGCCGGCATCTGGCGACACCGCAAAAAGGATGGGACCTTCATCGATGTCGAAATCAAATGGAGCCCGATTCGCTTCCGGGGCCGTGCGGCTTACTTGAGCATGGTTAATGATATCACGGAACGAAAACGTATCGAGCATCGGGACGCCGCGCTTTCCAAACTCGGACGAAATTTAAGTTCGGCAACCTGCCCCACCGAGGCCGCCGGGATTATTCGCGACATCGCCGATGACCTGTTTCGCTGGGATGCCTTCACGCTCGATCTGTACTCCGCCGAATCGGACCTGGTTGTTCCCATCCTCAACGTGGACACCAATCGTGACGGCCAGCGTTTTGAAATCGCTGCCGGTCCTTTGGGCCGGTCGCCAAGTGGCATGGCCCGCCGCGTCATCCTGGGCGGTGCCGAGTTGCTCCTCCGCACCGAACCCATCACCATGCCGCCGGACGTCCTGCCGATGGGTGATATCACGCGCCCCTCCGCCTCGCTGGCGCTGGCCCCAGTTCGCAACCGGACCAAGGTGATTGGTATCCTTTCGGTGCAGAGCTACACCCCGGGAGCCTACACCCGGCAGGACCTGGCCACCTTGCAAACCCTGGCCGACCATTGCGGTGGCGCGTTGGAACGAATGCGCGCCGAGCAGGCCCTCCACGAAAGCGAACTGCTCTTCCACTCCGTTTGGGAGAATTCAGTAGATGGGATGCGCCTGACCGACCAGGACGGCACTATGGTGGCGATGAATGAGGCCTTCTGCAAACTCGTCGGTCTCCCCAAAGACGACCTCGGGTGCCGGCCATTTACCGCCATTTACGCCGACTCCGAAGACCATCAACAGATGCTTCAGCGTTATGCGCAAAGATTCAAGGACCGCGCGGTCGAGAAACAAGTCGAGCGCCGAGCAAAGCTACGTAGTGGCAAAGAAGTGGTTTTTGATATCACCGAATCCTTCGTCGAATTATCAGGCCAGCCGCCGCTGCTGCTCGGACTGTTTCGCGACGTCACCGCCCAGAAGCGCCTGGAAGAGCAACTCCGTCAATCCCAGAAGATGGAGGCGATCGGTCAACTGGCCGGTGGCGTCGCCCACGATTTCAATAACATCCTGACGGTCATCCACGGCCATGCTTCCCTCCTGTCCGGCGCCGGCAATTTGACCGGCACGGCGCCGCGCTCGGCCATGCAAATCACCCGGGCGGCCGAGCGCGCCGCGGCCTTGACCCGCCAGCTCCTGGCTTTCAGCCGGCGTCAGGTCCTGCAGCCCCGGCGGTTGGACATGAACGAAGTCGTCAGTGATATGACCAAAATGCTGGGCCGCATTCTGGGAGAGCACATCGCCCTCCAGCTCCGTTACTCCCCGCAACCCGCCCCGGTGCTGGCCGACGCCAGCATGATGGAACAGGTGCTGCTGAACCTCGCGGTCAATGCGCGCGACGCCATGCCTGGCGGCGGCGTGCTCACCATCCAAATCTCCAGTCCGGAAATTGACGCCTGGCATCTGGTTCAACACCCGGAGGCCCGCTCCGGCCCGGCGGTCTGTCTGACGGTAACCGATACCGGTTGCGGCATTCTGCCCGAGAACCTGTCTCGCATTTTCGAGCCGTTCTTCACCACCAAAGAAGTGGGCAAGGGCACGGGTCTGGGGCTGGCCACGGTTTATGGGATTATCAAACAGCATCGCGGCTGGATCGAGGTGGAGAGCCGCGTCGGAAAAGGCAGCACTTTTAAAGTCTTTCTCCCCGCCAGCGCCCAGCCCTCGGACACCAAACCGGCCGCCCCCGTTGAGGAAATCGTCCGCGGCGGCTGCGAAACCATTCTCGTCGTGGAAGACGAAGCCCCGGTGCGGGATCTCGTCTGTGACCTGCTCACCGGCCACGGTTACACGATCCTCCAGGCCGAATCCGGGCTCAAAGCGCTCGAGGTCTGGAAACACTCCAAGAATAAAGTCGACCTTCTCCTGACGGATCTCGTCATGCCTGACCAAATTAACGGCCGCCAGTTGGCGGAAAAACTCAGGGCCGATCGCCCTGAACTCAAAGTGATCTTTACCAGCGGCTACAGCGAGGACGTTATCGGACAGGACTTTGTTTTGCTTCGGGGGCTGAAGTTCCTGCAGAAACCCTATCCGCCGCGCAAATTGGCCTTGGCCGTCCGCGATTGCCTCGATGCCGTGAATTAGCCCCGGGCGGCCGCGCGCTTCCGGGTCCTGACTCGAGGCGCATCGCCCCAGAGCGTCTCCAGGTCGTAACGTTCGCGCAAGTCCTGGCGCATCACATGGACAATCACGTCGAAAAAATCCAGCACGACCCAGCCCCCGTGCATGGTGCCATCGACCGCCCGGGGCCGGAGATGATAGTCATCGCGCAGTGTATCGGAGATCTCATCGACAATGGCCCGCAGATGCGGTTCGCTTGTGCCTGAGGCAATCACAAAATAGTCCGTAACGGACGAGATTTCACGCACATCCAGGAGCACGATGTCTTCCGCCTTTTTGTTATCTGCCGATGCGCGGCAGAGCAAAGCCAGTTTTCTTGAATCCATCTGACGGAAAAGTGGCCTAACTCAGCTCAAAGATAAAGTCCATTGTTGTGAATGGCCTCCGCCACCGCAGTGGGAACCATGTGGTCGATCGATAACCCGGCTTTGACCCGTTCACGTAGCTGTGATGAGGAAATCCCCAAAGGAAAACCGGCCAGCATACGCCCCCGAAACAGCGGCGGGAAAGCAGCCTGGGCCTGCCCTGGCCGAGCGATGACGACAAACTCAGCGAGCCGCGCCAGGTCTTCGACCTGACGCCATTTGGGCAGTTGGGGAACATGGTCGGCGCCGATCAGATAGAATAGCTGCGCCTGCGGAAACCGGCGCGAGTAATCGCGCAAGGTGTCAATCGTGTAGGAAAGGCCGCCGCGTTTGATTTCCTGCTCGTCGATCTCGCACCAGTCCTTGCCCACCAGCGCCAATCGCAGCAAACGTAACCGCTCCTTCGCCGGGGTCGGCTGCCTCTCGGGTTTGAACGGCGACTGGGATGCCGGAATAAAAAAAAGACGGGCTAAATCGAGTTCCTCCCGCGCTGCCTGCGCCACCAGCAGGTGGCCCAGGTGGACCGGGTCAAACGAACCGCCAAATAAACCAAGTCGCTGCATCGGGCGGAGCATGGGGCGAAAAACACGGGGATGCAATCTTGGCGTGAGGCGCGATGCCTGTGGAACTCTTCAGTTTCTCTCGTCCTAAAAACGTCTTGTCTTCGCGCACTCGAGCGCTTATGCGTGTGCTCATGTGCATGCGCATCGTTACCCTCGGTTCTTATATCGCCGGCGCCGGCCTGGCCATAACTTCCCCCCTTCACGCCGAAACGAAAATACCTCAGGAATGCAAAACCGGCGGCTTCTTCATTGGCTGCCAGGCTTACACCTTCAACCACTTCACCGTTTTCGAGGCTATTGAAAAGACCGCCTTGGCCGGCGGCAGGGTCATCGAGTTTTATCCGGGCCAAAAGCTCAGTCCGGAAGAACCCGCCGTATCTTGGGACCATCATGCCTCGCCGGAAGTCATCCAGAAGGTCAAAAACAAACTGGCCCGGCACAAAGTCACCGCCGTTAACTACGGCGTGGTCGCGGT
This sequence comes from Binatia bacterium, assembly GCA_035566895.1. Classification (GTDB taxonomy): domain Bacteria; phylum Verrucomicrobiota; class Verrucomicrobiia; order Limisphaerales; family UBA8199; genus DATMQA01. The sequence goes on from DATMQA010000057.1 coordinate 14,766, forward strand.
TCCTAAGGACGAAACCCAGGCCCGCTCGTTGTTCGAGTTCGCCAAAACCATGGGCCTCCGCGCCATCACGACCGAATCCGTCGATGCTATCGACACTATTGAGAAAATGGTGAAGGAATATGACATCATGGTCGGCTTCCACGACCACCCCAAACGCCCGAACGATCCCAAATACCGCATGTGGGACCCCGATTACGTGCTCTCGGTGGTAAAGGACCGTGACCCGCGCATCGGCTCCTGCGCCGACACCGGCCATTGGGTCCGCTCCGACCTCAAACCCGTCGAGTGCCTGCGCGTCCTCAAAGGGAGAATTATCAGCGGCCATCTCAAGGACTTGAACCAGATGGGCCCCGACGCCCACGACGTGCCATTCGGTACCGGCGTTTCCGACATCCCCGCCATTTTGCAGGAATTAAGGGACCAGGGCTTTAGTGGCAACCTCTCCATCGAATACGAATATCATTGGGAGAACTCGCTGCCCGAAGTAGCCCAGTGTATCGGTTTTGTCCGCGGCTACGGCGCGTCCAAGGGCTGGTGAAAAACCGAGCCTCAGGCGCGGTCACTTGCGTTTAGTCCAGCTTCGGATGCTTTCGGTGGAACTCCGTCGCGTCCTGGTAATGTTTGGCCGCCGCCAGCAACTCCCCTTCGCCAAATAATCTGCCGATGAAGCAGACGCTCATGGGAGTGCCCGCTTTGGAAAAGCCGTTCGGCAGGACCACGCAAGGATGGCCCGTGAGATTGCTTAGCAACAGGCTCCTGCCGTTGAGCGAGGGAGCCAGGAACAGGTCTACCTTCTCGAAGACCCGCGCCGTTTCCTGGATCAGCAAATACCGGATGCGCTGGGCTTGGATGTATTCGACGGCTGGAACAAACCGGCGCTCGCGGAAGGTGTTCGGCCAGGAGCCGCTCTGCTGCTGTTTGAGCCGATCGTCCTGCTCGGTGCGGGTCAATCCGTCAAACGCGGCCGCCGCCTCGGTCGAGAGCAGGAACGAGATGCTGTTCAGCGGGTAGTCCGGCAGCTCAACCGGAACCAGCTCTACCCCTAAGGCGCGCATCTTTTGCATCGTGGCTTCGTCGCTCTGTTTGCGTTCGCCCGATTCCTTGTCGAAGTCGCTCTTTACGTAGCCGATGCGCAGTTTTTTGAGTTTGATCCGCGGGTCATAATTGAACGCCGCATCGCAAACCGTCTGGTCGATTCCGTCCGGCCCGTAAATCGCATTGAACACAATCGCGCAATCCTCCACGGTCCGGCAGATCGGCCCGAGCTTGTCCATCGTCCAGCTCAAGGTCATCGCGCCGGCCCGGCTCACCCGGCCAAAGGTAGGACGCAAACTGGTCGTGCCGCAGCGGTCGGAAGGCGAAACAATCGAGCCAAGCGTTTCCGAACCAATGCCGAAGGGGATCAGGCCGGCCGCTGTCGCGGCGCATGAGCCGGCCGATGACCCGCTGGAACCTTGTTCCCGGTTCCACGGGTTGCGGGTCTTGCCGCCGAACCACACCTCGCCCATCGCTAGTTCGCCTAGAGTCGTTTTGACCACCAGCACCGCGCCCGCCTGCTCGAGTCGCTTGATCACCGTGGCGTCGCTGTCAAAGATCTGGTTGGTGTAGGGCGTCGCGCCCCAGGTGGTCGGAATGCCTTTGGTGGCCAGCAGGTCCTTTGCTCCGTACGGAATGCCATGCAACGGCCCCCGATAATGCCCGCCGGCAATTTCCCTGTCCGCGCGCCGCGCCCGTTCGATCGCAAGCTCCTCCGTGACCGTGACGGCGCATTCAAGCTTGGGTCCGAATTCCTTCAGCCGCGCGAGGCACAAGCGCGTCAGTTTTTCGGAGGTGATTTGCCGGGTCTTGATCAGCGCCCCTAGCTCACCGATGGAATAGAACGCAAGGTCATCCAGGTTCGCCGGCAGCCTCACCTTTCCTGGCGGCGTCATTCTGAATTTCTTGTGACCGCCCTCGAGCTTCAAGCCCGCCGGGAGCGGATTGAAGACCAGGGCAGGGGGCACGCTGTTGGAGAGCGGGAATTTCCTCATCCGTTCGAACTGGCGCAATTGGTCGCGCAAGCCGGGCAGCAGCATGTCGATTTTCGCGTCGGAGAAGTCCATGCCAATGAGCTTTTCGGCGCCCATGAGCGCCTCGCGGCTGATGGGATTAGTGCTCGTATTGGTTTGAGCCTTGAGGAAGCCGGGCAGCAGCAGGGCGAACGCAAAAGAGACCAGATGGAGTCGGTGCATGAAGGCAGTTTGGAGCGGAACAACGGGCAAAATCAAACGCGATCTTGCCGGCAAATGACCCGAATACGAAGAGCCGTAGTATCACGCGAAGCGTTTGGAGTGCGTGCGCTCCGCGCCGCTCTGTTTTTGGCGGTTCTGGGAGTATCGCGACAGCCGTGGATCAAATGAAAGCCGCGCAGCCCGCGCGCACTCCAACCCCTTGCGACGCGCCACCGGCCGTAAGCGCTTCCCGCACTCCAGTTCAGATTATGCTGCCGCGGTGTGCCGGAGAGTTTCCTCCGCCTGCTCGGCTCCGGCTGCGGTCGCGCGATCTTCCTGGCAGTAACGCTCTATGATTTTCACGATCCAAATCAGCTCGTTTAGGTCGCAGGGTTTGACGAAGTAATGGTCTACCCCCAACCGGCTGGTCCGGCGGATGTCGTCGGTGACGCCTGAGGAACTGAACACCGCCACTGTAGGGGGTCTGAGCTCTGGCCGGTGTTGAAGCCATTCCAGCACTTCGAAACCGTCCACGCGCGGCATTTTCAAATCCAGCAGCAGCACGGCCGGGGGCGGCGCCCCGGCATTGTCGAAAGGCGGCTTGGCTTGCAGATAATCCATCGCTTCGCCGCCGTCATACACGAACTCGAAGCGCACCTCGACGTTGGCCTTTTTAATCGCGCGTTGGAGAAGGGCTACGTCTGAGGAATCATCTTCGGCGACAAGGACAGTTGGAGAGAATGGCATAACACAGTAAGAGAATCATGCGGTTCATAACCGGCGTTGGGAATGGGGTTGATCCCCCAGATCAAAGAATTTCGGATTCTCGATTCCGCGGTTCGCGTCCGAACCTCACAGGCTTCCCTGTCACCGTGGGGCGGGCTGCCTTAGGTAAACCAGCGTTGCTCCCCACCCGCCATACTGGGGATGGTTGAGTGTGAACGACGCGACTTCCGGATGTTTCGACAGAATGGAATGGACCGTGCGCCTCAGGTTGCCGATGCCTTTCCCATGGATAATCCGCACCGTGAAAATGCCGCGTTCGCGGCACGCCGCCAGGTAATCCGGCACGAGCGTTTTGATCTCTTTCGGATTGAACGTGTGCAGGTCCAGCACACCGTCGATCGGAATTTGAATCGGCTCGTCCATGCCGGCCTAAGCTTACTCGCCTGGCTTCCGTTTGCCAGGGGAACCATTCAACCGTCGCGGGAAAGATTTGATTCCGGGCCGGCTTTTTCTACACTCGCGCATCAACATTCAAATCCGACAAGCCGAACCGTCCGATGCGCCCGTCATCGTGGATTTCAATCTGCGGCTCGCGGCCGAAACCGAAGACCTGGCTTTGGACCCCGCCTGCGTGAAGGCCGGAGTCGCGGCGTTGTTGATGGACCCGGCCAAAGGCCTCTACTTTGTCGCGGAACTGGATGGCGCCGTGGTCGGCCAGGTGATGATCACTTACGAATGGAGTGATTGGCGCAATGGCAATCTCTGGTGGCTCCAGAGTGTCTACGTCAAAATGGAGTTGCGCCGCGCTGGCGTCTTTCGCGCGCTTTTTTGCCACCTCCAGGAGTTGGCCCGCGGGCAGACCGACGTGCGCGGCATCCGCCTCTACATGCACGGGGATAACCTGCAGGCGCGGCGGTCCTACGAAAAGCTCGGCATGAAACACACCCGGTATGAGGTGTTCGAAATGGCGCTGGGGAGTGGAAATGGAGAAGGAGTAGAGTGATCGACTCAAGATGAAAATCATCTTTTACACGCTGGTTTGCAGTGCGGTTCTTTCTGCCCGGGCCCGAGCCCCGGTGAACCCCCGCGACCTGGTGCGAACCCGCGTCGACCGGGAGTACGCCAGCCTGTTCGAACTTTACAAAGAGTTCCATGCGCATCCGGAGCTCTCCTTCCAGGAAGAGCAAAGCGCCGCGCGCCTGGCTGAGGAGTTGCGCCGCGCCGGCTACGACGTCACCCCTGGCGTCGGCAAGCTAGGCGTGGTCGGCGTGCTCCACAACGGCCAGGGACCGACCGTCCTGGTCCGTTCCGATATGGATGCCCTCCCGGTGAAGGAACAGACCGGGCTGCCTTATGCCAGCATAGTCACGACCAAAAATGCCGAGGGTATCGAGGTGCCCGTGATGCATGCCTGCGGCCATGACGTCCACATGACCTGCCTCGTCGGTGTGGGCCGCGTGCTGGCGCAAATCAAAGACCAATGGCGCGGCACGTTGGTGCTCATCGGCCAGCCCGCGGAAGAAGCCGTTGGCGGCGCGCGTGCCATGCTGGCCGATGGCCTCTTCCAAAAGTTTCCGCGCCCGGATTTCTGCCTCGCCCTCCACGACAGCGCCGAATTGCCGGCCGGCACGCTCGGCTACGTGCCCGGTTTTGCCATGGCCAATGTTGATTCGGTCGATATCGCCATTCACGGCGTGGGCGGCCATGGCGCCTATCCCCACAAAACCAGGGACCCGGTTGTGCTCGCCGCCCAAATCGTGCTCGATCTGCAAACCATCGTCAGCCGCGAAGTTCAGCCCGGCGAACCCGCCGTCGTTACCGTCGGCTCGATTCATGGCGGCACCAAACACAATATCATCCCCGATGAAGTGCGGCTCCAATTGACTATCCGCTCATATACCGAGGAAGTCCGGCAGCAAATCCTCTCGGCGATTCGCCGGATGGTTCGTGGCCAGGCCTTGGCCGCTGGCGTGCCGGAGGACCGCCTGCCCGAGGTCAAGCTCGGTGATGATTTTACGCCTGCCACTTACAATTCGCCGGAGTTGACTGAGCGCATCGTTGGTGTCTTCAAGACCTGGTTCGGCGAAGATCGCGTCGTCCGCAAAAAGCCTTCAATGGGTGGGGAGGACTTCGGAGAGTTTGGCCGTACCCCTGAGAAGGTCCCAATCTTTATGTTCAATGTGGGTGGAGTTGAACCCCAAGCCTTCAAGGAAAGCGAACGCACAGGCAAACCTCTCCCATCGCTGCACTCGTCTTTGTGGGCTCCGCTGCCTGAGCCGACGATTAAGACCGGCGTGACCGCCATGTCTGCGGCGGTCCTCGAGCTTATGAAGAAGGCGGAGTGAAAGGTTGGCGGAGAAAGACTCCCCTTCTTCTGATTCCAATTCGTCCGGCTTGCGATTACACTCGCCCGGATGAAGAAAGCCGCCGCTTGCATCTTCTGGTTCCTGCTCGCGCTCCTCGGTGCCTGGGCCTATGCGACTCTGGCGTTCCATCGGGGCGAGCACCTTAACTCTGCCTTCATCCTCATCGCCGCGCTTTGCAGCTACGCCATCGGCTACCGGTTTTATTCCAAGTGGATTGCCACGCGGGTTCTGTTGCTCGATGACCGCCGCGCCACGCCCTGCGAGGTCCACGATGACGGCAAAGATTTCGTCAAAACCAACAAATGGATCGTTTTCGGCCACCACTTCGCCGCCATCTCCGGGCCGGGACCGCTGGTCGGGCCTGTCCTGGCCGCCCAATTCGGCTACCTGCCCGGGACGCTGTGGATTCTCATCGGCGTGACCCTCGGCGGCGCGGTGCAGGATTTTGTCGTCCTCTTCTGCTCCATGCGGCGCGATGGAAAATCGCTCGGCCAAATGGTCAGGGAGGAGTTGAACGCTCCCGCCGGGTTTATCGCTCTCGTCGCCATCCTGGCGATCATCATCATCCTGCTCGCGGTGCTCGCTCTGGTCGTGGTGAAAGCGCTGGCGGAGAGTCCGTGGGGCATTTTCACCGTCGGCGCGACCATCCCCACCGCGATGTTCATGGGCGGATATTTGCGATTCTGGCGCGTCGGCAAGGTGATGGAGGCCTCGGCCATCGGTGTCGTTTGCCTGCTGCTGGCCGTTTGGGGCGGCAAGGTCGTGCACGTTAATCCTGCGTTGGCAGCGTTCTTCACGCTGCGGGACATCAACGTGGCCTGGGCAATCATCTGCTATGGGCTCGCCGCTAGTGTGCTCCCGGTGTGGCTGTTGCTCGCTCCGCGCGATTATCTCAGCACCTTCATGAAATTGGGCACCATCTTCGCGCTGGCGCTCGGCATTTTCCTGGTCCTGCCGACACTGCGGATGCCCGCCGTCAGCCGTTTCGTCGATGGCTCTGGCCTGGTGGTCGCCGGGAAGCTTTTCCCGTTTTGCTTCATCACGATTGCCTGCGGAGCGATCTCGGGTTTCCACACGCTCATCTCGAGCGGCACCACGCCAAAACTCATCACCCGTGAGTCTTACGCGCGGCCCATCGGCTACGGTGCGATGTGCCTCGAATCGTTGGTGGCCATCATGGCCCTCATCGCCGCCTGCACCCTCGACCCGGGAGTCTATCTCGGCATGAACGTCAAAGGCGACCCTCCCGCGACTGTCGCTAGGGTCACTTCGCTGGGCTTTCCCGTCACTGAGGAACACATGACCCAACTGGCCAATCAAATCGGCGAGAAAACCCTCTTTGGCCGGACCGGTGGCGCCGCCACTCTGGCCGTCGGTATGGCCCAAATCTTTTCCAAAGCCGTCAGCGGGCGCTGGCTCGATTTGTGGTATCACTTCGCGATCATGTTCGAAGCGCTGTTTATCCTGACGACGATCGATGCCGGCACGCGCGTTGGACGCTACCTGTTGCAGGATGTGCTGGGCCACATATGGAAACCCCTGGGCCAAACCCGTAATATCCGCGCCAATGTGCTGGCCAGCCTCTTGATGGTCGGCGGTTGGGGTTACTTCCTCATTCAAGGCGTGCGCGACCCGCTGGGTGGCATCAATTCCCTCTGGCCGCTGTTCGGCATCGCCAACCAAATGCTGGCCAGTATCGCCCTGTGCCTTGTCACGACGATTGTCCTGAAGATGATGTTGCACCGTATGGCAAGCGTCCCGACCGTCCCGGAAGGCGACTCAACTGCGCGACTGGCCGGGGACAAACGCGCCCTGCCTGCCCTCGCGCTTATCACTCTGGTGCCGTTGGTCTGGCTTCTGGCGGTCACCATGACCGCCGGCGTGGAGAAAATTTGTCACCCGGACCCGCGCATCGGGTTTCTGGCGCAAGCCCGGGTGTTGAATGCGAAATGGTCGGGGCTGGAGCAGGCCGTTTCTGTCGCGCGCTCCAGCGGAACGGCCCAGGCCATCCAGAGCGCCGAGCAGGCGCTGCACACCAATCGTGTTCTCCATTTCAATAACCTGCTCGATGCTTTTGTCGCCGCCGCGTTTCTCGTCTTAGTGAGCGCGATCGTCCTCTTGAGTGTTCGTGAATGGGTGCTGCTGCTGGCGCGGCGAAAACTGACGGTGCTGTGCGAGAGCGAACCAGTTTGGTTGCCGGATTATGCCGTTGCGGAAGCCAGGCCGCTCCATTTAGCCAGCTTGGTTGCGTTGGCGTTCGCGCTGGCCAAAGAGCTTTCCGGCGAGGCGCAGTTGGAGCGGGCCGACCGCGAAGCGCAGCTTTGTCAGTGTGGCGATGAATCAGTCGCTCAATCAGCAGCCCTACCGGCCGGTCTCCAGGCGCGCACACTTGAACAGCAGCGTTACCTCGAAGTGACCGAACGGCGGTTCAACGGAGTGCGCCGGTGTTGCTGAGCCTGGAAGATAAAAACCCGGGCGCTTCGACTCAAAGCTCATCCTCGCGTTCGGCGTAGAACAATCGATGGGCGCGGTGGTAATCGGCCTCGGGAACCAAAACCTTCGCCAGGCGGTTCATGTCGCCATCGTCCGGCGGACCTGGCTCAACAAACTCCTGCGTGGCCGCGATGCCGTGCTTGTCCAGCATCATCACTAGCGTCTCAGCGTTGATGACCGGGCCAGTGTAAAAGAGTTTCACTTGGAAATTAACTGCTGACGCATCAAGCGCCATGCACGGCTGCGCCAGCGGCCACCATTTGTGGACCGGGCGGCTGGACCGCCGCGCTTCGGTTGCCTACTCGATCCGTTTCAACACCACCAGCCACGCGGTCGAGTTGGGCGCATTGCCCCCCAGCGCCAGCATTTCCCCTTTCGGCAGGCTCTGCGTCCGCTTCATCACCTCTTTGCCTTTGCCGATCAGCGAGACCTCGAGAGTGGCTCCGGTCAGGCTTTTGACCACCAGTTCGCACTTGTCGCTAATCTGCACGTGGACCGTCCCGTTGGGCCCCACCGTGAACCCCTTCCGGTTGACCTCGAACCAATTCGTCCATTTCAGACCCAGCGTGGCCAGCTTCTTCTTAACCTCTGCCTGGACTGCCGTATAGCTTTTGCCCTCTGGCGGCTTGGCCTCGTCTGTGCCCCACAACAGGTGCTCTTCAAACTTCATGTCTGCTGCGTGGGCGCCCAATTGGCCGCCCGCGAGCAGAACCAGCGCCGTGGAAAACCAAACCACGACCCTCGCCGGAATCTGTTTTGCTCTCATTGACTATTCCAGTACACCCATCTCCTCCTCTTGGGTAATTTCGTTGTCTGCGGGATAGGGAAGCCAAACCAGCGTTGCGCCCGCCGAGTAGTCGTGGAAGGTCAGCGCCCCCGCATCGGCAAATGAGGTTTCAGTTCCGGACACCTCGGGAGACCCCGGCAAACGTTGCAGGGTTACCAGCCCAACCAGTGCCAGTATCGCCATGGCCGTCGCGGGGACCAGATACCGCCCCAAGCGGGCAAGAAAGGGAACGGTCGGCTCCGGCTCCTGCGCGGTAGGTTCGAGCCGCTCGATCTCCCGCTGGATTTTGGACCAGTAGAATTCGCGCGCTTCCGGCAGCCGGATCCCGTCCTCAAATCCAGCCACGGCCTTTCGGGTGTTGCGCAACTCCGCCAGCAACCCCACCGCACCTTGGTCCCGCGCCAGCCAGTTGGCGACCTCGCGGGCCTCCGCCTCCGGCAGCTCGCCGTCGAGGTAGGCCTGGAGCTTCAATTGTTCCTTGTAATCCATTATTTCCAATCTTCTTTCTTCAAATCGGCCAGCAGGGATGCCATCTTTCGCCGCGCGTAAAACAGACGCGACATCACGGTCCCGATCGAGCAACCCATCACCTTCGCAATCTCTTTATATTCCAATTCTTCAAACTCATGAAGCACCATCACGGTGCGATGTTCATACGACAGCTGGCCCAGCGCCCGGTCGATCCGCCCGCGCAGCTCGCTTCGCTCCAGCCCCGCCGTCGGGTTCACCGTCACCACCGGCATCTGCCGCTCGACCCCGCCCGACTCTTCATCCATCTCCTCGATCGACTCCGTCCGGTGGCGCTTTTGCCGGCGCAACTGGTCCAGGCAAAGGTTGATGATAATCCGCGTCATCCAGGTGCCGAAGCTCGACTCACCCTGGAACTGCGTCAACCGCTGCCAGCCCTTCACCCAGGCTTCTTGAGAAAGATCGATTGCTTCTTCTTCATTCCTCATCATGGTGTAAGCGCGAGCGTAAATCTTGTCGCGGTGCCGGGCAACCAACTCCTCGAAGGCGGCCATATCGCCTTTCTGCGCCGCACGCACCAGCGCCACATCATCGGCTGAAGAATGATCTTTTTCAGTCATCGATTCGACGGTGACTTTGCCATGGGTATTCACGTCCCACTACAGTTTTCCCTTGGTCGAGGGCAACTGGCGGGCGATTCTTGGATCCCGTTGACAGGCAACATCTAATGCCTTGGCAAACGCCTTGAACAACACCTCCGCCACGTGGTGCGGTTCCTCGCCGTAAAGCAGTTCCAGATGGAGATTGCACCGCGCCTCGTTTGCAAAGCCTTGAAAAAACTCCCGGGCCAGCCCGAACCGGAATGCACTGGACATGTCCTGCCCCTTCTCCGCCCTACCGACTGTTTTGTAAGCCAAATCGTTCAAGCCCCGCCAGACCAGGTGCGGCCGCCCGCTGAAATCGATCACACAACGGGCCAGACATTCATCCATCGGCACATACGCTTCGCCCGTAAACGGGTTCCGAGGGTCAAAACCCGTCCCGTAACGGCGTATCCCTTTTTTGTCACTTAGAGCCTTAAGAAACGCCTGCCCAAGCGCGATCCCGCAATCCTCGACCGTATGATGCGCATCCACCGCCAAATCTCCTCGGCACTGCAACTCCAAATCAACCACCGCGTGTTTTGCCAGCAGGGTCAGCATGTGATCGAAAAACGCAATGCCCGTATCGATGGACGCTTTACCCGTCCCATCGATCCTGAGCTTCACGGTGATTTGCGTTTCCGTAGTGCTCCGCTTGACCTGGGCCTGCCGTGTTCTCATCTTGGCGGGCATTTAACCAGACCGACCTTGCAAAGACAAAGCCCAATCGGCCACTGTGCACTTTACGGATTACCCTTCACGTAAGCGGGGATTCAATTCCCGCCTTTGCTTTCGGCTCGGGTTCCGGCGGCCTGCTTTTGCTTCAACTCTTCAATCTGCTGCTGGAGCACCTTCGGTGTCGGCGAGGCCTTGCACGCCAGTTCCAGATATCCGATGGCGCGTTCGAAGTGTCCGGTCTGCTCCTCCAACCGCGCCAGGTTCACCGTGATCTGCTCCATCGTGATGAGGTCCGGCTCTTTCCTCCCGGCTTGCTGCTCCCGCCACCGGCGCAACGCCAGCTCCCAGACGTTCCGCGCCCGGGCCGTGTCATGGTAATTCTCCTTATACAGCCGCCCAAGCTCGAGGAGAATTTCGTAGCTGCCGGGATTGTTGCGCAAACCTTCATGCAGGAACTTCTCCGCCTCCTCGGGCTTGTTGAGTGAGCCGCGCAGCCAGTAGGCCGCGACGGTGTAGGTGTCGATGCGTTGCGGGTCCAGTTCCGCCGAAAGCTTGAGCCACGGCAGGATTTCGCGCTCGTTGCCCCCTTCCAGGTGCGTATGCTCCGTGATCATGAAATGCCGCCCGAACCGCTCGATCCAATCCCGCGGTTGGCCGAGAAAATTCATCGCTTTCTCGTGCTCCTCGTCCTCCTTGCTCCCCTCTTTGGCCGTCATGTGCCGGCTGTCTTTCGGCGCCTGGGTCTGGTCAAACACCGAGGGATAATAACCACTGTGAAAGGACACATCCGCCTGCACAAAAAAATGATTGGCAAAGATGCGCCGCCCGTCCCCCAGCAGCACCTTTAACACGTTGTCGGACTCCCCCCCCTTGCTCCAGGCCAGCGCGCGCGGCTGCATCACCGTCGCCAGGCTGAACGACCCGGCCGCCAGCAGCACCAGAACCAAATAGGGAACGGCGCGCTTCACAGGTTCAAAGCCTTGCGCCGGAACGCCACCCACGTCGCCACCAGCAGCAGCGCCGCATAACAGCCCGCATACAGTGAGGCCAACGCGCAGCTCCCCCAATCGATTAACGGCTGGTCATTGACGATGAACTCGCGCAGGTCGTACCACTCCAGATGAGGAACCAGGAAATACAGCGTATAAACAATCGTGCGCAGCGGCTCCGGCTGTTGCAGCGCCAACTGATTGAGATGGCGCCCCAACAACAGAATTCCCACCACAACCACAAAACTGATCGTTGCGTTGGAAGACGGAGCGGTGAACAAAACCGAACCTAGCAGGACCAGCGCGACCACCATCCCCAGCATCATCCATTGCAGCCACGCCGCCTGCAAATATTGCAGCACCGGCCAGTGGCTCTCCTTGGATCCCGTCACCACGCCGAAAAACACGTAAAACATCAACAACGCCAGCCCGCACGCCAGCCAGCACCCGGCGAACTTCCCGGCCACCACCTGGCCCCGGGTCACGGGCTTGGCCAATAACGGAAAAATCGTCCGGTTCTCCTTTTCGGACGGGATCTGCCTCGCCGTCGTCGTGATCGCCACCACCAGCGCCGATACCCAAATCAACAGCAGGCACACCGTTTTGAGAATGCGGACTATCTTGGCATCGTGAAAAAAGTTCACCGACCCCATCAGCAGCGTAATCACCGCCGTCATTACAAACAGAACGTAAAAATCCTTCCGCCGATACAGTTCCTTGATCACCACACCCGCCAGGGCCAGGATAATATTCACAGCGCCACCTCCTTCGGGCTGCGGGGTTGAGTTTGGCGCTCCAGTTCCCGCTCACCCCGTCCCTCTCGCTTGGCGGGCTGGGGTTCATAGCCGATGATCCGCAGAAAGATTTGCTCGAGGTTGGCGTGATGCTCAGCCACCAGTTCATCCACCCGCCCTTCCACCTTCAATTCGCCCTGGTTGATGATCGCCACCCGGTCGCACACTGTTTCCACTTCGCCCAGCTCGTGCGAGGAGAAGAACACGGTTTTGCCTCTGTCTTTCAACCGCTGGATGATCTCGCGCACCTTCATGCGGCCCAGCGGGTCCAGCCCGCTCGTCGGCTCATCCAAAATCAGCAAATCCGGGTCATTGATCAGCGCCTGGGCCAGCCCGACCCGCTGCTGCATCCCTTTGGAATAGGTCTTGATCGGGCGCTTGCGCGCGTGCTCCAGTTCCACCAGCTTCAGCAACTCGTCAATCCGCCGGTCAGCCTCGGCGCGGGACAGCCGAAAAATCTGCGCGTAAAACCTCAGCAACTCCTCTGCGGTCAGGAACTTGTAATAGTAGGTTAATTCCGGCAGGTAACCAATGCGCTGCCGGGCGATCGGTTCGGTCACGTTCACGCCAAACAGGTAAGCCGCCCCGCTGGTCGCGTTCACAAACCCCAGCAGCACGTTCATCGTTGTCGTCTTGCCCGCCCCATTCGGGCCCAGAAACCCGAACACCTCGCCCGCATGGACCTTCAGATTCAGGTCCTTCACCGCGACTTTCCGTCCCGTCGCGTGGTTTTGCGCTTTGAACTCGACCCGCAAGTTTTTGGTTTCAAGAATCGTTTCCATCGCTCATCAGCCCTGCCTACGATTACAGTTTATTTTCACCGCCATCCCTCATCAAACCCACTTTACCAATGCAGCAAACACATTGCCAGTTTTGCTTGGAATTTCGAGAAATTTTCTTCCTGCGAATCCCTTTTTCGGCGGGGAAACGCCCGCGCTCCCGGGACTATGCTCACTACCGGGACATTACTGTCCGGGAATTTTACAACGCCACCGTATACCCGATTACAAAAAAACCGTCATTTTCCATTTGACCCTGTGATTGCACTATGATATCACTACGATAGCAATCGAATAATCGATTTAGAAAGGCTGACCGTATGAATATTGAATCTGCTGCCGCGAATCGCGACCGAATCGTCAAAACTCTTAACGGCTGGGTCATGTTGCCCATCGACCTCCTCCTGCTGCTCGGCGCTATCGCCTTGCTGGTCTATTCCCTTGTCGCCGGCATCAACGCCCTCAACCACCCTTACTGGGGCCTGCTCATTGTCGCCATCCTCACCGAGCTGGGCGCCATCATCATGTTGCCCGGGTTCTTCACCCTCCAACCCAACCAGGCCCGTGTCCTGGTGCTCTTCGGCTCCTACCGCGGCACCGTGCGCGAGGCCGGTTTCCACTGGGGCAATCCGTTCTATTCCAACGGCTCGAGCCGGTCCCGCGAGGCGCGGCAGAGTTTCGAAGCACAAACCAATACCGGCGCGGGCAAGCCGGTCGCCACTGGCGCCGGTCGCGCCCAGCTCTCCCGCCTCAAGGTCTCGCTTCGCGCCCGCAACTTCAATAGCGAGAAGCTTAAGGTTAATGACAAGCGCGGCAACCCGATCGAAATTGCCGCCGTCGTCGTCTGGCGCGTCCAGGACACCGCCCAGGCCATGTTCGACATCGAAGATTTCGAAAACTACGTCCGCGTCCAAAGCGAATCCGCCCTCCGGCACTTGGCCAGCGTTTATGCCTACGACCACGGCGAGGAGAACGAAATCACCTTGCGCAGCGGCGTCGAAGAGGTCTCCCAGGCCTTGCGGCAGGAGCTGCAGGCGCGGCTCGATAAAGCCGGCGTCCAGGTCGATGAAGCGCGGCTGACCCACCTGGCTTACGCCCCCGAGATCGCCCAGGCGATGCTCCGCCGGCAGCAGGCCGAGGCCGTCATCGCCGCGCGCACCAAAATCGTCCATGGCGCCGTCAGCATGGTCGATATGGCGTTGAAAGAACTCGCCGACAAGCACGTGGTCGAGCTCGATCACGAGCGGCGCGCCGCCATGGTCAGCAACCTCATGGTCGTCCTCTGCGGTGAAGCCGAGGTCCACCCCGTCGTCAATACCGGCACGCTCTACACCTGAGCTGCTCATGGCGTCACGCAAGCCGTTTCTCTTGCGGATCGACCCCGGCCTCTGGGACGACCTGGAGGCCTGGGCCCAGGACGAACTCCGCAGCGTCAACGGCCAAATCGAATACCTCTTGAAACAAGCCGTCCTGAAACGCAAAGGCCCGCAGCCTCGCCCCGCCGGCCCGGACAGGCCCAAACCCGCTTGAACCCATGCTCGCTCCTCATTTGCTGGCCAGTATTAGCAGCCCGTGGATACCCGGGCTCATCCTGGCTCACCTCTACCTCCTCTTCGCCGCGAGCCTGGTTTATTCCGCCCGGCGCTTGCCCGGGCGCGTATCCACCCAATTCAACCTGTTGGGCCGCGCGCGAAGACAGATGAGCCGGACGGCTTACCTGATATTCATCGCTGTGTTTGGAATCTGGCTGCCGGGCTTCGGGCTAGTGTTTTATCTTCTCGCCAAAAGCAACCCTGCCCACCTGCACATTCCCAACCGCGCCTACTGGCTTGCGCCGGAGCACCTCGCCCAGGCCCAGGCGCACTTGCTGAGCGTGGCCCTCTGGTTCGGCTGCCTCACGCTTGCCTTTCTCATCGGAATCAACCTCCTTCTCGTATGGGCCAATCGCCAGCAACCCGCGCGTCTCCCCTTGCCGCTGCTGCTCGTCCTGCTCGCCTGCTTTTTGGCCGGTATCATCGCCTGGTCCTCCGGCCTTCCCCGCTACTTCAACTAATATAAACTAGAGGGTTACGAGCGTGGGGCATTTCTCCTTCCACTGGACGACAGGGCAGGGGAGAGATTCCGCTGCTGAGCACTATTCCTCCTTCGTTTTCGTTTCCTTCCATTTGCTTTCCCTCAATTAACCCTTTCATTTGCGCCTCTGCCCCTGTGTGCGCCTCCGTGCTCAAACGGGCACCGAACATGCTGTAAATAACCAAAATGAATGCTCGAATAAGTCTGCCGGCCGTTCTCCTGGCTATCGTTTTTGCCACGCCGCTCCTGGCGCAAACGCCCCCCAAACAACCTGTCCCCGTCAGAGTCAGCGTCGGTGACGTCACCGACAACCGGACCACCGGCTCCTTCAACTCCGAATGCAAACTCGAGCTCAAGTTCACCGGCGACGCCGCCACCGACGCCGTCAGCGTCCGTAAAGTGCGCCTCAAGAAGGCCGTCGATGAATTGGGCCGCGACCTGGCCCGCGACGATGCCTCCGATCCCTTCGGTTCCTCCGGCTTTGGTCAAAGGAGTGGCGGGCTCAAAACCGAACTGCGCTTGCGCAATCCCTCCCGCAACGCCACCGTCATCAAGCTCCTCTCCGGCGAGGTCGAGCTCTTCAATCCCACCCAGGCCAACGGCAGCATTCTGACCATCAAAGATATCCTCAAGCATCCCGCTGAACCGGTCCCCAACTCTAGCCTGAAAAAATACGGGATCGAATTGCTCTACCTCACCAAAGAAAGCTACGAGGCGAAAAAGAAACAGATCGAGGAACAACAAAAAAGCCAGCCCGGCGCGCAAATCGGCGACGTCTTTGGCGACCTGTTCAAGGGCATGTTCGGTGGCATGATGTCGGTGGATAAAAACAACAGCTTGAAACTCTACGTCAAGGACCCCGAAAAACGCGTCGTCGAAGTCGAGTTCCAGGACGCCGCCGGCAAGCCGCTTAAACGCGTCAGCACCTGGTCCTCGGGTGAACTGCGCCAGATCGAGCTCAGCTCTCCGCCCCCCGCCGATACTCAACTGACCGTTCACCTGGCCACGCCCGAAGCGCTCCAAACCTTTCCCTTCGCCATCGAAAACATCCCGCTGCCCTGACGCCCATCACGCTCCCTTTAAGGAGTTTGGTGTTTGTTCGAGGACAGAAGGGCGACAGAATCATGGCAGGACAGAATCATAGGAGCTGGAATTGACTGCGGAATGCCTTTCCGCATGATTCTGTCCTGCCATAATTCTGTGTCTTACTGGCTGTGAGCCGCTGCGGTTTCGTTGCCGTTCTGCTCTGCGTCGATCGCGTCTCTGCGGTTTAATGGGATTCCGGTTTCTTGCCCCTCTTCTCTGGCCTCTTTTTTTGTGGCTTTTTGTGGCCATTTCACCCCCGCTCACATTCCTCTTGGGAATTGGAATTTGGAGCTTTCCTGGAGCTTGGTGTTTGGTGTTTGGTTTTTGGTCTTTGCTTACCCATCCTCTCGGCGTGCCGAACCTGGCCGTCATCCTCCTCCTGACCGGTGTCGTTCACTGCCTGGACACTGCCGCGTACGCCTCGCGCATCGCTGGCGTTCGGACCGGGCGGCTGGCCCTGACCGGCGCACTGTTCAACATCGTGGCCCTCGCCAGCCGCGTCGCTTACACCCTGCAGGCTCCGCTCCTGGGCTCGGCGGTGGACCGCATGGTCCGCCAGGGGAACCTGGGCGGACTTCTTCGCGATTTCCACGTCATCATCGGTGCCGCGACGGTCGGGACCCTTCTCGGGGCGATGCTCATCCCAACCTTCACCGCCGTGTTCAGCCGCGCCGCGGTGGCCTATGAAACCCATGGCTCCTTCCCCGCCTTGTTGCTGCACACCCTCTCGTTGCGCGCCTTCAGCCGCATCAGCCAGCACCTGCGCCTCCCGTTGCCGGACAGCCTCCGCAAGGCCAGCCGGCTCCGCCTGCCCCGCTCCTTTCTCCTGCTCAACATCATCGTCACCGCCGTTTACACCGTCGGCATCAGTGCGACCATGTACGCCAGCGCATTGGCCCCGGACCTCGCCCGCACCGCCACCACCCTGAGCGGCGTCGTCAACGGCATCGGCACCCTCCTCCTGGTCATCCTCATCGACCCGGTCTCCGCGCTCATCACCGACCAGGCCCTGCGCGGCAACCGGCCCGTGGTCGCAGTCAGCCACATTGTTATCTGGCAGGTCACCGGGCGCCTCATCGGCACACTCGTCGCGCAGCTTATCTTCTTCCCGGCCGCCCTCCTGGTCCTCCGCATCGCCCACCTGCTGACCTGAGCAGCCGAGCCGATTTCACCTTTGTGCGCGTTGCCACTCCACCGCCGTTTTGCCTTGTTTTGGCCTTGACTCGGTCCGTCTGCGGAACTAGAACCTGAGACGCCATGAAAAGAGATGCCATGAAAACCAAGAGATTTATTCCTGTTCGCTTCGCCTTGCGCGCCTGCTTTGCCAAAGCCGCTCTTTGCCTGCTGGTCCTGGCTGGTTGTTTCTCCGCCCGGTCACAAGCTCCCGCAGCAGAGCCCCCGGCCAAACCGCCGTCCAAATTTAAAGAATTCGCCGAGGTCACCAAAGACACGATCCACTACGAAGGCCTGTTCACCCTCTATAAGACCAATGAGCAGGTGTACGGTGAGATCAAACCCAACCAGTTCGACCAACCGATCCTGGCTCCCATCGCCATCGCCCGCGGCCTCGCCATGGCCGGCCAGCCCCTCAACTTCGGCGACGAATGGATCCTGGTCTTCCGCCGCGTCGGCGACAACGTCCAGCTCCTCCGCCGCAACATCCATTACGAGGCGCCCAAAGGCACCCCGCTCGAAAAAGCCGTCCAACAGAATTACACCGATTCGGTGTTGATGGCCCTGCCCATCGTCAGCCTCAATCCCAATGGCAATGTCCTCATCGATTTCTCGCAGATTTTCCTCTCCGATTTTGCGGAGCTGGGCCTGGGCGACTTCGACAAGAGCCGCAGTTCCTGGCATAAAATCAAACCCTTCCAGAACAACCTCGAGCTCGAAATCGAAGCCACCTTCAAGGGCCGCGGCAATGGCATGTACCGCTTCGGCGACGACGGCGTCGCCGATTCGCGCGGCATCACCCTCGTCATCCACTACAGCCTCTGCAAGCTCCCGGAGCCAGGCTACAAACCCCGCTTCGCCGACCATCGCGTCGGCCATTTCCTCAGCGCCACCAAGGATTTCGGCTCCGCCGACCCCGATACCGTCTTCATGCGCCGCATCAACCGCTGGCGCCTCGAAAAGGCCGATCCCAAGGCGAAAATCTCCCCGCCCAAAAAACAGCTCGTCTGGTGGATCGAGGATACCGTCCCCCACGAATACCGGCCTTATGTCGAGGAAGGCATCCTTGAATGGAACAAGGCCTTCCAGAAGATTGGCTTCCGTGACGCCATCGGCGTCCGCTGGCAGAATGAACGCGATGATTTCGACCCCGAGGATATCAACTATTGCACCTTCCGCTGGATCACCACCAGCTCCACTTTTGCCATGTCCGGCCTGCGCGCCGACCCCATCAGCGGCGAAATGATCGACGGCGACGTCATTTTTGACGCGAGCTGGATTCGCGCCCTCAAATCCGAGTATGCCTTCCTCGTCGGCAAACCCATCGTCACCGGCGCCGATGCCCAGGATTGGGCTCCCTTGGCCCAGGGCGAAATCATCAGCTCCATTATGGCCGCGAAATTCGGTTACGGCCTCCCGTTCCCGCTCCCGCGACCGGCCGCTGCCTGGGAAGGGCAGGGCGGCCAGCAAATGACCTCCCAACTCGTACCCGCCGAGTGGAGCCCGCTCCAAATGCAGCTCAACCGCCGCTTCTCCCAAGGCCAGTCCAGCGTCTGCCAATGCGCCATCGGCAAAGCCCAGGAACTCAGCATGGCCGCCATCGCCATGGCCGCCGACGGCAAAGCCGCCCCGGACGAAAAACTCCCCGACGAATTCCTCGGCCAGACCATCAAGGAAATCGTCATGCACGAAGTTGGCCATTCCCTCGGCCTGCGCCACAATTTCAAGGCCAGCACCATGCTCCCGCTGGACAAAATCAATGACACCAACATCACCCATGTCAAAGGCATGACCGGCAGCGTCATGGATTACAACCCGGTCAACATCTCCCGCAAAGGCCAGCCCCAGGGTGATTATGCTTCCACCACCATCGGACCCTACGATTACTGGGCCATCGAATACGCCTACAAACCCATCGACGGCGACGAAGCCCCCGAGCTGAAAAAAATCGCTGCCCGCTCCCCCGATTCCGACCTCGCCTACGGCACCGATGAAGACATGTTCCTCAACGACGATCCCTACGTAAACACCTACGACCTGGGCTCCGATCCCTTGAAATACGGCGAGGAACGCGCGGCCCTCGCCGGCGAGCTGCTCAAGAGTCTCGACGATAAAATCGTCAAAGACGGCGAATCCTGGGCCCGTCTCCGGCGCGCCTTCTCCGTCCTGCTCGGCCAATATGGCAACGCCGCTTACCTCGCTTCTTCCTTCATCGGCGGCCAGGGCGTCAGTCGCGATTTCAAAGGCGGGGAAGGCTGTCACGACCCCGTTACCCCCGTCGCCGGCGACAAACAGCGCGAGGCTCTCGATTTCCTCACCAAAAACATGCTGACCGGTGACGCCTTTCACTTCTCACCCGCCTTGCTCCGGCGCTTGACGAGCGACAATTGGTACCACTGGGGCAGCGAATCGCTCTTTTATGGCGGCGGCGTCGATTACCCCATCTTCGACCGGGTGCTCTCCATTCAGCGGATCGTCCTGAACCGTTGCTTCGATCCGGCCGTGCTGAGCCGCTTGCAGAACCAGGAACTCCAGTCCAACCCGGAAAGCAAACCTCTCAAAATGGCCGACGTCTTCCAGACCGTCTCCGACGCCGTCTGGGCCCAGTTGACCCCGGGCAAAGACTCCTCCACGGCGACCATGCGCCGCAACCTCCAGCGCGAGCACCTCGGCCGCCTGTGTCGTCTCGTGCTGGGCCAGCGCAGCAATGCTTTCGGCGACATGTACAGTTTTGTCATCTTCATGGGCGGCTCGCGCACACCGCCCGCTGACGCCCGCAGCCTGGCCCGCTACCATCTGCAACGGATCGGAGAAAAGATCGACAAAGGCCTGTCCTCCGGCGGCCTGGATGACACGACTCGGGCCCACCTGGTCGAGTGCCGCGAGCGAATCAAGAAAGTGCTTGAGGCCAACTATACCGCGAACGAGCCGTAGGTGCCGGGGATGGTCGTGATGGATGATTCGGCCTCTTGCTTGTAGCGAACCTGCATCACCTGCCACCACCTGCCGTTCGTGCTGCGCGGGTGAAGTTAATTCTTGGGCGGAGGCCCGCGTTTATGCCTAAATCAGGGCGTGCCCCGCAGGACCAAATATCAGTCCCGTTCACGCAAAAGCCGCCGCGGCGGATTTCATTGGGTGCTGGCAATGCTGGGGCTCGCCGTGGTGGCGTGGTTTTGGTGGCCGGCGGCCAAAACGCCCGAACCGAACACCGTCTCCACACCGGCCAGCCCCGCGCCACCTGCGCTACGCACGCCGCAGACGAACGCCGCGCCGGTAGTGTTGCCGGGAACTTATCCGCGACCGGTACAAAACGCTTTTGAAGCGCAACTCGCGCTGGATCGGCTGGGCATTTCACCCGGCTCGCTCGATGGCCGGGCCGGCTCGCAGACACGCTCGGCCCTCCGCGCTTTTCAGCAGAAAGAAAAATTGCCCGTCACCGGCGAACTGGATGCGGAAACGAAGCCGCGCCTGTTGCTCACCGCCCCGCCGTGCATGCTTTATACGGTCACCACGAACGACCTCGCGCGCCTGCAGCCGTTGAGCAGGACCTGGCTCGGCAAATCGCAGCAGACCGCGCTCGACTTTGAAACTATCCTGGAACTCGCCGCCGAAAAGAGCCACGCGCATCCGGACCTAATTCGCCGCCTGAATCCGAAGGTGGATTGGACCAACCTGGTGGCGGGCGCTACCCTGCAAATTCCCGACGCGGCGCGCGTGGAACCGCCCCCCAAAGCCGCGTTCGCCACTATCCGTTTGTCGGAAAAAATCCTCGTGGCCTGCGACGCGCACAGCAACCTGCTCGTGCAGTTCCCCTGCAGCATCGCGCAGTCCGTTGAAAAGCGGCCGGTGGGCGAACTGCATGTCGCCGTCATCGCCCCCAATCCGAACTACACGTTTGACCCGGAGGTTTTTGCCGAATCGCCGGAAGCGCGGGAGTTGAACCGGAAATTGATTCTGCCGCCCGGCCCGAACAACCCCGTCGGCGTCGCGTGGATCGGCCTGGACAAACCGGGATACGGGATGCACGGCACCCCCAGCCCCGAACTGGTGGGCCGCACCGAATCGCACGGCTGTTTCCGGCTGGCGAACTGGAACGCCGAATATTTGCTCAAGCTGGTCTGGATCGGGATGCCGGTCTATGTGGAGCCGTGACGGAGGATCGCGTGAAGGTTTTCCACAAATCGTAAGGGTCAGGCCCGCAGGGCATTCGTCCTGGAGGAAACCCTTGGGTTGACCCTCGCACAGGGTTGACCGTTTCTTTGCCGATTTTAGCGGTGATTGGAATTTGGAAAAGTGGTCTTGACCTTTAGTGACTGCCGTTGGCTCGCGTTAGGTCGCGATTGGTCCCGTTTGGGCGTGAGCCAATAAAGGTCTGGGGTGAGTGCCTTTACCACTTCCTCGCCGAAAGATCGACGCAAATGAGCTCTTTATCATTGCGGGCGTAGAGGTGACGGTTGGCGAAGGCGGGGTGCGACCAGACGACGTCGCGTCCGGCGGCGGTATTGGTCGGCTCAAGCAAGTGGGCGCGGCTGACTTCCTGGTAGCCGCGCGGGGTTAGGTTGGCGATGATCAAATCACCCTTCTCGTTGAAGAGGAAAAATCGGGTGCCGTTTTTGACGATGAAGGCATTGGCCCAACGGACCGGGTCGCCGGAAGTGGTGGCCTGAAACGTTTCCCAAATCCGCTCGCCAGTATCGGCCTTGAGGCAGCGCAATTGGCCGTAGCTGCACACGCCGTAAATGTAGCCGTCTTCGAGGAACGGGGTGCACATAACTGCGTTGAGGTGGGCAGTGTCCTTCTCACTGGGTTTGCGCGTGCGCCAGAGGGAAGTGGCGGTGGGCTGGCCGGCGTCGAGGCGCAGCATGAGCGAGCCGCTGTAGAAGGTGGTGAAGAACAACTGCTGCCCCTGCTGGCGGGGCGTGGCAATGGTCATCCCGGAGCGGGAGGCGAACGGCTCGGACCAGTAGAGATTGCCGGTTTCCGGATCGAGTGAGTTGGCGGACTCGGGGTGCCAAATGATGAGTTGGCGCTTGCCGCCGGCTTCACAAATCATCGGCGAGCTGTAGCCCGGCTCTTTGGCGGTCAAAGCACGCCAGATTTCCTTGCCGGTATCTTTGTCGAAGGCCACGGCGGTAGTGCCTTTGCCGCCGGCCAGGCAAATCAATCGCTGGCCATCGAGCAAGGGGTGGCCGGCAAAACCCCAGACCGGCGTGCCGATATCAAAATCCTTCTTGAAATCGCGCGACCAAATGACTTTCCCGGTTCGCGCGTCCAGGCAGAGGAGGTTCCCTTCCGCGCCCAGGAAATAGACTTTGCCCTGGCTGATTTGTGGCATCACGCGCGGGCCGGCTGGGTAACTGACGGTGTAGGGGCAATCGTAGTCATGATGCCAGATGAGCGCACCGTCGGCTTCGTTCAAGCAGAGGATGCGTTCTGACCCAGGAATGGTGCCGCGTTGGAAAGGGTCGGCCGGATTGCTCGAGCCCTGGGCCAGCACGCGGTCGCTGACATAGACTCGGCCATCGGCGACCGCCGGGCCGGCGTAACCCGCACCGATAGGCGCGCGCCATAGAACCGGCGGGCCGTTGGTGGGAAATTTCTCGAGAATTCCGGACTCCCGCCAAACAGAGTCGCGGCTGGGCCCGAGCCACTGCGGCCAATCCTCGGCGTTGAGCGAGGTGATGGCAAAGGCCAAAACGCCAAACAGACTAAGCCGGAACTGCCATATGCCGCGCATGGACTGAGAGTAATGAGAGCATCCGCCCTGTTACAAGCCTGAGGCACGTAAAGCGTGGTGCTTACAGATTCCGTTTTCGCTTCCCAGTGGACAAGCGGGGTGTTGCAGGTGGAACCAGGGCGAAACCAGCTCTTGTAGGAGACGACATGAGGCAAAAAACAGGGTGTGATTGGCGCACCTTAAAGCCATAAAGCGTAATGCCTTGCCAATCCCGCGGCGTCAGGCTATTTTCGTTGCGTCTCCACCATTCCTGGTTCGTTGGCCGTGAATCTCCAATTCTGGCGACAACGGTTTTCAACTCCGTGACCCACGGCCGGCTGGACTATGAAAACCAAACTGTTCGCATTCCTCGCGCTGGCATTCCTCTCAAGTTTCAACGTGCAACTCTCAACTTGCCACGCCAAGGCAGCCTCACGCCGCCCGGCGCGCCCGCCCCGACAATGAAGTCGCTTGCGCAAATCGAGCCGCGCACCCCCATTTCCTCGGTGCCTTATACCATCAGCAGCCCCGGCTCGTATTACTTGACCACCAATCTCACGAGCGGCTCTTTTCAAGCGGGCATCGCCATTCTGGCAGACAACGTCACGCTGGATCTCAGCGGTTTCGCGCTGATTGGCGTGCCCAACTCCTTCAGCGGAATCTATTGCTTTGGGCAGAAGAATGTCTGCATCCGCAACGGCACCATTCGCGGTTGGGACAACGACGGCATTGACGCGTTCCCGTCGAGCAACCAGCGCTACGAAAAGCTTTTCATCACCGACAACACGACCGGCGGATGGCTGGCCGATAAGAACGCGCTCGTGGCGGACTGTGTCGTCAGTTCCAACTCCGGCGGGGGCATTCTGGTCGGAGACGGCAGCAGCGTGAGCCGTTGCCTGGCCCAAACCAATTTCGGCGCCGGCATCGTGACCGGTCATGCCTGTGCGGTTGAGGAATGTACCGCGGTGTCCAACACCGGCATGGGCATCAGCGCCGATGCGGGGAGCACGCTGCGCGGCTGCGCGGCCAGACTAAACGGAAGCGATGGCATCAATGTGCAGTCCGGCAGCGTGGTGAAAGACTGCGCCAGCGGCAACAGTACGGGCAACGAGATTTATGCTGGCGGGCAATGCGCCGTCCTCGGCTGTTCGGCGCAGAACAACCACGTCGCCGGAATTCAGCTCGGCGATAATGCTACACTAAAGGATTGCAACTCGACCGGCAACACGAGCGACGGCATCCATTCGGGGAAGGGCAGCACAGTCAGCGGCTGCACGGCCAACGGCAACCCAAACTATGGAATTTATGCCTTGGGCAACTCGACCGTCAACGGCTGCACGGCCTCTGCCAACGGCGGTGACGGGATTTCCGTTGCGGACGGTGTGACGGTCATCGGCTGCACGGCTGACTTCAATGGCACAAGTTTCCTTGGAAAGGGCATTGGCACAGGAGCGCGCGCACAGGTCACCGACTGCACTGCTGTTGGGAATAGCTGGATTGGGATTGCTGTTGCGGAAGACTCTATCGTCATCGGTAATCACGCGAGCGCAAACGGCGGCACAGGCGGCGCCGACAACAGCGGCATCACGGCCTCGGGCAGCGGCAGCCGTATTGAAGGCAACCAGGTGCGCGACAATATCGGCTTGGGAATCAATGCCGGCGCCGGGGACATCATCTTGCGCATCAGCGCCGGCAACAATACCACGAATAATTACAGCCCTTCGAGCGGGGCCAACTTCGCGCCAATCCAGTCGCCCAGCACTGCCACGAGTCCATTCGCAAACATCGTTTTTTAATCCGCAACGAAAAAACAGTGCTTCTGAGGCCGTTCGCATTGCCAGTAACCCGCTCACACAGAAGACGAACCAACCGCCCCAGACGAGGCCGGGTTTAGCCTTCCCGTGTTTATAGTAGAGGGTACTGTCGCCAACACCCCACACCGACTGTCTGCTCTCCCCGACCCTCTCCTCCCGAGGCAGGCGTGGGAATCCACCGCGGAGTGCAATTCCGGCAAACCCCGTTTAGGGGTGACCTGTTTATAGTTGAACCACCGCCAACGACCCTCCTTTTTGGTTTTTCAGCGGCGCGAGGGTATCTACGATTCGCCTGAAGCCGTATCGCCGCGCCGCTGAAAAAACAAAAAGAGCAATGGACGCGGGCCGTATGACTATAAACAGGCACTCCCTGCGGGGTTTGAAACCAACGGAATGCCTTGCCCATCTCCGCGGCCGACAGCTCGACCAAAGGGCCGGGGGGCGGTTTCTGTATCGCAAAGCGGAAGTCCACTCTCTTTTCCATATCGTCGTACTGCGGGTCGGCATCCGAGATGGCGAGGCGGGCTTTGACCGTGGCGAGTTGGTGAGCATAAGAACCGGGCTAGTGCGGGTGGGGCCCGGGTGAAAGGCCGCACTGGTGGGTGTGTCGGTCTAAGTGCGCTTCTTCATTGCGCTGTGGAGTTGTTCCGCTGCGGTTGCGTTTGTGTCCTCTTCGAGTAGCCGAACCTCCTCCTGGATGACCCGGTGGCACATCCACTGAAGGGTGGAGAAGAGTTCGCGCTCGGTGTGCTTGAGACGGCTCTTGCCGCGATGGACGATTTGGCTGCGAACGTCATAGATCTTTTTAAGCTCGTCCAGGATCTCTTGTCTCTGGTTGTAGCTCGCGCCGATCAGGTAGGCACATCGGTTACTCAGCAGCTCGCCAATGCCGATGAGGTCTGATGTGCGCTTGTCGCCGAGGAGGATCTCCATCGCAACTGCGGTTTGTACGAACGCGAGGAGCTCGTTGGTGGTGCAGTAGCTGTCGAAGAGCCACTGGCAGCCAAGCATTAACTTCTCTGCGCTGTCTCTGTGGTGGAATACTCGGCTAATTGACTGAAGTCTGTCTTCTACCCATCGGACTTTTTGTGGCTCCGAGGTGAGATGTCCGTTTAAATCATCAAGAAAGAGGTCGTGAAGGGTGGCGGACAAACTCCTCTCCAATTCGTATGTGCGGTGGATCAGCCAACCGCTGGGAAGGTGCCGGTGGATGAGGAACGTTGCCGTTGCGGGCGTGTGGCGCCACGTGTGCTGGCAGTGAAGCAGCCTAGCAGTCTGTTGAAAAACTGCCAACTTTCCGGTGAAATGTTTTGCGAGGAGTGGTTGGTTTTGAATAGGATAGCGGGTGTTCGGAAATAAAGAAAAAGCGGCGCAGCCGGAGTTTTGGGTAGCCACTGAGCAGCTA
>DATMQA010000058.1:0-36020 GCA_035566895.1 Binatia bacterium
GCAATATTTCGCGGCGTTCAGAGGTCAAGGAGATGCACGTGGACAAGCTCAAAGGCACCCTGGTCGATTTCAACCAACTGGAACACGTGCTCGACGATGCCCCGCACATCGGCGCCTGGCAGGTTGAGCTGCGCAAGCTCAACGACGACCCGCTGGACCTTGACGAGATCATTTTGCACGTCCAAAAGGTCAACGGCACCGACGAAGGGCAGCTCACCCGGGAACTGCGCGAGCGCTGTTTCGCCCGCTTCGAACTTCATCCCAGCCGCGTGCTTTTTCACGACGCCGACGAAATTCGCCGGCTCCAGGGCGTCGGCAGCGTGCTCAAGGAACAGAAACTAGTTGACCACCGGCCAATGGCACAGGCCGCGTCCGCCCGGAACGGGAGCGCTGCCGTGAGTGCGGTAGCCAGCCAAAAGGAAAGAGTAGCATGATGAAATCCGATCGCCTGGTCATTGTTGAGGGAGTTCGCACCCCATTCTGCAAAGCCGGCACCGATTTGGCCGGCTTCGGCGCCGATGAACTCGGCCGCATCGCTGTCAATGCCTTGCTGACCCGCACCGGCCTGGACCCGGAACTGGTGGATGAAGTCATTTTCGGCTGCGTCGCGCAACCCGCCGATGCCGCTAATGTCGCCCGCGTCATCGCCCTCCGCGCCGGCATCCCGGAATCCATTCCCGCGGTCACCGTCCAACGCAATTGCGCATCGGGTTGCGAAGCCCTGACTCTGGCCCAGGAGAAGATGAAGGCAGGGCGCGGGTCGGTATTCATTGTCGGGGGCGTCGAGAGTATGTCCAACATCCCGTTGCTCTTCAATCAATGTGCGGTCGGGAAGTTCGCTCGCCTGGGTCGCGCCAGGAGTTTCGGTCAGCGGGTCAAAGCGATGGCCGCGTTCCGCCCGGGGGATTTTCAACCGCGGATTGGGTTGTTGCTGGGCCTGAGCGATCCGGTTTGCGGCCTGAACATGGGTGAGACGGCCGAGGTGCTCGCCCGCGAGTTCGCCCTGGTCCGTGAAGAGCAGGACCAGGCCGCGCTCCGGTCGCACCAGCGCGCGAGCGCCGCGCGGGAGAAGTTGGCAGAGGAAATCTGCCCTGCTTTCATTGCGTCGAAGGCTGCCGCTCTCATTGCGGACAACGGTCCGCGTGAAAATCAGTCCATGGAAGCCCTCGCCAAACTCAAGCCGGCTTTCGAGCGCAAGACCGGCACAGTTACCGCCGGCAATGCCTCGCAGGTCACTGACGGTGCCGTGGCCCTGCTGGTCATGTCTGAATCGCGAGCCGAAGAACTTGGGCTCACTCCCCTGGGCGCATTGGCCGGCTACGCTTACGCGGGCTGCGCTCCCTCGCGCATGGGTCTTGGCCCGGTGTTCGCCCTGGCCCGAGCGGAGCAGCAAACCGGATTGAAGCTGGCGGATGCGGACCTGGTTGAACTGAACGAAGCGTTCGCGGCCCAAACTCTCGCGGTTTTGAAGGCCGCCCGGTCGAAAGAATTTGCCCGCCAATTCCTTCGCCGTGACACGGCTTTGGGAGAGATTGGTGCCGAGAGGCTCAATGTGAACGGCGGCGCTATCGCCCTGGGACATCCAGTGGGCGCGACGGGCGCACGGCTGGTTTTGACGAGTCTGATGGAGTTGCGCCGGCGCAAGGCGCGGCGGGCACTGGTGACTTTATGTGTCGGTGGCGGCCAGGCCGCCGCATTGTGGCTGGAAAGGAACTGAGTATGCAAACCTTGGAACAGCAGCAGTCCGCCCTTGGCAAAAAGACGAGCCTTGTCCGTGGTGGGAAAACGGAGCGAGCCGCCGCCAGCCTGACACCGATTTCCGTTTCAACACCCCCGCCGGAGCGCACCCTCAAACGAATGGTTCGCGAGGATCAAATCCGTGTGCTCACGTTCGACCGGCCCGGCTCCGGCGCCAATATCTTCGACCGCCGCACGCTGGTGGAACTGGAAAAGGAACTGGAGTTCATCGCCGGCTCGCCTCATCTCAAAGGCCTGGTGCTCACCAGCGCCAAGCCTTCCATTTTCGTTGCCGGGGCGGACCTGCGCGCCATGAGCGAGGCGGCCTCACCCGAGGAGGTTCGGGAGTTGGTCGAGTTGGGACAACGCGTGATGGATCGCCTCGCCTCGCTGCCGATTCCCACCGCCGCCGCCATTCACGGGGCCGCCGTCGGAGGCGGTTACGAACTTTGCCTCGCCTGCGATTACCGGGTCGCTTCCAACGACCGCGTGACCAAAATCGGTCTGCCGGAAACTCAGCTCGGGCTGCTGCCGGCCTGGGGCGGCTCGACCCGGCTTCCGCGCCTGGTGGGACTGCCGAAGGCTTTAGACGTTATTCTTGCCGGTAAAACGCTAGCTCCTAAGCAGGCCCTCAAATACGGGATGGTGGACGAGTTGGCGCCGCAGGAATATCTGGTGGAGGTGGCCGTCCGGATGCTCAAGGCAGGAAAGGCTCGCCCGCAAAGCCACTGGCGTACGAATAACCGGATCGTCGCCACGGCGCTGGCTATGCACCTGCGCGCAAAATTGCTGAAGAAAACGCGCGGCCACTATCCCGCAGTGCTGAAAGCCTTGGAAGTCGTGACGCGCGGCGTTTCCAAATCGATTCCAGAATCGCTCGCCCTGGAACGAATGGGGATTCTGGAATTAGCCCAGACTGAGGCTTGCAGAAATTTGGTCGGAATGTTCTTCCTCCAGGAGCGCGCGAAGAAACTGGTCCTGGACGTGGAGGCGGGCTTCCAGCCTGCCAGTAACGGACGCATCCTTGCGTCCGATTTAGATACCACGAGCGGCAGGGACGCCGCGTTATTGGCAGGCTGGAAGCCCGCCTCCACGAATGGGGCTTCCGCCCCTAAACCGGTCGCTCTCACTGCTGTCATTGGCGCCGGCGTAATGGGCGCCGGGATAGCCCAATGGCTCAGCGCGCGGAGATTGCGGGTTATCCTGAAGGACATCAGCACGGAACAAGTCGCCAAAGGAATCGCCACCATCTCGAAGCTCTACCGGGATGGCCAGAAGCGGCACGTCTTTACCCCGCTCGAAGCCCGCGACGGCATGGACCGAATTTCTCCGGCACCCGGGGTCGTTCCATTGAGCCGGGTGGATTTGGTCATCGAAGCCGCCGTCGAAAACCTCGAACTCAAGAAAAAGATTTTCCAGGCGCTCGACGAATCGGTCGGTGACCACACGATTTTGGCGACCAATACCTCCGCTTTGCCGGTCTCAGAACTCGCGGCGACCACGCGCCGGCCCGAACGGGTCATTGGCCTTCACTTTTTCAACCCCGTCCACCGCATGCAACTGGTGGAGATCGTCGCTGCGCGGCAGACCTCACCGG
The DNA here is from genome assembly GCA_035566895.1 of Binatia bacterium. Lineage (GTDB taxonomy): Bacteria > Verrucomicrobiota > Verrucomicrobiia > Limisphaerales > UBA8199 > DATMQA01. The sequence goes on from DATMQA010000058.1 coordinate 3,335, forward strand.
AGGTTCTCCAGCGGGCGTTGTGCTTCGTGCAGCAGATCGGCAAGCTGCCGGTCATCGTCAAAGACAGCCCCGGCTTCCTGGTCAATCGCATCCTGATGCCGTATCTGATTGCTGCCGGCAGCCTGTTCGAGGCTGGCTTCGCAATTGAGGACATTGATGAGGCGATGCTTGATTTCGGCATGCCGATGGGTCCGCTGCGTCTCCTGGACGAGGTCGGCATAGATGTCGCCCTGCGTGTCGCCCAAACCCTCGCCGGCACGTATCGCGACCGCGTCGTCTTGCCCGAGACCCTGAGCCGAATGGTCCAAGCCGGACTGCTGGGACGCAAAACCGGCCGCGGCTTTTACCTCTATCCCAAGAGCAAAGACCCGCGTCCAAACCCTGCAATCACGCCTCGCGCCTCACGCCTCACGCGCCGCGCATCACAAGTCACGGATCTCCAGTCCCGCATGGTCTTCCTCATGCTGAACGAAGCGGCGCGTTGTCTTGAGGAGGAGGTCGTCACGGAACCAGCGGATGTGGATTTCGCGATGATCATGGGCACCGGCTTTGCGCCGTTCCGGGGCGGGCCGCTGCGTTACGCCGACACTCTTGGCATAAGCACATTGGTCAGCGCTATGGAGCGCCTGGTCGAGCAGGGTTCACCCGAATTTGAGCCGTGCGCGCTGTTGCGCAGCATGGCAACCGCCGGAAAAACTTTCTACCCCGCGAGGGCCAAATGATTGACACCAAACCACGACCCGCACCGCCGCGCGCGCGGCCGGCCGTCGATGAACCGTGTGTGCTCATCGACACGTCAAAAATGTCCGCCGGCCAGCGCGCGGCTCTCGAACTGACCGAAGCGGCCCGCGAAGCGGCCCGCGAACCGACCTTCGTCAGTGGCCTGTTCATGGGCCACTTCGATCTCGCCAGCATCCAACCCTTCCCGGCTCAAAGCTCGACCGACCGCGACCAGGGCGACGCTTTTCTCGAGAAGCTCGAGGCGCTGCTTCGCACGAAGGTGGATCCGGATGAGATCGATCGCACCGGCGAAATCCCCGATGACGTGCTGGAGGGACTCGCCAGGCTCGGTGCCTTTGGCATTAAGATTTCGCCCGAATACGGCGGCCTTGGTTTATCGCAGACCAATTACTGCCGCGCGGCGATGTTATTAGGCGGCTGGTGCGGCAACCTGACGGCACTGGTTTCGGCCCACCAGTCCATCGGCGTGCCCCAGCCGCTCATCCTTTTCGGGAACGAACAGCAAAAGCGCAAATATCTGCCCCGTTTTGCCAAAGGTGAAATTTCCGCCTTCGCCCTTACCGAGTCTGGTGTGGGCTCGGACCCGGCGGCAATGCATACGCGCGCCGAACCAACCCCCGATGGAGAGTCTTTTATCCTGAACGGGGAGAAGCTATGGTGTACCAACGGGACCAAGGCCGGCGTAATCGTCGTCATGGCCAAGACCCCCGCAAAAGTTGTCGGCGGCAAATCCAAAGACCAGATCACCGCCTTCATTGTCGAAACGGACTCGCCGGGCGTCGAGGTAACACATCGCTGCCGGTTCATGGGATTGCGGGCGCTTTATAACGGGGTGGTTCGGTTTACCAACGTGCGCGTGCCGCGCGAGAACATTCTGCTGGCCGAAGGCAAGGGCCTGCGCGTCGCGCTGACCACGCTTAACACCGGGCGCCTCACCCTGCCGGCGGCGTGCGCGGGCTTGGCCCGCCGCTGCCTGGAGCTCGCGCGCCAGTGGGCCGGGCAACGCGTGCAATGGGGCGCTCCTATCGGCAAACACGCGGCTATCGCCGACAAACTCGCCCGCATGGCCGCCAATGCTTTTGCGATGGAAGCGATGACCATGCTCGCCGCCAGCCGTGTCGATCGCGACAAGCATGCCGACATCCGGCTGGAAGCCGCGATGTGCAAAATGTGGGCCAGCGAAAAGGCCTGGGAAACCGTCAACGATACGGTCCAAATTTACGGCGGGCGCGGCTATGAGACTGCGGCGTCACTCAAAGCGCGCGGCGAACCGCCGTTGCCGCTGGAACGTTTCCTGCGCGACTGCCGCATCAACACCATCTTCGAAGGGTCCAGCGAAATCATGCGTCTGTTTATAGCCCGGGAAGCATTGGAGCCGCACCTGAAGGTCAGCGCAGCTGTGCTCAACTCACAGTTGCCGCCGGGCCAGCGCCTGCGAGCCGCCGCCCGCGCCGCCCTCTTCTACGCCGCGTGGTACCCAAAGCAGTGGCTCCCCGGCTGGTTCACGCATCACGGCTCTCTCGCCCCTCATCTCCGTTACGCCGCCCGCGCCAGTCGCCGGCTCGCGCGCTCCCTCTTCCACTCGATGCTCCGTCACGGCCCGAAACTCGAGCGCCAGCAGCTCTTGCTCGGCCGCTTTGTCGAAATCGGGACTGAATTGTTCGCGCTTACCGCGACCTGCCTGCGCGCCGAACATGAGCTTAGCTCCAGCGAGGTGAGCGCCGAACGGGGGACCGCACTCCTTCAGTTAGCCGATTACTTTTGCCAGGCCTCGCGCCTTCGAATCGAAGAACTCTTCCGCGGCGTTCGCAAAAACGCCGACCGTTCCGGTTACCGCCTCGCTCAGGACGCCCTCTCCGGCAAGCTCTCTACGGAAGTAAGCCCGGCCCATGACTGAGCCCGCTCGCCTCCAACCTGCGATTCGCGTTTGGATGATGCCGCGCGATGCCAATGCGCTGGGCACGATCTTTGGCGGCCTCATCCTCAGCTATATCGACCAGGCTGGTGCGGTCGAAGCTCTGCGCCATTCCGAAGAAAGGCTCGTGACCGTCGCGCTGCACGAGGTCAAATTCATCGCGCCGGTCTTTGTCGGGGACCTCGTCAGCTTCTATGCCGAAGTGCTGAAGATGGGCCACACCTCCATTACCGTCCGCGTCACTGTCGAAGCCCGGCGTTCCCTTGCGCCTCACGAGACGGTGCGTGTTACGCAGGCGGAGGTGGTCTATGTCGCGATCGATGACTCAGGCCGGCCCGTGCCCGTCCGGCCCCGCCGCGCCGGCCTGGCCGTCGCAGCTTAGGTCCGAGAAGCTTTGTTCCTTTGTTCCTTTGTTGTTAAACTGTTTCTTGCGCCGGAATCGCTCTTTCACTTCAAACGCAAAGTTGTCCAGTGCAGCAGGGCTGTGTTAATCGAAAAAACTTTTCTCTCCATCAAAAAAGATAGGGGAAAGGCAAATTCCGGCGAGCCGGCGGACTCAGACGAATATCCGCGTCATACCCGCTATCCGCGGTTAAAGTTATTCCAGTCGGATGCGCTGATGCGCGGTCCAGGAATCCCAATGCCCGAAGCGGTCCGTGGGGATCCCCGAGTTCTCGGGGTAAATAATGTAAACGGCATTGTGCGAGTAAGCCCAGGCGTAGATGATATCTTTGCGCGGATAGACTCTGCGGACGTTCTTCGAGGAGCCAGGATCATTGACGATCGGGTCGCCCTCTTTGGTGAACCCGACGCAAACGATCAGGTGCCCGTTCGGACCGGGCCCGCGATGATGGAGGCGGTCGGAGCAAACCGATAGGCCGAGCGGAATGCCGCAGGCAATCCAGTCTTCAACTTCGGAAAGGTCGCTCAGCCGAGTGACATAAGCCCTGACGCCGCGATAGGAGCCGGCGTAGGCGGTGTTGAAGGGCCAGTTGCCGGTGCCTTTCCATTGTGCGTCGTAGATGGCGTTCACGATGTCGGGGACGTCATGGTCGAGTTCGGGACGCTTCAACTGTTTCGACCAATACGTCATGAGCATCGAGACGGTCGTTGGGCTGCAGAGGACTTTGCCATTGGGATAAGCCATTTGGCTGCGTTCCGGCACCGGGATGACTCGCTCCCAGGCGGCACCGTTGGGTGACAAGGCGTCGAGCGAGGCTGTGGTATCCGTCAGCGCCAGTCCGAGGAACTTCAGCTTCGGCAGAGCAACTCCGCCGAGTGTAACGCGAACCTGCAGGCGTTCGGTCGGACGGTTCAGAACTAAAGTGTCGGTCGAGACATCGCCGTCGGCATCCTTCTGGTGGGGCACACTTTCGCGGGGGAACCGGGCGGGGTTGCTGGACCAGAGGCCCATCGTGTAAAACTTGGTCGAGTTGGTGGGGTAAACGGCCCGCGCTTCGATCTTCAGATAAGTGCCGTCAGGGGTATCGGCATTCCAGGAAGCGACTAACTCGTTCCAGGGGATGCGGGCAATGATTTCGGGGGACGTAAGCACAATCTCGCCGGGCTTACCGCCGGCCGATTGCTTGAAACCCGAGAAATGGTGAAAACCAACGAACTGGCCTCCGCGCGCATCGAAATCAGCAGCACAGGCTTTGGATACTACGAGGGAAGCGAGAGCGACCAGGAGGACGAGATTCAGCGAGACGCCTGGAAACTTTAAAATTGCGAAAGGATTGCCGGCACACGCTTCGCGCCTTTGGGCGGTGCCACTCAGAATCGAGCGCGCCATGAAGGCGGGTAGAAGCCTGAAAAACACGTGCCTACTTTGGCGAGCGGTCTTGCGAATGGCGAGTGCAATTTCAGGCGCAGAGACAAGAAACGGATTCTTATCCGCGCCATCCGCCATCCGCGGTCAACCAGGCCGCAGTGCGAGCCACCAGGGCCAAATGACCATCAGCCAGAACACAAAGCCGCTTGGCAGGTTGGTTTTTGGTCTTTGGGCAATCGACGGAACCAGGGCCAGAACCGCCCCCAGGGCCAATCCGCTGACAAAGCCGCCGAAATGAGCTACCACGTCGCTCCCAGGGCTCAATCCCAGCAACACGAAAAGCATCAGGCCGCCAACGACGCCGCTCAGGATGTGCTTTCGCTGCTCGGGAACCTGGCGCCACAATGGAACTGATTGCGCGGCGAGGATACCGAGAGCGCCCATGACCATGCCAGACGCGCCCAGGCTGTAATGCGGTTTCGGAGCAAACAGCCAGACGAGCAGGTTCCCGCCCGCCCCGGCCAGGTAGGCCGCCAGCAATCCCGCGCCAGTGCCGAATCGTCCCATGACCAGACCGAGCAGCACTACTCCGATTGTTGCGTTTTCCGCCAGGTGAGAGGCATCAGCATGAAGCCAGACGGCGGTGAACAGCCGCCACCACTGGCCGTGGCTGACGCCGGTGCTATCCATCAGTCCGGCGGTGCGCAGGTCGATGCGGTATTCACTCAACCAAAAGAAAACGGCCAGCAACAGCACCCACGCCAGGCTCGCCCAATCGAACAGCAAGCCGGGTTGGAACAGTTCCCGGCGCCAGGTCCAGCGGCGGTTTTCCAGTTGATACAGGCGGATGGCCTCCAGCGCTCGGTCGAGGTCCGGGGCGGAGACCATGAGGTGCCAGCCGCCGCCATCTTCAGCGAATTCGATTCTGGACTCGATGCCCTGGCTGACCAGAACCAGGCTCCAATCCATTGCCTGCCGTCGTGCGCGGACCGGGATAATGGCGGTGCCAGGTTCCATGCTGGCCCACATGTGGCGCGGTTAGCTTGTGGTGTCAAGCGGGGTTGCGGCCTTCCTGGGCATACCCGCCGGTAGGGTTTCCCGGGATAAAGAAGTTCTTTTCATGGAACAGATTTTGCTTTATATTGATGCAAGAACCCGCAGGGGTGCCATAGGCCTCCTGCGGGGGCAGGCGCAATCAGGCGATTCGTCGAAGTTGTTGCAGGAAAAGACGATGAAAATGATTCAACCGAATTGTCGGGCCCAGTTTGCGGCTGAAGACATTGAGTTCATTCTTTCTGTCCTCGGTGGCAAAATCGGCACAGCGGAATGCCTGGTCAAGTTGTTGGCGGACGAGGATTCGCGCGATTTGATCCTGGATGACGAAGCGCTGTTCCATGCACTGCTGGAGCGGCGGGGCTGCTTGCGGGTATCCAGCCGCTTTTACTTCTATGTGCTCGTGCGGCAGGTGTTTCGCCGTTCCGATATTCAGGACCGGGCGGTGGCGGATTATGTGGCCGAGGTTCTGGCGGAGTTCTCTCTCGCCGAACGTTCGCGCTATGTGGTCCCCGGTCAGTCCAACCCGCTCGATTACTTTTTCGACATGCTGGCGGCGCTCAAGACGGCGGATGACCGCACCAGCTTTTTCATCCGCGTTCACATCGGCAACTATTCGCTGTTCCTCTCCGGCGTGTTCCCGGAGCGAATTCGATTCCGAGCCGAAGCGCGCGGGTTTCCGGATTTGAAATATTACGAAGGCCTGGGCCGGACGCAGTACCGCATGGCGAGCGACCATCGGCTGGCGCATCGTTACGAGCTGACGCAGGTCCTGGGCACTCTGGCGGAGCGATTCGGCGCAACGCGCCTGGCGCTCAATGACATCGCCGAGCGGCTGTTTTCTCTCGGCGATACGGATTACTCCCTCGAGGCGCTACTCAATAGCCAGAGGAACAGCTAACTGGGTCAAATGAGCTGGGAGTTAATTGAGTTAAAGGAACAAGCCGGCTCGCTTAGTGCCTTTTTTAACTCGTTTCCAACGGATTTAACTTTTTGTCGGCGCGTGATTCAACAAGCCGAGGCGTTCGATAGCCGCGCGCGATTTCTCGGGTGACTCCTGTAAAATCACCTGCCAGCCCCGGGCCGCGCCGGCGGCTATGTTTTCCGGCCGGTCGTCCAGGTAAAGGATTTCGCTCCCGTGGTGGCCTGAGAACCGCTCGACCACCTCGTAAAGTTTGGCATCAGGCTTCATCGCACGATGTTCGTAGGAGAGGATGTAGCCGTCAAAATTGGCGAAAAAAGGGAAGTTGCGGCGAACAGCGCGAATGGCCAGGTCGTTGGTGTTGGAAAAAATATAAGTAGGGATTCCCTGTTCGCGCAACGCCGTTTGAAGCCTAATCATGGGTTCGATCGGGGAGAAGATGCCGCCAAAGGAGGCGCCGAATTCCTCGAGGCTGCCGCGAAAGCCGGTGGCTCCGCAGATTTGCTGGTAAAACTCCTCGCTGGTCAACAGCCCCGTTTCATATTGGAGAAAAAGAGGTGAGTGGCTAATGAACCGGGCGAAGTCTTCCAAGGTGATTTTCGACGAAGCGGCAATCTTGCGCGCGGCGATCGTGTAATCGAAATCCACTAACACTTTGCCAAGGTCAAAAACAACTGTCTGAACCATACTTCCTAAAGGTTAAATGATTACGGCATCAGCTCTCTTCTCGCTTCCAGCGCGCGGCTGAGGGTGATTTCGTCGGCGAATTCCAGGCCGGTGCCGGCGGGCAAACCGTGGGCAATACGGGTGAGCCTTAGCCCTGCGCGAGCGAGGCGCTTGGCCAGGTAAAAGCTCGTCGCATCGCCTTCGACATCCGTGCCCAGGGCGAGGACGATTTCCTTGATTGCTTCCTGGGCAAGCCGTTTTTCCAGGTCCGCAATGCGCAGGTCCTCCGGCTCGACCCCATTGAGCGGCGAAATCTTTCCGCCCAGGACGTGGTATTTACCGTGAAATGTGCCGGACTTTTCGATGCTGAGGATATCGACCGGCCGCTCGACCACGCAAACCAGAGTGCCATCCCGCCGCGGGCTGGAGCAGAGGTCGCAGGGAGATTTCTCAGTCAGCGCACCGCAAATGTCGCAGAAACGCACCCGTTCGCGCGCCTGGAGAATGGTTTCGGCGAGGTGTTTGGCGGCTCCGGACTCGGCCTGAACCAAATACAAAGCAATCCGCTCGGCTGAGCGCGGGCCGATGCCAGGGAGCTTGCTCAAGGCCCCGGTCAGCAAAGTGATGGGTTCAGGGATGACGGGCACGGGAGAGGGGGGCGTGATGCGCGATGCGTGAAACGTGAGTTTATCAGTCGCGTGCTGGCCGGCTCCTGAATCGCATTAAGCTGCTCATCTATTTACTCCATAAATCCACCACTCCATCACGCCATTTTCTCAGGTCAGGCCGGGCAGGTTGAAACCGGCGGTTGCCTTTTGCATTTCGGCGCTGGAGATTTCCTTCGCCTGGCCGAGGGCCTGGTTGGCGGCTGTGAGGAGCATGTCTTCTAGCAGTTGGGCGTCTGCGGGATTGACGGCCTGAGGATCGATTTTGATGGACGCAATCGTGCCGTCGCATTTGGCGACCACCTTGACGGCGCCGCCGCCGCTGGTGGCTTCGACCGTACGGTTGGCGAGGTCGTGCTGGATTTGCTCCATCTGCTGCTGCATGCGCGCAGCCTGTTTCATGAGTTTGCCAATGCTGGACATTTTCTAATCAGGTTAAGGGTTGAAATGTTAGGTGGTTGTCCTCGGCGATCACGCGCGGACCTCGACGATTTGGCCTTTGAAGATTTCCAAGGCCTTCTGGATTAACGGGTCGTTCTTGAAATCGTCCTTGTTGAACGCAACCGAAGCCAGCTTTTCTTTGGGCGGAGCGGCGGACCTGGCTGGACCGGGTGTCGAGGGCGGTTTGGCTGCTGGGGGAGCTGCCGGGCTGGGCACTGCGGCCTGCGCGGGCGGAGCCGGACGCGATGCCGGGGCTTCGGCGGTGACGAACTTGATTTGGGCGTGCGGATGGCCGAGTTCAGCCAGTTTGGTTTGCAGCAAGGTGTGATTGCGCGTGTTATCCACCAGCCCGACGTGATCCTGAAACTCGGGGTCAAAGCCGATGGTGAAGACCTTTTTGTCGAACGCGACCGGGTGGGCCTCCAAGAGATAAGTGCGCGTGAAAGGGCTTACTCGGCCAACCGCCTCGACCAGCCTGCTCCAAAGATCCCCCAGATCGGCTGGTGCCGGGGAGGAGACCGGAGCCGCCGGTTGCTCGTGGAACTCGTTGGTGGCAGGCGGGTGCGCCATACCTGCCTCTGCTCGAAATGGTTTGGGAGCGGGTGCGCGAGGTGGGGCGGGCGAGGGCGCTGGCATAGTGGTCACGTCTCCGGTCGCTCTGCCTTCGCGCAAGGTCTGAAGCTGCCTCAGCACCGTGTCCAGGCTGACGGCGCTCCGGGCTTCAATCGCCTTGAGCAAGGCGACCTCGACCAGGATCTTCTTGGAAGCGGCATCGCGCAGGCGCATCTCGGTTTCCGCCAGGACCTCCATGATTCTCGTGAGTCCCTCCGTGCTGGCCATTTTGGACTGCTCCGGCAGCGAAGCCTCTTCCGCCTCGGAGACTTCGAGCATCCCGTGGCCGCCGCCCGAAACCTGAAAAATGAGCAAGTTCCGGAAATGATTCAGCAGGTCGGAAAGCAGGCGGCCCAGGTCTTTCCCGCGATTGGCCAAATCGTTCAATTGCAGCAGCGCCTTCTCCACTTCGCCCGATAATACGGCGTGGGAAAGGTCGAGAAGCTGATTTTGGGCGGTCAGCCCAAACATCGAAAGCACGTCGGCCTCTTCGATCTTCTCGCCGCAAAAGCTGATAAGCTGGTCGAGGGTGGATTCGGCGTCGCGCATGGCCCCCTCCGCTCCACGTGCGATGGCGTGCAGGGCCGCCGGGTCTGTCTTCACCTTTTCCTTCTTGGCGATCTCAGCCAGGTGCTTGGAAATCAGCGTGGCCGGAATTCGGCGCAGGTCGAAGCGTTGGCACCGGGAGAGAATCGTCGGCAGCACCTTCTCCGGATCGGTCGTGGCGAACATGAATTTCACGTGCTCCGGCGGCTCTTCCAGTGTCTTGAGCAAGGCATTGAATGCCGCCGTCGAGAGCATGTGCACTTCGTCGATGATATAAACCTTGAACCGGGCACTGGCTGGCGCGTATTTGCAGGTCTCGCGCAACTCGCGGACCTGTTCGACGCCATTGTTGCTGGCGCCGTCAATTTCGAAAACGTCGAGCGACCGGCCTTCGGTGATTTCCTGGCACCGCGGGTCCTGGTCGTCGAAATCGACTTTCGGGCCGTCGGTGCAGTTCAGGCATTTGGCGAAGATGCGGGCGATGGTGGTTTTGCCGGTGCCGCGCGGACCGCAGAAAAGATAGGCGTGGGCGATACGTTTCTGCTCGATGGCGTGGGCCAGGGTTTGGGTGACGTGTTCCTGGCCCACCACATCGCCGAAGCGCTGCGGACGGTATTTGCGGGCGATTACTTGATAAGCCATTGGATTTGCTATTTGCTATTTGCGATTTACGAGCCGGGACAAGTTGAGGCATGCAGGGCGTCTCGTAAATCCCAAATCGTAAATCGTAAATTCAAAAAGCCAGGGTGACCACGGCAGACGCAGAGCAAACTACCGTTGCTGCCTTCCGGCCCTGGCGGGGTTCGTAAGTCCACATTCCATGGGCCCTGGCGAAGCCAAATGTGGAGCAGTTGGTCTCGGGGTTCAAGGAGAAATGGGAGAAATGAATGAATTAAGCAGCCCCACCTCCTCGGGCCAGTTCACTTTCCCGCTTTTCCCCCGAACGGAATATCCACGGATGCCCCCAGCCAAAGTTTCGAGTCGGTATTCCGTCCGTCAAAGGTCTTGCGGGCGTGGAATCCATAACGGATATGCCGTTTGGTCGTGTAACTGAACCCGGCGTCGAGTGAATCGCTGATTTCCCGGGTGTCACTCTGGTAAACGATGCCGTTAAACGGTGCCTGGTTGCCGATGAACACAATGTCCTCCCCGGAGGTGGCCTGCAGATGCCGCCAACCCAGGTCCAGTTCCCAGGCTTTGATCTGTTGAAATACGCCCAGCGCCGTGATGTATTGGTCGTTGCCGTTGGTATGCTCCCAGCGATACAGCAGGTCCCCCCAGACGCCGAACCCTGGCCAGCCGAGGTGTTTGCGGAAAAGAACCGACGGCTCTATTGCCGCCCCATGATTGCCGGGGGCGAACGGCAGACGCCGGTCATAGATGCCCGGCGCTATTCCGCCGGCGCGGAACGTCAGCGTCGGCATCCACGGGCAATTGGTGTCCATCGCCTCATTGAAGATCTGGTAACGAACGCCGAACGTCACGTCCATCATTCCCGTGGTTTGCGCAATGCCGCCACCGGGATCAAACGAGCGCCAGCCCACCGTCGTGGCGCCCAGGTTCAAGTCGGCCGCCCACCTCTCTGTGAGGCCGTAATCCAAAGTGAAATAGCCCTGCCGGATGTCGATGCCATAGCTCTGGCCGTCCGGACTGTGCACTGTGATGTTGACGCGCTGGTTTCCCTGCCAGGCGTAATACGCCTCGGATTGCTCATAAAGAACACCAAAGAGCAATTGACCCTGCGTCGGCACGTCGGCCATTTGCGCAAAAGGCCGCCGCGGCTCATTCTCCGACGCCAGCACGGCTGTCGCCAGGCTTCCTGCCATGACCAGGCCAGCCAATTTCTTAACTGACTGGGACCGAGCCCGTTTGGATCTTTGGGCGCGGTCAACTTTAATGGACGAGACGTTCATCTTCATAAAAGCAGTTTCTGAGCTCGCGCAGAATACTGACGTAGCCACGAGATCATTATTCAACCCCGTGCCTGCAATCGCAGGGCCAGACCCTATGGCAAAGTCAAATCCAAGCGCAAGGGAGAAATCCGCTTGCAAACGCCTCGGCCCCGTCCAATCCTCGACGCAGCCGATTCCGAACGGTTCTCATTTATTATGAACACGTCACCCCGCGACCCTGGCAGCACGACCCGCCGTGAATTCCTGAAGACCTCCAGCGCCGCGCTGGCCGGGGCTGCGCTGGCCGGCGCCATCGCCCGCCCTGGTTTTGCTGCCGAGGACCACACGCTCAAGCTGGCGTTGGTGGGCTGTGGCGGGCGGGGCAGCGGGGCAGTCGCCCAAGCCTTGTCCACGCAAGGGCCGACCAAACTCTGGGCGGCGGCTGACGTTTTCGAGCACCGCGTCCAAAGCTGCCTGGGTGCCCTCAAGCCAAACCATGAAAAGCAGTTGGCGGTTCCGCCGGAGCGCCAGTACATCGGGTTGGACGCCTTTAAGAAGGCGATTGATTCGCTGGACAAAGGCGATGTAGTGCTGCTGGCCACCCCGCCGGCGTTTCGCCCGATTCATTTCGAATACGCTGTCGCCAAGGGCCTGCACGTATTCATGGAGAAATCCTTCGCCGTTGATGCGCCCGGCATTCGCCGCGTGCTAAAAGCCGGAGAGGCGGCGAGCAAGCAAAACCTTAAAGTCGCCGGCGGTTTGATGTGCCGCCACTACCTGCCTACCGAGGAGGTTATCGACCAAATCCACGCCGGTGCTATCGGCGAGGTCATTACTGCCTGGGCCTATCGCATGCATGGCGCCGTCGGCCTCAACCCGCGCCAGCCCGGCATGAACGAGTTGGCGTATCAGATTTCCAATTACAGCAATTTTACTTGGCTCAACGGCAGCTTCATCGAGGATTGGCTGATTCACAACATCGACGTTTGTTGCTGGGCCAAGGACGGGTGGCCGGTCTCGGTCCAGGGTATGGGCGGACGCCACGTGCGCCAGGACCGCGACCAGCTTTTCGACCATTATGCGGCGGAATATACTTTTGCGGACGGCACCCGGATGATGGCGCAGGCTCGCCATATCAATAACTGCTGGGACTTATTCGGTGACATCATCCACGGCACCAAAGGCTCGGCGCTCCTTGGCGAAGGCCAGCCCAAGCCGCGCCTTTTCAAAAGCCATCGCCAAACCTCCGAGAACCTTCTGTGGACCTACGAGGGGCCGGACTGCGACCAGTATCAACGCGAACACGACCTGCTCTTCGATGCCATTCGCAATGACAAGCCTTACAACGAGACGGAACGTTGCGCGAAATCCTGTCTCACGGCGATTATGGGCCGGATGGCGTGCGAATCAGGCAAGCAAATCACTTGGGACGAAGCCCTGGCCTCCAACCTGGAACTGGCGCCTGGTTTGGAAAAGTTTACTTGGGATTCTAATCCCCCAGCGATGCCGGACGGCAGCGGGAAGTATCCAGTAGCGGTTCCGGGTCAGACGGCGGGCTGCTAAGTAACTGCAAACCATGCAGAACGGAAGGGGAAAAGTCGTCTTGACACCCCAGCTCAAATCTTGGTGGCCTCCACTGCATTAACAACTCGTGAACCGGTTCATCATTTAACCTTTTTAACGTAGTTAACTCTTACAAGCGCCAGTTCCCGCAGTTTCTCATGCCGCCCTTTCTTCGGCTCCTTTGAGAGCCGTTGGGCAGCCTGATAAAATCTTTCCAAGTCGCCGCCGTTCTGCGCCAGCAGTTGTTCGAACCCGGGGACGAAGTCATAATACGCGGCGACAGAGTTGAGGTGCGAATTGTTGATTTCGTGAGCGAACCAGGGATCAAACTCGGTATTGCCACCCCAGTCGGTTTTTAGGACGGCATACTCCTTTTTCAGCTCCTCCATGACCTGTTGCTTTTGCGCGCGAAGTTTTGCCGGCGGGACATCCTTATTCTTTGTTGTGGCCCTGAGTTTGCCGCCCTCACTTTGCTCGTCGCCATAGAGAGCAGCCAGTTTGGCGCGTGTGGTCATAACGAGGTGAACGAACTCCGTATTTCGCCGCAGGTGTGCCTCGTATTGGTCCAGCAACGCGGTATCGCCTTTGGCCTTGAGGTAACGGCGTGCTCCCTCCTGGCCGACGGTCGTGGCAAAGGCCTCGTTAAAATCGGTGTCGGCGTGGGCGAAAACGCGTTGGTGGCCAAGTTCGTGGAAGATGATCTCCGCCAAATCGGCGTCCGGCTCGAAGATGAAGGTGTTGAGCACCGGGTCCTTGAACCAGCCAAGAGTCGAATAGGCCTCCACGCCGCCCACGGAGACGTCGTACCCTTTCTTTCTCAAGTAGCGAGCATAATTCGTGGCGGCAGGCTTGGAAAAGTAGCCGCGATACCCCAGGCTTCCCACCAGCGGATACCACCAGGTCTTGGGCTGCATGGAAAACTCGGGTGCCGCCTCGACGTTCCAGACCACGAAATCTCGATGCACATCGGCGTAGTTGCGGTATTGATTATCGACGGGAAGCTTTAGGCTCTTTTGCGCGAAACCGCGCAGGTCCTGGAGCAGTTCCAAACGTCCCTTGAGCTTGGCGGCTGTCTCCGGATTGGCCAGGATGTCATCAATCCTTCGCTCATGGGCAAAGATTTGGCATTGGCCTTTGATCGCCTGGGCATAAAAGCTCAACGTGCGGCAGCCGGACAGGCCCACCACGGCGAGCAAGAGGGCCAAACCGGTGGCCCACCTTCGAAGACGGGTAATTTTTTTCGGGTTGTTCAAAATGCGTTCATCAGATCTCATCATTCCGCCTCAACATGGCGCGGAAAGTGATTAGATTCCAAACGATGCCGGTTGCTCAATTGTTTTTTAATTTTAAAAAGTTATTCACATTGGTTTTCGCCTGCCTGCTGCGCTCTTCAGGCACTCCGCCCGCACTTATTCACAGCTCGTAAATATTTCCTTCTCGACTTCTACTCCCATAGGACGAAGAGTCGTTCACAACCCGAGGCCCGCCTGGCGCGGTGTGGGAGATTTGACGATGGCAAAAAGTATTAAAGTCCTTATCGCCGAAGATCACGATGTGGTCCGAGAGGGCCTCAAGATTCTAATCAGCTCCGACCCTGGCATTCAGATCACCGGCGAAGCTCGCAACGGGCAGACGGCAGTGCGCCTCGCCAAAAAGCTCCGGCCCGATGTCGTGCTGATGGACCTGGCCATGCCCAAAGGCAACGGTTTGGAGGCGGCCCGCGACATCTGCCGGCTCCTGCCCAATTCCAGGGTCTTGGTGCTCTCGGCCTATCAGGACGAGGACACCGTCCAACGTGTCGTCGAAGCGGGCGCCTCCGGTTACATGACCAAGCACTCGGCGGCGGACGAATTGCTCACGGCGATTCGCCAGGTTGGCAAGGGGAACTCTTACTATAGTCCTAAAATCGCTCGGCGCATGAAAGCACGTCATCAGCTTTCTCTGCGCGCGCGGCGCAACGGCTCGGCTCCCGCCCGCCTCACCCCGCGAGAGCAAGAAGTGCTGACGCTCATCGCCCAGGGCCAGTGCAGTAAGGAGATTGCCTATAACTTGGAGTTGAGCATTAAGACTATCGAGAAACATCGCCAATCCGTTATGGACAAACTCAATATCCATGAGATCGCCGGCTTAACTCGCTACGCCACCGATAGGGGCCTCCTGACCTTGGCTGCACAATTGCGACCGGTAACGACCAGTGCCCGGGTAAGCACTTGAAGCCGAGTCAGGCTGGTCGGCTCCTTGGCAGACACGCAGCTTCACTTTGTGAAGCATCTGACTCCCAATGAGGCGATGCTGTTTGTATCTGCGGGCAGTCTTTCCATTTCGTTTCCAGGTTCTTGACAAGCCCGCGGTAAATCTCTAAAACCTTGGGCGGCTCGAATAAACTCGATTTATGCAAAGCGTCCAACTTGGCACCATTGATTACCTCATCCTGGGCATCTACGTCGCCTTCGTCGTGGGCATCGGTTTTACCCTGCGGCAGTATTTGAAAAGCTCTTCGGACTTTCTGACCTCTGGCCGCTCGATTCCCGCCTGGGTAACCGGCCTGGCCTTTATCTCGGCCAATCTGGGCGCGCTGGAACTGGTTGGCATGGCGGCGAGCGGTGCCAAGTACGGCATCGCCACCAGTCATTTTTATTGGGTCGGCGCGATCCCGGCGATGGTGTTCCTGGCGATCTTCATGATGCCGTTCTATTACGGCTCCAAGGCGCGGTCGGTCCCTGAGTACCTGAAGATGCGCTTTGACGAGCGGGTGCGCGCGCTCAACGCGATCGCCTTTGCCGTCATGACGGTGTTCGCCTCCGGCATCTCGATGCATGCGCTGGCTACTTTGCTCAACCAACTTTTGGGCTGGAACTACAACGCGGCCCTGTGGATCTGCTCAGGTGTGGTCTTGGTCTATGTGCTCAAAGGCGGTCTCACGTCGGCGATCTATACCGAGGTGTTGCAGTTTTTCATGATCGTGCTGGGCTTCGCTCCCGTGGTTTATCTCGGGCTTAGAGACCTCGGCGGCTGGGGTGCGATGAACAGCTCCTTGCAAGACGTGGCCCAGAATCCCGCGGCCTTAAACCTTAACACGCACTCTTTCTCGGCTGACGCCTGGACCAGCGCTTGGAAACCACTGCTGGGCGGATCCTCGGCCAACCCGATGGGGGTCGATCTGTTTGCGATGGTGTTCGGCCTGGGGTTTGTGCTGTCGTTCGGGTACTGGTGCACCAACTTCCTGGTAGTGCAGCGCGCCATGGCGGCCAGGAACATGGGAGCCGCGCGCCGCACGCCGCTGATCGCAGCCGTGCCGAAGATGCTTTTCCCCATTCTGGTTATTGTCCCCGGTATGATTGCGGTCGCTCTGACCTCGATGCCCAATAAAGGGTATCGCATCCCGCCGCCGGTCGTCAGCGAGGCGGTCTATTCGAAAGCTGCCTCGGCGGTTAAAACCGCCAGCGCCCTCGAGCCTGGAATGGCCTTTAAGAATGTCACCGACATCATGGGCAAGAAGATGGATGAGAAGAAGCTTGCAGCGTTGATTAAGGCTGCCCCCGGCCTCGATGAGGCGCAGATCAAAAGCGGCCTCTACAACTCAGTTGCGGAATACGATTATAACGGCGTTATCCTGTCCCTGGTCAGGAAGTATTGCCCGTCCGGTATGCTGGGGTTGGCGCTGACCGCTCTGCTGGCCTCATTCATGTCCGGCATGGCCGGGAATGTTACCGCTTTCAACACCATTTGGACCTATGACCTTTACCAGGCCTACCTTGCGCCCAACAAAAGCGACCGGCACTATTTCCGAATGGGGCAGGCGATCACGGTGGTAGGCATCTTGCTGAGCATTGCCTGCGCCTACTTTGCCAAACGCTATGACAACGCCATGGATGTCATTCAACTGGTCTTCAGCTTCGTCAATGCGCCGCTGTTTGCGACGTTCCTGCTGGGCATGTTTTGGGCGCGGTGCACCGGCACCGGCGCCTTCCTGGGGCTGTTTGGCGGCATCGGGGCCTCCGCGCTGGTTCATGGCCTCACTTCGGCTGAGGGCAAAGGCGGGTGGCTGGGAACTTCGCTTTATACATTCCAATCCTCCATGGCCCAGAACTTCTGGTTGGCCGCCTTCGCCTTTACTGCCTGCTTTATTCTGACCCTGGTCATCTCGCTCGCGACCCGGCGCACCAAAACCAACGAAGAACTTACGGGCCTCGTCTATTCGCTGACACCCAAGCTCAAGGACGATGAGAAAATCTGGTATTTGCGTCCGGCGCCGTTGGGCATAGCTCTCATTATCGCCTGCATCGTTCTCAACATTATTTTCCGTTAAAAAGAAAGAATCACATTTATGGGACTCGACATCCGCTGGCCTATCGGCCTCATGTTCTCGCTCATCGGCGCGATGCTGGTCATTTTTGGCCTCGTGACCGGCTCGAATGCGGAAATGTACCAGCACTCGCTCGGGCTTAACGTCAACCTCTACTGGGGTTTGCTGTTGCTGGTCTTTGGTGGGGGGATGCTCACGATGGCCTGGCGCGGCAGCCGGAAGCCAACGCCGCCTGAAGAAGGCAAACCCGCCAAACCCGAACCCGAAGCTACAGCACGGCGGTGAACCAGTAATCAGCGGTCAGTAATCAGTCATTAGTTAGCTTGCGTAACTGATGACTGATTACTGGTCACTGTTTTCCTTGTGTTCTTTCGTGGCGAGCATTGAATGAAATCCAATACTCAGAAATCCAGTTTCGGTACGCTGCCCGACGGCACGGCCGTGGACGTGTTTACCCTGACCAATTCCAGCGGCCTCGTCGCTAAGCTTACCAATTACGGCACCATCATTACCGAGTTACACGTGCCGGACCGCCATGGCAAACTGGGCGACGTCGTTTTGGGGTTCGACAACCTGGGCCAGTACCTTAAGGGCCATCCCTATTTTGGCTGCACGGTGGGCCGGGTCGCCAACCGCATCGCCAAAGGTAAATTCAGCCTGGAGGGGAAGACATACACGCTGGCGGTCAACAACGGCCTGAACCATCTTCATGGCGGACTTAAGGGCTTCGATAAAGTCGTCTGGAAGGCGGAGCCACAGGCGGGCGCTTCGGTCAAATTCAGTTACACCAGTGCTGATGGCGAAGAGGGCTACCCCGGTTCGCTGCAGGCAATCGTGGTCATGGCGCTCACCGAGGCAAACGAGTTACGCATCGACTACACTGCGGCCAGCGACAAACCGACGCCGATCAACCTGACCAATCATTCCTATTTCAATCTGGCTGGGCAGGGAGAAGTTCTCGGGCACGCATTGATGGTCGCCGCCGACCATTTCACGCCGACGGATGCCACCCTGGTCCCGACCGGTGAAATTAAATCGGTCAAAGGCACACCGCTGGACTTCACCACCCCGAAAACGCTCGGTTCGCGCATTTCCGAGCTCTCGAATGACGAGCGCGGCTACGACCACAATTTCGTGCTCAACAACGGCGGCAAGACTCTGGCCCTGGCGGCCCGCGTGTTTGAACCCGAAAGCGGCCGCGTTATGGAAGTCCATACAACCGAACCGGGCGTGCAGCTTTACACCGCCAACTATCTGGATGGTTCGCTCACGGGGAAAGGCGGTATTGTCTATCGCAAGCACACCGCATTCTGCCTCGAAACCCAGCATTACCCCGATTCGGTGAACAAACCAAACTTCCCTTCGACCATTCTGCGTCCCGGGCAGACCTACCGGCAGACAACAGTTCACAAGTTTGCAGTACAATAATTCCTATGTCGCTTAAAGAACTGGGCAACGAAGTCGCAGAGAAATTCAAGAAAGCCTACGGTCGTCCGCCTCAATGGATTGCGGCCGCCCCGGGACGCGTCAACGTCATTGGCGAACATACCGATTACAACGACGGGTTCGTGTTTCCCATGGCCATTGATCGCTACACCGTGATTGCCGCCGCGCCTTCCGCAAACGGCGCCAAAACAATCGAACTGCGCTCGACCGTGGGTGACCAGCCTGCCAAAATTGATCTGGGCCAGGCGCTTAAGCCCGCCGCCAAGGGAACTTGGTTCAATTACCCCTTGGGAGTCATCGCCGGTTTCCAGGCGCGTGGCATGCAACTTCCCGGATTTGATGCCTTGATTCATTCCACCGTTCCGCTCGGCGGCGGGCTTTCCAGCAGCGCAGCTCTGGAGGTCTCCACGGCGACCCTGCTCGAATCGATTACTGGCAAGAAGTTGGACCTCGTCGAAAAGGCCTTGCTCTCGCAAAAGGCCGAACACGACTACGCCGGGATGCCCTGCGGCATCATGGACCAATTTATCTCGGTGATGGGCAAGAAAGACCATCTGCTGCTGTTGGACTGCCGTTCGCGCAAGCCCGAGTTGGTGCCCATGACTGATCCTACGGTCGCATTGCTCATCACTAACACCAACGTCAAACACGAGTTAACTGGCGGCGAATATGCAAAACGTCGGGCCCAATGCGAGGCTGCCGCGAAGGCGCTGGGCGTTGCCTCATTGCGCGATGCCAATGCGGCGATGCTCGAACGGGCTCGCGGAAAAATGGAGGACGTAGTGTATCGCCGCGCCCGGCACGTGATCGGTGAAATCGAGCGTACGCTTCATGCGGCCGAAGGCGTGCGCGCCTCGAGCTGGCCGACCGTCGGCCAGCTCATGTATGCCAGCCATTTCTCCCTGCGAGATGACTATGAAGTGAGCTGTGCGGAGCTGGACGTCGTGGTCGAGATTGCGCAGTCGCTCGGGGCGAAAGGTGGCGTCTTCGGCTGCCGGATGACCGGCGGCGGCTTCGGCGGCTGCACCGTCGCACTGGTGCAAGCAGATAAAGTTGCCGCCATCTCCGAGCGCATTGCCTCGGAATACGAGAAGCGCACGAAAATAAAACCGACCTTATTCGTCTCGCGTCCCGCCGCCGGCGCGACCGTGCTCAAGGGATGATGGATGGCGGCTCCTACTCCACTACCCGGTGGCCCTTTTTCCGCGCCTGGTATTGTTCCTTGATCCACTTGTAAGTTGCGGCCAGGCCATTGTTCAGTGACGTGTTGGGTTCCCAATCCAGCACTTGCTGAATGAAAGTATTATCACTGTTCCTCCCGGCGACGCCCCGCGGGGCGCTGAGATCGTAGCTGCGCTTGAGTTTCACCCCGGCGATTTTTTCGACCTTCGAGACGAGGTCGTTGATCGAGACCAGCTCACTGGAACCGAGGTTGATCGGAACAGCTATCAAATCGTCGTAGTGCATAATCATGTCGATGCCTTTGGTGCAGTCATCAATGAACATGAAACTGCGAGTCTGGTGGCCGTCCCCCCAGATATTGATGGCAAGGTTGTCCGTGTCGATAGCCTGGATGACCTTGCGGCAGATCGCCGCCGGGGCTTTTTCGCGTCCACCATCCCAGGTGCCCCACGGGCCGTAGACATTGTGGAAACGCGCGATGGCCGTTTTGAGGCCGCGCTCGGCCCAATATTCCTGGCAAAACATTTCCGACATCAGCTTTTCCCAGCCGTAGCCGCGCTCGGCCATCGCCGGGTAAGCGTCGGATTCTTTCAAGGCTCGAACTTTTGGGTCCTGCTGCAGCAGGGTGTTGTAGGCGCAGGCGGAGGAGGAGAAGAAATATCGGCGGGCGCCGGCGCGGTAAGCCGATTCAACCATATGGGTGTTGATGAGGATGCTGCGCAGGCACTCGACGCGAAAGCGCTCGATGAAACCCATCCCGCCCATATCCGCGGCAAGATTGTACACTTCCACTGCGCCTTCACAAAGCCGCTGGCAGTTCTCCTCCTGGCTTAAATCCATGGTGAGGCATTCCACGCCTGGTACGCGCTGATACCATTCCGGCAGCGGCTTTTTGTCTCCGCCGCGAATCCGGGTAAAGCCTTTGTCGTGGAAGTAACGAGCCAAGGCGCCGCCGATGAAGCCGCCGGCGCCCCCAATCACAATCAGATCGTCCTTCTTGAGTTTCGGGTCTTTTTCAACTAATCGCTTTTGTTCCATAAAATTGTTGTTCGTCTTCCGGCCTCGGTGCGCGTTTGGTATCCACCCTTCAGGGTGTCCGCGCCGGGGATCAAGAAAGGATAAAATGCCAGCAGGAAGGGTACCAGGGCGAGCCTAAATGTGCGCTACAGCTTGGCCGGACCCGATTTGGGAGTTTCAGCCTTGGTATCAATGCGCGGGTTGACCGGGGGTGGCGGTGAGGTGGCCGGGCCCTTGTTTCTGGCATTCCAAAAGGCCAGGTGGCTGCGATGCAGTGGCATCGTGAAAAGCCAGCCAAGGGCTGCGATAATAATTAGAGCGGCCGCCGTCCATTTCTTGTGAAGCGATGCCTTCTCAGCGTCCGAGAACGGGATGGCGGCGGCTTCCCCCAAACCAAAAAGAATCGTCGTGACCACCAGCGCAAAGAAGGCTCCGCCCAGTCCCCAGAGGAGCCAGTTGCGTCCGGCTTTGCGCGCCTGGAAACCAAACCAAATGCCAGTGGCCAGAGCCAGCAACCATGGAATTGTCATCAAACTCATAAGCAAATTATAGCCAAACCTTTAATCGGCGCACTACGTGATTTCAACTTTTCACCGGCTCACTCCATTTAAGTCATTTAGCTTCTTCACCCCATTTAACCTTTCTACCCAAGCTGCGCTGCCGCGCCCCACAATTTCCAAAGCTCGCAACAATTGCCGGTCATCGCTGGTTTGGAGTTGTTCCGGAGTCAGTTCTCTTTCCGTCGCCGGCAGCAGGGGAGTGACCTCAGCCGGCAATGCCATAACCAACTGCGGGGTGATGCCTTTGTGCCAGATCGAGTGGCCCTCAGGAGTCAGCCATTCCTCGATGGCCAGCAGCAAGGCCGAGCCGTCGGAAAGACGGAATTCGCCCAGCACCGTCCCGGTGCCAAAGGTCGTCTCGCCGACCAGCGTCGCACGGTGGGCGTCCTGCAGAGCGCCGGCGACAATTTCGGCGGCGCTCGCCGAGCCCTCATTGACCAGCGCCACCAGGGGGACATCGGTCGCCAGACCCCCTTTCTCGACTGGCACCGGCTCGGATTGGCCTTTGGCGTCCTTGGCGACCAGCACATTGCCTTCCTTAAGAAACTGGCTGGCCACCCCGACCGCCTCGTCCAGCAGGCCGCCGGGGTTGTTTCGGAGGTCCAGGACGATTCCCGTTAGACCCTCATTTTTGATTTGGGTCAGGGCTTTTTTCAGATCGCGCGTTACACCCGCATCGAACGTAGCCAACCGCAGGTGGGCGATACTGGTTCCCGGAAGCCGTTGCCAGGTGACTTCGTGGAGTTTGATTGAAGCGCGCACCAGGCTGACCTGCCGTGTGCGCCCGCTGCGGGGGTCTTGAAGGGTCAGCGTGACCTTGGTGCCAACCTTGCCGGTGATGCGGTCCACCACGCGGCTCAGTGGCCAATCGCTAATCTCCTCACCCCCGACCTTGAGAATGACTTCGCCGGCTCGCAATCCGGCGCGCTGGGCTGGGGAATCATCCAGCGGAGTCACGATCACGACGTGGCCCTCCTTCACCTGGATTTCAACACCAACACCCTTGAACTCCCCTCGTTCCATGTTTCTGAGCTCTGTTACCATCTCGGGGGTGAGGAAAGTGCTGTGGCCGGTATCCCC
This sequence comes from Binatia bacterium, assembly GCA_035566895.1. Taxonomy (GTDB): domain Bacteria; phylum Verrucomicrobiota; class Verrucomicrobiia; order Limisphaerales; family UBA8199; genus DATMQA01. The sequence goes on from DATMQA010000058.1 coordinate 25,713, forward strand.
GAGGGCGTCCACCATCCCGCTGATCGCTCCATAGGTCAAATCTTTGGGCTGAACGGCGGTGCGATCAACATATTGGCGTTGGATGGTGTTCCAGGCCTGGGCCATCAGCTCAAAGTCCGGCTGCTTCCGTGGCGAAGCGCATCCCAGCATTGTCAGGCAGACCAGCGCCAGACCAGTCCCGAAACCCCGGAACTTGTGCCGACCGCGAGATGTGGGTGTCGTTTCGGACCGCCGGCTTCGTAAGGCTTCCGAGTTTCGGCGACCGGAATTCGGGGCCTGGTCCGGGCAGGACGCTCTGTCCCCGGCACAGTCCACTCGCGTGGACCGATCAATATCAGGATCCATCATCCTTTGGATTTTAGCACTTTAGCTGATTTTCGCACCAGGTTTTCGCCTTTTAGCCTTCAACGGGCGAATTCCTCCACAACTTTGGTGGCAGGGTCAAAAATCTGCGCTCTTTCGGCGCTCGGATTTCGGACAGCCGGCTTTCGGGTTTCAGTGCGCCGAACTCAAATGGCGGCGCGAGAATACCCGCAATCGCATGGAGAACGGTGGCAATCAAGACGGTGATGATAAATCGTCTCATCGTAAACGCCGCAACTATCGACCAAGGTCACTGATGAGCGGCATGCCCTCGCCTCCGAACCTGAAATAGATCTGATGGCCGCTCATTCGGTGTATCTTTGTTGGGCCAGAATTAATTGTCGTAAACGTGAAGGCCAACGCCACGGCCCGTGAATTTTTCGGTCTTGTCCCGCTCCTCCCGGGGATAGCACAGCGCGAATTCGTGCAACCGCACCCGAGTATCCGGGAGGTCTCCTTTGAGAAAATCGAGGGCCTTTTTCCGGCACTCCTCCCATGGCCGCGGTTGCTTAGGCTCCAAACCAGAAAGCGTGAAGTAAATGAACCAGTCGCTCCAGCCCTTCCTGTCAGGAAACACGGCCATGCTGAACGCCGAACAGCCCGCCGGCCGATCCACGGGAAGGTAGCTACCCATAGCTCGCACCGGTTGGATGTTCACCTCGTCCAGCCATTTAGCCTGTCCCATTATCCTTCGACAGTCCGCGGACTTGAAACCGGGTCTTATGTGGATTCTGAAGAGGTAGTAGATCGACAGTGCTCTGGATCTGCGATCTTGTGACGGGTCGCTAGCCAACTCGTTGGTCTGACGAACCGCTTCCTGGCGCTCGCTCTCCGAAGCCAAATGGTATGAGTATTCCAAACTTCTGTAGGACTTCCACCACAGACCGGAACTGGCTGAACCTCGTGGATTCACGCAGCCGGTCAAGAGGGCTCCGAAAAATAAAGCGGTGAGTGGTGGCCGCATCCTACGAGCCCAACGGCGCTGGTGAGTGGCGCGCCACCAGAGACGCAAGATATGGAATTGACGGCCGATCGGCGCGTCCACTGTACCAGCAGGGTTAGTGCGAGGCGCGCTCATCATGTCGTGTGCTTGTTGCGTGAGGCCCACCGGTAGAGGCTCTCGCCGAGAACAATCACGAATGAGATCAAGGTCGCGATACCCCCCACGCAGACAAGAATCACCGAAAGAGCCAGCAACAACGGGAATGGACCGCCCTTGTCAAAGGACGAGTTCGAGAATCCCCACAGACCAACTATTGTTACAAGGCAGGCAAGGACCAGAACCCGGAGAGCTGGGCTTTTGAGTATTGGGACTTTCATGTCGTGATAACGATCGCGGTGAGTGGCGCCGGAGCAAGGGCGCAGGAATGCAAAGAGAAACGCTCGTCCGGCGTCCAGACCCGCGCATTTCTATCAAAGATTATCACAGAAATAACCCCGAAAGCCTTCAGGGTAACCTTCCATTGTTTCGGCCGTCCTGCCAAGGTAAAATCAGGGTTGCCTCGGACGCCGGCTTCGGTCTCCCAACTCCCATCGCCCGCTCCCCACCCCCTCCTTGCTTTCGCACCCCGTTCTCCGATACTTACCCGGGTCTCTAATGACCGATTACAGCAAACTGACCAAGGCCGAATTGATCGAGCGATTGCAGGCGCTCGAGGCGGGCTCCCCCCACTCCGCAACCCCGCCGCCAAAACCCCGCCCGCCAAAACGCGCCCTGGCGAGCACCGCCTGGCACGACAGCGAAGAACGCTTGCGCGCCATCCTGCAAACCGCCGTGGAGGCCATCATCACGATCGACGAACGCGGACTGATCGAGAACATGAATCCCGCGGCCGAAAAGGCCTTCGGCTTCAAAGCCGCCGAGGTCATCGGCCAGAATGTCAGCCGGCTGATGCCTTCCCCCTTTCGCGAAGAGCACGATGGTTACCTCGCCAATTACTTGCGCACCGGCAAAGCCAAAATTATCGGCATCGGCCGCGAGGTGCTCGGCCAGCGCAAGGACGGCACCGTGTTTCCCATGGACCTGGCCGTCAGCGAAGTGCGCCTGGCCGACCGCCGCCTCTTTACGGGCTTCGTGCGCGACATCACCGAGCGCAAAAAGGCCGAGGCCAGGCTCGCCGAACTGGCCCAAACCCTGGTGGAAAAAAACAAGGAACTCGAAACCATCGTCTATGTCGCCTCCCATGACTTGCGCTCGCCCCTGGTCAACATCCAGGGCTTCAGCAAAGAGCTGGCCCGCGCCTGCGAGCGCCTGCGCGCCCGCTGCGGATTGCCCCCGGCTTCGGGCGCGGCCGTTTCCGCCGGCGGCCCCGGGACCGAAAAAACAGCGGCCTGTCCCTTTTCCACCGGCGCCGCGCCGGAAGACCCAAGCGCTCCCGCGCTCGCTGATCCCGAGTTGAACACCCTGTTGAGCGAGGACATTCCCGAAGCCCTGGATTACATCCAGGCCGGCGTCGTCAAGATCGACGCCTTGCTCGCCGGCTTTTTGCGCTACTCGCGCCTGGGCCGCGCCGCCCTCAAAATCGAGCCGCTCGATATGAACGCGATGCTCGCCGGCATTGTCCAGGCGATGGAATTCCAAATCCAGCAGGCCGGCGCCGCCGTCCGCGTCGAATCCCTTCCCGCCGGCCTCGGCGACGCCACCCAAATCAACCAGGTCTTTTCCAATCTCCTCGACAACGCCCTCAAGTATTTGGGACCCAAACGGCCCGGAGTCATTTCCGTTTCCGGCCACCTCGAGGACGGCCTCGCGGTTTACGTCGTCCGGGACAACGGCATCGGCATCGCCCCGCAGCACCAGCACAAAATCTTCGAAATCTTCCACCGGCTCAATCCTTCCACCGGCGAAGGCGAAGGCCTCGGCTTGACCATCGCCCAGCGCATCCTCGAGCGCCACAATGGCCGCATCCGGGTCGAATCCGAACCGGGCCGGGGCAGCGCCTTTTTTGTTTCCTTGCCCGCCCCCGCGCCGGTAAAAATTAGAAAATGAATGCCACCCGCGAGATAGTCATCCTCATCGCCGAAGACGATGCCGGCCACGCCCGCCTCATGGAAAAAAACCTCGCGCGCGCCGGCCTCCACAATAATATCCAGCGCTTCGCCCATGGCCAGGCCGTGCTGGATTTCCTCTTCCGCCGCGGCCCCGGACCGCATCGCGCCGGCGAAACCGCTTACCTGTTGCTGTTGGATATCCGCATGCCCCAGGTCGATGGCATCGAAGTCCTGCGCCAGCTCAAAGAAGACCCCGAACTCCGCAAGGTCCCCGTCATCATGCTCACCACCACCGACGACCCGCGCGAGGTCGAGCGTTGTCACGCCATGGGCTGCGCCAGCTACATCGTCAAACCCGTCGATTACGACAAGTTCGCCGAAGCCATCAAAAGCCTCGGCCTCTACATCTCCCTCGTCGAAGTCCCCGAGATCAATGGGAAGGCTTAGCCCCCCATGCCACCCAACGCCGCCCAGCAACCCATCCTCGTCGTCGATGACGACCGCGGCCTGGTGCGCCTCATCGAAAAGGCGTTGCAGCGCGAAGGCTTTTCCACCGCCCACGCCGGCTCCGGCCAGGACGCCCTCGAGTGGCTCGAGCGTCACCGCGCCGCCCTCATGTTGCTGGATTTGAAACTCCAGGACATCGAAGGCAAGGACCTCGTCGATCGCCTCTCCCAAACCAGCCATTGCCCCCCGTTCATCATCATCACCGGCCAGGGCGATGAGCGCGCCGCCGTCGAGATGATGAAACGCGGCGCCCGCGATTACCTCGTCAAAGACGTCGATTTTCTCCAGTTCGTCCCCGCCGTCGTCAAACGCGCCCTGGCCCAGCTCGAAAACGAACGCCGCCTCGCCGAGGCCGAAGACCAGGTCCGCCTCGTCCGCAGCGTCATCGAACAAGGCTTCAGCGCCGTCCTGATCACCGATGGCGATTTGCCCGACCCGCGCATTGTCTATATCAACCCCGCCTTCGCCCAGGCCTCCGGGTACGCCCAGGACAAAGTCGTTGGCCGGCCCCTCAGCTCGTTGGCCGGTTTGCACACCGTTTCCCAACGCCTCCGCGCCGGCCTCCCCAAAGGCGCCAGCTCCCTCGACGAGATTTCCACCTACCAGGCCGCTGAAGGTGAGCGCTGGGGCGAATGGCGCGTCGGCCCCGTCAAAGACAAGACCGGCAAAAACTCCCATTGGCTGGTTATTTTTCGGGACATCACCGAACGCAAACGCCTCGAGAAAGAGATCCTCGAAATCAGCGACCGCGAGCGCTTGCGCCTGGGCCAGGACCTCCATGACGGCTTGTGCCAGCACCTCGCCGGCATCGAGCTCATGAGCCAGGTGCTCCAGCAAAAACTCGCCCCCAAATCCTCCACCGCCGCCGCCCGCGTCGGCGATATCGCCCGCCACGTGCGCGACGCTATCGCCCAAACCCGCGCCCTGGCCCGCGGCCTCTCGCCGGTCACCCTCGAATCCGAGGGCCTCACTTCCGCCTTGCAGGAGCTGGCGGCCAACACCGAGAAAATGTTCGGGCTCGCTTGCCGCGTCGAGTGCCCGCGCCCGGTCGAGATCCGCGGCCCGGCCGTGGCGACCCATCTCTATCGCATCGCCCAGGAAGCGGTTTCCAACGCCATCAAACATGGCCAGGCCGCCGAAGTCGTCATTCGGCTTGAGTCGGCCCGCGGGCGCACCCGCTTGAGCATCACCGATAACGGCCGCGGTTTCCCCAAAACCCCGCCCAAACAGCCCGGCATGGGCCTCCATATCATGCAGTATCGGGCCGGGCTCATCGGTGGCTCCCTCGCCCTCCAAAAGAATCCCGCCGGCGGGACCATTGTCGTCTGCACCGTTCCGGCCAGTACGCAATCGTAATCTTAATCGTAATCTTAATCGCAATCTAAATTTTTTCGTTAATCGTGCTCCTTCTCGCTCCCAATCCTGACTGCGATTGCAACCTGGTTCGCCGGGAAGGGGAAGGATTACGATTAAGATTAGGATTAAGATTACGACCGGGATTACGAACGACACTGCCATCTAATGACCATGAAAAAAACCGCCGCCGTCACCAAAAAACGAATCCTCATCGTCGATGACCACCCCATGATGCGCGAGGGCCTGGCCCAGTTGCTCGATAACGAATCCGACCTCTGCGCCTGCGCCCAGGCGGATAATGCCGGCCAGGCCATCGCCGCCATCGCCGCCGACAAACCCGACCTGGTCATCGTGGACATTTCCCTGCCCGACAAAAGCGGCCTCGAACTCATCAAAGACATCCACACCTTGCACCCGGGACTCCCCCTCCTCGTGGTCTCCATGCACCACGAGACCCTCTATGCCGAACGCGTCCTGCGCGCCGGCGGCCGCGGCTACATCATGAAGCAGGAAGGCGGCCTGAAACTGATGCAGGCCATCCGCACCGTCTTGAGCGGCCGGATCTACGTCAGCGAAAAACTCTCCGCCAAAATCCTCGAAGTCTTTTCCGGCCACCGGACCGCCCCCGCGCATTCCCCGGTCGAAAACCTTTCGGACCGCGAATTCGAAGTCTTCCAGCTCATCGGCCGGGGCCAGGGCACCCGGGCAATTGCCGAACACCTTCACCTGAGCGTCAAAACGGTGGAAGTTCACCGGGCCAACATGAAAAAGAAAATGGAGTTAAAAACCGGCGCCGATTTAGTCAGGTTCGCCATCCGCTGGGCCGATGCCCAAACCCCGTAACCATTAATGAAAGTAGCGCAGATTTCCAATCTGCTGTATCGCAGGTTTTCAACCTGCCAGCCGTCCGCAACCCGAAGAGACGCCCGTCGTTGGGAGACCAGCCGATTAGAAATCGGCGACGGCGCCTCAACCTTTACCTTCCGATCCAATCGAAAATCAAAATTCAAAAATCCAAAATCCCTCCCCTCCGTTCCCTCCGTTTCCTCCTGTTCAACCCCCTCCTCTTCATCCTTCCCATGACCGAAGTCGCCGTCTTTGATACCCGCCGGTACGACCGGGAATTCCTCCCCGCTGCCAGCGGTAGCCAGGGCCTGCGCTGGCGGTTCCACGAGTTCCGCTTGAGCGCGGACACCGCCCCCTCCGCCCAGGGCGCAGCCGCCGTCTGCGTTTTCGTCAACGACCACGTGGACCGTCCTTGCCTCGAGCTGTTGGCCGCTTCCGGCGTGCGCCTGCTCGCGTTGCGTTGCGCCGGTTACAACAACGTCGATCTCGCGGCCGCCAAACAACTCGCCTTGCCCGTCGTCCGCGTTCCCGCTTATTCGCCCCACGCCGTGGCCGAATACGCCCTCGCGTTGTTGCTGACCTTGAACCGCAAGATCCACCGCGCCTACAACCGCGTGCGCGAATTGAACTTCTCCCTCAACGGCCTCGTCGGTGAGGAGCTCTATGCCAAGACCGTTGGCATCATCGGCACCGGCCGGATTGGCCGCATCGCGGCCCAAATCTTTCGCGGCTTTGAAACGACCGTGCTGGCTTACGACCCGTTCCCGGCGCCGGATTGGGCGGCCCGGTTCGGCGTGCGCTACACCGATTTGCCCAGCCTGCTGGCCGCCAGCGACATCCTTTCCCTACACCTCCCGCTGCTGCCGGAGACCGTCCACCTGCTCAATGCCGAGACCCTGGCCCGCCTCAAACCAGGCGCCATCGTCATCAACACCAGCCGCGGCAAACTCATCGACACCGCGGCCCTGCTCCACGCCCTCAAATCGGGCCGGCTCGGCGGCGTCGCCCTCGATGTCTATGAGGAGGAAGAAGGCATTTTCTTCGAAGACCTCTCCGGCCAGGTGCTTTTGGATGATGTGCTTTCGCGTTTGCTGACCTTTCCCAACGTGCTGATTACTTCGCATCAGGGATTCCTTACGCGGGAAGGCCTGTCTGAAATTGCGCGCATCACAGTCCAGAACATCCTCAACCTCGAATCAAACCAGCCCTTCCTCGCTGGCACGACGCTGTAAAGCCGTGGTCGCAGGAGGGCGGCGCCTGCCAGGCCCAGACCAAGAAGGTTTGCCGGCTCGGGAACGACAGAGAACTCGGCCTGGAAGGTGGTGTTATAGGGGGAATTCAGGTATAGCCAGCCAGGATTGACTCCACCAAACCAGGAGGCGTTCCCCTGGGCATAGCTGTTCTGGTTGAACTGGAAATCGACGCTCTTGCCGCTATAGCCTTCCAGGTCCACGACGGCAGCATAACGAGAGCCCGGCGTGAGGGTCAGGCTGATGTTATCCACCAGAATATCCCCGCCCAGGGCCGGCCAGCTCACCTGCCGGGAGAACAGGGGACCACTGCTTGGGCCGGAGGTGGAGTTCCAAGGCACGATTGTGAACAGCACGTTGGTCGGCACGGCAATGGGCGCGAGGGTGAGTTTCCAGCTCGCCAGTGTGCTGTCCGCCGGGGCCAGAAAGCTCTGCGCCACCTTGAGATAACTCTCGGTGACGCTTCCGTCCCAGTCCGGATAAGTATTGATGACGGTGGTGACGGTGGCCGACGCGCGGGCACCAAGGGCCAGGCCGAGGCAAAGGCCCGCTAGACGCGCCCTTCTCGTGTGATGCAGGGCGAGCTTCGCGACCGGCCAGCGCGAAGAGATGGTGTTGCTCCGTTCAGCTTTCATAAGTTTATGCCGAAAGTAGTTTGGCTTCCATTGACAGTCTCAATGCTCTAATTCACTCGACACCTCGTCAACTGTGCATCTCGCTGCACACCCCGCCGCCATTCGCTGCACGGAAAAAGTTCGGCGACTTCATGGCTATTCGTTGACCTTCTCCAAAATCTCAACCTCCTCACCAGTTGGGAGAACTCGCCAGCGATATTCAGGCATCCGGGTCAACTGAACCGAATCCAACTCTTCAATTCCTTGCAGAAACGCTTTACAGATGCGGTGCCATCCGTCCAGCACCTCCCCGGTCGGCGAAAGAATGATGGGGTAATTCAAATCAGCCTCGTATATGTCTCGCGCGTGGTGCGCGATGGCACGGCAAGTCGGTTGAACGTTCATGCCGCCACCGAACCAGTGGACTTCGTCAAAGCCGGCGAGTTCAGTCAAACGAACCTGTTTCCGTGGGAGGCCCTCGGCCAATTCCCACAGTTGCTGCATGCGGAAGAAACGCATCGAACCGTCCGAATGCGCAGGCTCACATGAACGGCGTGCGGCCGCGCGCTCGTTTTTAGTCTTTTTTTCGCTCTCGTTCATTCAAAATCATCTCCTGGTTGCCAATTCGGACGACCATCCCGCGTTGGCTGCAGCGATTTGATAGGCCGACGAAATACTTGGGTCATAAAATCAGTGATGTCCCCCACCGGAATCCCCACCATCAAAACCTCCGTGGTGTGAACTACCACCGTCGCCGGTCCCGTGATGCGACGCGTCGTGGTGCGCTGCATGATGAGACGAATCAGGATCTCCGGTGGTCCCGTCAAACCAAGCCCAAAAGCCACCTGAATCACCAGACGCTCCCGATTCACCAGACCCTGCCGATCGACTCGACTTGCTTCCACGTGGTCCGCCACGAGTCAGAAGGATTGCGAGCGCAACAAAAACCACACCCAGCACTAGTATCCCAACAATGATGACGGATAATTCCATACGCGCTCACGGCCTAGCGCCCCGGCTCAGGCAGGCCGCGGAAATGGCGTCCCACTGTCAACAGCACCGCAGTCGCGGCCTTGCCCGCAGTCGGATAGCGGCTTGCGTGGTCATCGCTGCTTGCGGCGAAGCTTAGCATGAAGCGCCTCGTCGGCGAGCCTGAAGATGCGCTCGCGGCCTGTGGCGATGTGAATCAGCTCGGCGCGCTGCTGTGCCGCCAGCGTCTGCGCCTCCGCAATGGTCATCAGTGGCAACTGGCGGCCATCGACTCCGATGACGCGAACCGTGTCGCTCAGGCTTTTGCACCCTCCGGGCAATATTGAAATACGGTCCATAACCGTTGTTCGCTAACGAAAAAACTCACCGGGGCCGCGCCACTGACGGCCAGCATGCCAACAGAACGGACTCGCGGCATCCGGTGCGGTGACCTCGTTGGGCTGTTTCATTTTGATGCGGAGGCCGATTGCGAACCACCCATGTGACGAAAGCTTCTAACCGCCAAAACAGCAAAGGTGAAGCTCGTGGCCAAGCCAATCAGGACCGCAGGACCGACCCTCGGATCGGGGTCATGCCTCATGATCGGATCGCGTCCGAAGAACCAAGCTGGATAGAGCCAACCAATTGCCAAAACGCCGAGACTGAGAACGAGCCAGAGGATCCCATCGCGCAATGCTCCCCTGCGGGTTCGTAGTTCGATGGGAGTGAGAACGCGTGGAGGTTTGGCTTCAAAACGCTCGCTCGGCAAAGCGGTGCCGCATTCCGAGCAGATCGACAGCGCGTCGTCGTTCAGTGTGCCGCAATAGGAGCACTTTTTCATACACGTGCCGCAGCCCAACTATTATTCAACGAACCATCCCTTCGTATATTGAACAGCGCCAAGCGCATGGTCAGGCTTCTTATGATGAACAGCTTACACCAAATTTCCAGCATTGGCCACCCCCGGAAACTGGCACCCCAGTCCTGATCGGTTGGTCCGAGCTTCTTCGCTGTCCCTCTCCTCGACCGGACTTGCTATTACCCAGACCTTCCAAAGACCTGAATCAGCAAACCTGTTGCGGTCCGGGCAAACCCCGTAGGGGTGGCCTGTTTATAGTTGAACCGCCACCAACCCCCCTTCTTTTTGTTTTTTCAGCGCCGCGGCGACGGGATCTCCGATTAGCCTGGTAGCCGAATCGCCGCGGCGCTGAAAAAACAAAAAGGGTTGAAAAAGGTCCGCGGTTCTACAAACAGGCCACCCCTAACGGGGCCCCCTAACCCGGATATTTCATAAGGGGTCGGGCGAGTGGCCGCGTTAGCCGACTTCGCCAAAAAAAATCGTCCAAGCGGCAGGTTTTTCCAAATGCGGGGAGGGGCTACCGCGAATCCAGCTTTACACCCAGCAAAAAGCA
>DATMQA010000059.1:0-42321 GCA_035566895.1 Binatia bacterium
CACCCGCTAAAAATCTAGAAAGAAATCCTGCCATTGCAAGTTCTGTATCAGTGCCCCACTGCTCAGCACTGACACAGAATGTAAACAGCGCGACCCGCGTCCAGGAGCTGAGGTCACAGCTAGAGAAGGGCGTTTATCTCCTGCCGAGCACTAGGCAGGCGGTAGAGCTTTGCCAAAAGCACGGAATCAGCTTGCCCACTGCATACAGACACATACGGGCCAAGACCGTGCCAACGACCAGCAGGCGAACCGGGCGCGATGGGAAATCTTATCCCGCTGGCCGGGGCGTGGCCGCTTGCGGCTTCACAGAGAAAAATTTGCGCCTCGCATTGCGGGCTCTGCGCCGCGTCTGTCACCACGCGGAGGCAGAAGGTTTTGGCCGCTGCGAGGAGTTGCTAGAGCAGATAGCCAACGTGGTGGATTCACTGCGCGGTCGGGCGCAACGAAGGGCCGCATGAGCGCAGTTCCGCCACCACCACGCAAGACCGCAATGCCGCCGGAATCCCCTGAGGAGATAGCGCGCCGCGTGCGAGAGATCAAAGACGGGCAGGAAAGGTATCGGAAAGAGCAGCAGGAGATAGCGGACCGGGGTGGCCTGCCGAAGGTCGTTGACGCCGCCGAGTTCGCCGCTGCTGAGATGCCGCAACCTCCGCAGGTGATTCATGGAGTGTTGCATCGCGGGTGCAAGCTCGCCCTCGGCGGTGGGTCAAAGACGTTCAAAACGTGGACCCTGCTCGACCTGGCGCTTTCCGTTTCGCACGGTGAGCCATGGCTTGGTTTCAGCACCGCTCGCACCAAAGTCTGCCTGATCAATCTTGAACTGCCAGAGTGGAGCTTGCACAGCCGATTGCGGGCCGTCGCGCACGCGAAGGGAATCACAATCGAGCCCGGCTGGTTGCGCGTCTGGAATCTGCGCGGGCACGCGACAGGTTACCTCGACTTCCTGCCGCGCATCGGCGCCGAGTTGAAAGGACAGCACCTCGGGCTGCTCATCGTCGACCCCATTTATCGCTTGTATGGCGACGCGGATGAAAACAGCGCAAAGGACATCGCCCTACTCTTAAACCAGTTTGAACTGCTGGCGCAGCAGACCGGGTCGGCCAACGCGTTCGCGGCCCACTTCGCCAAGGGCAACGCGGCGGGCAAGGAATCCATCGACCGGATTTCCGGCTCCGGTGTGTTCGCCCGCGACCCGGACGCCATCTTGACCTTCACGCGGCATGAGACGGAGGGAGCGTTCACCGTGGACGCGACGCTTCGCAACTGCAAGGCGGTCGAACCGTTCGTTGTCCGCTGGGAACATCCGATGATGCGCAGGGATGACCAGCTTGATCCCGTCAGATTGAAGCAGGCCAAAGGCGGAAGGGCCGCAACGTTCACCCTGCGCATGATCATGGACTGTCTGGGCAAGCGGAAGTTGACGACTAACGAATGGCAGCGCCAGTGCGCAGAGCAAGACGGCATCACGCGACCGACTTTCTTCCGGCTGTTTGCGCAGGCTAAAAAGGCCGGGCTTATAGCGAAGGACAAGAAGGAAAAATGGTCGGTATCAAAAGTCTCAAATGCCGCTTCTGAGACTTCTGATACCAGTAAGTCTCATATCCCTTATAGGGATGAGACTACTGAGACTGGAAAAAAGAGCAAAGCCTAAAACTGTTATGGTCCACTACTACTCAGTTCAAACTCCTGACGGCGCGGCGTTGCTCTGGATGGGCGGTCTGCTCCAACGGTCTTCGGTCGGCTGCAACGTGGTCTGGTTGACGACGCCAGCAGGCAAGCCGCTCTGGTGGGTTACCGAGGACTGCGTAAAGCCTTTGACTCGGGAGCAAGCAGCAGAGCTTCTGCTCGCGCAGCGAAAGGCAGCGTCATGATTCATCCTGCGCAAGTCGTTTGTGGCGCGTTGGTGCGCTGCTTAAGCAGAAAGCTGGGTCTGTTACGTTCCAACGCTTCTGAGCCTAAGCCAGGAGGCAAGGCAGGCAGCCTCACCGCTCCTCCCCGTATAAAAGGACTAGGAAGTCTCCTTGGCCAGAACAAACCCGGCTAGGCACTCAGCGTTGCGTTGAGTTCACGACATACCTTCTCGGCTCTTACTTTACATAACACCTTTATGACCAAAACCAAAATGACTCAAAGCAAGCTGGCGTCGATTCTCGGAGTCAGCCGCCAACTTATCGCGCATCACATCAAGACCAAAAAAGGCCCACTGCTATCTGATGTTGACGGCTGGATCGAACACCTGGCAGCAATTGGCCGCGAGGGGAGTTTGCCGCCAGAGATTCGGAAGCGAATCGCCAAAGAGCGGCTGCGCATCCTCCAATTGCAGGCAGAACGGATGGAGATGGAGAATGCCGCCAAGCGCCGTGAGGTCGTCTCGTTCGCCGATGCTCAGCGGTTTATCCAGAACCTAGTGGCCAACTGTTTCTTCGGCGAGCTAGAGCGCATGGCGCAGGAGTTCCCGCCGACACTGAAAGGCAAGACTGAGATTCAGATTAATGAGGAAGTCATTAGACAGATTGAGCAAGTGAAAGTTACGCTGCAAGGAAAGTTAGACGAGTGGGAGAGGATGGGAAAGAAGCCGTGAGGTTGCGCGGTTTGAAAAGAAACCTGACCGAGTGAGCGACCAGCGACCAACTTTCTTGCTTTGCCGCTGCGGCGAAAAGGTTCTGCTGCCGCGCCAAGCTCCCGAACCCTCGCAAGACCCGCAGGCGATTGTCGAGGCGACCATCCTTCACGTCATGGACGTATTGAACGAAGGTTTGCCAAAAAAGGAAAGCATCGGCGCTCGCGTGATGCAGATTCAGCATCTCCTGCGCCAGGAGCGTGAGATCAAACGCCCGAAACAAAAGTATTTGGCGGCGCGGCTTGGTGTCAGCGAGCCCTGCGTGTCCGTCGGGCTCAATCGCGCCCGTGGAGTCCTCGCCCGCCTGCGCGATGTTAATATCCCGAGCACAAAAACGCCTGGCCTATAAGGCTTCCTAGCGTCCTGGGCATAATGAAGGTTAACTTTTTAGATGTGTCTAAACTTATGGATTAGATTGTAGTATGAGTGAACTTGAAAAACTCAATGGCCCAGCGGAAACGCCGCTGGTGACGGCGCTGGATGTGGCGCAAGCAAAAACTCAATTCGACCCATGCCCACAGACTGCGGCATTTTACAATGCGTTGCGTGGGACTCCTGCTCAGCGTCGCAATTTGCCAATCGACGGAAAGGCGGTCCCCATAACCCCGCAGACCATCGAAGCTATCGTGTGGAACTCTGCCGAAGTTCTGGCCGCGCCCGAAGTGCTTGACCAACTGCGCGCTATCGAGGCAAAGATGGTGGCTGTCACGAAGACCTGCGAACGCTACGGGGTCACCAAGGTGTCCGATTACATCAATCAGCAGCGTGATGAACTGCACGCCAAGATGCAGGCCGGTGAAGACGTTTCGTCCGTGGTCCTCGAATCCAGGGAGGCGGTAGTTCATAGCTTCGCTATGAAACGACACGGGCTGATTGCGATGCTCGTCAAGACGACGCACGAAGAGGTGATCCCTCTCGTAAAACCAATATTGGAACGCTTTGAAAGGGTGGTCGAGCAATTCATGCGCGAGCAGGAGGAACATGACCAGACCATGTGCGACGGGTTCGGTCTAGCCTATCGACCTGGCCTTTTGTGGAGAGCGGCTGCCACGGTTGCGAGCCTCAACACCATCGAACGGAGATTGCCTGCTGTCGGCAACTGGGGAAAGCCGAGCCAGATTTTGGAAGGCATCGTGCAACTGTAACCCGGAGGACAACACCATGAAAAAGATTCAACTCTGTATCGCTTTGAGCGCTCTAGCGCTCGCAGCCGTTATCTTCGCGTCTGACAACTGGCTCACGGCCGTTCTGCTCTTGACGCTGACCGGCTGCACTCTCAACCAACCACGCGCACGCCTCTGCGTCGTCACCCTGTCGGTGCCGGAAATCCTCAAGGACATTCTGGAAGCGTTCAAAGTCGGCACCCCGGAGTTGTTCGGGCCTGCCGGGTTCGCGCAGGACTTCACGTCTGACACCGCCGTTCTTGGAGACCGCATCACTGCCCATATCTCGCACGTGCCGACCACTCAGGCATACGATAACACGCCAGGCCCGGGCCACGGTTTTTATGGTGGAGCGCAGGACGTGATAACTTTGATTGAGGACGTTCCGGTTACGCTCAACCAACTGAGGCACGTTCCAGTGAAAATTGGCTTCCTGACCGGCTTGGCCACGAAGGGGGTGCCACTCTACAAGGCCGGAGTCTCCGAAATTGGCTACACTCTCGGGAAATACGTCATCGACAACGTGCTAGCGTCGGCAGGCAGTTCGGTCAGCAATTCCATCGTCATGCCGCCGCTGCTCTCGGACATCGATTCGTGGGAGGGAACGCGCAACCAATGCAACGCGCAGAAAATGGTGAACAAAACCAGATGGGCCTTTATCGGCTCTGCGCTTGCCCGGGCTCTGGGCGCAGATGATCGCGTTCGGTCTGAATTGTTCTACGGCCAGCTAAATGGTGACCAAGGCTATCGCCGCTGGAAAAACGTCGCGGGCTTTTCGTGGATTCGTGAATACCCTGACATCGTCAACGCCGGGGGAAACATCGGCGGGATTGCCGGTGACCATCGCCTTGCCGCCGTGAGCGTGCGCAAGATTCGAGACATGACGCAGACTGCCAAAGCGTTGGGCTTGCGTGAGGTGATGAAGTTCGACTCACTGCGCGATGAAGGCAGCGGCCTGGAACTCTGCGGCATCAGTTGGCAGGAAGCCGGGAGCGGCGACCTTTACCTGTCTGCCGCGGTCCTCTTCGGAACCGGTGTCGGCAACCAGGGTGGGGCCGCTGGCTCGATGACCGACAATGCGGGCCTGCTCATCAAGACCCAATGACCTTCTCCGCAAAGCGGCGGGGTAGTTAGCCCTCATAGCGTCCCGGCGTCCGCGATAAATCCGGGTTTGGGTTGGCGCTGCTCGGATTGCTGCCGGGCAGCGCTAATTTTATCGCCTTAAAAGTTTATTGTATCCTTCCCAATCGCCATGTTCATCGTAACCTTGACTTCCGGGATGACCCCACGCCTGCCAAATTGTGTCTAAGGAGGGACGCAGTAATCTACCGATGTTCACCCCACTTTCTTCCACCAGCATTTCAGGTGCTAATAACGCGTCTTCGTCCATTGCGCTTCTTTGGAACGACAGAATTCTTGCGCCGTATGCCACTGCCTCCAACCCAAACCCTTTGGCTGAAACGATAGTTATGGCGACAAACAATGGGGGTCCGACGCCAAGTTGCTTTTGGACGTCAATGTATCTAGGGATAGCCTCAATGAGATGGCCCTCTAATACGCTACCAAGTAGCACGCTCTCGATAGGCGACCATCTAAAAACTGCTTCAACTGTCCCACTTCGGAAAAGCTGGACGTAGCTGTCGTCATGCGAAGATTGGGGGCTGGTGCCGGAATATAAAAGTCCATTGAAATTAAACCGAGGCTGTGCATATCGGCTCAATTGGCCCATCGGTCTCAGCCCCCAATTGGATGAGTCGCCGTATAGCCCTTTCAGGTCCACAACCCCTGCGTTAGAAAAGGCTCGGACAGGTAGCAAGTGCAGTACAACCTTCGGGGACGATTCAAGCGGAACGGGAGTTTCACCGGCGAGGATTTTACCCACTCGTTCCGACCTGAATGCACTAATTCTGTCGCCAAGGCTCTCCGAAGCCAGAAAGGCCGCTCGGATTTCGCGCACATCTAACTGGTGCCTCCCTGCGCTGGTCCGGGAGAAAAAGCGTGTTGGCGCATCCAATCCTCCCAGCCTGACCATGTGCGGAGACTCCCAGCTTTTGGGAACTCGGATAATAATTACTGGACCGGAAGCGAATCCATCGATGTGCTTGATGCGGAGGCCCGGGATGCGCGGGTCGATACCGGCGCGCAACATGCTAACAAGCCTTGTTTCCTGCGCTACTGGGTTGGGTTCAGTCAAGCCGTCAGCAGCCTCGGGGATGCCGGTGGGCTGCCCTTTCTCGTCTCGTTTGTCCCGAACTCCGTAGATTAAATCTCCGCCGCTCGCATTCGCGAATGAAGACACATCTGCCAAAAAGTCCTTGGTGTCCTTTTCCGTTCCCCCCGGCAATTGTTGTTTATATTCCGTGTCGCGCTTTTCGCAGACAGCGCTCGTCACGAGCGCCTCGATGTCCTCTTTAATGATGTCGTCAAACCCTTTCGGAATCATGCAGCGACTATGCGCCCGCTGCCGCTGAACGCAAGTCAGCTTTTTCGTCTGGTCTCCCGTTTCGATGACGGACGGGAATCTGTTGCCCAAAAAGGGCGCGAGGTCCATCATGGCTTCAGATATGCAAGCACCAGATAATGACAAGGAAAGCAGGGAGACGTTTATTAAACTTGCCCAGCAAATCGCCGCCTATGAACCAAACACTCTTATTCGCAAAGGAACGGACTTTGATTTCGTTGCAGGGCAAGGCGTCTTCGAACAGATTCAGAGCTTCTTCGCGCAGGTCCAAGCAACACCTTGGAACCACGTTCCCATAGAAGTGATACTGGAAGCCTTCGCCCCAATGGGAAGGCTTAAACAATACTTGGAAAGAATCAAAACGTTTTCTGCAAAAGGTGCTACGTCGCCTGAGCTGGCAAGGAATCAAAACCTCGAACATTTGGACTCAGAATGGCGTGATTGCTACTCCAAGCTTGTCGCGCACCTGGTATTTGAGAGCGCTGGCGGAGGCCCTGGCGAAATCCTTGTCGGCTTTCGTGGGGAAGTCGCTGATGTTAAGAAGCAGATTCAGACTGACCAGCAGGAGGTCATGCAACTCGCTCTCGCCACCCAAAAGGAATTAGGCTCCATCTTGCAGTCGGCAAACGGCGTGTTGGCGCAGGTGCAGGACACCGGACGACAAATTGTGGTAACCAAACAGGCTAGCCATTTTAAGAAGCTTGCAAATTGGTATGTTCTCTTCTCGATTATTTGGCTGGGCGCGGCAGTGGTAGTCGGAGTGGGCACTTATAAGTATTTGGAAAATTTCACTGCCGCGCCACTCATGGGGAGTCAGCCTGTCACCCCTCCCGCTGCTCCATCGTCTGCGGCAACTCAACCCGACTACGCAGCGATTATCAGAACGATGCTGCCTCGCTTAATAACGGTTACCGTCCTGTTGACAGCGTTGGTTTTTTGCCTCAGGAATTTTTCGGCGATGCTTCACAACCAAGTAGTAAATAGACACCGGCAAACCGCCCTGATGACGTTTCAAACTTTTGTGAGCAGCACTGAGCAGCCGGAGGTCAAAAGCGCTGTCCTCTTGCAGGCGACGCAGGCGATCTTTAGCCCACAGCCCAGCGGATATCTTAAGGGGGAGAACGAAATTCCCCAAGTCAACCAAATCAACGAAATCGTTCGCGGCTTTGCTGGCAAAGGTGAGAAATAGCCATTCTGAGTCGCAGAATCCTGAGTCCCGGCCCCTCTTTTATGCCCCTGTCAGGCTTCGTGGTTCAGCTTCAGAGCGCTTGAGAGACCCCAGGAGGCTAAATCCCCCTGCCTCTAGATTGCCGGTTGCCAACGGTTGCCAAAAAACCTCTTTTCCCCCTCTTTCCATTAGATTCCTTTCTATTGAGACGGAGAAGGCGAAAAGCGAGTTTAACCCGTATTTATAGGGGTATTTGAGCTGTTCTTGAATGGTGCCAGAGGAGGGATTTGAACCCCCGACCAAAGGCTTATGAGTCCTCTGCTCTACCCCTGAGCTACTCTGGCCCTAAAGCTTTTAAAAGTCGCAAAAACCCGCTAGAATCAAGCCTTCCAGCAACAAGAGCGAGGCTATCCGCGCCGGCAACAAAATGCAAGCGAATGCAGCATTACCGCGGGCTGAGCTGGGGCCGGCTGCACTGAACCCTTAACTCCGCGCTTTCTCCGCTACTGCCTTCATTTTGGCTAGACCAGTCCTGGCAACCGCCAGAGCGTCCTCCGACCAATACTTGCGATTGAACAATTCCAGCGACAGGACCTTCTGACCGCCCGTGCTGAGCAACGTGCGCAAGATGTCCGTCAGCGGCGCCGTCCCGTCTCCGGGATAGACCCGGTAGCTATCGTCAATCTTTTCACGCGGCGGGTCGGCCGGGAAATCGTTCATGTGCAAAACCTGGATGGCATCAGCGCCAAGCAGGCGCATTCCATGGAAATCAGAGCCGCCCTTGTAAAGATGAAACACATCGGCCAGCACACAGGCATTGCGATGTCCGGTTTCCATGGCTACGCCGACACACTCGCCCAGCCGGTTGAGGTTTTTCGAGAACCCCCATAGTTCGAGCTGTGGCACCACCCCGAGCTGCTGCCCCGCCTCCAGCAACGCCCGGTATCGTTCCGCGGCCTTCACCAGGTCCAGCTTCGGCAAATCGGTTGCGCCTGCGGGAGGGGCGGCGAACCGTTTGCCACCGATTTGCGCCACCATATCCATTTCGTGCCTGGCACGTTCCATACCCTTGGCGCGTCGAGCCTCATCGTCAACAATCCATTCCGGGAAACCGATGGCACCCTCGACCGTTAGCCCGGAATCGCTGATCCTCTTTTTCAAATCCATCAGGGCTCCGCCATTTTTGACGTAGTCTCCAATGGAATCGACCCACGGCTCAATGGCGTCATAGCCGGCTTGAGCTGCAACTTCGATTTCTTTGACGATCCCAAGTTTGTGACCGCGAATGGTGGCCATGTTCAGGCAATAACGAAATGGACGGTCAGTCCCCGGGGGGGCCGAGTTTGCCAACACCGATACGACTCCAAGTTTTTGGCCCAAAACAGCCGCCGCCACCGACAGCCCCGTTCGCGCCAGGGCGTCGCGTCGTGATAGTTTGCGTGTATTCATCTCCTTCGGTTAGCCCAAAACATTGAGGATGGCGAGATCCGTTTAAATTATCGCCCAAGGCTTTCTAGCTTTTCCTGCGTGCGATAACCGTAATCCTTCACATCTTCCGAGGTGCAATCCTAAGGAAACTCTCCGTCCTCTAAAAGTGTCCACAGACATGACACGCCGGGGCGCAGCGCGGTCGTTTCGGTTGCGAGTCCGGACACCGTCCCGGTGCCCGCTTTGCCCTCAAAACCACTGTTTCTCGTGCGCGGCGAGATTCCGCTTCAACTCGCAGCCGAGACGGCTGCCGCTCAGCGAGACCCCAATTCCTGCCATCGCTCGTATAATCGGGTCACTTCCGCCTTCGTCGCCTCCAAGTCCGCCAGCAGTCCGTGGGCCTCGCGTGAGCGCGTCGCGTGAAATTCAGGATCGTTCAACGTACTCTCCAGTTCCTGCACGCGGGTTTCGGCGGTTAGAATCGCCGCTTCCATCCCCTCGAGTTCGCGCTGCTCTTTGAAACTCAGTTTCCGCGGGCGTGCCGGTTTCGCCAAGTTGCTCGTCTCCGGCTTTCGCGTTGGGGTTTGAGCGAGGCTGGCCCAGGCCGGCTGCTTGCGCGCATCCCGCTCTTTCTTCTTTTCGAGATAATAAGAATAGTTGCCCGTTTGCACGATGAGGCCGGTGTCCTCGAACGCGAGCACCTGGTCGCAGATGCGGTCGAGGAAGTAGCGATCATGGCTGACCACCAACACCGTGCCGTCGAAGTCCGCCAGCGCTTCTTCCAACATGCGCAGGCTGGCCAAATCCAAGTCGTTGGTCGGTTCATCCAGCACGAGCACATTGCCGCCGCGCCGGAGCACTTTGGCCAGCATCAGCCGGGCGCGCTCCCCGCCCGAGAGCTGCGCGACCGG
The DNA here is from genome assembly GCA_035566895.1 of Binatia bacterium. GTDB lineage: Bacteria > Verrucomicrobiota > Verrucomicrobiia > Limisphaerales > UBA8199 > DATMQA01. The sequence goes on from DATMQA010000059.1 coordinate 9,752, forward strand.
CTCGTTGACACGCTCGTCGGAAAACAGAAACCGGCGCAGATAGGACCGCGCGCTCAACCGTTGCTCGCCAAACAAGAGCGTCTCGTTCCCGTCCGATATTTCTTCCAACACTGTGCCAAGCCCATGGAGCTGCATCCGCGACTGGTCAATGTAATTGAAAACCACCCGCTTCCCGATTTTCACCGTGCCTTCGTCGAGCGGACGTTCGCCGAGGCAAATGCGCAGGAGCGTGGTTTTGCCCACGCCGTTGCGGCCGACGATACCCGTGCATTGCGCGGGTTTGAGCGAGAGGGTCAGCCCGCGAAAGAGCCACCGCTGCCGGTCGCCCTCGCCGACCCTGGCTCCCGCGTGAGCCAACTGGATGGCGTGGTTCCCCAGCGCCGGTGGCGGTGGAATCAGCAAGTCCATCTCCCGTTCTTCGGGGGGCGCTTCCAAGCCTTTGACCAGGTAAAAGCATTCGAGGCGATGGCGCGGTTTGGACCGTTGCGCCCGGACCCCCGCGCGCACCCAATCCAGTTCCTCGCGCAGAAACCGCTGCCGCCGCCGCTCGCCCTGTTCGGCGATCTGCTGCCGGATGGCCTTGGATTCCAGGTAGGCCGTGTAATTCCCCGGATGCGAAAAGCACCGGCCATCGGCCAGCTCGATGATTCGCGTCGCAATCACGTCAAGGAAATAGCGGTCGTGCGTGACAAAAATGACCGCGCCGGGGAACTCGCCGAGGAACTCTTCCAGCCACAGAATGGATTCTGCGTCCAGATGATTCGTGGGCTCGTCCAGCAGGAGCAAATCCGGCTGGGCGGCCAGGGCGCGGCAGAGGGCTACCCGTCGCTTCTCGCCGCCCGAGAGCGGCCCCACCAGGGTATCGAGCGGCGGCGCGGCCAGCGCGGACGCCGTCGCCTTGATCCGCGCCTGCAACTTCCAGCCTTCCGCGCTGTCGATCTGGTTCAGCAAAGCCGCCAGTTCAGCGTCCGTGCCCTGGCCCGATTCATAGCGGCGCAACCACTCCATCAGGTCCGCCGCGCCCTCCTCGATGTTCTGCCGCACCGTGAGGCTGCCATCCAACTCGAACTCCTGCGGCAGATAGCCAATGCGCAATCCGCGGCGCCGCGCCACTTCGCCGGCGTCGGCGCTTTGATGGCCCGCCAAAATGCGCAACAGGCTGGTTTTGCCGCACCCGTTTCGGCCCAGCAGCCCAACCTTCTCTCCCGGGCCGACGGAGAGTGCCACCGCTTCGAGCAATTGCTGGTGGCCGTAAGCCAGCGCGAGGTCGTTGGCAGTCAATAAAGCCGGGCCCGTAACATTCATTCAGGTACGAGAGCTTGCTCAACCCCTGCAATTCATCAAAGGACAATCTGTCCGGTTGGCATCGAGCAGCTTTGAGCACCAAGGGTTACCGCACCTGGACTTCGACGGTCTGGGGGAAAGCGATCAGGCGTGCGCCCGGCGGGGGAGGAACGACGGCAGTCAGGCGGACGGTCTCGTCCTTTTCCTTGGCGGTCAAGACTTCGGCTACCGGCAGCAGGTTGCCCGTGGCCTGGCCATCAATAGCGGTCAGCAGACAGCCGCGCTGAAAATGGGCGCGGCCGGCCGGGCTGTTCTGCTCGACGGCTTCGACAAACAGCGATTCGCCCGACCTGATGCCCAGGTGTTGGGCCTCCTGCGGCGTGACGGGCTGGAGGGTGAGGCCAAGTCTTTCACGAATCAGCTCGCCCAGCGGCTTTAGATGGACGGTGAGATTCGCCCGCTCGCGGCCGCGACTAACCACCAAGGCCGCGGGGCGATTGGTGGCCGCACTAAGGAGGCGGTTGCAGCCGATCAGACTTTGGGCTTTGTGGCCGTCGATCTCCAAGAGTTCATCCCCGACCTTCAGCTCGGCGCTGGCGGCGGGGCTGCGGGGTTGCACCGACGTAACCACCAACGGACCCGGTCCGGCTTTGAGTTGAGCGCCGAACCAGAGCGAGGCGGTCACCTCCGGGGAAAAGAAGCGCGAAAGGGCCGCCGAGACTTGCTTGACGGGGATGGAAAAGCCGACGCCCAGGCCGCGCTCGCCGCTCTGTTCGCGATAGACGGCGACGTTGAGGCCAATGAGTTCGCCGCGGAGATTGACCAGCGGCCCGCCGCTGTTGCCGGGATTGATCGCCGCATCGGTCTGCAGCCAATCCTGTACATCGAGCGGTTCGTTGCCGGTCGAGGGACGGCGGTTTTTGGAGCTGAGAATGCCTTTGGTTACCGAACCGCCCAGGCCGAAGGGATTGCCGAGCGCCAGCACGGTTTCGCCCAGCAGCAGATCATCGTCCGTGGCGAGCTTGATCGCTTTAAACTTCGTGCCTGGAGCGCATTTGATTTTCAGCAGCGCGACGTCGCTGCCCGTAGTGGCTACCAGCGGCTCGGCATCAAACTCGCGGCCATCCCAGAGCTTGACCTGGATGCGGTTGGCGCGGTGGACGACATGAAAATTAGTCAACACATAGCCGTCCTCGTCGATAATGACTCCCGAGCCGAGGCTGACGGATTTTTGCTGCCGGCCCGGGACGTGGGACCAGCCATAAAAATCGCGCAGCAGGTCATCGTACCACTCGTGGTATTCGATGACGCTCTCGGTGGCGATGTTGACGACGCACGGCAGGACTTGCTCGGTGGCGATGACGGCGGCGTCGCGCCGCACGTCGGGCTCGGCGGCACGACAAAAAGCAGTGAGGCACAGAACCATGATTGAAGACAGAATCCTCATCGTCGTCCTCGTTCTCGTGCCCGTGGAAAACGAGGAGGAGGGGGAGGACGAGGACGATTGAGCGCCAGTCCGGTGATCAGTGAGTCGGTCGGGGTTGAGTTGCTTCAAGTTCATGCTCATAATTACAGGCAAACGCGTTGCTGGATCGTTCAAAAGTTTCGCCCTTTCCATATTACCGAAAACAACCCTCTGGTGTCCGCTTCGTTTTTGGTCAAGGCAATGGGAAGGGAAAGGAAGAGAAAGATTAGTATTATGACTACTCGCTTGACATCGTGCCACAATCATTAGAAAACCAGCGGCAAGGTGTCTGCTATTCCGGACAGCTTTTATGCGGAATTTCGCGTGCGGTGCGGCGCGGTCCAGGTCCTGCGCGAGGACCAGGATTCGCCGCCCGAACGGCTGGTGCAAGCCATCTGGCAGCACCAGCGGTTGCTGCGGGAGGAGCTTCGCACGGCCGAGGGACAACCGGTCAAGGTGCTGCACCCGGGTTTCCTTAGCCGGGAGGGTGGTCCGGATTTCCGGGCGGCCGTGGTGCAGGTCGGGGAAGGACCGGTGCAGAGCGGCGACGTGGAGGTGGATTTGCGGGCCAGCGGGTGGCGGGCACATGGGCACGACCGCAACCCGGCGTTTCGGAATGTCATTCTGCATGTCATCTGGGAGAACGAGCGGCCGGCGGCCGGGGCGCCGCCGTTGCTGCCGCTGCGGCAGTGGCTGGATGCGCCACTGGGTGAACTGAGTTTGTGGTTGGGCGGTGAGGCGACGCAAGGTTTGCCTGAGGAATTGCGCGGGAAATGTTGCGCGCCGTTGCGCAATTTGGCGGCGGCAGAGGTGCTCGAACTGCTGCACCAGGCCGCCGCGGTGCGGTTGCGAAGCAAGGCGGCGCAGTTCCAGGCCCGGGCGCGGCAGGCCGGCTGGGACCAGGCGTTGTGGGAAGGATTGTTTCGGGCGCTCGGTTATAAACACAACATCTGGCCAATGCAGCGCCTGGCGGAACTGCGTCCGAGGTGGTGGAGCGCGGAGACCCACCGCGAAACGCCAGGGACAATCCCACAGCAGGAGCAAGCTCCACGCACTCGATACGCTTCACGCCACCCGGACGAGGTCAGCCAAGTGCTGATGATTCAGGCTCGGCTATTGGGCCTGAGCGGGCTGTTGCCGGCGGAAATCACCCGCACGGAAACGGGTGCCGATGGCTATCTGCGCCAGGTTTGGGACCTGTGGTGGCGAGAGCGTGACGGGTTTTTGGAGAACATCCTGCCTCGGGCGGTTTGGCATCTGCACGGGCTGCGGCCGGCGAATCATCCGCAGCGACGGTTGGCCCTGGCGGCAGGCTGGACGGTCGTGGGAGACATACCTGGCCGGCTGGAGCAATGGTGTGCGCGAGAGCTGCGGCAGAGCTCGTTGTTGGGCTCGCTGGTACAGGCGTTGCAGGTCCAGGGCGATGAGTTCTGGTGCTGGCACTGGACACTGCGTTCCACTCGGCTGAAGAAACAACAGCCGTTGCTGGGCTCAAACCGGGTGACGGAGCTGGCTATGAATGTGGTCTTGCCCTGGCTGTGGATGCGGGCAGTCGAAGGGAAGAACCAAGCCGTACAGCAGCGTCTGGAGCAGCGGTATTTCACCTGGCCGGCGGCGGAGGACAACGCGGTGTTGCGGCTGGCTCGACAGCGGTTGCTGGGCGGAGCGAATCGCCGGGAGCTGCCGGGGGCGGCCGCGCAGCAGGGGCTAATTCAGATGGTCCGGGATTTCTGCGACCACTCCAATTCAATTTGCGACAATTGTAAACTGCCGGAGTTGGTAAAGGAGTGGAGAAGACAAAAGCCCGGCACTAATGCTTGATCTCGAGCTCGGCGAAGGGGCTATTGGCAAAGGCGCCGGACGTGGAGACGGGCTCGGGTGGGGCGGCTCTCTCGATGGGCGCCGGGGCGGGTTGATGGTTGAACTGCGACCGGGGCTGAGGAGGAGCCGTGGCATGGCCGGCTTCGATTTGGTGGGGATGGCGGGCCCTTTTATTGCGCGGCAACGGGCTAATCATCAGGTTAATGGAGCGGCCATTCAATTTTGGCTCGAAATCCGGATGGCCGAATGGGGCGATCTCGGTGAGGAATTTTTCGACGACCTGGAATCCGATTTCGGTGTGGGCCATCTCGCGGCCGCGGAATTTGAGGGTGATCTTCACCTTCATGTCCTCGCAGAGGAAATCGATGGCGTGGCCGGCTTTAACGCCCAGATCGTGCGGGTCGATTTTAGGGCTTAACTGGACCTCTTTTACCTTGTTGGCGTGCTGGTGTTTCTTGGATTCCTTGTCCTTTTTGGCTTGTTCATAGCGGAACTTGCCGTAATCGACCAGTCGGCAAACGGGAGGAGCGGCGTTGGGAGCGATTTCGACCAGGTCCACGCTGTTGGTCCGGGCCATGGTCAAGGCGTCCCCGAGAGACATGATGCCGAGTTGGTTGCCGTCCACACCGATAATCCGGACTTCGCGGGCACGAATTTTCCCGTTGACCCTGAAGAACGGAGCGGAAGAAGAAGAACGTGAAGGAAAAGGGCGACTCAAGACACCCTCGTCGGTTGAAGCTTATTCATGCAATATCTTATATGGCATAACGGCACTACGGCCTCTCAAACTAACACCTGGATCTAAGCACGGCTTTTGAACTTCTGCAAGTAAATAGTTGCGGCAGGCCAGCGGGAATGGGGTGTTTACCCTAGGAAAGAGTGACGGGGGACGAGTGACGGGGGGGACGGGTGGGAAACACCAAACTCCAAAAACCAAACACCAAAAGAAGCCCCAAAATCCAAGCTCCAAAACCTGGCTGGCCTATCTGAATTGAGGTTGAAGCCTGGAGTTTCTGTGGAGTTTGGTGTTTGGAATTTGGAGCTTCCCCCGCCGTCATTCCTTGGCGGGGGGCGGGGCGTTGCGTTTGGCCATTATGGCATCGACGATCTTCTGGCTCAGCTCAGGGCTTTCGGCCAGCGCTTTCTGGGCGGCTTCCTTGCCCTGGCCGATGAGCTCGCCATTGAATTGCAGCCAGGCGCCTTTTTTGTCCACGACCCCGGAATCAACGCCGACGTCCAGCACGCTGCCTTCCTTGTTGATGCCGTGGTTGTAGATGATGTCGAATTCGGCCTCGGCGAACGGGGGTGCGACTTTGTTTTTGACGATCTTGACTTTGACATGGTTGCCGACCGCGACGCCGGCGGCGTCCTTAAGGGTATCCTTACGGCGAATATCGATGCGCACGCTGGCGTAGAATTTGAGGGCCTTGCCGCCTGGGGTTGTTTCAGGGTTGCCGAACATGACGCCGACCTTCTCGCGCATCTGGTTGGTGAAGACACAGGTGGTTTTGGCCCGGGCAAGCAATGCGGTGAGTTTGCGAAGGGCCTGGCTCATGAGGCGAGCCTGCATGCCCATGGTGGCCATCCCCATCTCACCCTCCAACTCGGCTTTCGGCACCAGCGCGGCGACGGAATCAATCACGATGACATCCAGGGCATTGGAGCGGGCGAGAGTCTCGCAAATTGAGAGGGCTTCTTCGCCGCTGTCGGGCTGCGAAACCAGCAAATCGTCCAGATTCACACCGAGGCGCTTGGCATAGGCAGGGTCCAGGGCGTGCTCGGCGTCGATGAAGGCGGCCAGGCCGCCGGTTTTTTGGGCATTGGCAATGACGTGCAGCATCAGGGTCGTCTTGCCCGAGGATTCCGGGCCGAAGATCTCGACCACGCGGCCGCGTGGGATGCCGCCCACGCCGAGGGCCAGGTCCACGGAAAGCGCACCGGTAGGGATGACTTCGATTTGTTTAAGGGCACGGGCGTCCCCCAGGCGCATGATACTGCCCTCCCCATAGGCCTTTGTGATGGCGGAAATGGCGGCTTCCAGCTCGCGATCACGAGCGGCAGAGGCTTTGGCCAGATCGGCAGCCTTGGTTTCAGCGCTTTTTTCGACCGATTTCTCGGAATTCTTTTCAACAGTTTTAGCGGCCATAGCTTAATTCGGAATTTTAATTTAAGAGCGGCACTCACATTAAAGATTTGGGACCGCTTGTCAAACGGTTTAGAGGTTCTCGACTCCGCGAACGGGGGCCAGGGGCGTTTTGGGGCGGATTTAACCTGGAAAGGCGAGTTTTCCTCGCGGCGACACTATGGCCAAACGGTAAAGAGGGAAAAAACGAGACAAAACATCCATAAAATAGCGCAAAAAAACCATTGACTTTTAGTTCGAAATTGGCTATGAAAGACGTGACATTAGCAGCCAATAGCCTGAAGACTTGATTTTATGAAGTGCCGAACTGTCGTTTCCGTCGGGAAGTGCCTCTTGTTAGTTAACCTCGTGCTGGGCGGGCTTGCCGTACAGGCGCAAGTAGTCACGCTCAATAATGGGAATTCCTCGGCGTCGGTTGATCTGACGGTGGGGAACCATGGCGGGATGAACAACTGGACCGTCGATTTGGTGAACCAGCTCAGCCAGCAATGGTTTTGGTACCGTGTTGGCAACACCGCCCAGGCCACCATCGACACGGTCGGGAACTTGTCTTTCACCACCCCAAACCCAAACGTCCTGTTCTCCACCTATCACAACACTCAGTTTAGCATTGAGGTGGACTATACATTGACGGGTGGTTCGGCCGGGAGCGGCAGTTCGGACATCAATGAGTCAATCCGCGTCACCAATTTGACGGCCACGTCGTTGGATTTTCACCTATACCAGTTTTCCCACTATAAGCTGGGCGGAATTACCGGGGGCGCAACGGCGACTTTGCAAAAGAACGGGCTGGGCAAATTTATCGGCGCTTTCCAGGGCAACAGCTCAATTGAGTTTAATGAAACGGTCGCTACCCCAGGTGGTGACCGCGGCGAAGCGAACCTCTCAGCCGCCACTCTGCTCGGCGAACTTAATGGTCCGGCCTACTCGTTGAATGACAATCTGAGCGCTGGCCCGGGCGACGTAGGGTACGCATTGGAGTGGGACAACTCGATCCTGGCCGGTGGCGGTTTCATCATCGGCAAAGATAAGAGCATTTCGCCGGTCCCCGAGCCGACCACGCTGGCGTTGCTTTCGGTTGGCTTGGTTGCTATCGGGTGGCGCAGACGGAGTTCGTAGTCGCAGAAGTTTGTCCCTGAAACTGCGGTCGGAGTCTCGGTCTCGTTCCTTATTTTCTTTTCCTATCTCCTTCTCGCTTCAGCCCACTGCGAAAAGTGAGGTTGGGAGGGGAAAGAGTATCAAATCGTTTCTTTGTGTCCTTTGCGATCTTTTGCGCCCAATCCCTTCGGATTTCAAAACCTTGACATGGCCCGTTTTTTCCGTTATAAACGCTTCATAACACAAGCCCTGAATCAGTCTTGAACGTCCTGTTCTTGCAGAACTCGCCATGAAGATGTTGCCACTTCGCCACGTTCTTGCCGCTGCTTTCCTGGCCTGCTCCCTGGCAGCAGGCCAAGCTCAACCTTACACGGTCGGGACGCTGATTGGCTCGGCGGCAAATCCCGGCAGCTCCGATGGCACCAACGGCGCAGCTCAATTTACTGCTCCCACCGGCCTGACGCTCGACACGAGCAGTAATCTCTTTTTGGCAGACGGCAACGCCATTCGCAGAATCAGCCCTTTAGGAACCAATTGGGTTGTCCGAACTCTAGCCGGCGAGATCGGCACGCACGGTTTTGTGGATGGTACAAACAGTTTAGCCCAATTCAACGATCCTCAGGGCGTCGCTGTCGATGGCGCTGGCAACCTCTACGTGGCGGATACCTTGAACAATGCGATCCGCATAGTCGTTCCAATGGGAACGAATTGGGTAGTAACGACCATCGCCGGACCTTCTCCACAGTTTCTCCCGCCGTCCGGCAGCGTTGATGGCACTAACAACACAGCGCGCTTTTACCATCCCACTGGAATTGCGGTGGACGCTCTCACCAATTTGTATGTGGCGGACGAGCTCAACAATTTGATCCGCAAAGTCACCCCGGCCGGCACCAACTGGGTCGTCACTACTTTGGCAGGTTCCACCAACAGTGGCACTGCCAACGGCTCCAACAGCGTTGCCCGATTTAACAGTCCCTCCGGCATTGCCCAGGATAGCGCCGGCAATCTTTACGTCACCGATTTCGCCAACAACTCGATCAGGAAAATTACCCAGAACGGCACCAATTGGGCTGTCACCACGCTGGCCGGCACCAATGGTGCCAGCGGCGTAAACGATGGCACGGGCAACGCCGCCCGCTTTTATCTGCCTCAATGTGTCGCAGTCGATAGCGCCCAGAACCTGTTCGTGACCGATTCCGCCAACTCAACCATCCGCAGGATCACGCCGGCAGGTGTCGTGAGCACAATCGCCGGCTTGCCCGGTGTCACCATCCCGGCCAACGGAACGGGCAACGCCGCCCGATTCGCCCAGCCTTTTGGAGTGGTGGTCGATTCCTCTGGCGCACTGTTTGTCACCGACTATCTTGGTTACGCCGTCCGGCAGGGCCGCCTCGCCCCGGTGCTGCAGTACTCCGTCTCCGGCCCGCAATTAGTCCTTTCCTGGCCGGTCGGCTTGACCGGCTTTGTGGCCCAATTCTCGACCAACTTGAGCGGTACCAATTGGACTACTCTGACCAATATCCCGACTCTCGCGGCCGAGTATCTCTTCGTTACGAATGGCACTCAGACCGGAAAGGGCTTCTATCGCCTCAAAAAGTGACCCGCACGGAGTGTCATGGGTTCTCTCCTCCGCGTCCTCCTCGTTCGCCTTCGTTGAAACCTATAAACGGACTGCGAGTTAGAGTCCGTTCTGGCAGTGGTGCTGCTCAATCACGGTCCGGAAACCAGGCGTACCCAGCGCGTATCGGTCCGATAGCTGGGACCGACCGGGGGATCGATCAGGGCGTAAAAGGGATGCAAACCCGGGCCGAGAAAGGAACCGTTGATGGTGAAGGTGGTTGCCGATTGGTTGAGGACTTTGGCCGTGAGTCCCCCGGTGCTGAACAAGCGGATGGCGCTGACAGCATTGGTATTGGCCACGACGCGGAGGTGATAAGTTCTTTGCGCGGGCGCGGGGTCTACCAGGTCCAGGAACGACGAAGTGGCGGACAACGAAGAGTTTTGGATTTGAACCGGGATGGTGGTGCGGGTTTGGGTGCGCACATGGGTGCCTTCGTAGGCCACGGCGGCTAAATTGTGGAACCCATCCGTTAAAAGGGCGGTGTTCAGTGGAAGATTCAAGTTGATGCTGGCCGCGCCCGCGGAGAGTTGAAGATGGTTTCGCGGTTGCAAGTCGGAGAGGTTTCCATTCAGCGCAACCAGGCCGCCCGGAGTGGGGGTCAGGTCGCCCGAAGAGGTCAGTTGGACCCGTAGCAGACTCGCCTGCAGGCCGGGACTACGGGCGTAGACGTTAAAGTTGGCGGCGCCAAACCACCCTGCTGAAACGTCCTGCGCCAGGAGACCATCGCTGCCTTGGAGGGGTGGGGTCGAATTGATTACCCCGAGGAACTGCTGCACCAAATCCATTATGGTAGCGCTGCTCGATTGGTTGGTGACGGCAACGGTGACGGCAACCCCATTGGTCTTGGTAACGTTGAGCTGCAGCCAGGTGCCGAGCCCGATGCCGCCGCCGACGCCAAAACTCTCGTAGCCAAGCGCGGGAGAATCCATAAACACGCTGCGGCTGGCCCGCACAAACGTGGTCAGCAAACCGGCGTTGCCGGCTGAACTGCTGGTGGTTGTGGGCAGGTTGCCAGCAGCAAAGTTAGTAACCACAGGTGTCCATTGCTTTAAATCGGTCGAAGCCTGCAAGACGTAGGGCGCCACGCCACGCGAAATCCGAAGCGCACAGCCGGCGGTTGCTGAGGGCGCCGACAACGTCACCACGGGCTGCGGTGTACCGGAAAGCAAAGGGACCGCGCGGTAAAACCGTCTCGACCAATTTGACGCCTGGCCATCGGTAAAGCCAAACGAGGTCGCCGGCAGGTTGGTGGCCAGGGAGTGAAGTTCGATGCGATCACCATAAACCGCAGCAGCGACCTGCGCGGTATTAGTCACCAGCGGATCGCTGAGCGCCCCGCCCACACCGGCCGCCACGGAGGCGAGGGTGGCGTTGGCAGGAACGGTGTAGGTGAGGGGAAAGCCATTGAGGGTCAGGGTCAAGACGTTGCCGGCCTGGGGCGCAAGGTTGGTCAGCGTTTGGACGTATTTCCCGTCGACGAAGAGATCAACTTGCTGGAGCGGATGGTTGGTATCGCTGGCCGCAAATGAGACCGTGAGTTGGGCCGTGCCTTTCAGCACCGCGTTGGACGCCACCCCGGTCCATTGTCCCGAGCCCGGCTGGGCGAAGGGGGCGGAGAGCGGTTCGCCGACAATGAGTCCCAGCAAGGGCTGGTTCAAGCTTTGGTAATAACATTCCGCCAGGCTGAACCCGCGGGCCTGGTAGAAATAATTCTGTGGGTTGGGAAACCGTTCCGGGCTGGGCGAGGGTTCGGCAACGGTGCCATAACTGCCGGCTGCCCCGGCGTTGATGAAGGTCAGAAGGTTGCTTTGGTCGTTGCCGCCGAGGATCAGGCCGCCGTAGGAGGTGAGGCTGTCGGCCATGGCGCCCGGCACGAAAGTATTGGACGAGACGCCGAAGTAGGCCAAACCGGTTTGGTAGCCGAAGAGGTTGGTTTGGCCCCAGGGCGAATCGGCATTAGTGCGGAGCACTGAGTAATCGCCTGTGATTCTGGTATTGAAGGTCGCATTGTCAAATTCGTAGAAGCGAATGTTGCGATAAGAGTCCGAGCTCTTGGCCAGCAAAACGGGTTGGTTGGGGAATGAGCCATCTCCGGCAACACCCTGGTCCACCAGGTGCTTGGCCTGGGCCAGCGAAGTCGAGGTGAGCATGACCGCAAGAAAGGAAGGACCGGAAGCGGTGGCTGGCTTCGCCTGGGCAAAAATCGCCTCGCTGGCGGCGTAGCTGTTGGTACTTAGCTGGAGGTCCAGACCCTGGTTGGACTTGAGACCGTAGAACAAGGCGGCCGTAGTGCTATTGTAGGCGGTTCCATAAACAACCTGGTAAGGGATGTCCATGGAGAGCACCACATAATCGACCTGATTGGTCAACTGGCGGTTGGCCAGCATCTGCAACAAGGGATTGAGCAGATTGGTCTGAAACTGGTCACCGGTCCAGGAGGTATTCACGCCCGGCCAGGTGATGCGCAGCAAGTTGTCCGGCGGAACCTGCCGGCGTTCGCAGAAGTAATTGCCCAACGCGACCGAGTTGGTGCTGTTCTGATTGACGATGACGACGGTATTCAGGCCGCTGCCTCCGGCCTGCAGATGGCGGGCCGGCCACAGGGCCAGGAGGGTTATCCCTGCGCACAGCAACGTCGAAAGCCTAAATTGATGCATCAACACAGGGCATGGTTAGCAAGTCGGGTGCCGCTTTTCTCATTAAAAAAGGCCGATTCAGTATCGGCCTTTGGGGTATTTAGGTTGGCTCAAAAAACCAAAAACCAGTCATGCGGTCTGACGCCGCCGCCACAGTGAGAAGGCAGTCGCTCCCAGGCCGAGGACAGCCAGACTGGCGGGCTCAGGAACTATGACCACTTGGAGAGACTTATCTTTGCTGATAATCGCGGAGCCGCCGACAGCGATATTGAGGTCCCATTCCAACGCCCACGTCACCGCATTGGTGCCAATCGGGCCAGCCCCGTAGGGAGCTCCCAGCGTGACGGGTCCGCCGCCGTTGAGCTTGGCCAACGTATCACCGACGCCGTGGTTATAAAAATTGACCTCGCCCTCGTTTGCGCCAGGGGTCGTCACCGTTTCAGTTAAGCCGGCGCTTGTATTTGCCGGCCCGACATTTTGCTGGAGCGCGTCGTTATAAAGACCGCGGGGGTTCTTTCCAAGCTGGACGGTGTCCTTGCTGAGGCCGTTCAGGTTAAAATAAGAATATTGGTAGAAGTGAAACACCAGGGGCGCTGCCGAGAGGTTGGAGATTTTAATGGTCTCGCCGATATCCGAGACCGCCGTATCGCCGACCGCCACCACGGGCCCGCCAGTTAGCAGGTAATCGATACCGACACTGTAACCGCCGGCGTTGATGTAAGTGGCCGTCAGTTCGCGCGTGCCCGTCATGACAACCACTGGGGTCGGGCTAATTTTGTCGATGGATTGGACGGCGCCGCCGTCGGTGCCATACCAGAACCACTGCTGCTGAAGTTGATTCTGGCCCTGGAGGTCCCAGTGGGACATGCCAGCCTGGCTGTTCGGATCGACAATGGCCGTCGAGTTATTGTCCGTGAGGGTGTACACCACCGCCCGGGACTGGCACACACATCCCAGCAGGCCCGCCGCAGCGATGGCCGCCAATAACCAGCGCCCTTTCCCTAATCGAGATTCCTTGCAAAGGTTCATAAATTGTCTTCAGGTAAACGTCGGTAAATAAATATACATTTCTGCGGCGGAAGTCAAGGCCTTTTTTTGCACGTTTTTTATTATCCGTGCCGGCACTGCTATCCGCTTTTCATCGCGGGCAAGACCTGTTTCTGAAGCGCTACCGCCCCCCTAAAAGGCGCTTCAGAGCAGTTTCTGCTCGATCATTTCGGCTTGGAGTTTGAGCAGGTGATTCTTCTCGGCGATCAATTTACTCTTCTCTTCTATGAGCTTGCTCTGCTCTTGCATCAGGCGTCTTTGTTCTTCGATGAAAGTAATCTGGTGGGCGATCAGCTCCGCATTGGCGCTAAAGGCGGCGGTCGTCGGCCCATGCGAGTGGCCATTAGTGGGCGGTGGCGGCGGCGTCGCAGCGACCTTGTCCAGGTCCGCCGAATGGCCATTGGTCTGCACCGGGTCCGGGAACGTTGCGTAGTTGGACACTGTTGACATAAGATCTGTAAAATACCGGTTGTAATCGAACATCATCCGGCGCTGTTGGCGCTGCGGCTGGCGATGATTCAAAGCCCTGGCTGCTGCCGGCATGGGCGATGCCGGTTTTGGTTTCAAAGCCACGGAGGGAGCCGGCGCTGGAATCGCAGGCACAGCCGCCGGGACAGATGCGGACTGAGGACCCGGAACCGCGCTCTGGGCTGCGGCAACGGCAGATCTTTGAGCAGCAATTGGTCGCGGAGCCGATCTGCTCGCGGGTGCCCGACGGAGATGCCGCATCTTGCTGACCAGCAGAATACCCGCCAGCGCGGCACCGACCAGCACGGCCAGGCCAATCGCTAAAGCCTTCAGCAGCGGCCCGTTGCCGCCTGCGGCTCCCGGTTGGGTCTCGCTATCCAACGTGACGAGCCCGACCAAATCCAAGGTGGAGAGCTTATCGCCGTCCTGGTGATCGGAATATCGTTCTCCCGGTTTAAACGAAACGCTTTTGGCTAATTGCCGCAACGTTTCCAAATCGGTCACGCCACGATATATCGTCGTTACGTGCAGGACCCCGTGACGCCCAAGGATCTCCTGGTTGTAATTGCAAGTGCTCGAGGTATCGCCCTTGGAACCGGTGACTGCCCGAATCGACCATTCCACCGCGTGCTCCCCGGCCTCATAACTGGGTGGAACCTGCCAGGAAAGAGGTGTGCCTGCCTTGAAGTCCGCCGCATGATGCCGCCGATATTGCTGCAGAAAGGTCTGCAGAATTGCGTCCTGGTTCAGCGTGGATTTCCCGGGCTCCGCCAGGTAGCCGGTCTCGTTGAATTCAAAAAGCACCGGCCAGCTCACCGAAGCCGAAATCATGCAACCGACCAGATCTTTCGGGACCGTGTTCTTTCGCTCCTCGAGGTAAACGCGGGCGCCTTCGGCGCCGGTAAACTGGTACCCCAGCGGGATCTTGACCTCGCCGGCTTTGCCCAGGGAAACCGTCGCCGGGCCGGACACCCAATCGATCGTTGACAGGTTGGGAGCTTGATCCTCAGCCCGACAGACACCCGTTGAGGAAAGCCCGATTACAGTGAGGACCCAGAACGCTGGCATCAGTTTCGCCAACTTCTTAGAGATGTCACTCTGGCAGCAGTACGACATAGTTCAGAGTATTCGAAAGGTATTCTGGTTTTAGATCAAAAAAGCGGCCAAGTCAACCTTTTAATAACACGAACACGTGATCGTTTGCGATTTCTCCCAAATGTTTTGTGTGCGAGTTGACCGGAACATCGGCTGGCTGCGTGTCGGTCCTCAACCAGGCTCCGATGCCGAGACCGCTGGTTTCCAACACGTTAGAGGAAGGCGCCTCATTTCTCTCCACCAACGGCAAGCGGTCGCCCTCGTTTCCCCTATGGAAATACCCGAAGGCGAGTCCGTAATCTCCGGAGTTATTAACAACGCGACCGGAAATTGTGAATAAGTCGGCTAGTCGTTACTTCGGTGCGTTCAAGGCAGGCTCTTTGCCGCTCCGCTTGGCGACGTTTGCGCCTTCGCCCACCGACCAGGTAATCTGTTCGGGTTGGGTCTTCCCGTCCTCCGGGAATTCAATCTGAACGTCTGTGGTTTTGGCAAAAAACTTGGTGGGCGATTCCGCAAACAGGAGAAATTTTACGCCTCCCATTGTCGCCGTTAGCTGATTGCCCTCACGACCGATTTCCCAATTCTCGTATTTGCCGGTATCACGGTCGAGCAGCGCCAGCGGCAGGGTGAATTCCTTCTTACCCGGCTTGCCGAGCTCCCGGACCCAAATATTCCGAAAACGAACAGGATTGCCGTGGTCCTGCAATGAGATGGGTTGCTTTTCGGGGTGAGGCTGGTAGGGAGCGCGTTCGAGCCAACTGGTCGGGCCGGTCAAGCTGACGTTGTTCTGGACCAGCACGCCGTTGTGAAACACCGTCAGGCGCGCCGGGGAGAACAGTTTGCCTTCCCCATCGAAGCGCGGGGCGGTGTAGATAATCTCGTATATCTGCCATTGACCGGGCGGGCGGCTGGCGTTGGCCAAGGGCGGGTACTGGCCGTAAACCGCCGCCGCACCGCCGTCGGCGTAGGTTTTGTTGCCGTAGGAGTCGAGCACCTGCACCTCGTAGCGATCCAACCCGAAGAACACGCCGCTGTTGCCACGGCCCTGGCCTTCGCCGTGGGCCGGTACCGGGGCCGCCCATTCCACGTGGAGCTGGCAATCGCCGAAATTCTGAAGCGTGCGGACGTAGCCACTGCCTCGGACGCATTCCATGTAGCCATCACGCGTAATCCATTTCGTGGGGGTGCCGTCCATGCTGACCCACTGCGAGATGTCCTTGCCATCGAAAAGGACCGTGGCATCGGAGGGGGGCTGGCCGGCTTTTTCCTGAGTGCTGGCGGTGGCGGGAGTGATCACCGGTGGTTGCGGCCGGGTGCGATCGTGGTCAAGCCAATTGGGGTCCGGTTGAGCCGGGCAGCTCCAGGGCGCAATCAGCGCGAGGTGTCCGAGCGCGAGTGAGACCATGAGGCCTGGAGCGGGTTTTGTGGGTTTCATAATTTGAATTGGCGCAGTTCGGTTATTTGCACGGGCGCAGATTAACAACTCCGGCGGCAAAGGAAAGGGTTGTGCGGATTAAAGTCGGACGATCTGCCCCGTTCGCATCGATTTTTCTTCCGCTTCGCAAATCTCCAGCGCGCTCACGCCGTCCTCGGCGGTGACCACCTTGGGCGGCTGTCCTGTGCGCGCGCACTCAACTACATACCGAACTTCCTCGCCATAACCGTCCGGCCCCTCGGAGCCAATGACGCGCGGATGCTGGCCTTCTTCGGTAACTTGCATCGCCTCGGCCCCGCGTGACAGGTCGAAGTCTAGTGTCGCCCGCTCGCAATGAAGCGTATAGGCCATGTCGAACCCTTTGGCCAGCAGCCAATTCCCTTCGGCATGCACCGCCGGCCCGTTGGGATAAAGGTATTGCGTCACGACATGGGCGATCGCGCCGTCGGGCGGGATAACACCCGTGGCAAACACACCGGCCGGGCGGCCGAAAAGGAACTGAACGAAATCCGTGTCGTGGATGTGCAAATCGAACAGCGCGCCGCCGAGATCCGTTGCGCCGGTGTAAGTGCCTTGTTTGCTCCAGCCGGGCATTTCCGAAACGCGGCGAAAACGCGCGGCCAGAATTTTGCCGTAGGTCTTCTGCTCCACCACTCCTTTGAGCCAGCTCCACCCCGGCCAAAACCGCATGCACATCGCCGGCATCAGAAACCCAGGCCCGCTTTTCTGGACCTTGAGAATCTCACGGGCGGAAGCCGAGGTGCGGGCCAAAGGCTTCTCGCACATGACGTGCTTGCCGGCTTTGAGCGCGGCGATCGCCTGCTCGGGATGCATCGGCGTTGGGGTGCAAAGATCCACCAACTCTATGCTCGGGTCAGCCAGGAGCTCTTCCAGCTTGCGAAACACCTTCACCTGCGGCCCGAGGTGAATGTCATCGGACTTTTTGATATTGCCGGCGACCCCTTGCAACACCCCGTTGACCGGCAACCGGACGGCGTCGCACACCGCCATGATCCGGGCGCCCTCCGCTTGCTGGTAGGCGCGCAGATGGGTCACTCCCATAAAGCCAAGCCCGACGACGGCGACGTTGACTTTATGGTCTTTTGTATGCTGTGAACTATTCATAGGCTGGTTTTCTCTACCACTTCCCTGGCTTGGCGGATGTCGCCCAGGCGCTGGTTGCCGGCTTCCCGTTCGATCACGCAATCCCCGGTGAATTTCAACTCCTTCAAGGTGGCGAAGAACGCGCGCCAATCCACTTCGCCGGTTCCGACCGGGACTTCCTGGCCCCAGGTGCCCGGGGTCTTGGCCCGGACGGCGTCCTTGATGTGGACCTGTCGAATCCACGGACCGAGCAGGCGTAGAGCCTCGATCGGATTGCCTTTGCCATAGAGAAGCATGTTGGCGGGGTCGAAGTTAACACCCACATTCGGGCGCTTGAGGTTTTGCAGTAATTCCACCAGCACGGGCGCCGTCTCCTGCCCGGTTTCCAATCCCAGGGCGATTTTGGCCGCGCTGAAAATATCGGCCACCTCGGTCAGGCGCCGCAGCATCCTGGCAAAGTTCGGAGCTCGCGATTCATGCGGCAGGAATCCCGCGTGCAAGGTGACCAGTTTCAGGCCAAGCTGTTCGGCCAGCACCGCGGTGGCCTGGATATTCTTCCAGTTCTGCTCCCAGGTGGCATCCGGGGCGATGCCGCCGGTGACCCGGATCGTTTCCAAAGTGGAGTAATCCTCGCCGATGCAGCCGAACATCCCGGAGACAATCGTGATTCCTTTCTGTTGCAGCATCTCCCCGGTCCGGCCCCAAACCTCCGGGGATTCCCGCAGCGGATCGAGCGCGAGTTGGACGCGCCGAATCCCCGTGCCTTCCAACCTGGCGACCAGTTCGCCCGGGCTGGCCGGGTGCAACGACCAACTGCAGACGGCAAGGCGGTCAGATAGCGAACGGGAGGTCATGAGCTGTGACGAGTGAGTTGTGACGAGTGAGCGGTGATGCGTGAAGAGTGAAACGTAAAACGTGAAAGGCCTTTCGCGCCCGCTGTCCAGTTTCGGGTTTTGGGTTTCGGGATTCCCTCGGATCCCGGACTTCGGCTTTCGGATTTTCAAAGCCTCGAGGCAGCAACTGGCGGACCGTCGCCACGATCCGGTCCTCGACTCCCGGCGCCAGTCGCGTCGGCCGGTCATAAAATATCATCGCGCCTCCGCCTTCGTAGCCGCCTTCCTTGAGAATCCGCTCTGATGGAATATAGCAGGGCACGTCGTTGGCGTAGGCATTGACCCACAACCGCGAGGCGTCCAATTCCCGCTTCAAACGCAACGAGTAATCCACCACCACTTCGCCGGCCAGGAACACCATCGCCAGGTTATCGCCAAAGGTCCACGTCTGGACCAGGTAAGGCAGCCTTGTTTGCAGCTTCTCTCCGCGCGCCAGCCGGGCCAGGTTCAGCCGCGCATGGCCGCCGGCATAATTGGTTTCTTTGGCCCGCGCTTCCCATTCGGCGCGCGTCGGCAGCGTGTCGAACGGCAGCTCGATCTGTTTGGCGTGGCAAACCAGTTTGCCTTCCACCGGCCGCGTTCCCAGGGCGAGAATGGCGTCCAGGGCGGTAGCGATAGCCTGTCCGTGTTGCTGAGCCAGTTCAATGCCGGGCCGCGGATTTGGGTTGCTATCTCCCGCGCACCCGAGGGCGACCAGCGCCACCGCGCCCGGATGCTCCCGTTCCAGGTCCTCGGCGGCGTAACCAGCCCAGTCGCCGCAAATCTGGTTGTAGTCCCCGCCCAGCGTGGTGCCGTGGCAGGCGTAACTGGTGAAAATCGCTCGCAACGTGCCGTCCGGGTCAGTCACCAACAGCGCAGGTGAATCATGGTCGGTCGGGCCGCCCTTCGTTCGGCGGTTGGCAGCGAAGTCCGCGTGGCCCTGGCCGCGGCTCAGTTTCGCCGGGCGGCGCTCCGCTAAAGCCTTGAGCGCCACCGCCTCCAGGTAATCGGTTAGCTCACCCGTGTAGCGGTCCACCCGTTCCTGCTGCTCCGCCGGAATCGGCCCTCCGAAAATGTTTGGCGCAAACCCTCTCACCCAAGGTGCGGAGTGCGTGTGCGTCGAGCAAACCGCAATGCGGGCCGGGTCCAGCCGCTTCTCCTTGTGCAAACGCGCGACCACTTCCTCCCGCACGTTCACCGGCACCCCGCAGTTATCCACCGTAATGAGCAAGGCGGGCTTTTCCTTGTCACTGCCCAGGGCCAGCGCCCTGGCGTAAATATGTTGGGCCACCCCTTCGCACTCGGTCTTGCGGACGGCGTAACCGGTCAGCCGAATCGGGTAGTCTGGCGTTATATCAACTTTGGCAACACCGGCCTCGCGCAGTTGGGACCCGGGGATTGCTGCCGCCGAAAACAAAAGCAAGGCGCTCGCGGCCATGAGGGCGTGGCCAAAGAGGTGTTGCAGCATCGCCGCAGTGTAGAAACTTCGCCCCATTTGCCAAGAGATTCTAGTCCCGTCGTCCGGCGCAGCAACCTCCGCACGTCCCCCAATTAACCCAGTTAACCCAGTTAACCCAATTAACTCATTTAACCCAATTAACTCAATTAACTCAATTAACCCACTTCCCCGACCATCCGCTCCGCGCCCACCGAAACGCCGGCGGCCATCGGCACGGAGACGATTTCCGCCGCCGGTTGGCTTTGCTCCCGGCAATCCCGTGCCACCAGCGAATAACTCACCGCGTCGCGCGGACGTCCTCCGAGCATCAGTCGTTGCCGCAAAATGCCCTCGCGGTGCGCCCCCACCCTTTGGGCCACTCGGAGGCTGTTCTGGTTTTCCACTGGAATGATCATCTCCAGCCGGTTTAAACCCAATTCCTGAAAGGCGAACCGGGCCGCCAGCCCCACCGCCGCGCGCGCCACCCCTCGGCGCGTTCGCCCGCTGCGCACCCAGTAACCCAGGTTGGCCAGATGATGCGTCCGGTCCAGCGCGCTCAGCCCGATACTGCCCAGAAATGTGCCTGCTTTCCCGTCGTAAATCGCGAAGCTGTACCGCCGCCCGGCCGCCCAGTCCATGTCACAAGCCAGCACGAACGCCCGGCTGTCGCCGAGGCTATAATCCTCGTGACACCAGACCATCCACCGGCACAGCTCCGGGATGGATTCCCGCGCGGCCGCGAATAATGCCGGAACGTCCTCCGCTCGGAACGGTCGGATGCCAATACCACTATGCTCGAACATGACGTGCATGACCGCCTTGAGACTGGCAAAAACCCCGCATAATGTCAATTAAAGTCCGCGCCTCGACGCAAAACGCATGCGAACGCATCCATGTTGCCGTCCCCCGCCGGTACGCTGAGACGGGGTTGGGGCCCCCTCTCCCTTCAAAAGGGCAGAGGGCGGCGTAAAGGGTTTTCTTCGGCTCACGCTCCGAGGATAGGATAAGGCCTTTCCGATATGCCGTCGTGGTAATCACCAAATGCGCCTCCCGCACATTGCGCATATCAAAATTGGTGCCTCCCGTCTTCGAACCAATTAAAGGACAATTTGGTGGCGGTCATCCTCAACTCCGGCACTTGCCCTGCGGTTGGTTAGCCCCAGCGATTCGACCGGCACTCCCACTAACGGCTCCGCACGGTCGGATACAAAAACCAGTTGCATCTTGCTCAAACCCTGTTCCCGGGCAAACCGAACTGCTGGTCCCAAGGACTCGAACACCAACGCTCCCTCTCGCCGACTTGTCCACCCCCCTGCGGACTCCACGTAGAACCCGGTAGGCATGTTCCGCAAAAGCATTTTCATACCGCTGATTGCTACAGGGAAAAAAAGCTACTTCGCATCTAACCTACGGCCTTGCGTAGCGCTATGGGGTCCATACCCCATACGGTGGAGACATCGAGGGATTCCATCCGGAGCGAGTGCTGCCGGTGCTCTCGCTCCATCCTGCAGTTTTCCATTTCAAATCTTCCCTTTTCGCCTTTCAATGACCGACTTTGAAATCGCTGGCAACATTGCTCGAAAGCACCGGCCCCTGGGCGCCATGGTGCTTCCTGGCCCTCTTCATCGCCGCCTCATTCCTGATGATCTGGCGCCTCGAGGCCATGAGCGCCGGTGGCGTCGAAGGCACCGTCCTGGGCACCCTGGTCATGCCCTATTGCTCCGGGATGGGCAATTTGCTCTTTGCCTTCGTCCTGGGCGCTAAAGGCGGTTCCGGCGCCGAGGTGCTCACCAACTGCCTGGTCAACAACGTCACCAACCTGACCCTCCTCATCGGCCTGCCCGCCATCTTCTGGGGCATGAATATCCTGCCGACTTCGAAATCCAAACCTTCGAAAAAGAAGAAGCGCAATCCCCAGCAGGAACGCCAGGTCCATCGGCTCTCCCTGCTGCTGACCTTAGCCGCGGCCCTGTTCTTCACCGGCGCGGTCTGGGCCTTGGCGCGCCGCGGCCGGCTCGAATTCAGCGACGGCCTGGTCCTGGTCGGCCTATTCCTTTTCTGGCAATGCTTCCACGTGTTCGAAGTCCTCAAGACCAATGTCCGCCAAAACAAATCCTTCAGTTGGATGCTCCCCCTCGACCTGGCGCTGCTGGCCTTCGGCGCTTATGCTCTTTACGTCAGCACCGATTGGCTCGTCGATTGGATTTCGGCCATCCACACCGGCTTCATCAGCGCCAAATACCTCGGCTGGCTCAGTGGTTGGCTGATGGTCCTGCCCAACGGTCTGCTCGCCTTCTATTACGCCTGGCGCGGCAATCCCGAAGTCGTCTATACCTCCCAGGTGGGCGACGGGCATATCTGCATCCCCCTCTGCATCGGCATCTTCGCCCTCTACCGGCCCATCCAGATTCCCGCCTTCTTCCAAACCGGCATGATGATTCTGTTAGCCGCCGCCACAGCTCATTTTATCTTGGTCGCCTTGCTCGGACGCCTGCCACGGCTCATCGGCTGGGTCCTGACTGGCGCCTACGGCGTGTTCCTGTACAAAGGGCTGACGAAGTAATTACGTTTCACGCTTCACGTATCACTCATCACCCCTCACTCCCCTCACCTTGCCACCACCGGGTCTTCCCGCACCCGGTCGCTCAGATTCACGAACGCCTCTTGCGCCCCCAGCCAGAGCGGGTCCCGCGTGATACCGTCCATAGATTGGACGGTATTGTTACAAATCAGGTACATTCCCGGCCCCAGCACCATGAAAGATTCGAACCCCGTCCCCACCCCGTCCCGGGCAAATTCGAAATCCCCGATATTGGTCTGGTCGGCCAGCAGCGAGGCGCGCAGCGCCCCGGCGTCCGCCAGGAAATTCTTCGCAAAACCCTCCTTGCGCGGCCCTATATAACCCAGCAGATGTCCCTTGTTCTCCGCCAATGAGATGATTGCCCACTCGTCAAATACGGTCTTTTTATACCGGGCGTTCATCTGCTCGGCGCACGACTTAATTAACTTTGTTGCCTGTTCCAGTTTCATAGTAATCGGTCCACGACCACCCAAAGGAACAGCAAATCCAGGGCCATTAATTCGGGATGAACCGCTTGAGGATGTCGTGGCGGGGCACGGCTTGTTTCTTGAGCGCTTGCTGGCGTTCGGTCACGCCCTGGCCGTAAGTCGGCGGCGGGTTAGGGTTGCGATACAGGACTCCCGTGTAAAGTTTGGTGCCGTATTCGCGCGCCAGTTCGGTTGCCCGGGCCCGGTCCCCCGCATCATGACCGAGCGATTCCAGGCTTTGCATCCTGGCCTTCTGCGCTTTGAGCTGCTGTTCTTCCTCGCCATACGTCACGCAGGGCGATTGCACGTTGATGAAGGCAAATCCGGGAAATCGGATGCCTTCTTCGATGATTCGGCTAAGTCCTGCCATGTCCGCCGGGGAACCTTGAGCAACGAACGAAGCTCCATACCCCATGACGTAAAGCAGCGGGTTGACCGGTGCCTCGAGGCTGCCGAAGTTCGAGGTAACCGTCTTGCGCCCGCGCTGGGAGGTGGGCGACAACTGCCCCTTGGTCAAGCCGTAGATTTGGTTGTCCATCACGATGTAAGTCAGGTCAACGTTGCGGCGGATGACATGCGCCACGTGGCCCCCTCCGATCGAGAAGCCGTCCCCATCGCCGCTGGCCACCAGCACCAGCAGCTCCGGATTGGCCAGTTTGATGCCTTGGGCGATGGGCAGCGAACGGCCATGCACGGTGTTGAAGCCGTAGGCGGTGGTGTAACCCGGAATGCGGCTGGAACAACCGATGCCTGAGACGAATGCCAGCTCGTGCGGCGGCCGGCCGATGGCCGCCAGTGCCCGCGTGATGGCCGTCACCACGCCGAAATCGCCGCAGCCCGGGCACCAGATGGGCTTGAGGTCGCTCTTGAAATCGCCGGCTTGGAACCTGGCCACCGGAGGGGCTTCGAGGGTAGTCATATTGAATTCTTCAGATAAAACGTGTTCGGGGTCATTCCAGGACCGGCTCGGCCGGTTGGTGGTTGCGGTTGCCCTGGAGCGCGACGACCATTTCGCGCAGCCGCTCGACCACTTCCGCCGGCTGAATCGGGTTGGAGCCGCTCCGGGCGAGCGGTTTGACCAGCGGCGGTAGATCCACGTGCATCCTTACCAGCCGGTAGAGTTGCGCCTGAAAAGATTGCTCGATGAACAACCCGCGTTTCACCGACGCAAAAAAGTCCTGGTACATTTGTTCCGCCACCGGGTACAGCAGTTTGGGTACGAGCAATTTGACGTGCAAACCTTCAGCCTGGGCCAGCCGGAGCGCTTCCCGCGCGACGCCCGCGACACTGCCCCAGCTTACCAGGCCCAGCGGCGCGTCGGGGTCGCCTTCCACCTCGAACAAATCGCGGCGGTTCTTGAGCGGGTTAAACTTGCGAAATCGTTTTTCGTTCATCTGCGCGTGCATCTCGCCGCTGGCCGTCGGCCGGCCCAGTTCATTGTGCTCGATGCCGGCCGCCAGGTAGTTGCCGCCCGCCATTCCCGGATGGCTGATGGGGCTGATGCCCGACTCGGTGAGCTTGAACCGCGTGTACTGCGCCAGCTCCGTCTCGGTGGGACGGCGGCGCTCCACCAGTCGGAAGGCCGAAGTGTCAATCGGCTCGCCCGTCTCCTTGCGTTGCGCAATTTCCTGGTCCGACAGAAGAATCACCGGGGTCTGGTAATATTCCGCCAGGTTGAAAGCTTCGACCGTGATCCCGAACGTGTCGCCCACGCTGGTCGGCGCAAGCACCGGCCGCAGGCAATCGCCGTGGGCGGAAAACGCCGCCTGGAACAGGTCCGATTGCTCGGCCTTGGTCGGCATGCCGGTCGAGGGACCGCCGCGCTGCACGTTGACGCACACCAGCGGCAGCTCCGCAATGCTCGCCAGCCCAAGCATTTCCGTTTTCAGGGACATGCCGGGGCCGGAGGTGGCAGTCATCGCTTTTTTGCCGGCGAACGACGCTCCTACCACCGCGCCGATGCCCGCGATTTCATCCTCCGCCTGCAGGAGCGTCCCGCCATACTTCCAAATCTCGCGGTCGAGAAACTGCATGATCTCCGTCGAGGGCGTGATCGGGTAGCCCGCGAAGAACGTGCACCCGGCAAAGATGGCCGCCGCCGCGCACATATCGTTGCCATCGGCGAGCAGCTTGGCTGTGCGGCCCGTTTGCGGCGCGCTCAATTTCCGGTCCTGTTCGAGTGGATGTGCCTCGGCAAACTCCAGTCCCGCCTGAAACGCTCGCACGTTGCCCTCGACTACCGCGGCCCCTTTCTTCGCAAATTTTTTGCGGATTCCGGCCAGCATGCTCTCGCGCCCGATGCCAAACCATCCCGCCAGCAAGCCGATCACCACGATATTCTTTGCCTTGTCCGTGCCGGCATTCTTCGCGGCCATTTCGGTGATGGGCACGCTGAACACTGCCGCCGGGGTCACTCCTTCCAAAGGCAGCTTGTCCGCCGCGACTCCAGTGTTGCTTTCGTAGATGACCAGCGTCGCGGGTTCCACCGGGAGCTCCCCGCCAAACCGCCGGAAATCCTCCCAGTTGAGGACCACCGCCACGTCGAGCCGCCCGTTGGGATTCAGCACCGGCCGGGTCGCCAGCCGCAACCGGCAGGAGGCCTCGCCCCCGCGGATTTGCGAGCCGAAACTCTTCGTCATTATGCCGTGGTAGCCCTCCAGCGCCGCGGCCGTGATCAAGGACTCCCCCGCGGAAATCACGCCGTCGCCGCCGGCCCCGGCAATGCCAATAATCAAATCTTGACTCATGAATTAAACATTCTCCTGCCTTCCGCCTTTTGCGCTCACCGTCCGTTGGCAAAGCCTTACTTTTTTTGTTCCAACATCTAAATCATAAAAGAAGGAGGAATGATAGAAGTCCGCGCTCGATTCAGTTCATCGCTGCCGGCTTGTGCCGAAGCCGTCGCGGCTGCGAGTTTGGGCACCGTCCCGGTGCCCACCCCGTCACCCGCCATCCATCATCTGCGATTGGCCAGCCACTGCAGCGCTTTCTGTTCACCGGAAAACCGCATGCGGTCGAAATAGGCACTGACGTCCTCGGGCGTCGCGTTCGGCAGCCACGTTTCCATTGGCACCGCCGAGACCATCGACCTAATCGCGGCCCGCTGTTGAACCAGGGCGTTGATCTGGTCCTGAACCGCCTGGCCACTGGCTGCATCGGGCGCGGCCGCGGCCATCGCGTCGAGACCCTTGCGCTGAATCGCAATTCCTACCAGGGTTTGAATGAGCGTCATCGAATTGGGATCGTCCAGCCGCTGGCCGAGATCGAGGGACATTTGCAACGCGGCCTGGGCCGAGGCGGTGTCGCCCGCCTGCCGATAGGTATTGGCGAGGTCGATCAGGCCCAGGCCGGCCTGTTTCATTTCGGCCAGGTGCGGAAGCAGGGCGCCCGAGGTGGCCGCAGCCTTGGATTCGGCTTCAGAATAGCCCGCGGCCCGGTAGGCCTCTTCCATGCTTTGAATGGCATCCTGGGTGTAGTCGTCGTATTTCGGCTTGGCGGCACCCGCCTGCAATTCCTGCACTGCCTGTTCGGGCTGGCCGGACTTGAAATAATTCGCGGCGGAGAGGTAATTGGCGAGGGCATTGTCGGGCGCGGCTTGCTTGAACACGTCGAGCGCCTGGCGCCGAGCTTTCAGGCCGTTGGGATCATCGGCGCCGGGCTGGGAACGGAACCATGCCGTGAAGGCGACTCGCGGGTCGTTGGCATACTTCGCAAGCGCCTCGTCCAGCAAACCTCGGTCATGCGTCGCTTGGTACGCGGCCAGCAAGCTCTCCGCGTCGCGATGGTTTGCTTCGAGGTAGGTCTGAAGCTGGCTAAGGGTCAGGTCCGGCAGTTTCCCCTTCATTATCAGCGCCATGACATTGGTGGTTTGCATGTTTTCGACCGGTGAAACCGGCGCCGGCGCGGTGCTGGTCGAGACCCGTGTTATGCGCGGGTCCGGCGTCACGCCGGCCGCTAAGGCCGCTATTTCCGCCGGCGGCTGCGGCCTCTTTGTTGGATGCCTGGAGAGCATCCATCCCAGGAGTAACACTACCAGCGTGGCAAAGATGGCTATTCTTGGTCTCATCATGACCACGTTTGGACCAAGGCGGGGCGGGGTCGTTACGGGAGAAAGGATGGACTGTGGACCGTGGACCGTGGACTTTGGACTTTGGACTTTGGACTTCCCCGTCCTATACTCCCCGCTCATGCCCCGCGTGGCTTTTAAGGACCTCCCGCTGCGGACGAACCGTTTCGCCGCGTTGCCCCGAATCGTCCAGCGCATTCTGTTCGCTCTGTTCCTGCTGCAATTGACGCTGGTGGGGGTGCGGCTCTGGCAACCATCCGCCTTGTTCGGCGATGTCCGCTGGCCCGACGGTCTCCTGGTCGTTCTGGCCGCCGCAACGACTCTTGCGTCGCTTGCGCGTCAGTTGCCGGGGCAGAGCGTCCTCCTGGCCGCGGTCATCATCGGCGTCATCGCCGGCGCGGCGCACAGTCTGGGAGCCCTGACGGGCATTCCGTTCGGACCCTATACCTATACCGAGGCCATCGGGCAGCAGCTCTTCGAACCGCTGCCCTGGGCGGTGCCGATGATGTGGATTGTTATCATCCTCAATTCGCGCGGCGTCGCCCGTGTCATCCTGCGTCCTTGGCGCCAGGGCCCGAACTATGGCTGGTGGCTTATTGCCCTGACCGTGCTGTTGGTGGTGCTCTTCGATGTCGGCCTTGAACCCTTCGCCACGACCGTGAAGCATTACTGGAAGTGGCAGCCGACGCGGATCCCGGTCGATTGGTATGGCGCGCCAGTTGTGAATTTCGTGGGCTGGGCACTGACCGCTCTGCTGATCGTTTTCTTTGTTACCCCTTCGCTCCTCAACAAAAAACCCGTCAAATTTCCGCCCAACTACTACCCGCTGTTCGTCTGGTTGTTGTTGACTCTGATGTTCCTTGCCGGCGCAGCAGTGCATCACCTCTGGCCGGCTTTGGTTTTCATTGCGAGTGAATGCCTGGTCGTCACTGTGTTTGCGGCCGTCGGTGCCATGAAACGTGAAACGTAAGACGTGAACAAACTACGGCGGCATCGATCGCCGCACCGGGTTCACGTTTCACCTTTCACTCACGCGTCCCCCCGTCACCTGTCACCTTCCCGCCTCACTCCAAACTCATCACGTGCAGCAGCGAACTGCGGACCGTGAGCGCTACCAGGTCGTTGATGACATCCAGCACCACTAGTTTGCGCACCTTCCCCCAAATCTCAGTCTCGTACGCGGTGCCGATGTGCAAGAGCAGCGAATCGAGCATTTCGCGGGTATCATCGCGAGCCAGCAAGCGCTCGAACCCGCGCCGGATGGCGGGGAAAGACACCTGCATAATATTGGTGTGCTCCAGGGTAGCTTCGAGGGCCAGCCGCAGCAGGATTCGTATCTCCTCGGAGGAAAGCCCGCCCTCGCCTGGAGTGGTGCGCTGAGTAGCGCGTTTGGAGAGCAGCAGGTAAAGCGCGCGGAAGCGCATTTTTTGGGCTGGCGGCTCGAGCCAGGGGTCTGGATTCAAAAGGGCCAGGACGCCACGCGCAGGGTCGGAAGCATAGCGGAGGCGGTCCTCGAGGGGAGTCCCGGCGACGCGCTCGTCTTCCCACCAGCCCGGGATCTCTTCGAGCTTGCGACGGGCTTCGCGCGCCATGCGCAGGTCAAAATCCCGCACCAGGCGCAACTCTTTGTGGAGATAGATATAGATGAGGGGGGTCAGGACCGCCTTGCGCAGGCGCAACGGCAGGGGCACTAGATCCGGAAGCGCCAGGCGGACTTCGAGTTTGCCACCGTGGTGCTCGATGGCGGCGCGCAAGCAAAGTTCCCAACAGCCTTCGATCCGTGGCAATTTCTCGTGCAAATTGATGCCCGCCAGCATCGAAATCGCCGCGGTGTGGGAGATCTCGCGATTCAACAACGGGGTCAGCCCATGGCGGCTGGCCAGGTTGTATAGAAAATCGTAGGGCGTCAGCCACCCCTGAACGGTCAGGCTGGCGCACCAATCTGAGAACTGCTGGAGGGTGCATTGCCACAGCACCTGGTCTTCCTGCTCATAAATGCAGCCCAGGCCGTTCTCATACAGCGCGAAGGCATAGGCACTGCGCAACAGCGCGCGGCCTCGCGGTCCTTTCCATTTGCCGTGCTCCTGCTCCAGCTCCCACGGTTTGAGCTGGGTGCAGCCCCAGCCAAAATGTTCCGGGGCCACGCGGCGAAGGGCGGTGAAGGCCGAGACGCCGAGCCGGGACAGAATCTGCGGAGAGACTTCATCGAAGAGCCTGGCCCAGCCGCGAAATGAGCGGGCGGTTTCGTAATCGAGCTCGCCGTCCGCGTTGAAAAGCTGCGGCTCCGACACGCGCACTTGCTCCATGACGTTGCGGGCAGTTTGGTCGAGGACCTCCCAGATGGCTTGGTCGTTATCGTGGCAAATACGTTGTGGCCAGGCGGAGACTTTGCCCAGGACCTCGGGGGGAAGATTGCCGCGGCCGATTTGGTCCAGGCACCGGTTCAGTACGCCACGCCAGTCAAATAAACCGCTCTCGCGCAGCAGGGAGGGGGCCAGCCGGACACCCAACGAGAGGAATGCGTCTTCCCAATCCGTGCGGCCGAAGGCGCCGATATTCCAATGCGGTCGGTCCTGCTCGGAAGTGACGAGCCTCAGCCCATGCTTGATCTGCCAGAGCGCCGCCGTAATGAGCATTTCGGCCGCCCGCTCATCGCTCAACTCCTGCCGCAGTGTTAGCTTCCAGGGTCGCACCGGCGGGTCTTCGCCACG
Source organism: Binatia bacterium (assembly GCA_035566895.1). GTDB lineage: Bacteria > Verrucomicrobiota > Verrucomicrobiia > Limisphaerales > UBA8199 > DATMQA01. Next base: position 39,104 of record DATMQA010000059.1, read on the forward strand.
CGTGATGCCGGGAAAAGCTACCTCCGCCACCGCGCTGGAGCGGATGAGACGGAACCCGGTGCGGCGCAGCAGGTGGCGCAAGTCCGCATTTTCGATGTCGGCACAAGTGCGCAACCCAAATTTGTCGCCGAGCAAATAGCGCAGGTAGGTCGGGGCGCGCCGCTCGAAGATGGCCTGCTCGCGCGTCGAGAGGCCGGCCAAAGCGGTGGGCGGGGCGGTGTGAGAAAGCGGGCAAAGCAGCGCTTTCGGGAACGAGCCGAGGAATCCTTCCACACCCGGCCGCACGCAGTACCAGGCGGTGAGAATCAACAGCATGTCGTAGTCGGCCGCCTCATGGACATTCTGCACGCTGGCGAGATTGGCGGCGATGCGGAAAACCCGTTCAAAGTGCGGAATCTCAAGCTCCTGGGCGCTCGCGCCGGCCCCGCGCAATTGGCGATATTCGGCTTCCGCAAAAGGAAAGCGTCCCGAGATAACGCGTGCCTTCTCCAGCAAGAGCGGGTCGAACTCCGGCAACTGGATGCAGGCGCGCGCTTCGGCAGGGTCGAGCGACACCGACGAAGGCACCGGCCACCCATACTCGCCGAAACGGGGCAAGGGGGGGCCGACTGGCTGAGGGGGCGGGGTGGCGGAGTGCTTGAGTGATTCAGGTGGCAATGCGCTGTCTGCTTCGTCCTCAATGAGCGCGCGCTCATCGGTTTGGCGCGTCAGTTGCGTTCGCACAAAATCGGTCCACACGGCCATATAAGAGTTTTAACAGGTGGGCTGGGGGATGTCATCTTAAATCGTATTTTTCATCCACTAGCCACTGCGTTCCTCCAAACGCTTCGCCAGCTTGAGTCGCGCCACGCGCATGCCGTCCATGGCTTCGACGCGCAGTTCGTACGCGCCGATGGGCAGCACGTCACCAGCCTTGGGGAATCCGCCGAGCCGCTGCGTCACCCAGCCGCTCACGGTGGTGATCCCCTCTTCTCGAAGGGAGCCGCCGATGATTTCCTCAAGCTCATGCAGGGGCAAAGCGCCAGCCGCCTCCCAAGCCGTTTCGCTGGTGCGCACCAGCAAGGGTTTTTCCTGGTCAAATTCGTCCTGAATCTGGCCGACCAGTTCCTCGAGAATATTCTCGAGGGTGACCATCCCGACGGTGTCGCCATATTCATCGACGACGATGGCTAGGTGTAGTTTGCGTTCCAGGAAGAGCTTCAGGAGTTTTTCGAGGTGCGCCGTCTCAGGCACATAAATCAACTTTCGCGCCGCCGGCAGGAGGTCGGCCCCGCGGCGCGCTTTGAGGCGCATAGCGTACAAGTCTTTGATATGAATCACACCGAGCGTCTTGTCGAGGTTGCCCCCTTCACAAAGAGGGAAGCGGGAGTAGCGGGTTTTTTCCGCAACGTCCAGGCATTCGGTGATGCTGCTTTCGGTATCCAAAGGAACCATTTCATGGCGCGGCCGCATCACCTCGCGGGCCAGGCGGCGTCCCAAATCGAGCGCGTTGAGGACGATTTCACGGCCGAGCACGGTGCCGCCGCCGTATTTTTGCGAGGTGGCGACCACCAGGCGCAATTCTTCGTGCGACGGGGCGCGCTTGGCCTCCGTCACAGATTGGAATCCGACCAATCGCAAGAGTCCCTGCGCGGCGCGGTTCAGCAACCAGTTGAAGGGATAGGAGGCCAGATAAAACCATTTGAGCGGCCGGGCGACCGCCAGCGAGAGCGGCAGCGGATTCTGAATCGCCATCCATTTCGGCGCCAATTCTCCCGCGGTGATATGCAGGAAGGTCAGCACGGAAAAACCGACGGCGAAGGCAATCGAATGCCGGGCCGCCTCCGATTCGACGTGCAACAGCGTGAGCAGAGGCGACAGCAAAACGTTAAAAACCGGTTCGCCCGCCCAGCCCAGGCCCAGGCTCACCATGGTAATGCCCAGTTGGGTTGCGCTGAGATAGGAGTTCAGATGGGCAACAATTGAGCGGGCGATTTTGGCCCGCCGATTCCCTTTGGTGACGAGGGTGTCCAGTTGGGTTTCGCGAATCCGGACCAGCGCAAACTCGGCGGCGACGAAGAAGCCGTTGAGCAAAACCAGCCCGAGCACCAGGAGGATTCTCCACAATATTTGGGCAATGTTCGCCATCGGGAAGATTTATGTCTTACGTCGTTAGAGGCTTACTTCCCCGAAGATCGCTTTGAGCACATCCTGCAGGCTGAGCAGGCCCAGCTCTCGGCGGTCGCGCCCCAGCACAATGGCCAGACGCTGGCCGCCACGCTGCATGCGGCGCAAGGCGACTTCGAGCCGCAAGTCCTCTTCGAGGTAGAGGGCGGGTTTGACGTGATCGCCGGCGGGCCGGGCCGGGTCCAGGTCCGCCTGGTAAAGCATGGGATCGACATTGAGCAAACCGATGACGCGGCTTTGGCCGTCGCGGGCGTCCCAGACCGGAAGGCGGGTGAGTTTGCGCTCGCGGCAGAGCGCCAGCACTTCGCGCACGGGAGTTTGGGCGGTAACGGTGGCCGCCTGGGCGAGCGGGGACATCACCTGTCGGACCGTCAGGCTCTGAAGGTCCATCACGCGATTAATCATCGCCCGCTCTTCCGAGGTGAACCCCTGCGCCGATTCCTGCATCACCAGGCGCAACTCCTCCCGATTTCCGAAGAGGTGGCCGGTAAAGACTTTTCCGCCGCGCCACTGGAGCAACAAGTCTGAAAACCACTCAACGCTCGCGCCGAGTGGGCGCAGGGCCAGGTGAATGAAGCGAAACGGCCGCGCCAGGACCAGGCAAAGACGGTTAGGAAATATGCGAAACAGCATTTTAGGGAGCAAATCGAACAGCGCATAAAAGAGAAAGACCACGACCACATAAACCACCACGAACCAAACCCGATGTTGGCCCAGCGCCCGGTGCAAGATGACTATTAGCCAGCCCAGGATGAAAAAGTTTGCAACCGTGTTGCCGACCAGGATCGTCCAGAGAAAGTTTTCCGGGTTCTCCAGGAAATCGAGCAGCACCTTGGCCGAGGGCCGGCCGGCGCGCATTTGTTGCCGGATGCGCAAACGGCTCAGCGCAAACACGCCTGCCTCCATGCCTGACAAGAAAAAGGACAGCGCCAGGCAAAGGACGAAGATGAACCAGATTAAAAGGTGGGGGTCCATGCGTGATGCGTGATGCGTGATGCGTGAACACCGCTAGGCGCGTAGCGCAGATTTCCAATCTGCTGTAGCGCCGAATT
>DATMQA010000060.1:0-37766 GCA_035566895.1 Binatia bacterium
TAGGTAGCTGCTCAGTGGCTACCCAAAACTCCGGCTGCGCCGCTTTTTCTTTATTTCCGAACACCCGCTATCCTATTCAAAACCAACCACTCCTCGCAAAACATTTCACCGGAAAGTTGGCAGTTTTTCAACAGACTGCTATGAGGCAGTCATGAAGGTTCAAATCCACGCGGGCGCTCCAGTCGCTTTGTTCGATGTTTTTAAATATGAAAAGCCAGGCGGGACTCAGCGTCTTTTTCGTATTAAGGAACGGCCCGTCGTTTCTTCTCCCGAAATACCGTTAACTGCGGATGAAGCTCAAAGCATCTCGTGGCTCCTGACGTTCCGGGTTACGGGCACTGACGTAGCCGCCAAAGAACGTATTTTCAAGCTGGAATCGGATGGCCAAAGCCCGCCGAAATTTTATCCGGTTTAGTCAACTAAGCCAACAACTTCATCCAGCGTCCGATTCCTCACTTATTTCTGACCCGGTCGATTTCGGTTTGGATGTAATCGTCAAGATTCCCGGCTGCTTCTGTCAAAAGGTCACGGATATACTCGGTCTGGTCGGCAAAGTGTTTGTAGAGCAACAATGCTCTGTGACGGTCTTTTTCCTTACCGAGTTCGACGAGGCGCTTTTTCCAGCTTGGGATCGGGTCTTTTCGATACTTCCAAGGATGTTGGTCCTTGAGCCATTTTAGGTATTCAAAATCATCTTTGGCGGGACAGTTTTTCTGCTTCGCAAAATCTTTCGCTTCATCCGTGAAAGCAAATTTCCAAAGCTGCGTGTCGACCAGCGCTCCCTCACGAGTCTTGTCTCCGTTTGGAGCATCGTCAGCGAGAAACTGAATGTTATGGTCGGCCTCACCGATCATTGATTCGACTTTCCGAGCCAAATCCCCGATCAAGTCGCAATCGTGGCTTTCTGAGATTTCTCTCAGCCGTTTGCAAGCCGCCTTAAAATCATCCAAAGACGTATGGGAGGGCTTAGCGCCGAGGTATTTTTGTGCGCGGTGCGGAAGCTTTTGTCGGTCACCGTAACTAAAACATCCGGGGTCAAACGTTTCCAAGAGCCAACAGGCGTTTTGGAAATAAAACAGGGACACTGCGGGAAGAATTTCTTCGTGCGTCATTCCACGGTGATAGACCTCGTTTCGAAACGAATGAAGGATATTCAGCGTTTCCTTGATATTTGTCGGCACATATCCGGTTTCGGCAGCCAATTTCACCTTGTCGTCAAAATACTGGCCAAGGGCATCGGCCACAAGTTTTGGTGGATACTTGGGAGGAAGCATCTGCCACATGCGATTCGAATTTGACTTCTCAACCGCGTATTGATGAAGCGTCAGCTCCACAACGTTGTCGACGAGCATCAAGGCAAACCGCTTGTAGTTGGCGTCATTGACCGCCAGTTGGTCGAGCGCCAAATCCATCTGTTCAAGCACATTTGCCAGGAATCGCAACATTCGCAGCTAATGCTTTTAGGTCGGGCGCTGCGAACATTCAAGAGATCATTCGCAGAATGTGGGCCGCCCGCCGCTCCTTTGGACCCGCTACGGGAAGCACGTTCAGGGGCGAGGAGATTGAGGTAAGACCACACCCAGGCACTGAACCGACTTGACGCCTCCATCCGAACTGCTATCAAAAGGCTCCGGGCGCGCATGAGCAACGACTCTTCCAAAACCCTTGATGTTTTATTCTCCATGGAGCGAAGCGCTATTGACCGCGACCTTAAGGGGGCACAAGAAGAAGACATCCTCACGCTGGTCACCCAGATTTCCTCCCTTAATGGAATACCGGTTGAGGCGTGCACTCCCGAGACGGACGCCCGGCTTGCCCATCTTTTAATGGTTCAGGCTCACAAACTCTGCCAAGGTGACAAACTTCCGCCAGAGATAAAAACCTTCTACGCCGCAATTAGTGCTGACCGTATCGCTTCAGAGGCGGTGACGGTGGCCATGGACAAGGGTGAGCTCGCAGAACTCTCCGCCAGTATCGACGCCGTGCGGCGCCGCGAGGGTCTAACCGGCGACGAGGAGTGGAGGCTGGGCGAAGGGCCAGCAGACTACCGCCAGCTTGAGGCTAAAGCCGGACGAGTCATTGACCGCATTACTGACACGATTTTTGCTTACATGCTCCGCCGCTACAGGCTGGAAGAGCACGCGGAGTTGTTTGAGCGTGATCGCGTGGCCTTTGAGATCCAGCGAGAGGTCGGCCATCGGGTTCTCTACGGCACCGGTGCCGAGAGGCTTATGGACAAATATTTTCGCGAGACGTACGGAGCAGCGGCGCTCCGTCGAGTGAAGCTGCGAACGAAACAACTCCGCGCTGAAAAAGCCTGACGAATAATGCAACCGGCCACGACCACGAAGCTTCACGACCTTCACGGTTACCTAGCTTCATCTCAGCGGTGGCTGCAAGAGGAGTATGAGCAAATCCAAAAGCGCGCTACAGAAGACCCGGGCACTGCTGGCGACCAAGGGGAAGTGAATTGGGCAACACTTCTTAAGCGCTGGCTGCCATCATATTTCCGCATCGAAACCAAGGGTCGAATCCTTACCGAATCTGGCTATGCCAGTCCCCAGATGGACGTCGTCGTTCTAACTCCTTCGTACCCACAAATCTTACTCGAAAAGAAGCTCTACTTGGCTGGCGGCGTCGTTGCGGCCTTCGAATGCAAGACCACACTAAGGGCTTCAGATGTCAAAGACGCATTGGAGACCGGCTCCACGCTTAGACGGAATTTGCGAAAACGTGAGGGAAGCCCGTACAAGGAGCTGAACTCCGCCATTATCTATGGTTTGCTGGCCCATTCTCATAGCTGGAAGTACGAAAAATCCTCACCCTTTGAAAACATCAACAACGCTCTCTGGGACGCCGAGCCAGAGTTCGTACACCACCCCGTTGAATGCCTCGACTTTCTTTGTGTCGCCGACCTTGGCACTTGGACGGTGATGAAAACGAACTACCACAATGCAAGTTATTTTACATCCGAGGACATGGCGACAAGGTATGGCCCCGCAACGAGTGGGTATATTTGTCACGGTATCGGGCGTGACAGGCAGCAGGCTTACTACTCGCCGATTGGCACCCTGCTTGGCGGGCTGTTCAGGAAACTTGCTTGGACCTTCCTAGACATGCGGAGCATGGAGGAGTATTTCCGGATGGTTGACGTTCACGGTTCTGGAGAAGGTAGAACTCGGCAATGGCCTATTTCAATTTACTCTGAAAAGGTCCAGGCACGACTGCGCAGCGAGCATATACCGGTTGAAGGCCTATTTGACGAGTGGGCACAAGTCTTCTTTTGAATCGCAATTATCGCGCCTACAACCGCGCCGGGCCGCCCGCCGCTCCTTTGCCCCGCCACGGCCTTTTCAAACGCCTGGGGCTAAGCCTGGGCGCCAAGCCTGCCCCGATTTGTCGCTGGTGCCGACCCGCAGGCGGATGACGCGGAACGCGAGCGGCGCCATGTTGCAGACGTTGCAGACGTTGTGCAGACGTTTGCAGACGTTGAGCCCAAACACCACAATCACCAAGCGGGCTGGGCCTTGCAGACGTTTGCAGACGTTGCCGACGGTGAATTGCTACCTAAGCATATCTTTTCAGTTCTTCCCAATCCCTATCTTCTTGAGGAATGGCTCGAGGGAGCGTTTGCGGCCGAGGAATTTTTCAATCGAAATGTTCACGTCGCGCGAATCACCCGGCTCGTAAATTTCATGGCGGAGGCGGAGCCCGATGTCTTTGTCGAAGTAGCCGCCGCGAGAGTGCTCGAACACGGTTGCCATATCGGCCGCGATCGCGTCCGCCCACGCATAGCCGTAATAGCCGGCGTCGTAGCCGATGATGTGGCCGAAATAAGCAATAAAGGCCGCGTCGGGCACCACCGGCAGAAATACATCGCTGAGCGCCTTGTTCGACACCGGCAGCGTCTCTTTCGCGTTCGCATCGTGGATTTGCGTGTGCAGCGTCAGGTCCATCAGGCCGAAGGAGAGCTGGCGGCGGTAGCGGGTGCCTTCGGTCGCCAGTCGCGCCTCTTTGAGCTTGGCCAGGATGTCCGCCGGAATTTTTTTGGATGGATCGCGGTAATCCGACGCGAAACTATCCAGCACTTTTTTGTCCCAGACCCAGTTTTCCAGCATTTGCGAGGGGGCTTCGACAAAATCGCCGGGGACACTCGTGCCCGAGAAGCGTGCATATTTGGCACGCGTGAGAATGGAGTGCATGGCGTGGCCGAATTCGTGGAAGATCGTTTCCACGTCGCTGTGCGCCAGCAGGGAGGGCTTGTCGTTGGCCGGGGCAGGAAAATTGCAGATCAGCGCCACGGTCGGACGCTCGTACTTGCCATCGGCCAGGAGCTTGCCCGGAATGATGGAGAACTGGGCGAAGTGGTTGTATTTGCCTTCGCGCGGGAACATGTCGAGATAGAACAAGCCCAGCGGCTCGCCGGTTTTGGAATCCGAGACGGCGTAAAGCTGCAAATCACCAATCCATTTGTAAGGCGCCTCGACGCGCTCGAACTTCAGGCCGAAGATGCTTTGGTAAATGTTAAACATCCCCTCCAGCACACGCTGGTAAGGGAAATAAACCCGGAGTTGTTCGGCATCCACGGTGTACCTCTCCTTGCGGAACTGCTCGCTGTAATAGCGCCAGTCCCAAATATGGATTTGGGCATTGGGATCGCCGGTCGCTTTCACCTTGAGCTGGCGAAATTCAGCCAGCTCGGCATCGAACTTGGGCTGCAGGCCTTTGGTAAGCCGTTCCTCGAAATCTATCGCCGTTTTGGCGTTCTTGACCATTTTGACTTCGGTCTGGTAGTCGGCCCAGGTTTTGTAGCCGAGTTTTTTAGCTACGTCGTCGCGCAACGGCAGAATTTTTTCCAGCAGCGGAATATTCTCGGCCCGGGCGAGATTGTCGTGGGCGACCAGCAATTTCTTGCGGGTTTCTTCCCGTTTGGCGTTGTCCATCACCATCAGGTAGTGCCACGTGATATTGGCCTTGACGGTGAATTGGTCTTCCCCCGTCTTGGTCTGCAGCATGAAGTCCTCGGGTACCCCTTCCAGTTCGGCACTCGTGAATTGGACGGGCTTTTCGGCCTTGGTGATGTTGGATTCGTAATCGGTTCCCAGGCGCGAGAGGTCTTTGCGCATGCGCTCCACCTCATCCCGCTGCCCCTTGGGCAGGTCCAGGCCGGCGCGCCGGTAGTCGCGCATGGTCTCCGAGAGCAGCCTCGCATCCTCCCCTTTGAGTCCGGGTTTTTTGTCGGCATAAGCCTTGATCACTTTATAGACGTCCTCCCGGTAATCGAGACCGACCAGCCATTCCTCCAATTCCTTGAGCGCGTCGGTAGCCGTGTCTCTCAGAACAGCGTTGGTGCTGGTTTCCTTGATGAGCGAAAGCCGATTGTCGGTGAGGCTGTTTTGGTAGCCGATGTCATCCAGCGCCCGGACGGTGTTGGCAAACGTGACCTCGTGCGGGTCGAGCGCGGCGATTTTATCCAGGGCGGCATTGCCGGTGGCGATCGTGTCTCGCACCGCCGCCCTGACTTCATTGGTCGTCGTCTCAAACTGCGGCAGGCGGATGACCGCATTGAATTTCGCGGCGCGCTGCTCGAAGGCGCGCAACGCATCGCCCGGGCTTGCGGGCTGCGCGAGCCCGGTGCACGCCACCGACACTACGATTACCAGGACAAGCTGAACGGTTTTCACATCCATAAACGCCGCAAATTACCGGCAAAACCAGCCGGCGCAAGCGGTTTCATCGTAGTTCGGCCTTTCTTCTGCGGGCTCGATTCTTAATAGTTTACTCATCGTCACCCGATGGCCATGCCGTTGCTGGAAATAAAAGACCTGAAACTCGACTTCCGCTCCGGCGAGGCCACCCTGCGGGCAGTCGATGGCGTCTCGTTCAGCCTTAACGCGGGCGAAACCGTCTGTCTGGTGGGCGAGAGCGGGTGCGGCAAGACCGTGACCGCCCTGTCCATTGCGCGGCTGGTGCCCTCGCCTCCAGGGCAGTATGCGGGAGGTGAGATTCTGCTGGAGGGGCGCGATGTATTGAAGATGTCCAACCGGGAGCTCCGCGAGATTCGCGGGCGCGTCGTCAGCTACGTTTTCCAGGAGCCGGGCGCCTCGCTCAATCCGGTTTTGCGCGTCGGCAGCCAAATCAAAGAAGCGCTGAAGTTGCACCGGCCGCACCAGGCTGCCGATGCGGAGATCATTCGCCTGTTGAAACTGGTCGGCATTGCGGCGCCCGAATCGCGCCTCAAGAATTATCCTTTCGAGATGTCGGGCGGCATGCAACAGCGGGTCATGCTGGCGATGGCGCTGGCGTCGGGGCCTAAACTGCTCGTAGCGGACGAGCCGACGACCGCGCTCGACGTCACCATCCAGGCTCAGATTCTGGAATTGCTGAACGACCTCAAACAACGGCTGGGCATGGCTATTCTGTTGATTACCCACAACCTGGGTATTGTGGGTGAAATGGCGGACCGCGTCGCTGTGATGTATGCCGGCCAGATCGTGGAACTGGCACCGTCGGGCGACCTCTTGCGCCAGCCGCTGCATCCCTACACGCGTGCGCTCATCAGCTCTGTCCCCAAGCTGGGCCTGGGGGCGCGTCGGCTCACGGCCATCCCCGGGAACGTGCCGCGTCCTGGCGATTTTCCGCCCGGTTGCCGCTTTGCGCCCCGATGTCCAATTGCCAGGGCTGAGTGCGCCAGGGCGGTTCCGGATTTGGTCGAGGTCGAGACGGGACGTTGGGTGAGATGCCCGTATTGGAAATGAGCCGGTCAATCCACTCTCCGACAGAAAGATTAAAGCGGAAAACATTTTCCTGTCTTTAATCTTCCTGTCTAAGCTTCCGCCGCATGGCTTTGCTCGAGGTCAAACACCTCAAAGTCCATTTTCCCGTGAAGCACGGAGTTCTGAGCCGCGTCCGCGAATACGTGAAGGCCGTGGACGATGTCAGTTTCACTATCGACTCTGGCGAAACCCTCGGGCTGGTAGGCGAGAGCGGCTGTGGCAAGACGAGCCTGGCGCGCGCGATAGTCCGGCTGACCGAACCGACCACCGGCAGCATTTGGTTCCAAGGTGAAGAAATTACTCATCTGAGCCGTTCGGAATTGCGCGCTCGTCGCCGCGGCTTTCAAATCATATTCCAGGACCCCTATGGCTCCCTTAACCCGCGCTGGACCATCGAGGATATCGTCGGCGAGGCCCTGGACATCCATCACCTGGCGCCGAACAAATCCGCCCGCCACGAACGCGTCGCCGAGTTGCTCGCCGCCGTCGGCCTCGCTCCGGGTTGCGCCCAACGTTATCCTCACGAATTCAGCGGCGGGCAACGGCAACGCATTGGCATAGCCCGCGCGCTGGCGGTCGAGCCCAGGCTCATCGTGTGCGACGAACCGGTCAGCGCGCTGGACGTTTCGGTCCAGGCGCAAATCATCAATTTGCTGCAGGACCTTCAGCAAGCGCGGAGCGTTGCTTATCTCTTCATCGCGCACGATTTGGCCGTCGTGGAACACATCAGCCGGCGGGTGATGGTGATGTATCTGGGTAAAATAGTTGAGCTGGCCGAGGCAAAAACTCTTCTCCGCTCGCCTCGGCACCCCTACACCCAGGCCCTGCTCTCCGCCGTGCCGGTGGTCGAGCTTGCGTCCAAACGCCGGCGCATCCTTCTTCCCGGTGACCCGCCGTCGCCGATTCACCCGCCCACAGGCTGTCCGTTTCATCCCCGCTGCCCGATAGCCCAATTTCCGCGTTGCCGGACCGAAATCCCTTTGCTGCGGGAGGCTGGCGCCGGCCATTGGGTGGCTTGCCATTTGGCAGAACCGGACGTGAATGTCACAGAACAGGACAGGGGAAAGTGAAACGTGCTCCGGTGTTCGCTTCCAGTAGTCAGGAATCCGTAACCCATGGCCATTAATCAACCGAACCACCCCTTACTGATTACTGCGTCTGTTTTACTGCCCTACTGATTACTGCCCTACTGATTACTGCCTACTGTTTTACTGCCTGCTGTTTACTGCCCACTGATTACTGCCCCCTAACTTCCTTCGGCTCTGGCCCGACTATTGCTGTTTTGAGACGTAACCGAAATGCGCGAACCCACGTCTGTTTTTTGTGAGAAGAACCGAGTCGAGTTCTGCCGCTCAGGGAGTCACCGGGTCCGGCACGAAATCGTGCTCGCCCTTGAACGAGAGCGCTTCGACACAGAGCCGGTATTTCACGCCCGGCTCCAACGGGTCGGGCTGGACACCCTTGCGCGCGGCGTGCATGCCGCCAATCGGCATGCCGTAATTGAAATCTTTGATTGGCACCGAATTGGAGTCGGAAATCAGGCACCAAATGGGCGTCGCGAACTTATTAGTTTCAATCGCGCTGACGGGAACGACTTTGAGCGAAGTGAGTTTAAGTTCGCGGTTGAACCCAAAATGGATCGGGTCGATGGTGGAATTATCCGGGCTTTTGCGGCGGAAGAAGGCGATCCGCGCGGGCCGGGAGCGATGATAAATTTGAATATTTTCTTTGGCAAACCAGTCTTTGTTCAGGTAGAGCGAAAAACCGCCCAGCACGACGGCCAGGGCGATCATCAGCCAAATTTTCTTCGTCATAAACGTAATGGGTTGACGCCGGAACGACGAAATTATTCGAGCTGGTTGTAAAAAGCCGATGGAATCCCGGCGTCTCGGGTGAATTGCAGCGACCAGCGGGCCAAGATAAACAGAACGAAAACGAAACAAAATCTATGAACGACATCCGCAAACGTTTCCTGTGCCCCCACAACGATCTGGACCAGACCGCCTGCCCGGCCCCTGGCTCGCCCGCGGGTTCGCCCGGTTTCACCTTGATCGAACTACTGGTGGTCATCGCCATCATTGCCATCCTCGCCAGCATGCTGCTCCCGGCGCTGGCCCGTGCCAAAGAGGCCGGTCATCGGATTCAATGCAACAACTATCTCAAGCAGCTCGAAGTCTCCATCAAGCTCTACGCCGACGACAACGAGGGCTATTTCACCCCACGCACCAATGCGTATCGCTGGCCGACGCTGCTGGTGGACTATTACCGCACCACCAATCTGTTGGTCTGCCCGACCGACGCGCTTCGCGGCGTGCCGCAAACCGACACGGCTTCTCCCACCGCCCCTGACCGCGCCCCGCGCAGTTATTTCATTAATGGTTGGAATGATTCTTTCTTCGATACCCTGGGCGGCAATTTCCCCGTCTACATGGCCGGCACCTATCCCCGGTCCGGCCTCAAGGAATCGCTCGTCCTTAAACCGGCGGAAACCGTGATGTTCGGCGAGAAGAAGAACATCGCCCAACCCACGGCCACCGACCCGAAGGGGGCGATGGACTATTACATGGACATGTACGAGCCTTCTGCCGGCGGCGTCATGGCGGGCAATGACGAAATCCGCATCGAGCATGGCTGCCATTCAGTCAACCACGCCGGGGACCACCACGGCGGGTCTAATTTCGCTTTTGTGGACGGAGGTGTGCGGTTCGTGCACTACGGCGGAACGACCTGGCCCCTGAACCAGTGGGCGATTAGCGACGAGGACCGCCAGCGGAACGCCTTCCAGGCGCCGTAGAAGCCGGCAGAACCAGCACCCGAGCCCACCTCCCCTTCAGCACTGGAGCGGCTCCCCTGAGGGAGTCGCTCCGGCTCCAGCATCCTCCCACCTATGAGAAGAGGCGCTGAAGTCTTTTCACCTTCCTCGCGATTTCAAGCCCAGCCAATAGGTTCTTTACCCTAACTGTTTGAGCAGCCCGGTTTCCAGGCTGCACAACTGAAAAGAAAACGGGCGGTCTCCCACCAGAAGACCGCCCGGCTTACACTGACCATCTCTAGGACGCGACGATTCCACTAAAAATCACGCATCCTGCCTATGGGGTTTTTGCCCCAGCAAAAGGGATGGCCTTGTCTCGCTGCGCTGGTCTCGAGTCGGTGCTGGTCCCAGTGCACGCGCCGGCTGCTGCCGGTGATAAGTAATATTTGACGCCGCTTCGCTTCCAGCCGACGATGAATTGGATCCCTGGTTTGAATGGATGCGATCATGGCAAAGCTTCGACGAAGCCGGTTGGGCAAAGAAACCCAGCGGCTCACCACCGTGGCCGCCTCGGAAGACTCCTCGACGGACACGCGGGTGAACGAGTTCTGCCGCGCGCTGGCCCAGCATCTGGGCCAGAATTGCCAATTCACCAAACAAATGTGGCTGCTGAGCGAGTTGCGGGTGCCGCAGTTGCGCGCCATTGCGGCGAAGGAAGCGGCCGCCGCCGACGTCGTCATCGTTTCGGTTCACCACGCCGAGAGTCTGCCGCCGGAAGTCCAGGCCTGGATTGATCTTTGGCTCAACCTCAAAAGCAATCGCCACAGGATTCTGCTGGCCCTTTTTGACCCGGTCTATCAAGGCGTCTCCAGCTCCATGCAAGCCTATTTGAAAAACGTCGCCGAAGGCGCACAGATGGAGTTTCTCGTGCAGTCGGACGACACACCGTCTGACCGGTAAGCGGGGCGCGATGCGCCCGCCGTGATTGAATCGCGCTATCTCCGGCGCAGATTCAAGATGGCCTCACGGGCGTAGAGCAGCCACAACACTCCCAAAACCCCGATCATCACAATTTGTCCGAGCAGCGGAAAATTGTAGATCAGGAAGCTGCCACCGCCACAGACCACCGTTGCTTTTCCCAAATCCAGAATGGTCATACGATTGCGTTCAAGCGTTCAAGTTTGGTTTCGACTTACGCCTGCATGAACTGGCCGAGTAACCGGTACGGGACCAGGGCGGGCAGACGGATTCTTGGCTGAAAAGCAGCATATTTTGCGCCAAAGTCCGGTAATTGGTAGATCACGACCCAAAGTCTGGAAAGGATTTGAGTGGGGCGTGGACGGAGACTGTCGGTAGGGCCTTGACCGCAAGACGGAGGGGTTCCTGTTCAAAATTCCGACGCGAACGCTCCAACTCCCGTCTCCGCTGCGCCCCCATCATGCATCATCAATTAATCCATCATCCATCATCCATCAATCCTTCATCCACCATCCATCCTCCCCACGCGGGCCTGGCACGGCTCCGGCACGGCTGCGGCACGACTACAAAGTGCAAAAACCTCGGTAAATGCGGGCTTGGCACGACGGTACGGCTTAAAAACACATACTGTGCGCGCGCGCAACCTCCCCCCATCATCCACCATCCACCATCCATCATCCATCAGTTCGATTCCCTGATGCCTCGGACATTCAAAATCCACCGTGTTTACCGGCCTGTAACGAGTTCCAAATTCATAAAGCCTCGTGTTTACCGAGGCTGTAACGACCGTAACGACCTGTTACGGATGATGTAACGGATCGCGACCTCAATAATCGCCCGCATTTACCGAGGTTGTAACGACGTAACGAGTTCAAGGGGGGGTACTATATACATATATACCCATACGCTCGTTCTCTTCCTCATCCTCTCGTTCCCTTCGCTCGTCCTTATCTATCCCCAACATCGGCCAACCGCGGCTAACCGCGGCTAACATCGCCTAACCGCGGCTAACCGCGGCTAACATTGGCAACCAGAGCTACCGAGAGCAAAATCGGTGTCCCCGCTTTCCTCCGCTCCCTCTGTTCAAAATCCGGATCAGCCTTCCTTGCCTTCATTACCTTCTGTTCCAAATCCGGCCGGGACCGCGCCCGCCCCTCAACTTGCAATCTCCGAAAACGGCAAACAGGAAATAATCGAAAATCAAAATTCAAAAATCGAAAATGCCGAGAGCGGTCTCCCTCTCCCCAAAGGGAGAGGGCAGGGGTGAGGGGGAAGCGCACAGCCAGGACACAACGCCCGCCCCTCAACTTGCAATCTCCCAAAACGGTGAACCTTCAACCTTCAACTTTCAACCTTCAACTTCCGCCACCTCTCCGTTTCTGATGCCTCCTGTTCAAAATCCGGACGGGAACTCCCACACCCAGGACACGCTGCTTGCGGTCTTCGGTCTCGGTGGTGGACAAAGCGGAGGTGGCGGGGCATGCTCAAAGCGACACACATGGCACTCGAATTGATTGGACCGCACCCGCTGGCGCGGGATGACCAGGGCCGGCAGGTGACCCGCATCGGCACCCTTTTCCCCGCACACGCGGCGCTTTATACCCAGCCGCCGGGAGTGCATGCGGTGCAGCGGGCCAACTTCCTGGATCATCTCAACACCCGGCGCGCCGCCCAAGGGCAGCCGTCATTGACTCCGGATGAAGAACAGGCCGTTTGCGCCAATTCGGTGGACCTGGTCTTCGAGTCGGACCATATCCTGATCCGGCCGGACCCGGAGCGGATGGAACTGACGTTCAATGCGGACGACCTGCTGCAAACGTTGGTATCCAAGCGCCAGGTGAAGTTCCTTTCGGTGGCGGACCCGAGGGTGCGCGAGGCCATCAAGCGGCGCGGGGAGTGCTGGCGGCTGAGCGCCATTCCCAAGACGCGCGAGGCCAAGGAGCGCCTGGTCTTTGGCTCGAAAGTCGGCATTCAAGGGCAGCCAATTTACTATTACAACCGGCTCACGGGCACCCGGTGGCTCACCTGCCAGGAATTCGAGGGCCTGGGCCATCTCCAGGACAAGGCGCTGGCCGAGCACCTGCAGGAAATCGCCGACCATTCCCTGCACCATAACCGCCTCGGCCGGCCTGAAGTTGACTTCTTCGCGGCGGATTTGCGCCGCTTTGGCGCGCGTGATTTCGCCGGTGTGGCCTACGCCCAACTGCCGCCGGAGCAACTGCGAGCCAAATTCGACGAGCTAAGAAAAACCTTCCGCGCGGCGGTTCATGAGGCCTTTTGCAAAGACGATTGCCACAACCGGGCCTGGTGCGAGCGGATCCTTTCGACGCTGTTCCTGGAAGGCAACGAAAGCCAGTCCGAGCAACTATTGAGCGGCCTCAGCCCGGAGTTCTTCCTGCAAATCGACTGGCTGGCCGGCGGCCGTTTCGAAGAAGGAGAATTCTTGCTGGACTCGGTTTTTGAGGAAGCCGTGGCCCACCGTGAGGATGCGGAACTGCAGCGGCTGTGTGATCCCCGGGCCAAGGATATCGTTCTGAATATCGTCCGGGATTATGGTGACCTGGAATACCTTAACCTGGGCTGCGTGCCGGAGAGCCTTTCGCTGGACCGCCCGCAAATGGATGGCCGGCGTGGAGTGTACCTGGCTGAATTCCGCGCGCGGGGCGAGCCCAACCCGCTGAAACGTTTTCTACGGCTCCAAAAGTGGGGCGTGTGGGAACACCTCGATGAAGGCAAGGGGCTGCTCCAGTCCATCCAGGAAAGTGACGAGTACACTGATTACTGGCTGGACCGGCGGCTGGGTTCGCGTCAATTGGGCATGAATCTTTGCCGCCGGGTTTTTATGCGCCGCCTGACTGAAATTTACCAGGGGGCGAACCAGTCGCAACGCGGCCAGACGATTCGCACGACGTATTTCGAACGCGAGTACGTGCCCGGCATCGCCACCGACAAGCTGCCGCTGGACCGGTACTCGCGCCCGGGCTACGCGGCCAAACTGGCGCCCTTGCTGGGCCGGGCCGCCGCCTCAAGCCTGATCGTCGGCCGCTCTTTTAACGGCACGCGCCTGGCCCTTGATGATGGTGACGAAGTCGTGCGAGAAGGGGATGATGGACTGCCCTGCGAAGTCCTCGTGGGCGATCACAGCGGCGCGTTCACCGAATACCAGCAGCCGCTCGAGAGATTTGCCGCCGATTGCGCGCGGCCGATTAACGCACGCGAAAGCGTGGTGCCCGCTCCCCAGGAATTTGCCCGGAGTTACCTGGAGGCCTTTGGCGAGCAGTTCCGGCACATTCAAAGTGATTACCGGCAGCGCCGGCGCGCCTTCGATAACCTCTTCAAGCACTGCCGGTACGATCCGGCCGGGAGTTTCGGCTACCGCTGGGAATGCGTGCTGCGCCGGCTCGACCGGACCAACCCGGACACGCTCCTGAATGCGATTCGAGCGCAGGTCAAGGTGCTGAAGACCTGAGCGGCGTCGATCAGTAAGTCAGCCCAAACCCAAACGCGAACTGCGCCGGCTTGTCAGAGTCACCTCCGACGATCTGTTCGTTGGTGCGCGGCCAGGTCCGCGGGAGTTTGCCGGTGGGTTTGTAATCCCCGAGCAGCACGTCGGCGACGCCCGCGCCCTCGGTTCCCGGCAGCCAGGCAGCGACAAGCGCGTCGCTGGTTTCGAGGGCTTGGCCCAACACCAGGGGCCGGCCGGACAACAGCACCGTCACGACGGGCACACCCGAGCCCTTGGCTTTTTCGATTAAAGCCACGTCTTTGGGCGAGACGCGAAGATCGCTGCGGTCGCCTTTCATCTCGGCGTAAGGCTGTTCGCCCACTACCGCTATGATGGCATCCGCACCCTGGAGTTGGCTGGCATCGGGCGAGAAGGTGACCTGGCCTTTCGGGCCAACTGCCTGGCGAAGAGCGGCGAGAATGGTCGTGCCGCCATGGGTGACTTGCCCGCTCTTGCCCTGCCAGTCAATCGTCCAGCCGCCGCATTGCATGCCGACATCATCGGCCCCCTGGCCCACGACGACCAGGTGCTTTAGCGCTTTTGAAAGGGGGAGCGAATGTTTGTCGTTCTTGAGCAGCACCAACGACTGGCGCACGCACTCGCGCGCTACCTTGCGGTGCTCGGCCGAACCGACCTCTGCCGTAAGCTTTGTGTCACCATAAGGGTGCTCGAAAAGCCCCATCTGATATTTCACCCGCAGAATCCGCCGCGCGGCATCATCAATCCGCGCGGGCGACACTTTGCCTTCCGCCACTAAACCTTTGAGGAGTGTCATGAACTCGATGTAATTGTTCTTCTGTCCCAGGCCATTCGGGATCATCACCATGTCCAGCCCCGCGTTAATTGATTTTTCAATGTCGGTTTTGTAGTCCCTCGAGAGTTGGTCGATGGCGGCCCAATCGCTGACCAGAAAGCCCTGGAAGCCAAGTTCGCCTTTCAGCACGTCAGTCAGCAGATGCTTGTTGCCGTGCATTTTTTCGCCGTTCCAACTGCTGTAGGAGACCATGATGGAGCCCGCGCCGGCCTTGATCGCCTGGATATAGGGAGCCAGGTGCAACTGGCGAAAGGTCGCTTCGTCGCAAACCGCGTTGCCCTGGTCCACGCCGTTTTGGGTCGCGCCGTCACCCATGAAATGTTTGGCACACGCCAGGACCGACGAGCCATCCGGCAGTTTGGCCTGAAAACCTTTCACCGCCGCGGCGCCCAGTTCGGCCGCCAGCTCCGGCGACTCGCCGAAGCTCTCGTAGGTCCGGCCCCATCTTTCGCATCGGGCTACGGCGATGCAGGGAGCGAAGGCCCAGTGGATGCCGGTGCCGGCGACTTCCATCGCGGTGATGTGCTCGGCTTGTTCTACCAGCGCCGGATTGCGTGTAGCTCCCAGGCCAATATTGTGCGGAAAAATCACGGCTCCATCGACGTTGTTGTGGCCGTGCACCGCGTCGATACCGTAAATCAGCGGAACCTTCAGCCGCGTCTTGAGCGCCCACGCCTGGTATTCGTCGCAGGCCCTGCGCCAGCCTTTCGCCGTAATGTCAGCGGGGTCCGAATCCCCGCCGCTCAGCATCGAGCCAATGGCGTACTTCTGGATATCCGCCTTGTTCTTCAAGGCATTCATGTCGACCTGGACCATCTGCCCGATCCTCTCCTCCAGAGTCATTCGCGAAAGCAACGCCTGGGCTCGCTGGTCGCAATCGGTGGTTTGCTGCGCAATGGCTTGACCTGCTGCGAGCACGGTCAAAAAGAGCAGGAACCACCGCCAGGCTTTCCCCAATAGCGGGCAACCTCGCGGCCTTGATTCCAAATGGGTTGGCCCTGGGCAATCATGACCGAGCGATTTGGGTGTAACGTGGCCGGAATTTGAGCGGTACTGAATCATATCAGCCTTGTAATACAAATAACTACACAAACATGTCAAGGACAATAAGAGCCATCCTGCCATAAAACCGCGACAACGTCGGTCAAACATGCCGCAAATCGGCCAAAAATAAAACGCGAACTTAGCCCTTGACAGATGACTGCAACGTAATATAAAGTGCTACATCTACCGCGATTCCGATATGACATTATGTCGTTCTAAACATGACCAGTCGGCAGTTTTGCCGCCTGCTACCTCGTCCAGCGTCGGCTAAACTAACGCGCATTCAGCTCATGCGACCGCAACCAAATGAAACCCGTCACCGCGAAGCTCCCTCTTTGTCTGGATTCACACTAATAGAACTGTTGGTGGTCATCGCCATCATTGCCATTCTTGCGGCGATGTTGCTGCCCGCGCTGTCCAGGGCCAAGGTAAAGGCACAGGCGATCAAATGCCTCAGCAGCAATAGGCAAATCGGGTTGGCCATGGTCATGTATGCTGGCGACAACAATGACTACTTGCCGCCTTTGAGCACGGGCGCATTTCCCCCGGCGGTTGCGGACACCTGGTATTTTCAAATTCTCTCTAACGGTAAATACATTACCAGTGACACGACTTCAAACAATGTCTGGCGCTGTCCGGCGGTGCAGGATGCGGATTTGATATCGGGCCTTTTTTATGGCATTAAACTGGAAGGCTATGGCCCGCTGGAAGGCAACCCGGGAAATTTTGCGGGTAATGCTGCAGGTATTCTTCGTTTCGCCTTTGTCGGTGGCCAGGTCATGGGCAGCCGAAAATTAGGATCATTGACACGCCCGAGCCAACTTTGGCTGTTCGGCGATGTGGGACTTCCAAAAAGTATCGCCGATCAGCAAAGTAACAGATTTCCCACGAGTGGCTATAGCACCGAGTTCACCACCAGACAGCCGGTCCCAGGGCTAGGTCCAGCTCAAGGCTGGGTTACTGCTCCTCCGCCTAACAAGCAGGCAGCCTGCCGTCACGCCCAACGCGCCACCTTCGTGTTATGTGATGGACACTCCGAAAGTTCGAAATGGGCTGATTTGGTAACAGATGTCCATGATGTTTTTGCCATTTATTCCTATTGAAAATTCCTATTGGAAACATAGTCCTTTATGCGCTGCAGTTCGCTAAATCTGATAAAGCAATACCGGTTTAGATTGGCCAAGCCGGCGATTGCAGCGCTGCCGAGCCATCTTACATCCACTTAAATTCAATTGCCCCAAAAACCTCAACGTAATCCCTGAAAAAGTGCCCTCGGTCAGACAAAATGTTCTTATGAAAACCAAAAACAATCCCATAAACCTCCCAGGTCTAAACCAATCATTGAGCGAACGCCGCCGGATTTCACTGGCGTTGGTTTCCGCCATCATCATGACGTTGCTTGCCCTGCCGGGCAAGGCAGCCAACGTGCTGGTTAATCCCGGTTTTGAAACGTCCCCTATTTTTGCCGCCGGGAGTTGGTCGCAACATGCTTCCGAAACCTGGAGCATGGCTTCCGCCACGGCAGCGGATCCGACATCAGTTAAGCTGGTTCACACTGGGGCTAATGGCTTATGGATGCAGGGCTTGTATGGCAATGGCCAAGGAGGCCCTCAAACTTCCTTTGCTGCACAGGACTTTGCTTGTACTCCCGGAAACACCTATACCGCGGATGCCTGGTACTCCGCATATGCATATTGCACGTCCCATATTGGTGGTGATGACGGCAGCGATCCTCCTGGAGGTTCCGGTCTTTTTCACGCCGACGGGTCCGGCAACGAAGACGGATGGGTTGAAGTGTTGTTCTTTGATTCAGGCAACGTTTTGCTGGCGGATTACAAGTCACAAATAATTGACCCCGCCTTCGTCGGCACTGCTTCGGGTTCAAATTATCTTGGCACACTGCCTACCGTCACCAATGCACTCGGCAACATTTATCTGGCCTGGATTCATTGTCCGGTAACCAATCAATATGACCCCACTACCGTAACGCCAAATAGCGATCCCGACAACGATACTGCCGGCCTCACCAATACGCTGGCCCCCGGGCAATATATTACCGCGCCGCCGGGAGCGGTAAAAGTGGAATTCAGGATAAATCTCTATCAGGCTGCTTACGAGGGCGGCGCTCCCTTCTGGGATGATGCCACCTTGATCCAGGTGGGCGGCGCCTCTCCATCGATCATTGGAAACTTATCTCCCGATGGCACGAAATTTTTCAATGGCGCCAACACTAATTTTACTTTCACGGTCACTTCCGCTGCTGCGGGCGGCGCGGCTCTCCCCACAAATGCAACCAGCAGCGTCGGGATTGTCGTGAATGGCCTGAACCAATCGGGGCGCCTGCAATTCAGCGGGCCATCGACTAATTTGTCTGTGACTCTGCCGGGGTTGACGTCGAATACGCTTTACACTATCAGCGTGTCCGTCACGAATAGTGTAGGTTTGGTTTCCTCCAAAATCGTCAATTTTGATACTTTCCCCACCAATGTTTTCATCGTTAGTGCTGAAGACTATGATTACACTAACGGTCTATTCATCGAAACCCCAACACCCACTTCCGCACCTGCCGCCAACAGCTATTACGGGCTGGCGGGCACTTTGGGGGTGGATATTTCGACCTATGGCGGAACAGGGGTATTGCCTGGTGGCGCTTCGCAACTTGTCCGTTCAGACAACAACGTGGCAATGCAGAAAGCCGAGGACATTCAGTTGCCCCAGTACCTGGCCGCGAATGATCCGAATGTGTATAACGTCCAAATCGCCTATAACAATCCCGGCAATTGGCAGAATTACACGAGGAATTATCCGACGGGCAATCAGCTTGTTTACTTCCGATACAATGATAACAATAATGGCAACTTTGAAAGCCTCAACCTGTTGACCAGCGGATATGGGACGCCAACTCAAACGACCACTAATCTAGGCAGGTTTATCAGTGCTGGCATAGGGGCCAGTTATGCCTGGGTGCCTCTGACGGACATTTTTGGCAATAAAGTAATAGTGAATTTGCCGGCGGGACAAAATACGCTGCAACTGTTAAGCGGCGGAATTGCTAATTTTGTTGATTTCATATTCGTTCCAGCGGGCACCGGGTTCCCTCCCGTCATTAACAATCTAAATCCTAATAACGTAAATCCGCCGCCCAATGCGAATATATTCCTGAATGTCACGGACATAACCTACTCGGTCAGTTCTGCTTTCAGCACCGTTGCGTCGAATAATATTCACACGTTGGTAAACGGGGTCGATATCTCCTCATCGGCAACCTATTCTGGTAATAACACAAATTGGAGTGTGAGTGTTCCCTGCCCGCAAAATCAACTTATCACACTGGTCATAAACGCCAAGGATGCCAACGGATTGTCCAACAGTATCACGGAGGCTTTTGACACCTTCAGCCAGAATAATTTGATGATCGAAGGTGTGGATTGGGACTTCAATGGCGGTCAGTTTATTGACGACCCGGTGCCAACGGCGCCTAATTCCGCTGCAACGAACAGTTATTATAATGGCGGCATTTTTAACACTAATGCGTCCGTGTTTAATGTAGATTATGACGGCACCTACGATGGTGAGACCTTGGGTGGCTACCGGAACCTGGACAATGGTTTCCAATGCGAGCTTAGTGCTGACTTCGTGCGCCAAAAGTTTATTGATAACATCTCGAGAGATTATGATTTGGGATACTATAACGGCGGGCAATGGGCGAACTATACCCGCACCTTCCCTGCGAATAAGTACGGTGTCTATGGCCGGTTGGCTGGCGGTAATGGCCCCTTCAACAATACCACCCTGAAATTGGTGACTGCCGGGCGGGGCACAACGAATCAAACAACTCAGCTCTTAGGCTCCTTTGCTGATGCGAGCCCAGCCGGCTGGCAGACCTGGCACTGGGTGCCTATGCGGGATACCAACGGCAACCTTGCGACTGTTTCACTCGGAGGGGTTCAAACGGTGCGGGCGACCAGCGGGAATAATGTCAATGTAAACTACTTTATGTTTGTGCCGGCATTCTCCCTGACCCTGACGGCCTCAATCAGCGGACCCAACATACTGCTTAAATTCCCGACCCAGCTTGGACACAATTATACCGTGCTTTACAATAACACTCTCGTCGGCGGCACTTGGCAGCCGCTTTCCGGCGCTGTTGCCGGTGACGGCACGGTCAAAACCGTTACGGACACGCTGGCGGGACCGAGACGATTCTACCGGGTGCAGGTTCAATAAAGCCGGTTGAGGGACGACAGTTGGATTGCGAAAACAACTGGGGTCGGCGCCGACGTAGGGTCGGCGCCGACCTTTTTGATCTCGAAAATGAACGTCGCTGAATTGGAAAAAATGTCCGCTTTCAAGCGCGGTGTTCAAGCCGGTTGCGCCGGAATCGATCCCGATGACACCTGAAAGCATATCTCTCAATCGCGATGGAAGCGGGGTTTCAAAAGCGGCTTTTCCGCCAAGAGCGGCTGCCGGTTTGACTTTTGGCGTTGGATTGTTGTTTGCGATTGAAGCCGGCATGGCCAATGTTTTGACCAATCCAGGATTTGAGGCGCCGGGCCTGGTCGGTTGGACGACCTTCGGGCCAAATAATTACAGCGAAAACACCGCCGGCATTGCGCACGGGGGGACCAATTTTTATAAAGTCTATGGCACCTTCATCGGCGCGCAGAATTACACGGGTATTTATCAGGACAATCTCTCGGCTCCGGGCGCCATCTACTCGGCCGACGGCTGGGCCTACACGCTCGGCAGTGATAGCGGGGGTATCCACGGGCAGGACGCCATCTGGCTTGAAGTGAGTTTTCGGGATGCCTCGTATAACGCGCTGGCTCTTTACCGGTCGGCGGTTGTGACAAGCAACAACTTGGCCAGCTTCGGCGGGTTGAACACATGGTTCGATTTGCAGATCACAAACCAATGTTCCTTTACGAATGCTTCAGCGCCCATCCTGCTGCCGGGGACAGTCACAAACTCGGCTGTCAGTCTGGTGGCCCCGGCGGGCACGGCCTATGTGCGGTATCAAGTCGTTTTTGCGCAGGGACCGGACAACGCAAACGGCTCGATGTATTTCGATGACCTCACGCTGAACCAAACCGGTGGCACGCCTCCCCCAGCCACTCAGTGGAACATCGTCTGGAGCGACGAGTTCAATGGCACGTCCATAGATACAAACAAATGGACGTTCGAGACCGGCAACGGAGGCCCCAATCCCGGCTGGGGCAACCAGGAACTGGAGTATTACACCGGTCGCACCAACAATGCTTACGTCAGTGGTGGTTTGTTGCACATCGTGGCTCAGGAAGAATCGATGGGCGGATTCAGCTTCACCTCCGCGCGAATGAAGACCCAGGGTCTTTACAACACACCGGTCTATGGACGTATTGAATGGCGCGCCGCCATGCCTGCCGGTGTCGGTATATGGCCGGGTCTTTGGATGTTGGGGGCGAACTTCGGCTCGGTCGGCTGGCCGGCTTGTGGAGAAATTGATGTCGCGGAAACCAAGGGGAAAGAGTTAACTCAAGTCCATGGCAGTCTCCATTCCGGAAGCGATGAAACGGGCATTTACACCTTTAGCGGAGATTCAATTACCAATTTCCACACCTACAGGGTCGATTGGGAATCCAATTCCATCAGCTTCTCCGTTGACGGTCATGTGTATGAAACACAAACCAGTTGGACCAGCCCCATCGGTCCTTATCCCGCTCCTTTCAACGCCCCATTTTTTCTTCTTATGAATTTGGCCGTGGGGGGCAATTTTGTTGGCCATCCGTCCGTTGCCGCCATCAAGGCGGGCACGGTTTTTCCCGCCGAAATACAGGTGGATTACGTCCGCGTTCTGGAGCATACCGCGCCGCTCCGGCTCGGTTTTTGAATCGGAGTGAGCTCATTTGAAGCCAAAAAAGCACTCTTCAAAAAAAGCGCTTTCTGCGAAAGAAAAGAATGGAGCGGCTGAAAAGCCGGCGTTCAACATTCCCCGGCGTCGTCTGTGGTTATTCCGAATCTTTGTGCCAGTGGCTATCCTGCTGCTGGTCGGCGGCGGGCTTGAGTTGGTTTTGCGTTTGTGCGGTTATGGTTATCCGGCCAGCTTTTTTCTAAAAACCGAAATCGGCGGCAAGAATTATTATGTGTCCAATGACCGGTTTGGCTGCAGATTTTTTCCACCTGCTTTGGCCCGCACGCCGGTGCCAACGCGCATAGCGGTACAGAAACCGGCCAACGCCTATCGTATTTTTGTGTTTGGCGAATCGGCGGCCATGGGCGATCCGGATCCGACCTTTGGCGCCTGGCGTTATTTGCAGGTCTTGCTGCGCGAACGCTTTCCCACAACGGATTTTGAAGTGGTCTGTGTGGCCATGACCGCCATCAATTCGCACGTGATTTTGCCCATTGCCCGTGAATGCGCCCGGCGTGATGGCGATTTGTGGATTATTTACATGGGCAACAACGAAATGGTCGGCCCTTTTGGCGGGGGCACCGTATTCGGTTCGCGCGTAGCGGGAATACACTTGATTCGCGCCTCACTCGCGGTGAAATCCACAAAATCCGGCCAATTGCTGGATAGCCTGATGCAACGATGGGGTCATTCATCCGCGCCAAAGACATGGAGCGGCCTGAACATGTTCAAAGAGCATCAGCTTCGATGCGATGATCCAAACCGGCTGCGGGTCTACGAAAGTTTCAAACAAAATCTGAACGACATTTTGCGCGCGGGACAGGATGCCGGCGTGCCGGTTATTTTGAGCACAGTGGCAAGCAATTTGAAGGACTGTGCTCCATTTGGTTCGCAGCATTCCGCCGGTTTGAACGATATCCAAAAAAGCGAATGGGACGGTCTTTATCAGCAGGGCATCACGCTTGAATCGTCCGGTGATTTCCCGGACGCGCTCAAAAAATATGAACAGGCGGCCGCAATTGACCCGCAATATGCCGAGCTGCATTTGCGCTCAGGGCGCTGCCAGCTTGCGCTGACGAATTTCGAACAGGCCTTGCGTGATTTTGAATTGGCCCGGGATGACGACACACTGGCTTTTCGCGCCGACAGCCGTATTAATCGAATCATACAAGACTCGGCGGAGGCAAAGCCGAACCAGGGCATTTATTTTTTGGATGCCCTTAAGGCACTGGTGCAGAGTTCCCCGGCAAAAATTCCCGGCCATGAATTGTTTTATGAGCATGTGCATTTGAACTTTGAAGGCAACTATTTGTTGGGACGAGCATTTGCGGAACAAATCTTGAAGGTGCTGCCCCAATCCATTCGGGCGCGGGGCAAAAGCGAATGGGCATCTGCCGAATTATGCGACCGGCGCCTGGCCGTTTCGCCATGGGACCGTTTGCGCGTCTGGCAGGAAAATTACAGCCGCGTATCCGAGCCGCCTTTCACGGACCAATTGAACGATGTCCCGCGCGCAAAATTTTATATGGCCAAACTGCAGGAACTGAGCTCGCTAATGACGGAACAAACCCGCGCGCAGTCCCGCGCCGTATATGAGGAAGCCTTGGCTCGAACTCCCGACGACTATTGTTTGCGCGAAAACTTCGCGCAATTTTTAGATGAAACCGGCGATTTGGCCGAAGCCCCCGGCGAAGAACAAAAAGTCAGCGAATTACTGCCGCAGAACCCCATGACTCCTTGCATCATTGGCCGGTTGCTGGTCCGGTTGGGGAACCCGGACGGAGCGGAAAAGAGCTTTTTGCGGGCGCTGGCTATTCGGAAGGATTATGTCCTGGCCTTGAACGAGATGGGGATGATTCGGGCGAACCAACAGAAAACAGCCGAAGCCGCAAAATATTTTGCCCGCGCTCTTAAAATTGATCCAGGCTCGGTCGAAGTTTATCAAAACTGGGGATTCATGGCGCAAAATGAGGGAGATTGGAATCAGGCCATCAGTTGCTATCATGCCGCCGCCGATCGTCAACCGAACGGGCCAGCGGACTATTTCTATCACGCTGTTAGTTTGGCCGCCGAGCATCAGCGCAACGAGGCCTTCGAACTTTTTAACGCCGCTGTCCGGATGAACCCCAATTTCTGGCAGGCTCGATATGTATTCGGAGGCCAACTGGCGTCTGAAGAAAGAATTGAGGAAGCGCAGGCGCAGTTTTCTGCAGTCGTCCGCATCCGTCCGGACTTTGTGCCAGGTCATTTGAATGATGGACTTGCCCTCGTAAGGTCAGGCAAACTGGATGAAGCGCTCAAGGAGTTTCAAATCACGTTGCACCTGAATCCAACGAACCTGGTAGCGCAGCAAAATCTCGAAGCTGTTCAGGCCAATATTCGGGCGCTAAAAACTCGCAGCCAATGAAAGCCTGGCGCCAGACGACGAGGTGTCCAGAATCTGGAGAGTGGGCGGATATTTGAGAGTTGGTGGAACAACAAACTCGACTTTGCTCCTGTCAGCAGGCTAAAATGACCTTGCTGTCACCTGAAATGGCCGGACTTCGGATTCATTTTTGCCTTGGCCTGCTGGCCTGCCTGCCGCTCGCCGCCCAGGACCTCACGGTTCTCCGCACCGCCCAGGAAGTCCGCCGCCTGACCGCGGAGCAAGCCGACCGCCATTACCCCGTTCGGCTCGAGGGCGTGGTGACCTTCTTCGATCAAAAAATGCCGACCCGCCCCTTTCGATTCATTCAGGACGAAACTGCCGGCATTTATTTCTACCCGGAGGCTGCCGTCGGCAACCTCGCCCTGGCCACGGGGCAAAGGCTTGAGCTGGAAGGCGTAACGGGCAAGGGCGAATTCGCCCCCATTGTCCTCGCTCATCGGATTCAAATCCTCGGAAGCGGAACCTTCCCGAAAGCCAGGCCGGTGTCCTTCGAGCAATTGATGAGCGGCCAGGAGGACAGCCAATTCGTCGAGATTCAAGGGACCGCTCGCTCTGTCCAACCGGATACGCCCACCAATTATTTTTCAATCGAAATTGCGACCGGGGACGGACGCGTGACCGCCTACGCCGTTGAGCTGCCTGTGGCGCGGGCGGCTGACTTGACCGACACCACTATCAAGGCGCGTGGGGTTTGTCTGACCCAGTTTAATTTGCGCCGGCAGTTGTTCGATGTCAGGCTCATCATTCCTCGCCGGGAAGATCTGCTGGTAGAAAAGGGCCCGCCCCGGGCTGACCCTTTCGCCATTCCCACCCAGGCGATTGGCAGCCTGCTGCAGTTCGCCCCCGAAGCCACTTATGGGCACCGCGTCAAGGTTTCCGGCACCGTGACCTGCCGCCAAAACGACAGCGCTTTGTACATGCAGGACGAAACCGAGGGTCTGTATGCCGAAACCAGCGAGCCTGGCCGCCTCGCTCCCGGCGACCGGGTTGAGATCCTGGGCTTTCCCGCCAAAGGGGAGTACACCCCGATGCTGCAGGACACTGTTTTTCGCAAGGTCGCCTCAGGTCCCGAGCCTCCGCCCGACCGCGTAAGTGCCGACGAGGCCCTGAAAGGAACTCATGACTGCCGCCTGGTTCGCATCGAAGCCACGGTCTTGAATCGTTCGCAACGAGGCCGCGAAGAGTTCCTGGTTCTCCAGGCCGGAAGCTTTATCTTTCAGGCTTCGCTCGAAAGTCCGGGCCGCGGAGTCGAATTCGCGCGGCTCCAGAACGGCAGCAAGGTCGCCGTCACCGGAGTTTGCCTGATCGAGAAAGGCGGTGGCTGGTTCGCCGGTGAAGATTGGCGTGCCAAATCGTTCCGTCTCCTCTTGCGGTCGGCCGGGGATGTCTTTGTCCTCCAACGCCCCCCTTGGTGGACGCTGCAGAAGCTGTTGTGGGCGCTCGCCCTGCTGGGCCTGGTAATCCTCGGGGCGTTTGCGTGGATCGCCGTTCTGCGGCGTCGCGTTCAAAAGCAAACCCGCATCATCAGCCAGAAACTCCAGGCCGAGGCCGCCTTGAAGGAGCGTTACCTCGACTTGTTCGAAAACGCCAATGACATCGTTTATACTCACGACCTCCAGGGCCGGCTGACTTCGATCAATGAGGCCGGCGAACGCATCCTGCAGCGCCGCCGCGATGAAATCCTCTCCCATAACATCGTCGAATGGGTCGTGCCGGACCAACAGCCCGCCGCCCGCCAGTGGCTCGAAGAGGTCCTTAAGGATTCCGCCCCGCCAACGGTCGAATGGGACTTTGCCGGGGCTTCCGGCCAGCCGATCAAACTGGAAATCAGCACCCGGCTCATCCGGCAAAACGGCCACGTGGCCGAGGTGGAAGGCATTGCCCGCGATATCACCGAACGCAAACGCCTCGAACGCGAGCTGCTGGAGATCAGCAACCGCGAGCAGCGCCGCATCGGCCACGATTTGCATGATGGCGTCTGCCAGCAGTTGGTCGGCATCGCCTACCTCACCGAGACCCTGGCCGACCGTTTGCAGGAGAAAGGGGTCACTGAAGCCACTGACGCCGAGCGTATCAGCTACCTGATTAACAGCGCACTGACGCAGACCCGCGGCGTCGCCCGTGGCCTTTTTCCTGTGCGCCTCGAGGAAAATGGCCTGGTCTCCGCCCTCGAGGAATTGGCGGCCAACGCCAGCACGCTCTTCCAAATCCCTTGCTCGTTTTCCTTTCACGATCCGCCCGAAACGGTGGACAACGGCGTTGCCCTCCACCTATACTACATCGCGCAGGAAGCCATCGCCAACGCCACCAAACATGGCCAGCCCAAACACGTGAATATGACGCTCCAGCCTTTCAAAGACCGTTTTGCCCTGGCGGTCCAGGACGACGGCGTCGGCTTCTCCTCCACTGGCGGTGCCCAGACGGGCATGGGCCTGCGCATCATGCGCTATCGCGCTCAGGTCATTGGCGCCGCCCTCGAAGTCAAAAGCACGCCGGGTGACGGCACGACCGTGACCTGTCTCTTCGTCCCGGTTTCTCGTGAGCCCGTGCGCAACCCTCAACCGGCCCTGAGATAAAGTCGCTTATGGATCAGCCCTCGCCCGAAAAAAACCGCCTCCTCATCGTGGACGACCACCCTCTGTTCCGGGAGGGGCTTCGCCAAATCATCGAGCGTGACGCCGACCTCATCGTCTGCGGCGAGGCGGCCGATGCCACCGAAGCGCTCCAGGCCATCCCTCAACTCAAGCCCGACCTCGTCCTGGTAGACATCTCACTGGGCAGCGGCAACGGCATCGACCTGGTCAAGGCCATCAAAAACCAATACGACGAGCTCCCGGTTCTGGTGGTTTCGATGCACGATGAATCTCTCTACGCCGAACGCTCGCTGCGCGCCGGCGCCATGGGTTATGTCATGAAACATGAGCCGGGCAAAACCGTCAAAGCCGCTATTCACAAAGTTCTGAGCGGCGAGATTTATCTCAGCGAAAAAATGTCCTCCTCGGTCATCTCGAGGTTCATGCGCGGCCAGGGCGACCGGCCCAGCTCGCCGCTCGAACTGCTCAGCGACCGCGAACTGGAGGTCTTCCGCTTATTGGGCCAGGGCAAGGGCACGCGTCAAATCGCCCAGGACCTCAGCGTCACGATCACGACCATCAACTCCTTCCGCAACCGCATCAAAGAAAAACTCCACCTGAAAAGTGCCACCGAAGTCATGCTTCATGCCATTCAGTGGTCCCGTGAGGAAGCTTTGAAATAATTGGTACCCCCACCCCGAATTGAACGGGGATCCACAGTTTAGGAAACTGCTGCTCTATCCATTTGAGCTATGGGGGCGCTCGAACAAATGTTACGCAGTCGGCGCCCCTTCGCCAGCGGAAATTTGGGCTGGCCGATGGGTCCACCCTCACCGCCCTCGATACCCTCCAAAATCGCCAAGCCTATCCTCCCGGGCCGTGGTCCCGCCCCAAAAACACGATGACAAAGGCTTGAACTTCGACCCGAATGCCGCTTAATCTGGCTCTGATGCAGAAGCCGATTGAACCCGGATTGACTAAGTGGCCCTTTTTTCTCGGCGACGCTCTGCTGCTGGGAGCAGCCGGGTTCGTCTATCACCAGAGCAAGCCGCCGATGGGGCTCTGGGAGATGGCCCTGGCGGTTGGTTGTGTGGCGGCGGGCGCGATTTTGAGCATCGTCCCTTTCCTCCTGGAGCATCGCGCCGCGGTAAAGTTAGTCGAGGCCGGGATGCTGACCTCGGTGGTTTCTCAAATCCAGAACCTGGAAGCCATTGCCGGCCAAATCAGCGGCGCCACGGGCCGCTGGCAGGACGTCCAGGACGGAGCTGAAAAGACGTCGGCAGCGGCTAAGGGGATTGCCGACCGGATGACCGCGGAGGCCAAGGCCTTCACGGAATTCATGCAACGCGCCAATGATACCGAAAAAGCGACGCTGCGGCTGGAGGCTGAAAAATTGCGCCGGGCAGAAACCGAGTGGCTGCAGGTGCTGGTGCGGTTGCTCGATCACACCTATGCGCTGCATTCAGGGGCGCTGCGCTCCGGCCAGCCGAACTTAATCGAGCAACTCGGAAATTTCCAGAATGCCTGCCGCGAGGCCGCCCGCCGCGTTGGGCTGACGCCCTTCGCAGCGACTCCCGCCGAGCCCTTCGATACCCAACGCCACCAGGTCCTGGAGGGCAATGGCGCACCCTCGGCCGGGGCGGTCGTGGCTGAAACCATCGCCAGCGGCTACACTTTTCAGGGACGGCTGCTGCGTCCGGCACTCGTGCGCCTGGATGGCAACGGAAAGGGAAGTTCTCGCGTAGAGGAAACGCCTATCGCCGAAACTCCAAACACCAAACACCAGGCTCCAGAAAAACTTCAAGATTCAAAGCCCTAACTAGCTTTGGGCTTGGTGTTTGGTGTTTTCCTGGAGCCTGGTGTTTGGTGTTTGGTGTTTTTAGCCGCCGGTCAGGTCAACACGATTTTGTCCCCCGCTTTCAGGGTGACAATCGCCTTTTTCCAATCCGCTGCCTGCCCGGCTTGCTTGGTGCGCTGGCGGCGGTATTTGCCCATTACATTGAGAGTGTTGATCTTCACCACCTTGACCTTGAACAGATCCTGGACCGCCTGGCGGATCTGGGTCTTGTTGGCGCGGCGGTCGGCCACCACCGTGTACTGGTTGTACTTTTCCCCCTGCCGCGTGCCCTTCTCGGTCAGGCGCACCGTTTTGACAATTTCGAAAGCGTTCATGTTATTCCTTGGTCAGACGCGCTTCGACCTGTTCGAAAGCGCCCCGGGTAAAAACGAGCTTGTCCGGGCGCAACACGTCGTAAGTATTGAGTGAATCGCTGGTGGCCAGGGCCACGTTCGGGAGGTTCCGCGAAGCCAGCGCCAGGTTTTTGTCGGACGCCTGCGCGACAAACAGCGCGCTGCCCTTCAGTTCCAGCGCCGAGAGCAGGCTGATGAACTCTTTGGTCCGGGGTGATTCGAGTTTCAGCTCATCCACCAGGACGACATCGCCCGCGCGCAACCGCTCGGAGAGCGCCTTGCGCAGCGCGAGTTGCCTGGTTTTTCGCGACACTTTCTTGCCGAAATCGCGGGGCTTGGGTCCGAAGACCACGCCGCCGCCGCGCCACAAAGGCGATTGGAAGGACCCGGCGCGAGCGCGGCCGGTCCCCTTCTGCCGCCAGGGCTTTTTGTTCGTGCCGGCGACTTCCCCGACGTTTTTAGTGCAAGCCGTGCCCATGCGCTGGGCGGCCTGGTAGGCGACCACCGTATCATGTACGGCTTGCGTGCCCTTGCCGTCTTCGATGAGCGGGAGTTTGACCTCCACCTCGCCCTGGTTGCCGCCTTTGATATCTTTGATTGTAAGCTTCATAACCCCTTGGACTGAGTTAAATAGGTTAAATGAGTTAAACAGGCCAACTCGGCGCTACTTCTTCTTGGCCTCGGTCTTCTTGATGTTCTCGGGACGCTGGGCATGGGGTTTCCAGCCCTTAGGGCGTTTCTTGGATTCGCGGATCACGACATAATCGCCGTTGGAGCCGGGGATGGCGCCCCGGATCAGCAGGACGTTGTCAGCCTCGCGCACCTGGACGACTTCAAGATTCTGGGCGGTGCGGCGGACCTGGCCGAGGTGGCCGGGCATTTTCATCCCGCGCATCACCGTCCCCGGGAAGAGGCGCTGGCCAATGGCGCCCGAGCGGCGGTGCCACCCTTTGGCGCCGTGCGTCGAGTCGCCACCGCGAAACCCATGGCGAGCAACCACCCCCTCGAACCCCCGCCCTTTGGTGATGCCGATCGCATCCACAAAGTCCCCGGGCGCAAAAAGTGTCGCGCCGACGACATCGCCCGGCTTCACTTCTTTGGAGAAATTGCGAAATTCTTGAATCCGCTTCACGGGCGTGCCGTTGAACTTCTTGATGTGGCCGAGGAGCGGCTTGGTCAGGCGGTGTTCCTTCTGGTCGTCAAACCCGACCTGCACCGCATTATAGCCGTCGCTCTGCTGGGTTTTGCACTGCAGCACGCGGTTGGGGCCGGCCAGGACGATCGTCACCGGAGTGATGATGCCTTTGGCGTCATAAATTCGCGTCTGGCCGAGTTTCTTTCCTAAAAGTCCGAGAGGCATAAGCGGGAAATTGGATTATGGATTATTGGATTATTGGATTAATGAAAAGACGTAAGGAAGGTTGGAGCGGTGAGACACTCGAAGGTGTCCCCCATTAATCCAACAATCTACTAATCCATTAATCCGGGTTGTCATATCTTGATGGTGATATCGACGCCGGCGGGAAGGTTGAGCTTCTTGAGTTCATCAACCGTTTTTGCCGTGGGCTCGATGATATCAATCAGCCTCTTGTGGGTGCGTTGTTCGAAAGTCTCCTGGGATTTCTTGTCCGAGTGCGGGGAGCGCAGCACGGTGAAACGCTCGACCCGAGTGGGTAGCGGAATGGGTCCGGCGACCCGCGCCCCGGTGCGTTTGACGGTATCCGCGATGTCGCGGGCGGATTGGTCTATGACACGGTGGTCATAGGCCTTCAATCGGATACGAATGCGTTGTCCAGCCATACAAAGAACAATTGTCTGTTAATGGTTTAGTAAAAACTGTCGCTTCACCGGTTCCGGGAAACGGAGGGCGGAATATAGGCAAAAGCTGATTGCTACGCAACAGCTTTTTAGAGTTTTTTTACGCGAGGGGTAAAGTGCCCTCGAGAGCGGACCCTCACTCCCAGTCCCATTCCTTGAAGAGGTCCGCGATGGGGAGGCGAAAGCCGGGCAACAGGTGCTCGCCGTCGAGTTCGCCACCGGGACCCAGCAAGCTGCGCTGGCTGAGCGAGCGGCAGATTTCCGCGCTCTCGGTTTCGGGATCGATAATCCAGGCGATTTGGGTGCCACTGGCGAAGAAATCCCGCAGGCGCGCGTCAATTTCCGCACGCGTATTGTCCGGCGAAAGGACTTCGACGGCCAGGTCGGGTGCGCCGGGGAAAAACTTGCGCGCTTTGGGGCTGAAACCCAGCTTGAGCAACCGCTCTTTGGGGATGAACGAGATATCGGGCGCCCGGCAGTTGCGGTTGATCATCCAATAGCCGGCGCTGGAACCGCGGAGGACACCCAGGCGATGTTTGCGATTGAACTCGTGCAGAGCGACGAATAAACGACCGCAAATGCCCTCATGTTCATAGTTGTTTTTAGGGCTCATAACCAGTTCCCCATCCACAAGCTCGTGGATGAATCCCCCATCGGGAAGTGACTGCAATTCCTCCTCGGTCCAAACCTTTTTGGGAGGTTCTGATGTCGCAATCATATGCGGAAATTACCCGCTTTTTGGCAAAGTGTCGAGGGAGAAAAGACCGGCTCCAGGTTCCGGCAGTTGCCCCTCGGCTCACGCGAAAAGCTCGCGAATCTTCGTTCGAACCTCTTGCAATTTCGACCGCGTAACTTTGCCGGCCGCGTAAAGGATCACCGAGGCCTCGACCGTGAAAAGACGATTGGCGCGGATGAAGCTGTCCTCGGCCAAGCGACCACGTTCGAAATCGGCATGAGCTAAAGCGACCGAATAGGCGTCGAAGTGCGCCTGGCTGGTGATCTGGCAGAGAATCAAATCATCCTCCCTTCAACTCGGCGACCACCAAAGCCGGACGGCGTTTGCCAGCTTGAAGATTGGTTTGCGGAAAGGGCAGGACTACAACTTCGCCGGCTAAAGGCTTGCCCATGCCGCGTCCTCCTCGGGCGTGTTCCAGCCCTTCGCAAGGGCAGACTCACTCAGCAGCAAACCATTGAAGCGGTCTTCGTCCGACCGCAGCCTAAGAAAGCGCGCGAAATCATACACCTCGCGCTGCAGCGGCTCGTTCAAAGCGGCCACTTCCTTCTCAATCAAATCACGCGTGCTCACGCTCGAAATATGGCATTCTCGAACCGGTGAAGCAAAGCACCAATTTAGCGCAATTTCGGCCGGGAGTTCTGCGTGCTCGCTCTACGCCCTCGCCGCCGGTTTGCCTTTGGCTGAGTCCATGATCGTCGTGACGATGTTCGCCGGCACCGGCTCGAAGCGGAATGGCTCCATCGAGTAAGCGGCGCGCCCTTTGGACAAGGACCGGATCGCCGTCGCGTAGCCGAACATCTCCGCCAGCGGCACCTCGGCCTTGAGAATCGTCGAGGAATCTTTTGCCTCGATATCGCCGATCTTGCCCCGGCGCCGGGTGATGTCCCCGATCAAATCGCCCTGGTATTCCTGGGGCGTGGTGACTTCGACCTTCATGATCGGCTCCAGCAGAATCGGATGGGCTTTCTTGGCCGCGTCTTTCAGCGCGAAAATGCCGGCCATCTTGAACGCCAATTCGCTCGAATCGACTTCGTGGAAGCTGCCGTCCGTAATGGCCACCTTCACATCGACTACCGGGTAGCCGGCCAGCACGCCGCCCTTGATCGCTTCTTCCACGCCGTCAATCACCGCCGGAATATATTCCTTGGGAATCGTCCCGCCAACGATGGCGTTCTCAATCTCGACGCCTTTGCCGCGCTCATTCGGCGCCAGGGTGAGACAGGCGTGACCGTATTGGCCGCGCCCACCCGACTGGCGGATGAACTTGCCTTCCCCTTCGGCGTGCTTGGTCACCGTTTCACGGTAGGCGATCTGGGGCGCCCCGGCGTTGGCGGCGACCTTGAATTCTCGGAATAACCGGTCGCGAATGATTTCCAGGTGCAGCTCGCCCATGCCGGCGATGATCAATTGGCTGGTCTCTTCGTTGGTGAAGCAGCGGAAGGTCGGGTCTTCTTCTGCCAGCCGTTGCAGGCCTTCGCTCATTTTCTCACGGTCGGCCTTGGTCTTGGGCTCGACGGCCATCGAAATCACCGGCTCCGGGAACGTCGGCGGTTCCAGAAGGATTTCCAGGTCCTCATCGCAAAGGGTGTCACCGGTGGTGATATTCTTCAGCCCGACCAGTGCGGCGATATCGCCGGCGTAAGTGGTTTCCACCTCGATGCGTTTGTCCGCCTGGATCATCATCACGCGACTGACGCGTTCGCGCTTCCGCGTGCGCGGATTGTAAATGATGTCTCCCTTTTTAAGCTGGCCGCTATAAACGCGGAAGAAAACCAGCTTCCCAACATAAGGATCGGTCCATAGCTTGAACGCCAGGGAGCAAAACTTGCCATTATCATCGGAATGGATTTCCACCTGCTTGTCGGAACCCGGCACAAGGCCAACCGCCGGTGGCACATCCAGGGGCGAGGGCAGGTAATCAACGACTGCATCCACCAGCGGCTGCACACCGCGTTTCTTGAAAGCCGAGCCGCACAACACCGGCACGAATTCAATCTTGCAGGTCAGCCGGCGAATGGCCGCTTTGAGTTCCTTGGCCGTGACGGGCTTGTTGTCGATCACCAACTCGGCGATGTGGTCGTCCTTATTTGAAACCGCGTCGATGAGTTCCGCCAGGGCAGCCTGGGCGGATTCCTTCAGCTCGGCAGGGATATCGGTGACGGCGTACTTCAGACCGACCTCGTCGTTCGTGTCGTAGACAATCGCTTTCTGATTTACGATATCGATGACCCCGGTGAAATAGTCCTCTTTGCCGATGGGCAGGAAAATCGGGTAAGCATAAGCGCCCAGCTTCTTGCGCATGTCGTCCAGCGCGTTGTCAAAATTGGCGCCGGTCCGGTCCATCTTGTTGACGAACGCGATACGGGGGACCTTGTACTTGGTGGCCTGACGCCACACCGTTTCCGACTGAGGTTGCACGCCGGCGACCCCGCAGAAAACCGCAACCGCCCCATCCAGCACGCGCATCGAGCGCTCCACTTCAGCGGTGAAATCGACGTGGCCGGGAGTATCGATGATGTTTACCCGGTGCGGCACGCTCACGAAGGCCTTGTAAGTGCCGTCCTCTTTCTGGGTCCAATAGCAGGTCGTGGCGGCGGACGTGATGGTGATGCCGCGCTCGCGCTCCTGCTCCATCCAGTCCGTCACCGTATTGCCGTCATCGACGTCGCCCATCTTATGGATGAGGCCGGTGTAAAAGAGGATGCGCTCGGTGGTGGTCGTCTTGCCGGCATCGATATGCGCGGCGATGCCGATGTTGCGCGTGCGCTCCATCGGATACGGCCGGCTCGCCGCGTTGGGTGAATCCTTCTGCGTCGCGGCCGGTTTGGTCTTTTCCATTACTGCTTCCATCGAACCTTTCAAATTACACTTTTTAAGCGGCTAATCCGGGAATAAAAACGCCCCGGGCTTCGTTCGGCCTTCGGGGCGCACTAAAATCAATTTATCCTACCAGCGGAAATGCGCAAATGCCTTGTTTGCCTGGGCCATTTTATGCACCTCATCGCGTTTGCGGATGGCATTGCCCTGCCCCTGGAAAGCTTCCATGATCTCAGCCGCCAGAGCCTCCTTCATCGGGATGCCTTTGCGGTTATCCGCGAAATCCACAAGCCAGCGAAGCGCCAGGGCAAATTGCCGGTCGGGGGGGACTTCCAATGGCACCTGGTAAGTGGCGCCGCCGACACGCCGGGCCTTGACCTCCAGGCGCGGCTTGGCGTTATCCACCGCCCGTTGCAGGATATCCAAAGGGCTGGCGGCGGGGTTCTTAGCCGCAATCTGGTCGAACGCGCCATACACAATCCGTTGCGCCACACTCTTTTTGCCCATTTCCATGACCGTGTTGACCAGGCGCGAAACCAGCGCGCTGTTGAATTTCGCGTCCTTGGGAATTGGCCTGCGGGTAGCTTGACGACGTCGTGACATTGTTGGTTACAAAGGTTAAATGGTTACAAAGTTACAAAGCTGTGAAACGTGAAGCCTGTCCTGCCTAAGCCGCTGGCGCAGCGGGGGCGGCCGGAGCAGCAGCCGCGGCGGCTGCGGGTTTGGACCCTGGTTTAGGGCGTTTCACCCCGTATTTCGAGCGGCTCACGCGGCGCTTTTCCACCCCGGCGGCGTCCAGCGTGCCCCGCACGATGTGATAGCGAACACCGGGCAAATCCTTCACCCGGCCACCCCGCACCAGCACAATCGAGTGTTCCTGGAGATTATGGCCTTCATCGGGAATGTAGGCGATCACCTCGTAGCCGTTGGTCAGGCGCACCTTGGCGACCTTGCGCATCGCCGAATTGGGCTTTTTGGGCGTGCGCGTCATGACCTGGATGCAGACACCCCGCCGAAAAGGCGAATTCTCCAAGGCTGGCGACTTGGACTTGTGCTTCAGCTTGCTGCGGCCCTTGCGGACCAATTGATTAATTGTCGGCATTGCGTGTAAAAACTCTGCCCGCCTTGCCCCGGGGCAAAGGGAACGCGGAATATAGCAGACGTCTTTGGGGTTGCAACAACTATTTCAATATGGGAATTGCGCATTGCGCTTGCGCTGGGGGTTGTTACAAGCGGGTGAGGTAATTCCAGAAGGCGAGCCAACTGTGGTTGGCTCTGAGCGCACCCCCGCTCCATCACCCCGTTACTCGCTGTCCCCCGGTTTAGAGCTGAAGACGCTGTCCAGGATGACTTCCTTGGTTTTCCACAGCAGCGCCATGGTCATGGCCAGGGGCAGCACCACCAGGATGACCGGCAGCCAGGCGCTTTCGCGGGCAAAAACCGCCGCCAGGTTTTGCATATAGAGCGGCAGGTTCTGGACCTGAAGGGAGACCGGCAGTTGTGGGGCCCGGGCGACCACGAAGCAAATCGACCCGATTACAAAGGTGACCCCCAGGAAATTGAAGTTAAGGGTCGTGAACTGTTTGATGTCGAGGCGCAGAGCCTCGTCGGGCAACATGGCGCCCAGGCGGCGCAGCACCAGATTGAGCGCGCCCAGGAACAGCAGGGCTGAAACTTGCAAGAGGATGACCATCGCGAAGAAAAAGCTGCTATTGGGGAGTCGATTCCACCAGTAAAGAAAAGGGCTCAGGCCGAAATTGATCAGGCTCAAGATGAGGGCGAAGTCGAGGGCGCTCCGCCAGACGCGCTCTTGTTTTTGGAACGCGGCGAGCTGCCATAAGCCGTAAACCAGCAAACCGGTGCAGGCCAGCGGCGGCGCCAGAGCAAAGTCACGGAGCGAATCAGTCCGGGCCATCGCCGTGTGAAAGCAGACGACGAGCGCCGCCGGCAGCCCCCAAAACAACGCCGACAGCCCTCGCACCAACCGGCCCAACGACCGCATGAGGTCGGAGTTGGGTGCGGGGTCAGGCATGGGGAAACGTGAGGCGGGAGGCGAAGAAAATCAGAAACTCAGATAGGTGTATTCCTTCAGCCCCTTTTCATAGTCATCCAGCAACCGCATCGCTTCAGAAGGCTTCATGCGGTCGGACTTGATCGCCTCATCGATCTGCGCCTTCATCTGGCGCTTCAATTCCTTCTCATCATACTGGACCGAGTCCAGGGCCTGGACGATGGTCGTGCCTTCGATAATTTCCTCGACGTAATAACCGGCGGGTTCGTCAGGGTCGAGGAAGACGTGCACCTCATTGACGCGGCCGAATAGATTATGCAAGTCGCCCATGATGTCCTGGTAAGCGCCCATGAGGAAGAACCCCAGGTAATAGGGCTCGGGCATGCCGTTGCCATTGTTAATCAGCGGGTGCAAGGAGAGAGTATCCCGCACGTCCCGCAGGTCGATGAACTTATTGACCTGCCCGTCGGAATCGCACGTGATATCGACCAGAGTCGCTTCGCGCGTGGGCCGCTCGTTTAGCCGGCTGACGGGCATGACCGGGAACAGTTGGCCCAGTGCCCAATGGTCCAGCAACGATTGGAACACCGAAAAATTACAGAGGTACTGGTCGCCGAGGCTGTCTTCGAGCTTGCGGATTTCCTCGGGCACATAGGCTTGGTCGCGGAAGGTATCGACCACGTCGCGGCTGATCTCCCAATAGAGGTTTTCAATCTTGGCCTTCTCCGGCAAATCGAGCATGCCCAGGGTAAACATGTGCTGGGCGTCTTCTTTCCGCTCGAGCGCATCGTGGTAAGCCTCCAGTTTATTCAGCTTGGGCAGGTTCTTCCGAATATCGAGCAACTCCTTCACCAGTGCATGTTCGTTCTCCGTGTATTGGAAGTAATCCCCGGGCCGGACCTTCGCAATCGAACCAAACACTTCGACGATCAACACGCTATGATGCGCTACCACCGCGCGGCCGCTCTCGCTGATAATGTCCGGGTGCGGCACTTTCTCCGCATTGCAAACATCAGCGACATAGTAAACGATGTCATTGGCGTATTCCTGCAGCGTGTAGTTAGTCGAGCTGTCAAACGCGGACCGGCTGCCGTCGTAATCGACGCCCAGGCCGCCGCCCACGTCGAGGTATTCGATCGGGAACCCCATTTTTTGGAGCTTGGCGTAAAACCGGGCCGCTTCCTGCACCGCGCGCTTGACGATCAGGATGTCCGGGACCTGGGAACCGATATGGAAATGCAGCAGTTTGAAACAGTGGGCCAGCGCTTCGGCCTTAAGCATCTCGGTGGCGACCAACAGCTCGGCGGTGCTCAGGCCGAACTTGGCATTCTCGCCGCCGCTGTCCGCCCATTTGCCGCCCCCTTTGCTTAGCAGCCGCGCGCGGAAACCGATGAGCGGCTCGACGCCGAGCTGTTTCGAGATGCTGATGATCTG
>DATMQA010000061.1:0-25288 GCA_035566895.1 Binatia bacterium
TACGGGTTCCAGGTGAATCTGCTCGGAGGCGTCAAATTCCCGACGGGCGACGCGAGCCGTCTCACTCATGAGGTGGAGCAGGCCAAGCTGTTTCAATCCTTCCTGCCGCCCGGCACCCCTCACGATCCCCTCGGCCATTCCTTCAGCAGCGTGCACGAGGACATGCTGGCGCTGGGTTCAGGCTCCTATGACGGCATTTTTGGTATGACGGCCAATGCGCGATGGCGGCGGTTGTTTTTCAATGGCCAGTTCCAGTATTACCTCCGCACACGGGGCGAGGCCAATTTCCAGTACGGGGACGAAATCATCGTATCCGGCGGCCCGGGGGTCTATGTGCTGCTCAACGAGAGTTTCACTCTCAGCCTGCAGGCAAACGGAGTTTATGACACGCTCGGCCGCGACGAACTGCTGGGGCAGGTCTCGGACCGCACTGGCTCGACGGGGTGGTTTTTGGGGCCTTTGCTCAACTTCACCTGGGGCGAACATTTCAGCGCCAACGCGGGGATCGACCTGCCGTTGCGCATCGCCAATAACTTTTTTCAGAGTGTGCCGGACTACCGGCTACACGGGGGAATTTCGGTGCGATTTTAGTCCGCCGCGGCTGGCGCGTTTGAACAGCGCCCCGGAGCACGGCTGTGCCCAACCACAGCGCTCAGGACAAATGGGCGGGTCTCGGCAAGGGCCAACGTCGCAGCCCAAGCGGGGTAGCTGCGGCTGGGGACGACCGCACTCCGGGGCGAGTAGGGAAACCGCCTCCAAACTGTTGTCAGGATAGTTGTTGCTCTAGACCGTTTTGCGCCGCCGAATGGCCCAAGCGCCGATCCCGCCCACGGTGAGGAAGGCCGCGCTCGAAGGCTCAGGCACGGGCACGAGGAAGCCGCGAATTTCGCCGCCGGGGAAGGCGGTCGTGTGAATGTTGAGGTAAGCCTTATCTGCCGCTATCGCCGCGGCCAAGGCCACCTCGGCTGAGGCAGTGGTTCCGCCGTTAGCGGTGATATACGATGGGTTGTAGCTCGAAGACAAGGTCAGGTCGAGGGTGTTGGAGTAGGAGCCGCTGGTAACGCCCAGCGGGAAACCTGCGAAGGTTGGAGTGGTGGTGGCGACCCCGGCGGTGCCGGTCCCCGCCACAGCGGTAGCGGCGTGGATGTGGGAGGCGGTCGTGCCGGCGGTCAGGCCGCTAAAGGTAACCTCGACCTGGAGCGTGTGGGCCGAGTCGTCATAATTGACGAAGGCAAGACCGTTTCCGGGCGAGGCGTTAGGCGGGGACTCGTTAGGGCCGCTCAGGTTTGCGTCGTAGGAGAAGATTGTCGCGCTAGCCGGGATGGCCAAGGCCCCGAGAAGAGTTGTTACCGTAAACAGCTTCATAGCATGATAACGTCATAACTGGGTTTCGTTGGTTTATGCTCGGGCTTACGGACGATCTCCTCGCA
The DNA here is from genome assembly GCA_035566895.1 of Binatia bacterium. Classification (GTDB taxonomy): domain Bacteria; phylum Verrucomicrobiota; class Verrucomicrobiia; order Limisphaerales; family UBA8199; genus DATMQA01. The sequence goes on from DATMQA010000061.1 coordinate 1,431, forward strand.
TTTTTAGAGAAAGAAGTCAAGGGGAAAATGAGGGGGAAAATGAGTTAATTGAGTTTAAATGAGGGACACGGATTGCTTGCGGAGGTTGCTGCGGACAGGAAAGTCAGACAGGAATGTCCGCGCGCCGGCGCAAGGCCAGTCACCCGTGCCGCGGCAAGGAGAGGTCGGTCATCAGGAGCAAGCCCGGCGGGGCTTGGAGCAGCCGGACGGCGGTATTGACCAGGGCGGCAACTGTGGCCTGGTCACCAGCGACGCCGCCATCGACCACAAGATTCAGGGGCGGTTCGCCCTGGATTTGGATCGCATCATGGGGGTCTTTGGCATCCAAATACATTTTGAGGTCGAGGGTCAAACAGACTTTGCCATTCCTGCTCCCCTGCGCCTTTTGGTGCAGGCCGCAAGTCTGGCCTCGTTTTGCCTCGATGAATTTTGTCCGGATGTTGCGGTCCGCAACGACCGCGTCGCCCGTTTCGACAATGTTGGTTACTTTCCAGCCTAGTCCATGGGCGATAAGGGCGAGGGATTCCTTTAAGCCCGCATGCCCTGCCCTGCCCTGCTTGAGGAGGCGCCGAAATTGCGCGGGCGACATACCGCTGCCGATTTTGCGTTGCAGCGGCTCGCGCCGGGTCGAGGCGTTGACCAGGCGCTGGACATGGATGGCCTGGACGTCGCGGCTGACACTGGTCAGGCAGAGCGGCAGGACGTCCATGACAAATCCCGGATTGACGCCGGTGCCGACGATTCGCGCGCCGGTTTTTTTGCAGAGGCGGTTGAGACTTGCAGCGAGTTTCGGTTCGCGGAGTTGCGGGAAAAGGAGTTCTTCGCAGGAAGAGACGACGCTGATGCCGCGCCGGGCCATGGGTTCAAGCTGGGGAAAGGCGTCTTTGAACCGCGAAACGGCGGTATGAAAAATGAGGTCCGGTTTCTGATGGCGCGCCAACTCGTCGAGGGAAGCATAGACGCGGCAGCCGCGCAGAGACCTGGTCTGGGTCACCTCGCCCAGGTCGCGTCCGATCTTGGCGGGGTCGATATCGATGGCGCCGATGATGTGGGCCCAGGGGCGGGTGGCGACGAGTTTAAGAGTTTCGAGACCAATGGGGCCGAGGCCGAATTGGGCGATTTTGATGCGCGCGTTCAATGGCAGCGGGTGAGAATGGCAAGGGGTGCTGGAACAATCCAGATCGAATTCGGTTGTGGCGAGCAACGTCGAACCATCAGCGGTTTTGAATCATTATGGGCTTAGTTGAAGGCCGTTGTGGACTTGACCTGCCGGGGAAACTCGGCGAAGGTGTACTAGCGAGATAACCTGTTGACACAGTTCGGATTATGAAAAGAGAAATTTCCTTTCTTGGCGTTGTGGGCGCCGTTTCCTTCTGGGCGGTTTCCGGCGGATTTGCGGCCGACTCGAGTACCCCGGCGGCGGGAGCGGGGGCATCTGCGTCTGTGACGGTTCAGGCGGCCCCGGCGGGGCCTTCAAGCGCAGCCCCGGCTGCGTCTGCCAGCGTGACCACGGCGATTAAATTGCCATATGGAGTGGATGATGTGGTCAAGCTCAGCCGTGCGCAGATCAGCGAAGAGATCATTCTGAACTATGTCCGCAACTCGGGCACGGTTTACAATCTGGGTCCGAACGACCTGGTTTACCTGCGGAACCAGGGTGTCTCCGACCACGTGGTTAATGCCATGCTGGACCAGCGCCCGCAGATGGCACAAACGGCTCTGCAAACTGCGCCACAAGCGGCGCCTGCCTATACCGCTCCCGCGACGCCGGACGCCAACACGGTGGCGACGGAGGTGCCGACGGCCCAACCGGCTTCGAGTGTTTATGCCTATGCGCCGGCACAATACCCCTACTACGGCTACTATCAGCCTTACGGCTATTATTATCCGCCGTATCCATACTACTACGGCGGATACTACGGTGGGCCGGTGGTTTCCTTCGGGTTCGGTTTTGGCGGCGGCTACCGGTACGGCGGCTATCGGTACGGCGGACATTGGTACGGCGGCCGGGGATACGGCGGCCACGGCCATTTCGGCCATCGATAAGCACGTCTCTGCTTTAGGCGGGGCCCCGAAACGCAACGGAGACGGAGGCAGGAATCGTTTTGGGTGGCGGCGTGCCGGCGCGCTTCTGCTGAGCGCACCGGAACAAGGAGAACAAGCCTCGGTGGTTTTCGAGCACCCACGGATGTTTTCATTCCATGAGGAGGGAATGACCCCATTGACGCGGCGCGCCCGAAGCTTAGGGTGTAGCGAGTTAACAAAAAAGAGGAGAATAATATGAGAAAATCCGTCCTGAACCATTGGAAATCCAAACTACTCATTGGCGCCGCGGCCACCCTGGCAGTGCAGACCTGGGCGCAACCCAACCCGCAAAGCCCTCCGCCCGCGCCGGGCATTTCGCCGCCCAGCGCCGTCAAAGAACAGCCCGCGCTCTTCATCAAACAGGCCGCGAGCGATAACAACCTGGCAATCACGCTGGCCGACCTCGGCGCGACAAAAGCGCAGAATCCGGATTTGAAAGCCTTCTGCAGCGACATCCAAAAGGAGCACATCCAGGCCAATGCCCAGTTGCAACCGCTGGCCCAGAAATACGCCGTGGTCCTGGAGCAATCCCCTTCGCGGCGGGAGCTGCGGGAAGCGAGCAAATTCGAAAAGTTGACGGGCGCGGAGTTTGACCAGAAGCTGGCAACCGCACTGCTCGAAGGGCATCAAAAGAGCATTGTTCAATGTGACAAGGCGGGCGAGGCGGTGGAAGCTCCTGACGTGAAACAGTACGCCACTGAGCTGGGGTTCAAACTCCGACACCATTTCGAACATGGCCAGGAAGTGGCCAAAACAGTGGGCGTGGATCAAGCGACGATCTCTGCCATCGCCAGTAAAGTGCCGGCGGCGGTGGGCGGCACAGGCAGTGCCCAGGAGCCGAAACCGAGTGTCGGCGGGGAGAAAATCGATCAAGGGGCAGGCGCCAAGCAATTGCAGCCGGGCGCGAAGCCGTAATCGAGCGCGGCGTGAGGGAGCCGGAACGCCCGGAGCCGGCGAGCGTTCCATTTCGTGTCCACCTTTCAGGGTGGGCACCGAACTGCATTAGACCAAGTCAAAAAATGGGCAACAATTACCAATTCCTGTGTTGCTGCTCGCGCGGTTTGGACTGAAATTGTGCCATAGATAGCTCGGGGGCGCGCCCAAAGAGACTTGCCGATGTTGTTTGCAAAAGGGCAGGCGGGCGTTCCCCGGGCTTCCGTCTATGGAAGCGACACGGGAACGAACAGTCTGGCTCAAGGGCGGCACCGCCCGATGCAAGCGGCTGCCAAGGCGCCTGGTTTTGCTCGGCGCGCCCGGCGTAGGCAAGGGGACGCAAGCGGAATTCCTCTGCCGGAAGCTCGGGTCCTGCCATCTCTCCACCGGGGATATTTTCCGCGCGGCCAAAACCCTCGAGCCGTGCGAGCGCACAGCCGCCATGACGGCCGCGCTGGAGTACATGCGCCGGGGTGAGCTGGTGCCGGACGAGACGGTTTTGGCTCTCGTAGCCGAACGCGGCCGGTGTTTGCGTTGCGAGGGGGGGTTCCTGCTGGACGGGTTCCCGCGCACGGTGGCTCAGGCCGAGGCGCTCGAACAACTCCTGGCCAGCCAAAAGGTAAGGCTTGATGCGGTGCTGAATTACGAACTGCCGCTGGAGCAAATGGTGTCGCGCCTCAGCGGGCGGCGGACCTGCCCGGGTTGCAAAGCGGTCTTCCATGTGGAAGCCCGGCCGCCGAAGGTCAAGGGCGTTTGCGATCATTGCAGCGGCAGCCTGTATCAACGGGAGGATGACCGCCCGGAATCGATTCGAGTGCGGATGGTGGCCTACGAGAAAAGCACGGCACCCCTGGCTGACTTTTACCGGCGCAGAAAGCTTTTGGTGCCGATCGTGGCCGAAGGCGACCCGGATGAAATCTTCGAGCGAACGTTGAGGGCGCTGGCAGGGCCAGCAAGTTAAATGGGGTGCAAGGTTGCAGGGTTGCAAGGTTGCAGGGTTGCAAGGTTACAGGGTTGCAAGGTTACAGGGTTACAGGGATAAGCTTGCCAGAATTCCGCCGGCAGCGTAGGAGGGAGCCATGCAACGGTTGCTCGTAATGACAGTGATTGGGCAGGACCGCCCGGGTTTGGTGGAATCGGTTGCCGGGCTGGTGGCGGAGCACGGCGGGAATTGGTTGGAGAGCCGGATGTCGCGCTTAGGCGGCCACTTCGCCGGCATCCTGCGGGTGGAGGTTCCCGGCGAGAAGGAGCCGGCGCTGGCCGGAGCTCTGAAGAAGCTTGAGGCGCGTGGACTGACCGTGGTGGTCCACCCGGACCAGGCCACACCGGCGGCTCCGAGGGCGCGGCTCAGCGCGTTGGAAATCGTCGGCCAGGATCGACCGGGAATCGTCAGCCAAATTTCGCACGCACTGGCCAGCTACGGGGTCAATGTTGAGGAGCTCGAAACCGAGTGTACCAGCGCCGCCATGTCGGGGGAAACCATGTTTACGGCGCGGGCCAAACTGAGCATCCCGGCTAGCTGCGACACTACGGCGTTGCGGCGGGAGTTGGAGAAGATTGCGGAGGATTTGATCGTCGAGATTTCGCTGGCGGAACTGAAGGAGGGTGAACAAGCAGGCGGGGGTTGAGTCCATTCACTCCGGCTGAATCCACTTCGAGTAAGCGCGGGGTCCAAAGTACTTATAGCGCCGGCTCTCGTTGGTCGTTCCCGACACGAGGCAGTGGATGAAGCCGTTTCGTTCGACCTGCACGGTATGGAAGATTTTTTTCTCCGGGTTCTCTTTGAGGAGAAACTGAATCCGGCCATCGAGCGCAGAAAACCGCTGGAACCCGGCGTCGGCCCGGCTGGCGAACGTGAAAACGTCTGCCAGGTCACGTTGCATTTCGTGGCTCTTGCCCCAGGTGCCTCCCGCGGCGCTGACAAACGGTTTGCCATCGAGGAGCGCGACCGCATCGTTGTAGGCAAGCACGCAGAGGAAGTGGCGAGCACTGGCCTTGAGCCATGCCGCCAGCTTGTCTTTGTGGCCCAGCTTCGAGTCGTAAGCGTAGTTGCTGTCGAGAAAAGCCAGACGCACAACATCGTCGGGGATGGTTTCGAGCGCGTTCAGGTAACCGAAAAGCAAGCTGCCGCCGCCGCTATGGCCGCTGAGAGCGATTTCGAGCTCGCGCCCGGCAAAACTGTTTTTCACCTTCTCTATGATTTCGGGGATAGGCTTATCGCCATACTTTTTGCGCCAGGCGGGCCAGCTCTTCAGGGTGTTTTCGAGGCAGGCGACCACAATGAGCCGGTCCGGGACAAGCTCGCGCAGAAACCGGGTCTGGGCGCCGATGTGCTGGATGTCGTAATGCCAATCTTCTCCGGGCTTCAACTGTTTGCCGATGGTCTGCCCGGTCGTGTTGCCGTTGGGCAGCGCATAGAAAATAAGCAGGAGCTTTTTTTGGGGTTTGAGGGGTTGCTCGGCCGGCTCGTTGACCTGGATTCTTACTTCCGGAGCAAAGGAGAACGACGCGGTGCGCTCGTTGAACAGGCGGTTTGTTTGAAAAAGCAGCGCAGTGGTTGGCGGGTGGGGCCCCTGCCCTGCTTTCAGCGGCGGCAGCGCATTGGTTGGGTAGCGCGGATTGGCAAGGGGCCCCTCATCGCTCAGCAACCCGGCGAGAGAAGGGTCGGCCAGGACTGAGGCAACACTGGTCGTCCGGCCATTGACCAGCATCTGCTGTTGGACGAGCCGTGAGCACTGGCTGTAATCCACCCAGGCTGCGGTGTGGCCGAGGTAGAGCGGTTGAATCGGCAGTCCGTTGGTTTTGTGCCAGCCATAAATCGCCACCTTGCCAGGCGCTGTGGCCAGCTTCGCGGAAAGGACCACATCTTTCTTGTGCCCGGCGACCAGGGCGCCGAGAGGATGGGCCGCCAACTGCTCTGTGCGTTGCGTTCGCACGCTGGCGTTGTGCTGACGAAAAATTTCGCTGGTCGTCATGGCCGGGCTGGGAGGAATCGGCAAGGGAGAGAGCTTGACCGGAGCGGCGGCGTAGATGTCATCGACCATCTTACGCGTCGGCAAGGAGCAGTTCAGCGCATCGGCGATTCTCTGGGTGGTGTTGGGTGAAATAGGTGTCAGGAGGTAATCTGCATCCGAGCCGATGGCCAGGTAATCGGGCGTGACAAAGAACGTGGCGGTGTTGGTGCAACCGGCGAAAACATTGATGACCTGGACCGGACAAAGATGGCGCAGGAACGGCGGGATATTTCCGGAGGTGATTTGGGAGAGGATTTCGGTTTCGCGGGTTTCGAGGTCGAGCGGGGCGATCTGTTCGGCGAATTCAGTGCCGGTCGGAGCGTGAGCGGGGCGCTCGGGCAGAGGGAGGGTTTGAGCGCCAGCAGGAAGCAGGAACAGCAACAAGGGAATCAGATTCAGTATGGCGGTCCGGCGGTTGCGGTTCCACAAACCAAGCGCGCGGCAGCCGTTCATGGGGCTCAGGGCTCCTTCCGCGGGAAAAGTGGCGCGGGTGTGCCGATGGCATGGCCGGGGACAAGCCCGCCCCAGCGGGCCGCGTCGGACCTGTCAGGCGGGCCGGCCAGGCCGAGTTGCGAGTAAATGCGGATTGCGGTTCCAGGCAGGAACGGCCAGAGCAATACGGCCAGGATGCGGGAGACCTCCGCCAGATTGTAGAGGACTTCATCCAGGCGCTCGGCCTGGGACGGGTCTTTGGCAAGCCTGAATGGCGCGGTGTGGTCCACATACTGGTTGGCGCGTGTGACCAGGGACCAAATGGATTGGAGCGCGGCTTGCAGTTGGTTAGCCTGCAACGATGACTGTGTCTGCTCGATGATCTTCCCGGCCTCGACCGCGAGCTCACTGGAGATGCGCGGCACGATGCCATTGCGGTAGCGTTTGAGCATCGAGAGGGAGCGATTGACCAGATTGCCCAAGCCGTTGGCCAACTCGGACGAATAACGCGCCTGGAATCCGGCGTCGGTCCAATTGCCATCGGCGCCGATATCGAGCTCGCGGAGCACATAAAAGCGGAACGCATCCAGACCCCATTCGTCAATGACACTCACCGGGTCCACGACGTTTCCGGTGCTCTTGCTCATCTTTTCACCGTCCTTTTGCCACCAGCCATGCACCAGGATTTGTTTCGGCAGTTGGGCATCCATCGCCTTGAGCATGATCGGCCAATAGACGGCATGGAATTTCACGATGTCCTTCCCGACGACATGGATGTCGGCGGGCCACAATTCGGGTGCAGAGTGCGAAGTGGGGAGTGGAGAATGAAGCGCGCTGGGCACTCCGGGATCGCCGAGAGCGGCGGGGATGGTGATATAATTGGCCAGCGCATCGAACCAGACGTAATTCACATAATTGGCATCGAACGGCAGGGGAATGCCCCAATTTAGTCGCGCCACGGGGCGGCTAATGCATAAATCCTCGAGCACGTTGTTCTTGAGGAAGCCGAGCACCTCATTGCGACGGGTCGCGGGCGCGACAAAGGAGGGATGCTGTTCGATATAGTCGATCAACCACTGCTGATGGTCCTTGAGCTTGAAATAGTAATTTTCCTCTTCCAGGCGGATCACTTCTCCGTACGCCGGTTCGAATGTGCCGTCGGGGAGGCGATCTTTCTCGGTGAGGAAAGTCTCCTCTTTAGTGGAGTAGAAGCCTTCGTACATCGCCTTGTAAAATTGGCCCTTGGCATAAAGGGCGGAGAGAATTCTCTGAACCATCTCTTTGTGGCGGGGCTGGGTGGTGCGGACGAAATCGTCGTTCGTGAGCTCCAGTTTGGCGGCAAACTTCTGCCAGACGGCCGCCAACTCGTCGCAATAGGCCTGGGGGTTCTTGCCTTCGGCCAGAGCCGCCTGCTGGACCTTCTGGCCGTGCTCATCCAGGCCGGTCAAAAAAAACGCCGGTAGCCCCAGGCTCCGGCGCGAGCGCACGATGACGTCGGCGACCACTTTTTCGTAAGCGTGGCCGAGGTGCGGCTGGCCGTTGACGTAATCGATGGCGGTGGTGATGTAAAAACGCTTGCTCATCTCCGCGGAACTGTGGCGAACCGCGGGGAGATTGGCAAGACCGGCAGCAAGAGAGGGAGGGAGTGATGGGGAATCGAGTGGTGGAGTGATGAGGCAACGGATAAGTGGATTACTGAACTGCCTGGAGTCGCGGAGCCGGGATGGCCCATGATTCCCACTCACGATCGATCTTCCAAATTCCAACCCTCCGATATTCCAGCTTTCGATCACTCCGTTCTTCTGACTCGTCAAATCCTGATTCTTCCGTAACATTGCGCTGTGCCGTTCTTGAGGGACACGAAGCTGGTCGGAGATGTGCGCCAGTATTTCCGGCGCCATTGGCAGCGTGCGCTGCGGATTCGCGAGAAGCTCCGATTCAGCGAGGAGGCGTTTCATTTAGTATTGGCGGGCGGGGTGGGGGTGATTGGCGGTCTGGTCAACCTGTTCTTTTATTATGCGACGGAGAAGGTGACGGGCCTGTTTCTGCGTCATTCAGGCCGGCCGGAGGAAGTGGCCGAACGAATCGTTGAATGGCAGCGCGTACTCACACCCACTCTGGGCGGGTTGTGCGCCGGGCTGGTCTTGTATTGGGGTTTGCGGCTGGCGGGTCCGCAGCGCTCGACCAACCTGCTGGAGGTGGTAGTGGCCGGTGATGGCCGGTTGCCTTTGCGCAATGGCCTCATCAAATTTCTTTCCTCGTTGATCACGATTGGGTCGGGCGGCTCGATTGGGCGCGAGGGCGGTATCGTGCAATTGTCAGCGACCCTGGCCTCCAAATGGGGCCAAATCGCCAAATGGCATCCCTACCGGCTGCGACTGCTGGTCGGCTGCGGGGCGGCTTCTGGCATTGCCGCGGCCTACAACGCGCCCATCTCCGGCGCCGTATTCGCGGGGCTGATCGTTCTGGGCAATTTCTCGATGAACCTCTTTGCTCCGCTGGTGTTCGCGTCGGTAGTTGCGGCCATGGTCTCGCGGAGTTTCTTCAGCATAGCTCCCTGGTACACCGTACCCCGGTTCGATTTTACCAGGATCACGCAGCTACCCTGGTTTTTGTTCCTGGGAATACTGGCCGGCGCGATGGGCACAGGCTTTTTGAAGCTGCTGGGCCATGCCGAAACTTTGTTCAAACGACTGCAAGTGCCGATTTACCTGCGCCTCGCGGCTGGTGGGCTAATCGTGGGCCTGCTGGCATTGCAGTTCCCCGGGGTCTGGGGCAACGGCTACGTGATTACGAATCGCATCCTGGTTGGTGACTATCCTGAGAAGCTCCCCGGGTTGCTGTTCCTGGCGGCCCTGTTCCTGGCGAAACTCATCGCGACGCTGGCCACGGTCGGTTCGGGGGCGGTCGGGGGCGTCTTTACGCCCACGCTGTTTCTCGGCGCGGGGCTGGGTGCGGTTTTTGGGTTGGGCCTGCAGGAAATCCACATCGCGACCGAGCTGCCGGTAGCCGTCTTCGCTTTAGTGGGCATGGGCAGCATGCTTTCCGCGACCACCCGCTCGCCCTTGCTGGCTATCATCATGATCTTTGAAATCTCGTTGGATTACTCGGTGCTGCCGCCGCTCATGCTGGCGTGTGTGGTTTCGGTCCTGGTCGCGCGGCGGCTGCATCCAGAATCGATTTACACCGAGCCGCTGCGGCGCAAGGGTTTGACGGTTTCGCAGGAGGCGACGGCGTCCGAAGCCGCAACCGAGCGGACCGTGGGCGACATCATGCGCGCCCCGGTGGCGCCGGTGCGTGAAACCGCGATGCTCGGGGAGATCGCCAACCGCTTCCTGACCAGCGCCAATAATTTCCTGCCGGTGGTTGATACGAAAGGTCAAATGGTCGGACTCGTCGCGCTGCAGGATTTAAAGGAGCACCTCGGCTCCGGAGACCAGGTGTTGGGAGTAATCGCCTATGATATCATGCGGCCGCCCCCGGCATGCGTCACCCCCAATCAACGGTTGCTTGAGGTGCTGCCGGTGGTATTGGCCAGCGAGCAGCGGAACATCCCCGTGGTGAGCACGCTGAAGGAGAACCGGTTGGTCGGCGCGCTGGTGCGTGCCGAGGTGCTGGGAATCTTCTCGGAAGTGATTGCGGCCAGCCGCAAGACGGAAAGCTGACCGTTTGGGAAGTGCGGGGGGACGGTAGTTGAAAGGGTTAAATGGGATAACTGGGTTAATTAGGTTAATTGAGTTAAAATGGGTTAAATGGTCGAACCCGTTGTTTAGCCTGCTCATCGGCAAGCTACTCACTCCATCTAATATTTTTACCTCATTTAACTCCTTCAACCCTGTGACGAACTAGCAGAAGCACACGAGCGCCCCGAGAGCCGCCGCTGCGAGCCAAAGGACCAAGACCGCCTGTGTGCGGGTTAGACCCAGGCGGACGAGCCGATGGGAAAGGTGGTTAGTGTCTCCGACGTAAAACGGCCGGCTATTCCGCCACCGGAAAAGTACCACCTGGAACATATCCAGCAACGGCACTGCCAAGACCAGCAGCGGGATCAGCACCGCCCATTTGCGTGGGTGGCGCGGGGTGTAAAAGTGGGGCAGAATCGCCAACACCGCCAGCAGATAGCCGATGAGGTGGCTGCCGGCGTCCCCAAGGAAGGCGACCGCCCGAGGAAAGTTATACGGCAGAAAGCCCAGAAGTGCGCCAAAAGTCAGGAAGGCAATCAAGGCGACCAAGTATTGCCCGTCCGCGGCGGCGATGATCGCGAAGTACCACGCGCCGACCGCGCCCAACCCGGCGCAGAGGCCGTTCATATTGTCCATGAAATTGAAGGCATTAACCAGCGTCAGAATCCACAGGATAGTGATGGCGTAATGAAAGAGCTGGCTGTGAACGAAGAGCGTAATACGCGCGCCGCTGGCGGCCACCAGCGCCGCAATCAGGAATTGACCCGAAAACTTCACCCGCGGCCGCAACTCGTGTTTGTCATCCAGCCACCCTAACAGCAGCATACCGATTGCTCCGGTCAGAATACCTGCCAGTTCCGTTCCGCGGCGGCTCAATCCATAGTGAAGGAGATACAAAGGCGGAGAGTTCAGTGGCGAAACCGCGCTCGCTGCCGGCGAAGCGTGCGGAGGCGAGCCAGGTTGCAGCGCGGCCTGATCGCTGTTCACCCACCAGAGCAGCGCGGAAGCAAAAAGCAACGGAGCCAACAACGCCGTCATGACTGCCAAACCCCCGGCCAGGGCAATGGGTTCGTCATGGATCTTTCGTTCCCCTGGCTCATCGACCAAGCCGATGCGAAGGCACCATCTACGCCAGAGCGGCAAGGCGACCAGGGCGGTGAGACAGGCGCTGACAACTGCCAACAGATAAACGTTGAACGGAAATTCACGCATCACGCATCAGCATCGTGTCCCGCCGCTCGTTCTGATGTGCCAGGCGCAGATAAAGCGCGTACAGCTCCTCGACCATTTGTTCGACGCTAAACCGGCCGCGAACAAACTCACGACCGCGCGCTCCGAGGCGGTGGCGAAGGGGTTCGTCTTTGGCCAACTGCAACAAGCGCCGGGAGAGGCCAGCGAGGTCGCCTGGCGGAACTAAAAAACCGGTCTCATCGTCACGGCAGACTTCCCTGGCACCGTCGCAATCGTACGCCACGACGGGCCGGCCCGCCGCCAGCGCCTGCGGCAGGGCCCGGGCCAACCCTTCGCGCAAGGACAAGTGCGCCACCACGTCCATAATCCCGACCCACTGCGCGACTGCGTCCGGGGCGACCAGGCCGGCGAAAATGAAATGGTTTCCCAGACCCAGCCTGAGCGCTTGAGCTTCGAAGCGGCTCCGCCATTCGCCATCACCGATCAAAAGGAATTTAATCTGTGGACAATTCCGCACCAACCCCGGGGCGAGCCCAAAGAGGTCGTCATGACCTTTGAGGCGGGTCAGCCGGGCGATTTTGCCGACGACGATGTCCTCCGGCCCGACGCCCAGGCGCGCTCTGAACGCGGGGTCGTTTTTTGCGGAAAGAAACGGCTCGAGGCGGAAGCCGCTAAGGATTTTGGTGTATTGGTCAGGGCGTCCGATTCCGGCCTCCAGGTATTGCTCTCTCATGGCGTCGGCGACGACCACGAAATGGGTGGTGACTTTTCCCGCGTGACGTTCGGCGGCACGAAAGACCAGGTTGGCGAGCGCACCCTGGAAAGCTCCGAACGACGGTCCATGGACCGTATGTATGATGATCGGCACCCCGGCGCGAGCAGCGGCCAACCGCCCCAGCACACCAGCCTTGCCGCTGTGTGTATGGACGATGTCCGGCGGGCTAGCGCGAAACCGCGCCGTGAGCCGCCGCAGGGCGACCCAATCCTTCCAGGGCCGGACGGGCCGGACCAATTCAGGAAGCAAGTTCAGCCGATCCGGGTGGGTGGCAAAGAGAGGTTTCAGCGAACCTTCAGGGCCATCGCTCGGGCCGGCGAGTAAATCCACCTCCAATCCAGGCTTCTGTGCCAAACCGAGAACCGAGGCAGCGGTATTCTCCTGCGCGCCTCCGACGATCAGGCGGGTAATGACGTGGGTAACCCGCATGGCCGTGGTTTAGCGACGTGGGCGGGGTTTGAGTTCTTCGAGACGGGCTTGGACGGTGGCGGCCTCTGGCGCGTTGGTGGGCATGTTCGCCAGGCAAAGGTGCCAGCTCCGAAAGGCGGCGTTGGTGTCCTTTTTGCCAAGGGCGGTTTCGGCCAGGCCGGCATAGATCTTGCATGCGTCGCTGCCGGTGGGAAAGGCCTTTTGCAAGGTTTCATAATCGCGCTGGGCAGCGTCCCATCGCTCGTCTTTCAAATAGGCATAAGCGCGGTAAAGCAAAGCGTTATAGTGAATTTGCACCTGGGCGATGCCGTTCGTCTCCATGTTCACCACCTCCGTCAGGGGTGGAATGGCCTCGCGGAAATCCCTGAGCTGCAGCCAGGCAAAGCCCTTCTCCAGCAACACGGCTCGATTATCCGGATGAATCTCAAGCAGCCGGTCGATGCTCCCCAGTTCGTTGGAATAGCGTCCATAATTCTTGTAAGTCTGGGCGGCGGTCCCCAGGAGAGTCTCGTCAATCGGATGCTCCTTCAAAGCCCGGTTAACGACCACCTCGGCGCCGGGCAGGTCGTTTTTGGCCAGGTGCGCCGAGGCCTCCACCGAGAGCAGGAAAGGTTGGTCGGTCCGGGTAACTCGCAGCAAATCAGCCTTTTCATGGATTTGGCCCACGGCCTCGAGGGCCCGGTCGGGCATTTGCCTGACGAGATAAAGTTGCGCCAGAAGCAGACGGGCAGGCAGGAAATCCGGCACGAGGTCTTGCACGCGCGCGAATACTTGCGCCGCCTGGCCGAAGTTGCGCCCGGCGAGCAAAACTCGTCCCTGTGCGAAACACATGGTCGGCTCGTCGAACGGTCCGTTTACATTCATGATCTGTTCCCAATTATTGTAGAAGCGGCCGAAGCGGTCCTCGATGGCACCAGACTGGTCCACGGCGAGCTTCCGGCCAGCCTGGAGGTCGCGATTGCACTCGAGATTCACTTGCGCGACCCGATTGTCCGGATTCAAATCCAGCGCGCGCTCGAAATGTGCCGCCGCATTGGTCAACCGGCCCGCCTGCTGGAGTTGGACCCCCCAGAAATCCAGCGCGCGTGAGTAAAACTTGCCCAAAGCCGTGGCCTGCCGGTCGGGCTGGTTTTTCAGATAGGCCTTTTCCAGCACCAAATCCAGGACGGAAGGCTTTTCCGAAGGGGGAGGAGGGGTGATCGCCGGGAGCAGAGTTTGCAGAGGCTCATCCACCCGTTTCCAGAAGGCCTCGTTCTCGCCAATGAGGTCTTTGCTCGCCAGCGGCACCAACAACGAATTGGTGGGATACGGTTTGAGCTGGTAAACCACGCCATGAGGTTCGGCATAGAACAGCTCGAAATAGTAACCGAAACTGGGGTGCAGATAGTAGAGGTTGTTGCCCTCGCCTAGCTTAGAGACCAAAGACAATATCTCGTTATCAAAGAATTGCAGGTGGTCTGCGGGAGGATCGCTTTGCCAACGCTGCGGGTAATGCTTCTTCAAAAATCGGTGATAGTCCGGGTAAGACAGCGAACCGCCGCTTTCCAGGAAGAAGTAATTGTCGGCGCTGCGGCTTTGTGTAACAGCCGATTCCAGCAGAAAGAGGCGCAATGCGTCGTCACTAAGCACGATCGCGCCGTGTTCCGGCAGGCGTTCCCGGACTAAAGAAATATACTGTTTGAGCATCGGCCCGTTGGCAGTCCGAAGCTGGGGCCAGTTCCGATAGACCAGCCCAGCCGGCAAGACCAGAAGCAGCAGCCAAACCAGCCCCACGGCGGCAGGCTTGAGCCAGCGCACGTAAGGCTGCTCCGGGCGGGGACGTCCGGCCGCTTTGGCGCCGAACACCAGCAGGAAATATCCGCTAAAATACCCGAGGCTCAGGGCCCCCAGATAATATAAAGGCAGCAAGGTTAGCCATGGGGCGTAATTACGCGGACTGAAGAGGGGGTCCAGCGCTACCCAGGCACACAGCAGCAGCAAGGCGCCGTGGAACAAGTGAAAGAACAAGGTTGCTAGCGCTATGCCGAGCTTGCTCGGGTCGCCAAAATAGGCAGGCCAGCGGACGCCCATAGCCAGCACGGGCAGCAGCGAAGGCAGCGCCAGCACCCACAGGGGTCGTTCGTATTGGAACAGCATGTACTTGTTGAAGGGCAATTGGAACAACAAGTTCTTTTGCTGGGATAAGTTGAAGTGCAGCGCCTGCCAGAACCCCACGTGCATCCCATGCGAAAAAACATTCACCAGCGGCAGCAGCAGGTAGAAGGAGAGCCCGGCCAACCCGAGCAGAAACATCTGCGTCAGGAAACGCACATTGAAGAAGCTGACGCCTTTGATCCACACCAGCACTACCAGGAACGCAGGCAAAAAGCCTACCATCGCCCAATTGTTGGTCATCGCGGCCGCATAAACAAAGGAGGCGCGCAGCGGCCACGAATGGCGGTCGTCCACGCGAAACTCCAGGACGCACCGGATCACGTACGCGAACAGGAGCAGGTCCAGCATATCGCTGGAAGCGGCAGTCGCGTTTTCCCAAAACGTCAGTTGAAGTCCGCAGGCCAACACCGCCAGCAGGGGCGGCACCCAGGCCCAGGGAATCGTCAGCAACGCCATAGGGCTGCGCTCGCGCAGGCGCTGTTCTTCAGTGCGATCGTGGGGCAACAGCGCCACCGAACGCGCCAGCAGGGCCAGGGTCAAAAACGCGCAACCGGCCGCCAGCAGATTCAGCGCCAGCGGAATCGATTTTGCCGGCAGCCACTGGAGTGGGCAGGTCACCAACCAATAGAGCGGTCGCGTCGCCTCCGGCAACCAGGTCCAGCCCGAGACTTTCGCCACCTCCACGACACTGTTCAGGGTGACCCAGCGATTGAGGGTTACCAAGTATACGGCCAAAGCTCCGCCCGCGATGAGCCAGGGCAGGTAAGCGGAAACGAACTTTTTTTCGGTAGTAACTTCGGACGGCATTGTCATGCGGTGGGCCAAAGTTGAATCGATGCTCATAAAGTTGGCAAGCTTAGTTTCGGCGGAGCTCGGCCACACACTCGACGTGCGCGGTTTGAGGGAACATGTCCAACGGGACCACTTGCGTCACTTTAAAGACATCTTCGGCGCACAAAATGTTCAAGTCCCGCGCCATGGTTGCCGGCTGGCAAGAGATGTAAATGAGCTGCGCGGGCCGCACCTCGCGAAAAAGGTGGAGGGTCTCCGGGCGGCAGCCTTTGCGCGGGGGGTCCAGCAGCACCGTGGTAGCCCCGGGCGTCAAGCGCGCCAGCAATCCCGGCAACAATTCCTCGGCCGGGCCGGCGACGAACTCGCCGTTCGTGCGCCCGCGCGCCACGGCGTTCCGCCGCGCCGCCTGGATCGCCATCCGATCATACTCGACTCCAACAAACGAATCCACCAGATCGCCCAATTCGATGCTGAAAAAACCAACCCCGCAAAAGACGTCAACCAAGTGCCGCGTGCCGCTGTCGCGCAACATTTGGCGCGCCACTTCCACCAGCCTGGGCAGGAGGAAAAAATTATTCTGGAAAAAGGAATCTGGCGGCACTTCCCAGCCAACAGGGGCGATGCGCAGCACCACCTTCAGCCCTCCCTTGGGCGGCGGATGAGCGCGGACCTGCCGAATTTGCTCATTGAGCGCCGGCTCGGCGATGCGGCACTCATCAATATCGACCACCAGCCGGTTCTCCGCGCGGACAAAGCCGATATTCAGTCCCTGTTTGAACTTGTCCCACTGGCTGCGAATCATGATGCGGTTGCGGTAGCCATAGGGCTGCGGGCAAGGAACGACGGGAGCGACCAACCTGGGCTCCAACCCGCCGACGCGCTGGAACAGGTCGCAAATCTGTTTGTGTTTGACCTGGAGTTGGGCCGGATAAGCCAAATGCTGATACTGGCACCCGCCGCAGTCGCCGAAGTAACGGCAGCCGGGGTTCACACGGTCCGGCGACGGCTGGATGACGCGCAGCAGCCGCGCTCGAGCAAAGCGTTTTTTGCTCTCCGTCACCTCGGCTTCCACCACTTCGCCCAGGCCCACAAACGGGACGAAGACGACAAAATCCTCGACACGCGCCACGCCTTCGCCGCCAAAGGCAATGTCGCTGATCTGCAAAGTCAATTGATCGCCAACAGCACGACCCACTTTAACACCTTAGAAGGTTCTGCGCGCACACGAAAGAACTTTTTGAATTTTTGACAACTTCTCACTATGCGTTCCCAGCCCAGCTCACGCAAAGGCAGGCGACTATTTCAACCGATAGCGTCCCTCCTGATTTTGTTCGACTATACCCCTATCCAGCAGGGAGGCCAGCGGCGCGTTCGCCCAGTGTTGATTCTCCTCATAAACCTGGCGCTTGACGGCTCGGCGCGCGATTTCCTTGCGCGCAAAGTACGTCTCCCGGCTGCTGCCCAGGAAATCCAGAATCGTTTGCTCTTCGTGAGTCATATGTTTTTTCCTCATTTTGGCGGCCCGGAGCGCGAACATTCCTGTCCGCAGCAATAATGTTACGCGCGAAAACGGCAGTAAACCCAAACTGCGCGGCGGCGCCGGCTTTTCGGTTTGCGGACGCCACCCACCAGGATTAGAATCAATCCATGACGATAAAGGTTTGTCAGCTCCCGTTCCAGCGCAAAGTCCGCAAAACGATTCTTCTTTCGTCGCTCGGTTTGGCTGTCACCGTTCTCTTCGCAAATGCCGACCAGGTCGAGATGCAGAACGGTGACCGCTACGTTGGCAAAGTCCTCTCGCTCAATTCCGACACCCTGGTCTTGCAGAATGAAATACTTGGCACCGTGCGCCTGCCTCGAGCCAAGGTCGCCGCGATTAACCTTGGCGCCAGCATCGCCGCCGGCGCGAAGCGCCAACTCCAGCTCACCAATACGCTTTCACACGCCCCTGCCCTGGGCCTCACCAATCAAACAAGCCCCGATCTGGCGGCGTCCTTCCGGCAACTCGGGACGAACAACCCGCTGATTCAACAAGTGCAAACTCAGTTCCTCAGCGACGCCGGCCCTGAAGCCAACAAAAAGTTCAATGAATTGCTCGGCGGCCTGATGAGTGGCAAGTTGTCGGTGACCGATATCCGCGCTGAAGCGAAATCCGCGGCCGAGCAGATTCGCGCTGTGCGCAAAGACCTCGGGGAGGACGCCGGCGGGGTCATCGATGGGTACCTGGCCATTCTCGATAGCTTCGTCAAGGAAACCGAACCTGCCGCCAGTCCCGGCACCAATGCCCTGGTTCACACTGCCAACCCCAAAGCCCCTCTGGTCCCCGAGTCGAATTGACACCACGAAAAAAGCCGCTAGCTTCGGGCCGTTCATCCCCTGCCCTCCCTTCCGGGTATTTCACCCCATACTCGCTCAGCCCTCCTTTCCGTAAGATCAGTTTTTGCCTCTGTGTTGTCGGTGTTGTTCCAGCGTTGGCTGAGAGCGCGTCACGGATGTGACCAGAGGACGATTGACGGAAGACAATCCCTCCCGGAGACGTTGGCCAGGAGAAATTAAGCCAAAACTTTTATGACAAAAACACTTGCCCCCGCGACCCGGGCCAGTCACAGCGTGACTCTGCAACTGACGCATCCCAATCAACTGGGCATGTTCGACCGCATCGCCCGCACGATTGGCAAACTTGGCGGCGACCTCCGCCAAACCGATATCCTCTCACCCGGTCCCAAACGTACGACCCGCGGCCTCTCGCTCCGCGCCCGCGATCGAGGTCATGCGGAAAAAATCATCGACGCGGTACGGAATTTAGACCGCGTGGAGGTGCTCGAGATTTCCGACCCGGTGTTTCGTTTGCACCAGGGCGGTAAAATCTCTGTCCAAAGCAAAATCCCCGTGGCGACTCGCGAGACGCTGAGCCTGGCCTACACGCCGGGAGTGGCGCGGGTTTCTTCGGCGATTGCCGAGGACCACAGCCGGGCGTGGACGCTGACCGGCAAAGGCAATTCGATCGCGGTCGTCAGCGATGGAACGGCGGTATTGGGCCTGGGAGACATTGGGCCCGAGGCGGCCATGCCCGTGATGGAAGGCAAGGCGATGCTCTTCAAGGAATTCGCCGGGATTGATGCCTACCCGGTGTGCCTCCGCACCACGGCGTCCGAGGAAATTGTCGAAACCGTCGCCAACCTGAGCGTCGGCTTCGGCGGCATCAACCTCGAAGATATTTCCGCCCCCCGCTGCTTCGAGATCGAGGAGAAACTTCAAGTGCGGCTGGACATTCCGGTTTTTCACGATGACCAGCACGGCACTGCCATTGTGGTGCTGGCCGGATTGCTCAATGCCTTCCGGCTCACCCGACAAAACCTCTCCCGGGTAAGAATTGTCATCTCCGGTGCGGGAGCGGCGGGCATGGCGATTACCCGGATGCTGCTCGAGTCCGGCGCCCGCGACATCGTGGTTTGTGACCGCGGAGGTATCCTCCATCCTGAGCGGGCCGGCGAATTGAATGCCAGCAAACAGTGGCTGGCACGGCATACCAACCCGCGGCGTCTCTCCGGACGCCTCGACCATGCTCTCAATGGCGCCAACGTTTTTATCGGTGTCTCCGCCCCCCGCCTCCTGAGTCCGAAGACGATTAGAAGAATGGCGCCACGGGCGATCGTGTTTGCGCTGGCCAATCCGATTCCCGAGATCATGCCCGAAGAGGCTGCCCGCCACGCGTTGATCGTTGCCACCGGCCGCAGCGACTATCCCAATCAAATCAATAACGTTCTGGCCTTCCCCGGCGTTTTCCGCGGGGCACTCAACATCCAGGCCCGCCGCATCACAGAGGACATGAAATTGGCTGCTGCCGCTGCTATCGCCGGCTGCGTTCCGCAGTGTGAGTTGGCATCCGACCGGATCGTCCCCAGCGTATTCGATCGTGCTGTGGTTGAGAAGGTCGGCAGCGCCGTCGCACAGGCGGCCATCAGAAACGGCGTCGCACGAAAACCAATCGCGCTCGCTAAACCAACGAATGGCCAAATAACCCTGGCCGCCCCGCCGCGTCCCCCACGGCCAGTTCGTGCCGCACGCCATGGGGTGCTGTGATGAGCTGGGGGCCACCCCGGGCGCCTCAGCTCGGTCTACTTCATCCTTTAAGTGCCGCCCGGTTTATCGTGTCCGCATTCCGAGAGCCTGCTAGACTGTCCCCATGCTCGTGCTGATGAACAGCGGTGGAGTGGCGATGACGAATTGTTTCCTGATCGCTGATGAAGCCGCCAAAGAAGCGGTCCTGTTCGATGCGCCCGACCACACGGTTGGCCCGCTGCTCGACGAAACGGCCAAACGCGGCTGGGACCTCGCCGGTCTCTGGCTCACCCATGCCCATTTTGATCACTTCGCCGATCATTCGGTTGTCCGGCAGCGGTTTCCCGGCGCCAAAATCCTGATCCATGCGCTGGACGAACCCAAGGCCCGCAAACCCGATGCGCAGACGCGCTTGTTTGGCATCCCATTGGTCATCTCCCCGCTCGAGCCGGATGCGCATGTCACCGACAACCAGCAGCTCAAGCTCGGCTCGCTCGAGGTTCGCGTCCTGCACACCCCAGGCCATTCGCCGGGGCATGTCTGTTATTATCTGCCCCGGGAGGGAGTCCTCGTCGGCGGCGATATGATCATCGGCGGCTCAGTCGGTCGCACCGATCTGCCCGACTCGGACCACCACCAGCTCGAAGCCTCGATTCGCCGGGTGATGGAATTGCCCGACACCACAAAGTTGCTCGGAGGGCACGGCCCAGCGAGCACTTTAGGCGAGGAGCGCAAGCGTAATCCGTTTGTCCAGGAAGCATTGCGATAGCAGCCGGCACTGTATCGAAAAACCAGACGCTTCGTGGCACGGATTTTCAATCTGCTGTAAAACATTTTGTGGTAGCCAGAGTTGCTCTAGGCTCAGGGTATGAATTCAGAACCAAATCAACTGTCGCGGCGCAATTTCGTCGGCAATTCGGTCATCGCCTTTGGAATGCTCGGGGCCGCCGGCCTGGGGCAGACACAGGTAACGGGAGCGGCGCCCGCTGAACCTGACCTCGCCTCGCGCGCTCAGGTCAACGCCCGGCAGTTCGGGGTCAAAGGGGACGGCAAGAGCGATGATTCCAAGGCCCTGCAAGCCGGTCTGGACGAGGCCAAAACCAAGGGGCCGATCTGCTTTGTGCCGCCGGGTCTTTATCGCGTGGAAACTCCGTTAACCGTGCCGCCGGGCGTGACACTGTGCGGCGCGTCGGGCGGGGTGCCGCACAGCGAACATCCAATCGGGACGGTGCTTTTGGGTTTTGCCGGCCGCGGCCAGGCCGAGGGCGAACCGCTGCTCACGCTCAAACCCAGTGCGGTCATTCGCAATCTTACCATTCATTACCCGGAGCAGACCTTGCCGGACGTAGTCGCCTACCCCTGGTCGATCCGGGCCGATGGCGAGCTTTGCCAAATTTTGGACGTGACCCTTACTAATCCTTATCAGGCGCTCGATCTGGGAACGAAATGGAACGAACTCCATTTGGTCCACAACGTCTTTGCCTGCCCCCTGAAGACAGGCGTCTATATTGATCAATGCACCGACATCGGCCGCATCGAAAACGTCCATTTTAACCCGAACTTCTGGACCCGCAGTGTCCTGGAACCGCGCTTTCCGGGTGGCGACATCAAGGCTTATCTCGAAAAGAACCTCGTCGGTTTCAAAATCGGCAAAACCGACTGGGAATTCATCACCAATTGTTTTGTCATTTTCGCGCGCATTGGATTCCACTTCGACGATTTCGGCCACGGGCCAGGCAATGCCGTGATCACTCAGTCCGGCAGCGACATTTGTCCGGTGGCCGTCCGCGTGGAGCGCACGCAAGCACATGCCGGCCTCCAGTTTGCCAACGGCCAGTTTATGTCCACCCTCGAAATCGGTCCGGAGAACCGCGGTCCGGTCAAGCTGGCCAACTGCGGATTCTGGGGCACCGAAGCCACGCGCGAACACATTCGCCATTCAGGCGCCAGTTCGCTGGTGCTCACGGCGTGTCATTTCACCGGTTGGGACCATGCGGGCAAAGGCGACCCGTGCCTGCGTGCGTCGGGCGGGCGCCTGGTGGTCAATGGCTGTGAGTTTATGGACGAACGAAAACGGGCGATCGCGCTGGAGAAAGGATTAAAGGCGGCAAGCATCTTCGGCTGTGCCTTCCGGACCAAAGATGCCATTGAGGACCGTTCCGGGGCTGAGGTGCAAGCAGGGTTGAATACGGGAGTATAGCGCGACATCGGGCAGCAAGAACCCGCACTCAGGCCGGTTCGGTTATCTGCTCAGGCACCAGTACCGTTACGAGCAGTTCGGCTCTTAGCGGAGGGAGCCTTGAGTTTTGGAATTTGGGAGCTTTTCTGGTGCTTGGTGTTTTCTACGCCAGCCCCGGCGCCTCAGGATTCACCTCCGGCCCAAAATACCGCAGACACACCAGCGGTTCGGTTTCGCTCGTGTTTTCGAAGGCCACGCCGGCCTTCGCGCCATCTTCCGTACAGAAATACTCGTCTTCGGTCAGCTCGGTGAAGCGAATCAACTTAGGCGAATTCAGCGGTTGTTCGTTAATACGGCCTCGCCCCTGCACGCAAATCAATCCGTAAGCGCCGTTGTCTTTTATGGCGCACTTCACGCCCGGGTCGACCGTCAGTTCCTTAGCCGTGAAAAGCTGCTCGCCGCCAATCTTCCCATAAACAATCCACCGGTCCACGTAACCTTCGCTGCGCGTGTCAGCAACCGGCACTGGCTCCAGGTAATGGTTATCCTTGAAGGCCGGTTCGACATTCGCTTCCCAATCGAGCTGCTCGACAATGAAATCGAGATCCTTGTGCTTATCTTTCGGCATGTCTTTGACCAGCAAATCCCAAGGCACATAACGGCCTTCCACCATGCTTTGGTACATTCCAAAGACGTCGCTGCCCCATTGTGGTTCGTAGGTGCAAAAGCTGCCCGGCGCGTGGAGGATGCACGGGCCGACGAGCCAACCGGTGCCCGGCTTCAACCGGTAAGCCTTTGAAAGGTCGAGGATGCCATTATCCCCTTTGTTCCAGTCTTCGAGGCATTTGCGCACGTGGGCTTTGGTGGTGCCTGGTTCGAGGCCAAAAAACGTGTAAGGAAAATTATTCCCCACATTATTGTGCTGCGGCGGAAAATAGTAACTCTCGGGTTTGCCTTCCTGGCCGACGAGTTTCGCCTGTTTGGCATTCTGGTGCATGTGCAATGGGATCGGCCCCATATTATCGAAGAACTTCGAATAGACCGGCCAGCGGCTGAACTTTTTCCAGATATTTTTCCCAACAATCGTGGCCCCGCAATCCTCGATCGCCTTGCGCAGCGTGAACCGATCCTTGCTGACAACACAGTAGCTCAGCCCTTCGTCCGGGACGCGCCCCTCGTTCGCCGCCTCGGTAGTCGAGCCGAACCACCGTTCGTCGATGCCGCCGCGATTGGCGCCATAAGCATAGGTGTCATCAGGATGCAGTTTGATCCGCAGGCCGGGCTGCAGGAAAGAACGGGGGACCCAACTCGGCGCCAAGCGCAGCAGCCCGCGTGTGCGGGAGAGTTCAGCTTCAACAAGCGATTTGGCATTGCCTTTGAGAGTTTTAAGCGAGGTGGTATGCATAGTCCTTTTCTTCGTGCCTTTTTGTGGCCGTCTTGGTTTCCTTCATTGCCTGTAAAACTTCTGAAGATTCTTCATCCGAGTTCGGGCCAAACCGTGGCAAACCCGGACGACCGTGGCAAGTATTCAGTATTGCTGCATCAGACGGCTGCCAGCGGAACCAGACGAGTTTTCGATTGAAAATCAGCACGTTTTTCCACACCTTCGCCCCGTGGGCAAGGTCATCGTAAAAACTCGAGCAGAGGCACAAATGATCGAGGAGTATGGTTATGGCTGACAAGAAGGCATCCCCAGCTCATCCCATCCACCACCTTCTGGCCGAACGCTGGAGCCCATGCAGCTTCGACGACCGTCCTGTCTCGCCGGCCGACCTGTGCTCGTTATTCGAAGCAGCCCGTTGGGCGGCCTCTTCCTACAACGAGCAGCCCTGGAGCTACATTGTGGCGACCCGGGACGACCGCCCTGAGTTCGAACGACTCCTCTCCTGCCTCGTCGAGGGTAACCAGGCCTGGGCCAAAGCCGCGCCAGTGCTCGCCCTGGGTGTGGTCACACTTAAATTCATGCGGAACAACAAAGATAATCGCGCCGCCGTTCACGACCTGGGCCTGGCCTCCGCCAACCTGGTTTTGGAAGCAACAGCCCGTGGCCTCAATGTGCATCAAATGATCGGCATCCTCCCGGACAAAGCACGCGTTCTCTACCGCATACCGCTGCACGCCGAGGCGTG
>DATMQA010000062.1:0-8058 GCA_035566895.1 Binatia bacterium
CAACCTTGGGATCGCTGGCGGGCTTTTTCGAACATGAGCAACAAGAAAGGCGAGATCGTTTTTTGGCGTGCGGCAATATGGACCGGGAGCTTCTTTTTGTTCTTAATCGGTTCTGTAATGGCGGCCGTAGACAATCATACGCCTACGACGGGTCAGACGGCGACGGCTGACGCATCTCCGCCAAATCCTGACACGATTGGCATTCAAGCGGTCGCCGGTAGTGTAAACGTGACCGTCAACGTCCTTCCCGGTGCACAAATCAGCGTCGTTAATAACGGCATTTTGGTACGCAACCAGAGTCAAGTCACCAACCAAGGTGCTATCAC
The DNA here is from genome assembly GCA_035566895.1 of Binatia bacterium. Lineage (GTDB taxonomy): Bacteria > Verrucomicrobiota > Verrucomicrobiia > Limisphaerales > UBA8199 > DATMQA01. The sequence continues at coordinate 327 of DATMQA010000062.1, forward strand.
GATCTCTGGAGATACCTTCGACGGCATCGATTTCGACAGCAACAACACAATTGTCAACGGTGGCACCATTACAACGTCGGGAGTCCAGTCTGAAGGCTTGTTCTCGATGGGGAATAACAACAGCGTCCTGAACAGCGCCACCGGCACGATTACGACTGCTGGCGAGAATTCGACCGCCATACTGGTTTTCGGCGGCGGGAGCGGAGACACGCTTACTAACAGAGGAACCATCATGACTTCGGGCATCGGGTCAAATGGCCTGGGAGCCGATGGCAATGGCAATCAGCTTATCAACGATGGAGTGATCACCACGAGCGGAGTGGCTGCACACGGGATCTTTGCCAACGGTTCAAACAACAACGTGGTCAATACCGGGACAATCAATGTCTCTGGCCAAGATGCGCATGGCATCACTTCGCTTGGCACCGGCCTCGGTTCCGTCACCAACTCCGGAGCCATCACCGCCAGTGGGCCGGGCGGATTGGGTGCCTTCCTGGGCGGGCCGGCTTCCTTTACCAACACCGCGACAGGTTCTATTACGAGTCATCAAGCGTCGGGTATTATTGCCAATGGCGGGGGCACAATCGATAATGCCGGGAGTATTATAGGTCAGGCGACGGGGATCACAACCGCAAACGGCGCAACCAACATCACGAACTCAGGCACGATCACCGGCTTGAGTGCACCGGGACTTGTCTTCGTGGGTAATTTCAGCAACAGGCTCGCCAATTCGGGCACAATTGCCGGGAACGGACCCTTAGTCAACGGCGTGGCGACCGCGGTACAATTTGGCAGTGGCAATGCGACTCTGATTATGCAGGCCGGATTGATCAACGGCGGCGTCATAATGGAAAATTTCGCCAATGCTGTCACTCTCTCAACCGGCAGCGTCATCAACGGCTTTTTAAATATGGGTACGAGCACTGCCGCCACGCTCACCCTTGATGGCTCCGGCACACAACTCTACTCCTCTGCCGTCACCAACACGACGATCTTCAATGGCGCGCTCATCAAAAAGGGAACCGGGACTTGGACGCTCGATGAATCCTTGACTTACAGCGGCGGCACCACCATCACAACCGGGACGTTGCAGCTTGGCAATGGCGGAACAAGTGGAAGTATCCTTGGCAATGTCGTCGACAACGGAACGCTGGCTTTCAAGCGGTCCGATACCGTCACTTTTCCAGGCCTTATTTCCGGCACTGGCTCCGTCACCCAGGCTGGCAGTGGCACTACGATCCTGACCGGGGACAACACTTATAGCGATGGCACCATCATCACGGCCGGGACGTTGCAGCTTGGCAATGGCGGAACAAGTGGAAGTATCCTTGGCAATGTCGTCGACAACGGAACGCTGGTTTTCGACCGCAGCGGTGCAAAAAAGATCTTCGCTGGCGTGATTAGCGGCAGTGGCAGCTTAACAAAGCTGGGAAGCGACACCCTGGAATTGACTGCCGACAACACCTATTCAGGCGGAACTACCATCGAGGATGGTATTCTGGTCGCAGGCGTACCAACCGCCGGTCAGGCAACATCTTTCGCACTTGGTACCGGAGACGTTTTTTTACAGACCGGCACTCTGCGTGCGCCGAGCTTGGACCCGCTGGTCATCAATGTTGGTCGCAATTATACGCAAGGACCAGGCGGGACGCTGGCGCTCGGCGTCGCCGGCATCATCGGAACGGATTATGATCACGTGCAGGTTGGAGGCAACGCCAGTTTGAACGGAACCCTGGCCGTGAGTTCCTTGAATAATTTCCACCCAGTCGCTGGCAATGCCCTCGGGGTCTTAGCGACGAAAGGTAGCCGGAGCGGCCAGTTCGCTACAGTAAACGACTTTTTGAACAACAATCCCAACCTCCAACGCGTAGACGTTTACCCGCCAAATGGAGTGACCCTTGTCTACTTAACGGCGGTGACGCCCGCTCCAACTCCTCCGGCACCTGCTCCTAGCCCAACTCCGAACCCGAGGCCACCCGTTAACGTTGTGGTCCCCACGCCGCTTCCGCCGGTAGAGCCCGGAGCGCCGCTACCAGCCAGTTTCTTGTTCGCGGCTCTGGATCCGACAGCGGAACAGTTAACCTCGATGTTTGAGATCGGTTTTTCAGGAGCCAATACGCAAAGATTCAAACTCGATGAACGCTTCGACGAGATCCGGGCGGGTGAGACGGGTTTTATCTCAAATCTCCCTCCTGCTCCGGCCCCAGTTACGGCCACCGCAACCGGAAAATCCGTCGTTGAAAAACAACCGGTACTACAGCCCACACCGGAAAACCGATGGGGCGCCTGGGCGAACGGTTGGGGAGACTGGGACTCTGTCAGTAACGATGGCTCAGCCAAGGGCTACGCTTTCACCACAGGCGGATTTATTATAGGGCTTGATTACAGGATTACCGATCATTTTGCAGTTGGCCTCATGGGCGGCTACGCGCACACCGCGACCAATCTTCAACCATCGGGTGATATCGACGTGAACACGGGTCGCGGCGGGCTCTATACCACCTATTTTGATCACGGATTCTATATCAACGCGGCGGCTTATGGCGGGCACAATAGTTACAGCACGAGCCGTCAAGCGTTGCTAGGCATGGCTAACGGCAGCGCCAGCAGCGGAGAATTCAGCACATGGACAGAAGGCGGTTACAACTTTCACTTTAGTGATTTCACAGTCTGCCCTGTGGGAGCGCTTCAATATACCTTTGTGCACGTCGATGGATTCAGCGAACAAGGTTCATTGTTGCCATTGCAAATCCATTCGAATCAGGAAGCCTCGCTTAGAACTGATCTTGGTGCGCGGATTATTTATACTTGGCATCTTGGGAAAGTCTTGCTCATTCCCACTTTGACGGTTGCTTGGGAGCATGAGTACCTTTACAGCGCCCTGCCGCTAACCGTCAGCTCTGCCGAGTTTCCGGGCTCGGGGAAGTTTTCCGGTCCGAGCGAGGGCCACGACAGCGTTATTGTCAATACAGGTGCTGCAATTCAATGGACCCGAAGAATCTCAACCTATCTCGGTTACCAGGGGCAGTTGGCTCGTAACCATTACAATTCTAATGCAATTACAGGGGGCGTTAGTTTCACCTTTTAGTTTGGCCTAGCCATTACCTGTGTGTGATTGTTTTAGGTTATCCGGGGTAACTTGCCTATTCGTGCGATATAGTACGCTAAGGGCGATCCGTTGGGGTCATCTACTCGAATGTCTAGACGCCGTTTATTGTTTCGCTGGGGAACATAGGCGAACTTCGTTTTTGGCGGTGTTTGAAAGCGACACCGTAAGATTCGAGGATTTCTTTAGTCGCCTTGTTGCTGAAATGCGCCCTTCGCTCATTCGTTGTTCTCGGATGCCTTGAACAATCTGTAATTCTTCGGTCGGCGAATTCCCGGGCTGATAGATTTGATGGGGTAAAATCTCCGATTTTGACGGGTGGTCTGTACCTGACAAAGAAGCGAACTGGCTTCCGGTCGCCAAAGCGCCCTTTACCCTGCTGATGCGCCTATATTCACCAAAGGTCGAAACCCTTAATGGCTCTTGGACCCCTCCACCGGTGATGCGAGTGAAATGATAGTCTGCTCCGAACCACTTCGGCCGACCAATGCGCTGATCAGCAACTGCACGACCAACGCGTTCGCTCACGCCGTACGTGGCGACACCAATCAACAACAATTATTATGAAACGTACCGAACCGCTTCGTAGCACGGGGGTACATCGCCTGCCGATCGTCGTTTCCCTTTTAATGGGTGCTCCTTTGGCCGGTCTCTGCTCCTTAACCCTGCTGGCCGTAGAACAGGGATCTGCGGCGCAAGGCGGAACGGACAACCAAACAACGGCTCCGGAAGGGATGGTCTAAGTTTCCAGCGGTGAATTCACGATGGGCACTGACGATGTTCGTAGTCTCCCCAATGAACGCCCAGCAGACCGAGTGCAGGTAGAGGGGGTCTGGATGGATGAACATCATGTCACCAACGCTGGGTTTGCCAGGTTTGTTGATCGAACAGGAAGGGAAGGAACTAGAGCGTTGATAACAGTGTTGGCGGCCGTAATTGTGGGCTCATGGCACTGATCAGCATTCTTGATTTCGCTTACCTGCTCGGGTTCAGGCTTACGATTGGCAGTGCAAGATTCTGCTTCGTTACGAGGCTGGTGAACGGACCGCGGTGGCAGCGTGCAACTTTTCTGGCAAGACGAACGTTGTCTTTTTGATTGCGGCGCTGTGGACACTCTACTGCTTTCCTGCTGCGCGCCTGATGTACATGAGCGCAACTTTTGATCAGGTAGCGACCCAGTTTTTCGCCGGTCTCACCCGTTTGCGTGACATGAGGTTCTTTGCGGGCTGGCAATGGTTGGAGAGCGAGGTGCGGACGCCTGAGAATGGTTTCCTGTACGGGCGGGCCAGTGATGTGAGTGGCCACATTGAGGGTGTTCACGATCAGGTAGGGAGTCCGGCCGGGTTATTGATCGACGAAGCTAAGACTATCAAAAGCGAGATTATCGACACACTTGACCGTTGTGTTACGACGTTCCGGCTGTTTATGAGTTCGACAGGACCTGCGAGCGGCGGTTTCTACCAGATCATGACGGCGAAGGCGCATTTGTGGCGGACGTTCAGAGTATCGAGCGACATGTGTCCACACGTATCAGCGGCTGAGATTGAGGCGGACCGTGAGAATCTGAAGGACAGCGTGTTTCGGATAAAGCACGCGGCGGAATGGTTATACGATGCGGGTGATTCGATGATCAGCCTGGAACATGTGCGTGGGCTCTTGGCTGACGCGCCGGCTGTGGTTGCTGGAAAGGTGACGGCGTTCTGTGATTTTGCCGGGCCTGGAGATCAAAGCGTGCTGGCTCTATGCGACGGCAATTGCGTGCGGATCGTGGACGCCTGGGTACACCGGGACACGATGCACAGTGTGGGGAAGTTTCTCTCTTGGTTCCGTAAACTTGGGTTGAGCGGCTACCAGATTGGAGGGGACGAAGGGTACGGTCATCAGCTGATGGATCGGATGGCGGAGGAGGGTTATTACTTGCAGCGGATCAATAACGGGTCGCCGGCGACTAAGCCGAATCTTTACGTAAATTTAGCGGCGGAATGGTGGAGCGTGGTTGGGGAAAAGATCGAACGTCGGGAGATAGTGTTGCCACCGGAGGAGAAGTTGGTCGCGCAGTTGAGTAGTCGACGGAAGTTCTATGATTCGAAGGGGCGAGAACGGCTGGAGAGCAAGGCGGACATGCGGGCGCGAGGGCTTGAGTCGCCTGACTTAGCGGATGCCGTGATAGGGGCGGTGATGCTGAACGAGCCTATGGGTGGAGGGATCACGACAAAGGACCTGGCGTGGATACGATTTGGTAGCCCCCCTGGATGTCCATTGTTCGACAACGAGCCGATCGAGTGGGGAGGGGGGTCAGGCGAGCTTGCTGGGCAGGATGTTAGTACGGTCCGACGATATCCATTTCGGTTAGCGCACTTGCTCATCAGCAGCGCATAGCTTTTGGCTCGACGGCATTCGGGCCAGGCGCCGCTAGTAACGACGGAAAAAAGCGGTCTCAACATGTCCCCATCCAAATTTAAATGTGCGTATAGGCTGCTCCATGAAATTCATGCGCGTAGCGTGTTGGGTCTGGATAGTTGTGTCGAGAACGGTGATTCTATTTTGGTCTCCAGTCTCAGTAACACGGGTATCTCTACGGCTCTCATCAGATAACGGAAGACATCGAGCATATCGGCCCTTTCGGTGCTCCTTTCTAGCTCGCAGTGAACTTCCTGCCTGCTGTCATTGTTCGGTCGGCTCCGAATCCCCAAATTTTTTCATTTTTAATGTTCACTTCAGGTCATGACAACCCCACACTAAGAGCAGAGAAAAGATGGCGAAGGAATTAGAAGGTAAGGTCGCCGCTGTCACCGGCGGGGCGTCGGGCATCGGACTGGCCAGCACCGAGGCGATGGTTGCGGCTGGCGCGCGCGTGGTGCTGGTCGACCGCGATGAGGCGGCGCTAAGGGCACTCCGCGAAAAGCACGGCGACGCGGTGATTCCGCTGGTCATCGATCTGCTTGACGTGAAGAGCTGCGCGACGCTGATGCCGCAGATCCTGGAGAAGGCAGGCCAGCTCGACATCCTGCACGCCAATGCCGGTATTTATATCGGCGGCGACTTGGTCGATGCCAACACGGACGCAATCGACAGGATGCTGAACCTTAACGTCAACGTGGTGATGAAAAACGTCCACGATGTCCTGCCGCATATGATCGAGCGTGGTACGGGCGACATCGTGGTGACGAGTTCGTTAGCGGCCCACTTTCCCACTCACTGGGAGCCGGTCTATGCGTCGTCCAAATGGGCTATAAACTGCTTCGTCCAGACTGTACGCCGCCAGGTCTGCAAGCACGGCATCCGCGTTGGCTCGATCTCGCCCGGTCCCGTCATCAGCGCACTTCTCGCCGACTGGCCGGAGGAGAAATTGAAGGAGGCAAAGGAATCAGGCAGCCTGCTCGAAGCAAGCGAGGTGGCCAATGTTGTGATGTTCATGCTGACACGGCCACGCGGGATGACCATTCGCGACGTGGTCATGCTGCCCACCAATTTTGATCTGTGACTGTCTTTAAGGCCGAAATCGCAAAGAAAGAGGCAAGTCTTTTAGGCGGCTTTTGCAAGGAGGCGAGCAATCCCCCGAGAAGCCCTTGCAAACAGACTCCGACGACCGCGATGTGGTCCGCGTTTTTTGGGATCTCTTTTGCGGCTTCCCTTCCGGGGGCCATAAACGCTTTGCCCTGGCGCCGGGGACTCGCTCGGATTTCGCCAGATTCCGAGATTAAAAATCCCAAGAACTCTACGGTCCAGGCCCTCGCCTGGAGTCTCGGAACCGAGAATGTCAGAAGCTAACCTACGCAGAATACCGCAGACAAAAAGCGAGCGCGTCAGGAGGACGAGGATTCCGGCTACCACTTTGGTAACGTCTGCAACTCCGTACGTAGAGGGCGCGATCCGGAGGCGGATGGAAGCTGATGGTGTCCGGGTGCCCTGACAGCTCGCCTTAAAGCCGCCGCACAATGGTGATTAGCTAAGCTAAGGGAAAGAGCGGGCACGCAATCAAAACGCGGCCTGGGGCATCCTGGAGCGTCTGGAACCTTCCCCTCTTAGAGGTAGAGGTTCTAAACCTCTTCTACGCCGCCATCGTTTACGTTGGCGGACAGCCGGAAGCAGACGTGCTCCTGCGGGATACCTCGCCAAATTTGTGTTCGTTTCGGTTGCTAGACACCGGCAATCAATTCTAATATTGTTGGAGCTGTGGCTACTCCTCCCATGGTCGCCGGCCTCGATGTTGGGGGCACCAAGACGAACGCGACTCTCCTCGATTCCAAAGGGGTTTTTCTCAATAACCGGATGGTAGAAACACCCAGCCGAGTATTGGAGGGTCCTGAAGCGGCGATCGAAGCAATGGCGAAGGCAATCGAACTCGCCATCGGCGGTGCAGGAGTGCATTGGGAGTCGGTGCGGGTGATTGGCCTCGACACGCCTGGGCCGGCCAGCGCTGACGGGGTCATCTCTTCCAAAGGAAGCACGAACTTTTCCAGCAAAGAATGGAGGGGGTTTGATATCCGGACCGCGGCCGAAGATTTTTTCAAACTACCGGTGGTCTACAACAACGACGCCAATGCCGCCGCTCTCTACGCCCATCAGTGCTTCTTCGGCGAAGATTCGATGCGGCACTCGTCGGTGTCGGCAATCGTCGGTACC
>DATMQA010000063.1:0-16843 GCA_035566895.1 Binatia bacterium
GGAGCCGGTCGGCAAGTGCCCCAAGTGCGGCCAGCGCATTTTTGAAACCGCCATGCACTTTGTCTGCGAGAAAACCGTCGGTGCCAATCCGACCTGCGACTTTCGCCGGATTGGTAAGGTCATTTTGCAGCGCCCCATCGAGCGTCCGCAGGTGGAGAAGTTGCTCCAGGCGGGCAAGACCGATTTGCTCGATAAGTTCATTTCGAAAAAGGGCCGCCCCTTCAAGGCGTTCCTCGTACTGAAAGACGGCGTCGTCGGTTTCGAGTTCGAACCGCGCCCGCCTCGTGCCAGGAAAGGCGGCGCCAAGGCCGAGGAAGGAAAGGAACCCGCTCCAAAGATTGACTTCACGGGCCAGGAACCGGTGGGCAAATGTCCCAAGTGCGGCGGCAAGGTTTTTGAGACCGAGGCGGCTTACCTGTGCGAAAAATCGCAAGCGGATAAACGCCCCTGCAAGTTCAAGATCAATAAAGTCATTGCGCAGCAACCCATTGAGCGCGCGCAGGCGGCCAAGCTGTTGGCCGAGAACAAAACTGATGTGCTCACCAAGTTCATTTCCAAGGCCGGACGTCCATTCCCGGCTTATCTGGTCATGGACGACATGGGTAAGATCACTTTCGAATTCCCGCCGCGCGAAGCTGAGGCGACCAAGTAATCTGTCTTTGCCACAAAAGATCACAAAGGGCACAAAGCAGGCCGAAGTCGGCGGCCGACCCACGCCTGTCGATGCCTGGACTTGCAAGTTCCTGCAGCACCTCGCGACCGATCGTGGCGCCTCGGCCTATACGCAGCGGAATTACCGTCAGGCGTTATTGGAGTTTCAAGGCTGGCATATCCACGAGCGCCAGCAACCTCCTGCTTGGGCTGAACTTCAACGCGACGATTTTCGCAGTTACCTTCGCTTTTTAGGGCGCCAAAAGCTCGGGCGGGCGGCAATCCAACTTCGCTTTTGTGCCCTACGGACATTTTACAAATTCCTGGTCCGCAATGGGGTGGTCGGCAGCTCGCCGATAAAGAATTTATCTTTGCCAAAACTGGTAAAGCGACTGCCAAAGTTTTTGACCGCCAAACAAATGGAAGACCTCCTGGCAGCGCCTTTGAAGCTGTTGCCTCCGGCCGGGCCTAATCCGGCGCGCTCCGAGGGCTTGTCCGCTGCAGCTAAGGCCGGGAACCACGCAAAGCTCCGAAACGCAGCCCTCCTGTGCCATCGCGATGTAGCCATTCTGGAGACGATTTATTCTTGCGGTTTGCGCATCAGTGAACTCTGCGGCTTGCAAGCGGGGGAAATCGACTGGAACGAGCGTTTGGTGCGCGTGCGCGGCAAAGGCAAAAAGGAGCGCCTGATTCCCATTGGCGAAACTGCTTTGGACGCAGTTAAAACCTATTGGGCTCTCTTGCCCCTCTACCCATCCGGGACCGCGCCGGTGTTCTTCGCCAAATCGAAACGCCTCAAACCGGTCTCGGCGCGCGACCTGCAACTCCGTCTTAAGAAATATCTCGCCCTGGCAGGCTTGGATCCAAACCTCACGCCGCACAAGCTGCGCCATAGTTACGCGACCCACCTGCTGGATGCCGGCGCCGACCTGCGCAGCGTGCAGGAACTCCTGGGTCATGCTCACCTGGCCACTACCCAGGTTTATACGCACCTCACCACCGAGCGGCTCAAAAAGGCCTACGACCAGGCCCATCCGCGGGCCTGAACCCGTGGATCCCGTCAGTAGCGGTAATGGTCCGCTTTATAGGGTCCTTCCATCGGCACGCCGATATATTCGGCCTGCTTTTTCGTCAGCTTGGTGAGCTTCACGCCGATCTTTTCGAGGTGCAGGCGGGCCACTTCTTCGTCGAGCTTTTTCGGCAGGCGATAGACCGCGGGTTTGTACTTCGAGCGGTTCGCCCAGAGGTCAAGTTGGGCCAGCACCTGGTTGGTGAAGGAGTTGGACATGACGAAACTGGGATGCCCTTCGGCGCACCCGAGGTTCACCAGCCTTCCTTCCGCCAATAGATAAATGCTGCGATCACCCGGCAGGTCATAACGGTCCACCTGCGGCTTGATATTGACGCGCGAGACGCCGGGCGCGTTGTTGAGCCGGTCTACCTGAATCTCGTTGTCGAAATGGCCGATGTTACAAACGATGGCCTGGTCCTTCATTTTGAGAATGTGGTCCAAGGTGATGACATCGCAATTGCCCGTGGTCGTGACGTAGATGTCCGCCCGGCCAAGGGTGTCTTCGATGGTGGTCACTTCGAAACCTTCCATCGCCGCTTGCAGCGCGTTGATGGGATCAATCTCGGTGACGATGACCCGGGCGCCGAACCCGCGCAGGCTGTGCGCGCTGCCTTTGCCGACGTCGCCGTAGCCGCAGACGCACGCGGTCTTGCCGGCAATCATCACCCCGAGGGCGCGTTTGAGGCCGTCAGCGAGCGATTCGCGGCAGCCGTAGAGATTGTCGAACTTGGACTTGGTAACCGAATCATTGACGTTGATGGCGGGCACGAGCAGCTTGCCGGCTTCGAGCATCTGGTAGAGACGATGCACGCCGGTGGTGGTTTCTTCGCTGACGCCTTTCCACTCTTTGACGATCGCGCTGAACCAGCCCGGACGTTCCTTGGCGCAACGCTTGAGGAGGTTCTTGATGACCTCCGCTTCATGGCTGCCGCTGGGGGTGGTCACCCAATCGCTGCCGTGTTCCATTTCATAACCCTTGTGAAGCAGCAGCGTGGCGTCGCCGCCGTCATCGACGATGAGCTCAGGGCCTTTGTTGCCGGGATGCGTGAGGGCAGCCAGGGTGAGGTCCCAGTATTCCTCGAGCGACTCACCTTTGAAGGCAAAGACGCTGATGCCGGCCTTGGCGATGGCGGCGGCCGCATGGTCCTGGGTGCTGAAGATATTGCAACTGGCCCAGCGCACCGAGGCGCCGAGTTCCACCAGGGTCTCGATGAGCACCGCCGTCTCGATAGTCATGTGCAGCGAGCCGGAGATGCGCACTCCGCTGAACGGTTTTTGGATGCCGTGCTTCGCCCGCACAGCCATCAAGCCGGGCATCTCCTGCTCGGCGACGGAGATTTCCTTGCGGCCCCAGTCCGCGAGGCTGAGGTCTTTGACTTTGTAATCGTTGTTGGTTCGCGGCTTGGCAGCGACGGTGGCCGTTTTCTTGCCGTTGGTTTTGGTGAGTGTTGGCATATTAGTTCGTAATGTTAATCCTAATCTTAACCGCATCCTTTAGATCCTCATCGTAATCCCTTTACGCGCTTACCTGCTGACGCACCTCTGTCGCCTGGCTCGGGCGCCCATTGACCAGGGCCGCCGCTTTCCGCAAGGTGACGGCCGCGACGGCAGCGGCCGAGGCGGATTTTCCGGCGGCTTTGCGCAACGCCTCGGCCTTGTCGGTCTTTTCCCAGGTGATGTCCGGGTCGGTTTTTCCGAAGTGCCCGTAGTTGGTGGTTTTGGAATAAATCGGGCGGAGCAGGTTGAGTTGCTTGATGATGTGCGCCGGCTTGAAGCTGAATACCTCGCAAACCGCGCGTTCGATTTCCTCATCGCTAACCGCTCCAGTGCCAAAAGTATTGATACAAACCGACACTGGGTCGGGGTAACCGATGGCGTAGGCGAACTGAATTTCGGCGCTGGAGGCCAAACCGGCCGCGACGATGTTCTTGGCAACATACCGTCCCATGTAAGCGGCGCTGCGGTCCACTTTGGACGGGTCCTTGCCGCTGAAAGCGCCGCCGCCGTGCCGGCCCATGCCGCCGTAGCTATCGACGATGATTTTGCGCCCCGTCAAACCGGTATCACCCTGGGGACCGCCGACGACGAAACGCCCGGTCGGGTTGATCAGGTACTTTGTGTTCTTGGTGAGCAAATGCTTCGGCAAGGTCTTCTTGATGACTTCGTCGATGCAGAAACTCTTGATCGTCTCGTGCTCCACGTCCGCGCTGTGCTGCGTCGAGATCACCACGTTGGTGATTTCGACCGGTTGGTCATTGACGTAGCGAACCGAGACCTGGCTTTTGGCATCGGGCCGGAGCCATTTAACCTTGCCGTTCTTGCGGATCTTCGTCAGCAAGCGGCCAAGCTGGTGGGCATACATGATGGGAGCAGGCATCAGCTCCGGGGTCTCGTTGGTTGCGTAGCCGAACATCAGCCCCTGGTCACCGGCGCCCTGTTCCGCCGTTTCCTTGCCTTTGGCCTTCTTGGCGTCCACGCCCTGCGCGATATCCGGGCTTTGCGAGGTGATCGCGTTCATGATCAGCACCTTGTCCGCATGGAACACGTCGTCCTCGTGCGTGTAACCGATGTCGCGGATGGCCTGGCGGGCAATCGCATTGAAATCCAGCTTGGCTTTCGTTGTGATTTCACCGCCGACCACAACCAGGTTGCACTTGGCGTAAGTCTCGCAGGCCACCCGGCTGTAAGGGTCCTGCTCCAGGCAGGCGTCCAGCACGTAATCGGAAATGGTATCGCAGACTTTGTCGGGATGGCCTTCGCCGACGGACTCGGAAGAAAAGATGTAGTTTTTGCTCATGAAGTTAAAGCGGACGGCTATGTTCAAATGTCATATTGACGTATCAGGATAAGATGATATGTCACTTTCTAGCGGGAGTCAACAGCGAAATTGCAAATAACCCGAAGGTCGAGCCGAGTCTAACTGCCTGGTACCGGCCGCGTGAAATTTGAAACGCGACGGCTCGCCACAGCACAAAGCGCCCGAGGGCGCGAACCTACTTGATGATTTCATCCGCACTGGCTATGTTTGCCCCATGACGGCAGCCGAAGCGCCAAAAGCAGTGAACAGTGAGCCTCGAGTGTGGCCGCTTTCCGTAAAGGCCTACCACGCGCTGGGTGAGCTGGGACTCATTCCGTCCAGAACGGAGTTGCTCTACGGCCAAGTCATTCAGAAGATGTCAAAGTCACCCTACCATAGCTATCTGCACCAGCTTCTCTCTGAGGCCCTCCAAGCGGCCCTCACGCCAGGAACCTACTTGCGAAGCGAACAACCCATTACTTGCTCAGACTCGGAACCCGAGCCGGACCTTGCGGTAGTCCGCGGACGTAAAGAAGATTATCGCCGCGAGCACCCGCGCACTGCTGAGTTGGTCATCGAGGTGTGCGTCAGCAGCCACGATTACGATCGTTCGAAGTTGCGCGCGTATGCCAGCGCACGGGTCAAGGAGGTCTGGCTCGTTCTGGCGCCCGAAAAGCAAATTGAGGTCTATCGTGAAATCGCCGGGGAGCAGTTCGCCGGACACGCCGTCCATGGACCGAGTGGGTGCCTCACTAGCGCGGCAGTGCCGGCATTCAAAGTGGATCTAGACAGCCTCTTCGCGGGTTAAGGGCCGGGGCCTCTCAATCTCATGGCCGCCGCCAACCTTGCCAGGTACGCCGTCTGCCCCATATGTTGGACGAGATGAGAACGGTGACGAAGCGAAAGTTTTTCCAGGAACCCGGGCTGGTGAAAACCTTGCGGTGTGGCCAATTGCTGGTGGTCACTGACAAAGGGCTGCCGGCCTTTATTGTGACGAAGGCCGGGCATCGGCCAGTCAAAACTGCGGACGTTCTTAGGCGCGAGGCCAGAGAGCTTTTTCCCGGCAAACGCGCAAAAATGAATTTCACGGATCTGCTGAAAGGTAATAAGAGATGACACTGTCCGCGGACAGCAGTTGTCGTTGAATGTCCTCCACCCTCAAATCCCTCCGCGCGCTTTCCGACGCCACTCGCCTGCGCATCGTCGCCCTTCTCGAAAAAGACGAGCTGTCGGTCAATGAGCTGCAGGAAGCCACGCGAATGGGCCAGTCGCGGATTTCGACGCATTTGGGTTTGTTGCAGGACTCCGGCTTGGTCCAGTCTCGGCGCGAAGGCAAGCGGACGTTCTACAAGCTCAACCCGCACGCCAACGGCGCGGCGGCGGAGTTTATTCAACTGGCGATTCGCGGTGCCAAAGAGTTACAGGAGCACAGCAGCGACCAGATTAATCTCAAGCGCATCTTGAATCGCCGGCGCGAGCAGGCCCAGGTCTATTTCAACCAGGTCGCCGGCCGCTTCGATCGAGTCTACGGCCCGGGCCGCTCCTGGCAGGCGTTCGGCCATTTATTATTGCGGGTTTTCCCACCATTGGTCGTAGCCGACCTCGGTTCGGGCGAGGGCCTGCTGAGCGAACTGCTGGCGCGCCGCTGCAAGAAGGTCATTGCCGTCGATAATTCCGAGAAGATCGTCGCCTTTGGCGCGGCCAAGGCAAAGAAGAACAACCTCAAAAACCTGGAGTTCAGGCTGGGCGATCTGCAGAACCCGCCAGTCGAACCTGACAGCGTGGACCTGGTCATCCTGAGCCAGGCCCTGCACCACGCGGAAGAGCCCGCCAAAGCGATTGCCAGCGCGTTTCGGATGCTGAAACCCGGCGGCCAAATCATGATCCTGGACCTGGCCAGGCACAACTTCGAGGAAGCGCACGAACTGTACGGGGACCGCTGGCTGGGATTGGCCGAGAGCGATTTGCACCGCTGGCTCGAAGCCGCTGGTTTCAAGAAAATCGACATCAGCATTGTGGCCCGCGAAGAACAGCCGCCGCACTTCGAAACCATTTTAGCCTCCGGACAAAAGTGAGACATTTTCCTGTCTCCAATTTTCCTGTCCTCTCCCGTCCGTCTGCCTTAACCTCCGGCCTTCATTATGGAACCTAAACCGGCCTCGGGCCGTTATTTGGCAATTCTGACCGTGAGCGCTTTGGGCGTGGTGTATGGGGACATTGGCACCAGTCCGCTTTATGCGCTGAGGGAATGTTTTGCTGGCTCGCATCCGGTGCTGCCGACGCACTCTAACGTCCTGGGCATCCTCTCGTTGATCTTCTGGTCGCTCCTGCTAATCGTCTCGTTCAAATACCTCGCGATTGTTCTGCGGGCAACCAACCGCGGCGAAGGAGGCATCCTTGCCCTGATGGCCCTGACGTTCCCGAAGCATTCGCCCGGGGCTGGCCGGCGCCGGGCCCTGCTCGTTGGTTTGGGCGTCTTCGGCGCGGCGCTGCTCTACGGCGACGGTATGATTACCCCCGCGATTTCGGTGCTCAGCGCTATTGAAGGCCTTAACGTGGCGACGCCGGCCTTTGAGCGTTTCGTCATCCCTCTAACCATTATCACGCTCATCGGACTATTCGCCGCCCAGCGGCACGGCACCGGCAATGTCGGGGCCATTTTCGGCCCTATAATGGTCGTCTGGTTTGTTGCCCTGGGCGCGCTGGGCATCAGGGGAATCCTCAAGGCTCCCGAAGTCCTGTACTCGCTCAATCCGTTGTACGGTTTGGAATTCCTGGTGCGCAGCGGCTGGGACGGTTTCATCGTTTTAGGCGCGGTTTTTCTCGCTGTGACTGGTGCGGAGGCGCTTTATGCCGATGTTGGCCACTTTGGCGCCCGGCCCATCCGGCTCGCCTGGTTTTTCATGGTGCTGCCCGGGCTGTTTCTGAACTACCTGGGGCAGGGGGCGCTGGTGTTGTGTAATGCCGAAGCTATCAAAAACCCGTTTTACCTGCTGGCGCCGCATTGGGCCCTCTATCCGCTGGTGGCGCTCTCGACCGCCGCAACGGTGATCGCCTCGCAAGCGCTAATCTCGGGCGCTTTCTCCCTCACCATTCAAGCCATCCAGCTTGGCTACCTGCCGCGAATGGCGGTCAAACACACCTCGTCACGGGAGCGGGGGCAAATTTATTTGCCGCACATCAACTGGGCGCTCATGGTGGCCTGCATCGCCTTGGTCCTGGGTTTCGGCTCCTCCACCAATATGGCTTCGGCTTATGGCATCGCCGTCACGCTGACGATGCTTTCGACCACCGTGCTGTTCTTCTTTGCCGCGCGGCGATTGTGGGATTGGAGTGTTTGGCGCGCGGGGCTGGTGTGCGGGCTTTTCTTCGTCATCGAGGGCGCCTTTTTCGCCGCGAATCTCTCGAAGGTGCTCAACGGCGGCTGGGTGCCGCTGGTCATGGGCTTGTTGATTTTTTTGATCATGGCCACCTGGAAGAAAGGGCGCCGGCTCGTGTGGGATAAACTGCGTCCGGCGTCGATGCCGCTGGAAATGTTTCTGGACAGTATCGAGGGCAGCACCCGGCTGCCGCGCGTGCCGGGCACCGCGCTGTTCATGACCGCCAATCCTGAGGGCACCCCCATCGCCCTGTTGCACAATCTCAAGCACAACAAGGTGCTGCACGAGCGCAATATCATTCTGACCATCATCACCGATGAAGTGCCGCAGGTCAGCCCGGAAAAACGCATGGAAATTGACACCCTGAGCGACGGCTTCCACCGCGTCATCGCCCACTACGGATTCATGGAAGAACCCAATGTCCCGGAGTTGCTCTCCGCGGCTCGACTTCCGGGCGAAGCCATGGACATCAACAAGACCAGCTTTTTTCTAAGCCGCGAGACGGTGGTGCCCAACCGGGCTGTCTCCATGGCCAAATGGCGTCAATGGCTCTTCGCCCTGATGTCGCGCAATGCCCAGTCCGCCAGTTCGTTTTATCGCATTCCTGCCAACCGCGTCGTCGAATTGGGCATGCAGGTGGAGATCTAGTGTATGAATGCCTGTCTCTTCACTGGGTTGGTGGACCGTTTCTGCACGTTTGCTCGTGGTTTTTCCTCGTTGCGGGGTTGGGGTAGGTTGGGTATGTTCGCGCGCGTTTATGGCCCAGGCAGAAACACTCTCCATCCCGTCCACCGCGCGCGCCGATGGGCGCCGGCCTGGACAGTTGCGCCCGGTTCGTTTTCAAAATCATATCGCGCCCCATGCGACTGGCTCGACGCTGATTGAATGGGGCCAGACCCGGGTGATCTGCGGGGTGACTGTGGAAGACGCCGTGCCGCGCTGGATGAAGGAGCAAAGCGTTACCGGGGGGTGGATCACGGCCGAGTATTCGATGCTTCCTTACTCGACGCTGCAACGCAAGCAGCGGGACATCAACAAAGGGAAGATCGACGGGCGCTCGCAGGAAATCCAGCGGCTGATTGGTCGGGCGATGCGCGCGGCGCTGGACCTGGAGAAGCTGGGCACCCGGACGATCTGGGTGGATTGCGACGTGTTGCAGGCCGACGGGGGAACGCGCACCGCGGCCATCACGGGCGCTTACGTGGCGCTGTCACTGGCGATTAAAAGGATGATGGCGGAAGGGAAGCTTTTGGAAAGCCCGCTCTCGCACGCGGTGGCGGCGGTCAGCGTCGGGATTGTGGAGAGGCAGGCGCTGTTGGATCTGTGTTACACGGAGGACGCGGCGGCGGCAGTGGACCTGAACCTGGTGATGAACGCGGCGGGGGAGTTCATTGAATTGCAAGGGACGGGCGAAGAGGCGACGTTCAGCGAGTCGCAGCTTGGGGCGATGCTGGTGCTGGGCAAAGCCGGGATTCGCGAGTTGCTGGCGGCGCAGCAGGCTGCGCTTCATGAGTAAGTCCGAAGGCCGAAATCCGAAGGCCGAAAAATGCGAGGTCCGCGGTCCACAGTCCACAGCGGTGCAATGTTCGTGAAGAAGTCGATTGTTGAACGGTCCACCCCGAGCGCTGAGTCCGCAACGAAGCTGTGGCTGGTCCGGCATGCCGAGGTGGAGGAGCGGTATCAAGGGGTATTCGGAGGCACGATCGATATGGAGCTGTCGGCTCGAGGCCGCGAGCAAGCGGCGGCGCTGGCAACGTATCTTCATCGGATAAGGCTGGATGCGCTTTACGCCAGCCCGATGAAGCGCGTCCAGCAGACCCTGGCCCCATTTCTTCTTAACGGTGCGCCCGAGCCCATCATCCGGGCTGAGTTGCGGGAGGTGGATTTTGGGGTGTGGACCGCCCTGAGCTTTAGCGAGGTGCAGGCGAAATTCGGCATCAACGTCTCGGCCTGGCTTGAGCAGTTGGAGTGCGGAGGGATTCCCGAGGCTGAATGCGCTGAAACGTTCCGGGCCAGGGTTGAGCCGTGCTTGCGGGAGATCCTCGCTGGGCATCGCGGCCAGCAGGTGGCGATTGCCTGTCACGGCGGGGTGATTCGGATGTTGCTGGCGATTTTGCTGGGCTGGCCCCTCCCACGAATGGCGGCATTCGAGTTTGATTACGCCAGCCTTACGCAGGTGCTGTGGGATGCGCCACGGGCGAGGTTGCAGTTGGTGAATTTTGTGCCGTGGCGAGAGGCGGCTGCTGTAGGTTGAAAGTTGAAGGTTTAAGGTTGGAGACCACCCGCGAGAACGCACATCGGCAGTCGCTCTGGAGGGTGTGCGTGCTTACCACGGTCGAGGCCGAGGAAGCGGTCGCCGAGCTGCTCGAGGGCGCGTATGGTCAGGCGGCATGCAGCTACACGGATAGCGAGAGCGGGGCGACGATCGTCAGCGTGTATTTGGCGGATAGACCTGGCTGGTCCCGCCGGCGGCGGGCGATTCTGAGGGCGGGATTGGAGCGAATGAGTCGCTGTGGGCTGCGCATTGGGCCGGGCAAGCTTTCGCTGGAAAGGGTGCCGCGAGAGAATTGGGCCGAGTCATGGAAGCGGCATTTTCGGCCGTTGGAGATTGGGTCGAGGTTGTTGCTCAAGCCGAGTTGGAGCCGGCGCCGCCCACGCCCGGGCCAGGCGGTGGTGGTGTTGGACCCTGGGTTGAGTTTTGGCACCGGGCAGCATCCGACGACGGCTTTTTGTCTGCAGCAAATGGTCGGTTGGCGCAGGGCTGGGGAGAGCCAAGGCTGCCTGGATATCGGGACCGGGTCGGGGATTTTGGCGATCGCGGCGACCAAGCTCGGGTACGGGCCGGTTGAAGGTCTGGACGTGGATGCTGAGGCGATTCGCGTGGCCCGGGCCAACGCGGGCCGGAATAGGGTTTTGGACCGGATCCGGTTCGTCAAGCAGGACCTGAGGGGATTGGTGGGCCGGGCCAGAGGCAAGTACTTGCTGGTTTGCGCCAACCTGGTTGCGGATCTGCTATTGAGCGAACGGGAGCGCGTTATAGGGCGGGTGGAAACGGGGGGGCTGCTGGTGTTGGCCGGCATTTTGGAGGGCGAGTTTCCAGGGGTGCAGAGGGCGTATGAAGCCGCCGGGCTGCGGTTGAGGGCCGTCCGGACGCAAGGGGAATGGCGCTCGGGGAGTTTCGTGTGAACGGGGTTAAAGGGAATGGCCACGAAGGAACACAGACAACGCAAAGAAAGAATTCAATGGACTTTTTTGGAGGGTGTCTTATAATAAAGATGCTTGAAGCAGCCGATGCCAACTATCAAGCACGGATGGCCTGACCAAGATGGCCGTTGGCATCCTTCACGCCTGGCTAAACTTGAACAAAGGAACTCAAGCTATGACCAAATCGTTGGAAGTCATCACTGAAGCAATTCGCAATCCCAAACACCCGTTCCGCAAGGTGGATAACCAACCGAAGAAACCGCGGAAGCACCGTTACGAGCGCAGGAAGATCAAAGAATACCTGCACCTGGGAGAATGGGTCACGAGCGAAGCGACGTAAAAACGGTAAAGACTCCAATTGAAAAAGAAAAAGCCACGCGTTTGCGTGGCTTTTTCGTTACTTCATCAACAACATCTGGCGGGCGCGCTTGATGGCGCGATTGAGCCGGCGCTGGTAATGGGCCGGCAGGCCGGTGTATTTCCGGGGCAGAATGCGGCCCTGGTCGGTGACAAATTGGCGAAGCAAATTAGTGTTTTTGAAGTCGAGGGCTTCGACGGTGAAATCGATTTTGGGTTTGGGCCGCGGGGTGCGCATTTCGGAGTAGGAACTCCGGCCGCGGGCGCCGCGTTTATCGGGTTTTTCCGGGCGAGTCTTGCGAGGCATAGCGATAGATTGGTTAAATGGTTAAAAAGATTAATTGGTTAAAAAAGCCATGCTAGCGTGGAAACGCGGGCGGTTGCGTGGTTATTTGACTTCGCGATGCAGGGTGTGGCGGCGCAACGCCGGGTTGTACTTCTTGAGCTCGAGCTTCTCGGTCTTAAGCTTTTTATTACGCGTGGTCGTGTAGCGGGAAGGAGATTTGCCCTCCTTGCGCGCTTCGGTGCATTCAATGGTGATAATTTCCCGGGGCATGAATTACTCTTTCTCTTTGGGCTTTTCTTCGGCCTCTTCCTCTTCGGGCTCGGTTTCGGTGATACCGACGGCATCGACGGTGCCCAGGGCGCCGAGGCGGCGCTGGCGCAGGGCGCCATCGCGTTCCAGTTGGGCCTGAGCCTGGACGGTGAAGCGGGTCCAGGGGATGGCTTCGAGGCGGCTCTTGGGGATCGGTTTGCCGGTCAGTTCACAGATGCCGTAGGTGTTCTTTTCGATGCGTTTGAGGGCCTCCTCGATTTCGTAAATTGCATCCTGGTCGGAAGAGAGCAGACTCAAAGCAAAATCGCGGTCGAAGTTGTCGGTGCCGGAGTCGGCCATGTGAAGGCTGTAGCCGGCCATTTCCTGGGCCGATTCTTTGGCCAGGCCGTTCATCTGGCGCATCAATTGCTCGCGCAACTCCAGCAGCCGCTGATAAAACTTGGCCCACTCAGCCTTGACTTTGACTTCGCCGTTTTTCTTCACCTTCACCGTCGGGTGGCCGAGGATGGAGGCGGCAGTCGCCGGGCGATGTTTGTTCGCCGGCGCCTTCCTGCTAATTTCTTTTTTCTTCGTTGTCACAACACAAACTACCAAATGCTATACATCTTCAGGTCTTCAGTCTTCTCATCCGGCGTCTCTGCCCGCCTTTTGAGAGTGGGCGAATGTAGCAAAGGACAATAGATTTTCCATAACAAATTTCAAAAATCTTTTGCGCGGGGTAAAGTGCCCTCGTGAGCGCAGCCAACAGCCCAGTTCCCTCACCCCGGCCCTCTCCCCCGGGGCAGAGGGCGCACTGCGGGCGGCGACCCCCGCACGCGTGGGGTTGCTGCGGCCGAGGACGGCCGCACTCCGGGGGTGGCCGTCCTCCGCCGCTCAGCCTTTTTCGATGCAGGCGTAGGCGTTGTGGTTGTGGATGCTCTCATGATTTTCTGCCTCCACTTTATACCAGGTCACGTCCGGATGAGCATTGAGCTTGAGAACAATGTTGCGGACGAGATCCTCCACGAAGACTGGGTTCTCGTAAGCGCGCTCGGTGACGGCTTTTTCATCCTCGCGTTTGAGAAGGGCGTAAAGCTCCGAACTGGCAGAGCTTTCGATCAATCCGATCAAATCCTCGATCCACACCGCTTTCCCTGAGCGGATTTGCACGGTGACCTCGCCGCGCTGATTGTGCGCCCCGTAAGCGGCGATGGCTTTTGAGCAGGGGCAGAGCGTCGTCACCATTGCTTTAACGGTGAGGACAAAATCGATCTCTTTATCGCACGCCGCCGCGTCAAACCGCGCGACATAATCCATCACGCTTTCCATGCGGGTAGCGGGCGCCTTCTTGACCATGAAATAGGGAAACTCGAGTTCGAGGTGCGAAGTGCGGGCCTGGAATTTCGCCTGCAGCGCGTAAAGAATATCGGTGATGTTTTCGACGTGGACGACGTTGCCGTGGGCATTGAGCACCTCGATGAACCGGCTCATGTGTGTCCCTTTGAATTCCTTCGGCAAATCCACAAACATGCCGATGGTGGCGACGGTGTTCTGGAAAGCGCGTTCTTTATCGCGCACCTGTATTGGGAAGCGCAACCCCCGCACGCCCACTTTGTCGATGCGGAGTTCCCGATAGTCCCGCTCGCTTTGCTTATCGTGCAGCTTGGGGGCGTGGCCGTCGCCGGCGTGCCGGCGCAATTTCGCGTGGGCCTTTGCCACGGGCCGGCGGGCGCGAAGAGATTCGACTTCTCCTGGCTTCAACATCCCTGAAAGGTAGCAGGGAAGGGGCGTTTTGCAAAAGGTTTTGGAAGGACAGATAACGTGGGTTGGGAGAGGCCAGCAGATAACCCAGATTGACGCAGATGAGAAAGAGAAAGAGAATAAAGAAATCGTGTCTCATACCCGTCATCTGCGGGGACTTCGATCTTCTCCCATCTCATGCCCCTCTCAATTGAGTTTTGACAGCCGGAGGTGGCGGGCGTATCACGGCGTCCATGGATTTGCGTTCACGTCTGGTTTGCGGAACCTTTGCAATTCTCTCCCTGTTGGCAGGCCCGGCTTTTCCTCGGGGTGAAACTTTCCGCGTGGCCACGTATAACCTGGAGAGCTATCTCGATGTTCCCACCCAAAGCCGCTCCGCCAAACTTGCCGAATCAAAAGCCAAGGTCCGGGAGAGCATCCGGGCGGTCAAGCCCGACGTACTGGCGCTGCAGGAAGTCGGCACCACTAACGCACTGTTGGAACTCAGAGAAACACTCCGTGCTGAAGGGCTCGACTTCCCGTATTGGGAACATGTCGCCGGGTTCGATACCAATATTCACGTCGCCATCCTCAGCCGGTTTCCTTTCAGCACTCGCCGGCCCCACACCAATGACAACTTCCTGTTGAGCGGACGCCGCTTCCGGGTCAGCCGCGGCTTTGGCGAGGTGGACATTCAGGTGAATACGAATTATTCATTCACGCTGCTCACGGCTCACCTCAAGAGCAAGCTGGTGGTTGCGACGGCTGACGAAGGCGAGTTGCGGCTGGAAGAGGCCAGGGCGCTGCGCGAGAAAATTGACGCCCGACTGGCGGCAAACCCGAAGGCGAACCTGGTCGTGCTCGGTGACTTCAACGATTCCAAAGACTCCGCTTCGACTAAAGCGGTAATTGGCCGCGGCAGAAATAAGCTGGTAGATACCCGTCCGGCTGAGCGGAATGGGGACCCGGCTTGCGGGCGCACGGCTGCCGGAGACCGGCGCAATGTCACCTGGACTCATTATTTCGCGAAAGAAGACAGCTACCGGCGGATTGACTTCCTGCTGCTCAGTCCGGGCATGGCGCGGGAGTGGCTGCCCGAGGAGACTTACGTGCTGACGATTCCCAATTGGGGCGTGGGTTCGGATCACAGGCCGATTGTAGCGGCGTTCGAGGCGGAGGAGAAATGAATGTGAAACTGGTTGCAGGGTGGAAGTTGCAGGTTGAAAGTTGACGGTTGAAAGTTGCAGGTTAGCCAGCGAATGGCTGAGAACGTGCGAGTCGGAACGTTCAACCGGCGATCTCTTCGTTCCACAAGGCCTGGTGTTTCCGCATAGTTGCTTGCGTTGGCGCCCGCGTTCGGGTTTCCTGCTACCGTCATCTCCTAAACGATGTACCCGATTTACTCTCTGACGAAATGGTCTAGCCTGGTGGCGCTCTGGACTTTGCTTGCCCAATGCTCGAGCCTGGCGCAAGGCACGGCTTTTACTTATCAGGGCCGGCTTACCGACAACGGCAGTCCGGCCAATGGCAATTACGACTTGCGCTTCACTCTTTATGATGCCGCCAGCGGCGGAGCGGTGCTCGGCGGCCCGGTGACCAATACATTTATTGGGGTTAGTAATGGGTTCTTCACGGTGGTGCTGGATTTCGGCGCCAGTCCGTTCGATGGCGGTGCGCGTTGGGTGGACATCGGTGCGCGGTCCAATGGAGTTGCGACAATTTTCACGACACTGTCACCGAGGCAAGAGTTGACGGCGACTCCGTATGCCATACGGGCCGCTAACTTCAGCGGGCCGGTGGCGGATACTCAGCTATCCACCAATATCGCTAGACTCAACGGGACTTTTGCCCTTGGGCCGACCAATGACAACAACGCCGTGGACCTTAACCGGATGGTAGGTGTCCTGGCTGACGGCTTGCATGTTGGCCGTTTCCTCTGGACCAACGCCCTGACCAAAATAGGAACGCGCCAGCCTCTCCGTTTGATGTTTTACGGTAACGGATGGGTGTTGGACAGCACGTTGGTGGGTGTTTTTTATAACTTAACGAATTATTTGCCGGTGGCGGGCGCTTACAATGTAGGAATTGCCAATAATTTTTCTTGGCCTGGCTATCATTATGTCAATCCTGTCAAATGCCAGATCGGTTCCGATAACACCCAAAGCATCGGCAATGGCGGCGACCCGGACACGAACTGGCTGCAGCAATATTTGATTCTGACCAACAGCAGCTCTAGTATTGAACTACAGGCTAACGGCGACGGTTTCCCCGCCACTTTTTTTCAACTGGACTATATTGCGGCATCGGACGGCGGCTCCTTCAAAATTCAGACAAACATCAACGGTGGCGCTTATGCGGACTTGGCTGGCTATACGTCCGTCAGCAGTTTCAACGCCGATTCGGCGACAGGAAAGACCATAAGCTGGGCTGCAGCAAATCCGGTGGTAGTCAACGCGAGGATTTTGGCGACTACTCCCGGGACCAATCGCATTGTCTCCTTTGATGCTTATGATGCCACCAAGACCAATGGCGTCATTCTTCAGGTTTACGCTCATCAGGGGGTGTCCTGGTCTCAGGTCAACCAGGTATCAACCAACACGCAGCAACCAATCATCACAAGCTGGCACCCGGACCTGGTTTTGGTGCCCGGTTCAGATGGAGATGCGTCAACGCAGCTTGATACATTGAACGAGCACCTTTTGTCCTGGAGCCCCGATGCGGATGTTGTCTTTTGCGAGTTTTGGCAGACGGACCCGGCTTCGGATGCGAGTGCGACAGCGGGGCGGGCTTATACCCGGTCGGCCTGCGTTCGCTTGGATCGGTCGTGTTTCGACCCCTACCAGGTTTTTCCGTCATATAGTGAAAGCGTGGCTCGCGGTTACATCGGATATGGCGGCCATTTATCGCCGCTAGGATATACTTATTACTGGCAGTTGCTTTGGGATTGGCTTGGGCTGGTCGAGTACATGCGGCCAAACTTCGCCTTCAACAATCCCAATGTGTCAGTCGGCATGCTCACAACCTCAAGCGGCCTTTATTCCTTTCCTCACACCGTGACAAACTCGACCGATTCGACTCTCGGTTTTGGCGCTGGCTTGCTCCGTTGG
>DATMQA010000064.1:0-57632 GCA_035566895.1 Binatia bacterium
AGGTCGGCCAGGACGAAGAGGGGTTCCCAGACATCGCCGGCGCGGTCGTTGAGGCCCTCGGGGATGGCGGGTTCGGCGTTGGCAATTTGGTCGCGGTGTTGCTCGACAAACAGGGCGCACTGGCGGTGGAGTTCGGCGGCGTCGGCGTCTTTGAAATTGCGGAGGCGTTGGCATTTTTCGGCCGGGGTCTTGCGTTGCATGGGAACGATGATGCAGCGGTCAGCCAAGGTTTCGGGGAAGTGGCCGATCTGGGCCATGGCTTTGGGACACCAGCAGGAGAAACGGGCGACGTCGGGCTCGGGGGCGGGGGATGGTGCATGGGCGGACCCCGGATTCTTAACAGGAGGTAACGGAGGGGTGCCAGAAGTTGAAGGTTGAAGGTTGAAAGTTGCAGGTTTGCCGTTATCGGAGATTGCAGGTTGAGGGGCGGGCGCTGTGTTTTGGGTGTGCGCTTCCCCCTCACCCCGGCCCTCTCCCTTGGGGAGAGGGAGACTATCAGTCAGAGGGTTCTCGATTTTTGAGTTTTGATTTTCGATTCCTTGCTGAAAAGGTTGAGGCGCCGTGGCTTGGGTGTGCGCTTCCCCCTCACCCCGGCCCTCTCCCTTGGGGAGAGGGAGACTGCCCGAGTGCGGAGTGCAGAGTGCAGAGTGGGGAATGGGGGCGACGGCGGAGGAATTTTCGATTTTTGATTTTTGATTTTCGATTTGAGCGTCGCCGTTTCCGGCTGAGAGCGGGGCCGCGGACGGGGTGCCGTTCTGTTCATAGAGGACGTCGAGCGGGACGTATTGGACCTGGGGGCGGCCGGGCTTGCCGTTTTGTTTATGGGAGCGGAGGACGACGCGCACGACGTAGGCGAAGTCGCGGTTGTTGCTGGCGTTGAGGATGCCGCCCAGGAGGTGGTTTTTGCGGATGGCTTTGTCGAATTCGTCGGTGATCAAGGTGACTTTGCCGGCATGGATGGTGCGGTACATGGCCGGGGAGCTGATGTGCGCGGCGACTTCGGGGCGATTGACCAGGCGGCGGATGATGCCCAGGAGGGTGGTCTTGCCGCAACGGTGCCGCGGGGATTCGATGCCGAGGTAGGCGGTGATGTCGCGCAGTTCCCAGGCGTAGGTGTGGAAGATGAAGAGGGCAATGGCTTCGGCGGCCCACTTGGGCAGGATGGCGAAGCGGTTGAGGGTGAGGACGAGGGTGTTCAGGATGTAGAGGGCGGAGGGATTTTTGAATTTTGAATTTTGATTTTCGATTGGTGGCGTAGGGGCGGGCGCCGTGGCTTGGGCGGGCTCCGGATTTTTAACAGGAGGTAACGGAGGGGTGCCAGAAGTTGAAGGTTGAAGGTTGAAAGTTGCAGGTTTGCCGTTATCGGAGATTGCAGGTTGAGGGGCGGGCGCCGAGGTTTGGACGTGCGCTTCCCCCTCACCCCGGCCCTCTCCCTTGGGGAGAGGGAGACCGCTCGCCGAATTTTCGATTTTTGGATTTTGATTTTCGATTGGTGGCGGAGGTACAGGCGCCGTGGCTTGGGTGGGCTCCGGATTTTTAACAGGAGGTAACGAGCTGTTTTGGGGAGTTGAAGGTTGAAGGTTGAAAGTTGAAGGTTCACCGGTTTCGGCGGTTGCAGGTTGAGGGGTGAGCGCCGTGGCTTGGGTGGGCTCCGGATTTTTAACAGGAGGTAACGGAGGGAGCAGAGAGGGGTTTTGGCGGAGCCAGTGTTCGATGGCCTCGGTAAAGGCGGCGAGGTCGGGGTCCTGGTGCTGAGCGGCTTCGAACCGGGGTCGTTTTTCAAAGGCGCTGGCCTCGACGTCGGCCATGGCCTGGTACATGCACTCGGGGATGCCTTCCCGGCGGTGCTCCAGGAACCTGGGCAAGGCTTGGGGAAAAAGGTCGCAATCCAGAGCGGGGTTGGGAATCGCATGTTTGTACGGCAGGAGGTGGGTGAACCGGCCGAAGAACTCGAGCAGGAGACGCCGGGTGGAGCGGATGACATGAGGGGCGTTGAATAGCTTCAGATTCATATAATTTCGCCGCTTGAAGGGTCACGGGTTTGGCGACCCAATTTATGCAGCCGGCAGTAAAACAGAGCAGGATCGATGCCTGAATTTGTGAGACTTATCGATATTTTGGATGCGGCGTAGCTCTAATGTGAATCGATTAGTTGTGTTAGAAGATTAGTAATGTTGGCCGCCCCAGGCGGGACTTGACCTTGGTGTTGCCTCGTTCCCCCCGTTGAAACGGGGGGCTATTTTCGGATGTCGCCATTTTTCCTTGAAACTTTCCGTTGGAGATGGGTTTTGGTGTGTATGTCCACGTTGACCTACCTTTCGGTTAAGCAACCAACCGCAACGATTCCTTTTTTGGAGCGCGGAACTGTGCCGCGCCGGATTCGGCTCAAATGGCCAACATGGCTCACGAGTGCCGGGAGGTTATTCGCGCTCGTCTTTGTGTTCCACGCAGGCGATCTCCTCGCGGCTGACGTATCCGGTGACTGGGAGCTTGCTTATAATTACCTGGGGGATACCAACAGCGTCCGCCTCACGCTCACGAATGCGGACGGCAAACTCTCGGGCACGCTCCTCAATGTTGCGATTGTGGAAGGCACGGTGAACGACGAGGCCCTCACCTTCAGCGCCAAACGCTCCAACGGCAAACATTTCGCGGATTTCATCGGCAAGGCGCACGGCGGCACCCTGGAGGGCACCGGCCATTGGGCCGGAGACCGCGAGATCACCTGGTCCGCAAAACGCTCCGCCACTCCGCCACCGGTGCCGCGCGTTCACGACTTTGAGCCGACCAATTTTCACCGATTCTTTTCGGACGCCATTCCGCCCGCGCTGCGCATTTTCCCGGGTAACACCGTCCGGACCTGGACGGTGGATGCGGGCGGCGTTGACAGCAAAGGGGTCCGACGATGCCCGGGCGGCAACCCGGAGACCGGGCCTTTTTATGTCGAAGGCGCTTTGCCGGGCGACACGCTGGCGGTGAAGTTGAATCGCTTGCGCCTGGACCGCGATACGGCTCGCTCCGGCAACCGGCTCGCCGGTACGGCGGTCACTCCGGAGTATATTGAGAGCACCAAGTACAACGACAATTTCGACAGTACGTGGACGCTGGATATCGAGAAGGGCGTGGCGCGCCTGAAGCAGCCCAGCGCGCACCTGACGAATTTTACCGTGAAGTTGCAGCCCATGCTTGGCTGCATCGCAGTCGCGCCGCCCGGGCATCAGTCCTTTCGCACGGGCTATCTTGGTTTCTATGGCGGCAATCTCGACTACAACCAGATCCGCGAGGGGACCACGGTTTATTTGCCGGTGAGCGTGCCGGGCGCGTTGCTGTTCATCGGGGACGGCCACGCGGCGCAGGGCGACGGCGAGCTGACGGGTGACGCGCTCGAAACTTCCGAACACGTGGAGTTTACGGTCAATGTCATCCGGGGCGAGCCGGGCATCGGTCCCCACGCCGAAAATGATGAGTACCTGATGTTATTCGGAATTGCCAACTCGCTTCCCGAGGCTGTGCAATCCGCCACCACGGGGCTGGCGAACTGGCTTCAGCGCGAACGCAAACTCGAACCCAATGAGCTTGCCATGGTGCTGGGCACCTCCATCCAATACAATATCGCCGAGTTGGTCGATCCGCAGGTGCACGTAGTGGCGCGCATTCGCAAAGACATACTGGCTGGCGTGAAATGAATCGCAGCAGCCGACGCAAGGAGGCTCAAGTTTCAGGCATCTTTAGATCAGAGCCTCCTTGCGGTGAAAGCCTTCGGCCCCAGCCCCGCCCCCTTCACTCTGTTCGAGGATGACGGAACTACATTTGATTTCGATGCATGCGCCGTTAACCGCCTCCGCTTAACCTGGACTCCGGCCGAAGGCGGGAAGATCGAGCGGACCGGAGCGTTTTCCGGACGGCGATATGAAATTCGGCGTTGGGAATCGGTGCCTGGACCGGAATGACAGCTATGAGTGACCTGCTTGTGAGATGATGCAGGTGCACGTGGTGGCGCGCATCCGCAAGGGCACACTGGCGGGCATGAGATGAAGAATAGATCAGAGCCTCCTTGCGTCGGCGGCTACTAAGGTAATTGAAATTTGAGCCTCCTTGGATTCACTGCGCGGACTCAACCCGGTAGAGGTGCGTCCGGGTTCTCAGAAAGAACGCCTTGCCGGCGGCTGCCGGCGAAGCCATGAAACCGCCCGCCAGGCTGTTCGTCGCCATTGCCTCGAAGGTACGCCCGGGTTTCAGAACCGTGGTCGTGCCCTCCTGGCTGAAAAAGTAAAGCCGCCCGTCCCCATAAACCGGCGAGGCCGCATATTTGCCCCCGATCCGTTCTCTCCAGACTACTTTTCCGGTTGCCGCTTCGAGGCACGTAACAGCGCCGTCCTCGGTTACGGTGTAAATCAGGCCATCCAGCAGGAGCGGTGAGGCGTATTTACCCACATTCGTGCTGAGCTTCCAAACCACGTGCGTGTCCGTCACGTCCCCCTGGCCGTCCGTCTTCACCGCCCACAGTTCGTGCTTGGTAAAGCCGGTGACGATGAAGGCCAGGCTGCCGTCGAAGACAGGCCGGGGAGCGACCGAATAATCGAGGTGCTGAACCCGCCATAGTTCGCGCCCGGTCCGCGGGTCGTAGCTATACGCGGCCTTGGCGCCGGCGCTGAGCATCTGCGGCTTGCCCGCGGCGGTCACGATCAAGGGCGTGCTGTGGGCTTTGCGCAAGTCGCCGTCGCGCGCCATTTGACCCGGCACGCTTTCGTCGTTCCACGCGACCGACCGGTCCGTTTTCCAGACCGTCTTGCCGGTCTGCTTGTCCAGGGCCGCAACATACTGCAGATCGGCCCCGTCGAACGTCAGGATCACCAGGTTTTCGAACAGGACGAGCGACGATGACGGGCCGCGGTAATGACGGCAACGCAGGTCCTCCCGTTGCCAGAGCACTTTCCCGGTTTGCGTGTCCAGACAGGCGGTCCCGAACTTGCCGAAGTGGACATAGACGCGGCCCGGCTCAATCACCGGCGAGGGCGTCGCGTAACAATTCATCGAGGCCCCGTTGCCCAGCGGCTCCGGATCGTCGCTGTGAAACACCTTCTGGTTGAAACGAATCCGGCCGGTCTCAGCCTCGAGACCGAATGCGAAAAAGTCATGGCCATCCTCCGTCGCCGTGGTCAACCAGACCTGCCCGCCCAACACCACCGGTGTGGACCAACCGCGATAGGGAATCTCCGTTTTCCATTTGATGTTGTTCGTCTCGCTCCAGCGCAAAGGGAGCCCGATTGGCCTGGTGTCGCCCGGGGCCGAGACATGGCCATCACCCCACGGCCCGCGGAACTCCGGCCAATCCGCTCGTGCTGCCGGCCCGGCCAGGGCCCACAGCCCCAGCGCCAGGAGGACGGGGAAGTCCAAAGTCCAATGTCCAAAGTCCAACGTCTTTCGAGCGGTGACGGAAAGGAATCGGCCAGGGCTACCGCGGCTTAACGCTATGCCGGAATCCAACCACGAGCTTGTGTCATGACTCATTGCCGCAGGGTGATATGGCAGCCGACGCAAGTCAATGATGGGACAGTCAGCAAGGTTAGTTCTCGCCCCAGGAGGTAATTTGGTAACCTCGCATGGGCCCGCTCCGCTTAAGGTTCTCGTCGAAATGAAAGTTGAAATGCCCGTTCATGCTGATGGTATTGACTGAAACGGCGCCTTGATAATCGAGAGTGTTATTGCCGCCGCCACTCAAGGTCAGATTGGCGTTCGGCGCGTAGATGGTGCCCAGAAAAGAGGCGTTTCCCGTAAGGCCGATGCTGGTATTGCCTGGCAAGCCGAAGTAATTAAAGGTGGCACAGTTGCCCGCATTGTAAACGGTACTGATGGAAGTATTGGCGCCCCCGACATAGAGTTCCAGGCTTGCTCCCGGCGCGATGATGATGCTTGCTCCGTCGTGCATCACGAAATTCCCCGTTACATAAACTCTCGCCGAGCCCTGGACCAGAATCGTATCGTCGGAGTTAAAGTTTGCGCCGTTCCCCTGGGTGTACATGTAATTGCCATTCCCCAGAACCCAGGTGTAGTTGGTGCCGCCAACGGTTCCGTCGACCGGTGGAAGACCGGTCTGGTAAGGCGGCAACACGTCGGGGAAGTCCATATTGAAGTCATTCTTGTAATGGCCGGCCTCTACGCCGGACTGCCCTCCCGACACCCAGGCCACGTCCCCAACCGACCCTTGGGGCCCGATCGTGAAGCTTCCGCCCGGCGCGGTGTAGAGGGTTCCCATAATATTGGCGTTTTGAACGTTGATGACGCCCAGCGTGGTGGCGACGTCGCCGCCGGCTTTCCGCTTCGCTGGATCATACAGCCCGTTGGTGCTATGGGCGGGGTCTAGGGAATCGAAGCTGTCAGTGGTAATTTTGTTACCCTTGAGGTCAACGTTGACGCGGGCGGCCATAGGGCCGCGGAAGAGCGAACCGAAACCGGTGCCGACCTTAAGCGTGCGGTAGAGGGTCGCCGAGAGACTGGGAATGGTCACATAGCCGGTGGAGTAAATCGTTGGGAGGGTATCTGCGGTAATGGCCACATCGTAGTAGCCATCCGTCAGAGTGCCCCGCGGGGCGTGGTACATGCCGTCCGACAGCAGGCTCCAGCCGTTGGCTCCAGAATTGATGTTCGTGCTAAAGAGCAGGGCGGAAGGATTAAGCTGGGCGAGGGCTTCCTCGGCGCCGGCTTCGGCCATGGAGAGGGCGGCATTCCAGGCCTGTGAGCGGGTGACCGAAACATATTGCCAGCGCATGAGCAGCAAATAGCTCGACAATCCTAATCCCAGCACAAAGATGATGCCCAGAGCTATCACCAACACGCTGCCTCGGACAGTGCCGTGTTTAGCAAAGAGAGTTTTCACATTTCCTTTTATTGCTTATTGCGGAGCACCACCTGCGCCGTTTGCACGGACTCGGTGTTCTGCTTGCTGCCCAGAATAGTCCGCGAGCATTTCCAGCTCATGTTAATCAGCTTGCAAATGGACAGATCATAAGCGCCGGCCGTGTTGGTCGCCGGGACGAAAAGATAATTACCGTTCTTCTGCGGGGTGCGCTGGTAGAGCTGGAAATCCCAGCGGTCACATTCGGTCAAATAGACCTTTTCGGGCTGGCCGGGCTTTTGGCAGGCCAGGGTTCGGGCAGATGCCCGCCAGATGCAGGTAGATCCTGTGCCCAGCACGGTGTTGGTCACTGTAAACCATTTAGTGGTTCCGCTCATTTGAAAGTCCGCCACTTGCGTGGCCTGGCGGATGTCCAGGGACATGAGATCGAGCGCATTGCGGCTCTTGGCGTCCAGGTCTGTATAATTACTCATAGCGGCGAAGTTACGGCTGCCGAAGAGCCACAGCGAGCAGGCCATCGCCACCAGGGTGGAGCTCAGCGCCAAGGCCACCATCACCTCCAGCAGGGTCATGCCACGGCAGCGTTTGGCCCGGGATAAAGCCTGGCCCGAGCCGCACTTCATAAGGCTCCCCAGATGTAGTTCTGCATCCCGTTACGCGCGACGCGTGTTTGCATCTCGCGTTTATGCACGACGGCTGCGGCGCCGCTGTAGTTAGTCCAATAGAGCGTCACGGTGATGGTGCGCATGTTCGTTCGGTAAGCCTCGGGCAACTCGCCTACCGCAGGCGTGCTGGCCGATACGTAGCACCGGTATTTGGCGCCGCCGCTCGAGTTCGTGCTCCCCAAAGGATCGTAGACTTCTACGAAGTTGGAGGTGAGATAGTTATTTGTGTCGCCGACCTGGCTCCAGGTCAACAGGCGGATAGCCTCCATCTTCTGAACCATGACCTGCGTCGCCCGCAGATTCTCCCGCGTGCATTGAATCAGACTATTGCCTGCGGCAAGCCCCCAGTAAACCGAGGCGCCCGCGAACCCCAGGATCGCCGTCGCGACCAGGACTTCAATAAACGTGTACCCCGTCCCCGGCAACGTTACACGCGCCGGTGGGGTGCGCCACCCCGAACTCCGGTCCTGGTGCGGTAAAATCCTCATACCCGTCTGTTTTCAATTCTTTGCTCAGACGTTTGCCTCCAGTTCCCAGTTCTAAAAATCGGGACAAGCCCTGCTTGTCGATTACCAATAGGGATCATATTGCGTCCGAACGGTTTCCGCGTCGGTCAGGTAGCTCATCCAGTTTCTTTCCAATCTCACCCGGCCGGTTTTGTACACCTGGCTGACACTGTAAACTGAGAAGTTCCTCCGGCTCCGAACTTTCCTGCCGACCCATTCCTGAGGATCCGTCATCAGCCAGTTGTGCTTTTCGTCCCGGGGGTTGGCACCTCGCTTTTTCTTTTCCCACTGCGGCTGTTCAAGCGGCGGTTTATCGTCCCCGCCGGCCTCACTCGTGGTGCCGAGCTCAGGCCCTGAAACCCCTTGGGCGCCAATGAGTTCACCGCCCCCGGAGGCTGCCTTGAACGGCGCGGAAGATGAAAGCTGGATGGTCTGGGACAGCGCCTGGGGAGTGAGCGGCAAAGGCGCCGTCACCTGGGCCGGGTCTGATTCGGCGCCATTAATAATCTTTGTCGTGTCCATGCCAGGCGGATGCTGCTCACATTCCGAGAAGACCCTACTTCTCCTGCGATTCCACGCCAACCGGGTCCGGCCTCATCCGGTTATAGGTGGGATCGCTGAAGGCGGCCCCGGAGAATCTCCTAGGCGGCGTGGCAATATTTGCGGCGGTCTCTAAAACTACAGCGAAAAGGGTCGGATGGCCGGATAGGGGTCATCGTCGGACGGTCTTCCCGCCCCAATCCTTAGAAGAAGGCAGGGCGAGATGTCCCCATCGCGCTGGAACCCTGATTCGCCCGAGCGGCGCGATGGGGACATCTCGCCCTACCCACCTCACCAATCGGTAAACTATTCCTTCGGTTCGCTACGATTGGAGTCCCCCGACGGCGCGTGCTTGACATCGAGTGCTTCGCCCCCTAACCAACCATTATGAAATACACCTGCTTTGGTTTGGTTGGCGCTCGCTGTGTTGTGGCCCTGGCGCTAATCGGTCTGGTTGCGTGCGCGAGCAAAGGCGCCGATACGTACACCGAAACTCCTGGCACAGTCGGCGACGGTGATTACCAGGTTGGCCCTGATTACAAGCTCCAGCCCGAGCTCACGGAGCAGGGCAATCCCAAGGGCAAGTCATTCGAGTTCTCGATGCCGCTGGCCGAGAGCAAAATCTTCCGGGGAGATGACTCGACCCTTCAGCCCGAAAAGAAGGCGGTTCGCAAAGAGCGAAAAATCTACGTTTACGTTCCCGCTGCCTATAAGGATGGCACCAAGGCGCCTATTCTCATCATCCATGACGGTCCGGGCCAACTCAACCTGGTGCGCAACGCGCTCGACAATCTGACTATTTCAAAAGACCCCAACCGCAGCCTGCCGGCGTTCATTGCCATTGCCGTTCAAAACGGCGGCAACGATGGCAAGAAGAGCGAGCGCGGTCTTGAGTACGACACCATGTCGGATCGCCTCGCGCGATTCATCAATGACGAAGTCCTGCCGGCGGTTCTCAGCTACCCGGAGATCAAAGCCGCTTACCCGCACATCGCGTTTACGGGCAATCCGTGGGGCCGGGCGGTTATGGGTTGCAGTTCAGGCGGGGCCGCGGCCTTGACCATGGGCTGGTTTCGCCCCGACTTGTTCCGGCGCCTGGTCGCCTATTCCGGCACATTCGTCGCTCAACAGGACGAAGATGGGCCGGAGCAACGCAAATATCCGTTCGGCGCCTGGGAATACCACTCGGGCATGAAGTTGATCGAAAGCAGTGAGAAGAAACCGCTGCGGATCTTCACGCACGTGTCCGAAAACGACCTTCGCCCGAATGATCCGGAGGAGACGCATCACAATTGGGTGATGGCCGGCCGCCGCACGGCGGAAGCGCTCAAGGCCAAGGGCTACCATAACCGCTTCGTTTTCAGCCTCGGCACCAACCATTGTGACCGCCGTGTTTTCGAGCAAACGCTGGCGGATACATTGGTGTGGTTATGGCGCGGCTATCAGCCCGATTAGAAGCAGTCCTCATCGCCCGGTGAAAACGACAAATCGCACATGAGAATTTTCCTGTTCCTTCGCGCCTCCAGGTTCAGCGCGGCTGGCTGCGCCCTGCTGGCTTGCGCGCAAGGACTGGCTCAGAACGCGCCGATTAAGCTCGACGTGGATGCCACGGAAGCCCCGCGCAAAGTCCTCCATGCCCGGCTGCATTTCCCGGCTCAACCCGGCCAGCTCACGCTGCTTTATCCGAAGTGGATTCCGGGCGAGCACGGCCCGACGGGGCCGATCACTGACCTGGTTGGTTTGACCGTGACGGCGGCCGGGAAGAAACTCGCCTGGGAACGCGATGCCGAGGACATGTACGCATTCCATATTACGGTGCCTTCCGGCGCGAGCGCGGCGGACGTGGCCCTCGATTTTCTTTTGCCGCCCAACTCGGGCGAATTTTCCTCGGGCGCTTCCGCTACGTCAAAGTTACTCGACTTGAGCTGGAACGAAATCCTGCTTTATCCCAAAGGAGCGGTGGCAAGGGAACTCCGTTATGCGGCGACGTTGCGCCTGCCGGAAGGATGGAAATTCGGCACTGCGCTGCCGCTGGCCAGCCAATCGGCCGCCCCCCTGGAATTCGCCCCGGTGCCACTCGAGACCCTCATCGACTCGCCTGTAATTGCCGGGAGCTTCTTCCGCACGGTCGAGCTGGCGCCGGGCGCGACGGGGCCGCCGCACGCGTTGGATATCGTGGCCGATAGCGCCGCTGCCCTCGAAATCAAGCCCGAAGATGTTCGCCACTTTTCCCATTTGGTGGCGGAGACCGGCGCGCTCTTTGGCGCCCGGCACTATCGGAGCTATCATTTCCTGCTCACCCTTAGCGACCACGTCGCTCACTTTGGTTTGGAGCATCACGAGTCCAGCGATAATCGCGAGCCGGAGAAGTACCTGACCGACGAGGATACGCGCAAACTGGGGGCGTTTCTCCTGCCGCACGAGATGGTGCACTCGTGGAACGGCAAATATCGCCGACCGGCCGGGCTGGCGACTCCCGATTTCCAGCGGCCGATGAAAGGTGAATTGCTTTGGGTTTTTGAAGGTCTGACGGACTACCTGGGCGCCTTGCTCAGCGCGCGCAGCGGGCTTTGGACCAACCAGAGCTTTCGCGAATACCTCGCTTTGGAGGCGGCCGCCCTGGACCACGCTGCCGGGCGCGTTTGGCGGCCGCTCGCCGACACCACCATCGCCGCGCAGTTGCTTTATTTCGCCCGGCCGGAGGGAGCCGCCTGGCGCAGAAGCGTGGACTTCTACCCGGAGGGCGATTTGATTTGGCTGGAGGCCGACACGCTCATACGCCAGCAGACCAAGGGCCGGCGGTCTTTAGACGATTTCTGCAAAAAATTCCACGGGGGAGCCGGCGGCCCG
The DNA here is from genome assembly GCA_035566895.1 of Binatia bacterium. GTDB lineage: Bacteria > Verrucomicrobiota > Verrucomicrobiia > Limisphaerales > UBA8199 > DATMQA01. Next base: position 11,418 of record DATMQA010000064.1, read on the forward strand.
CCGGAAGTTGTGTCGTACACGTTGGATGACGTGGTGTCGGCGCTCAACGATGTCGCTCCCTATGATTGGCGCCAGTTTTTCCAGGCCCGTGTCTATGCCGCGAATCCGCACGCCCCACTCGGCGGCATTGAAGCGGCCGGTTGGCGGTTGACTTATACCAACCAAGTCCCGGAGATGCTCAAAGCCCTTGAATCCAAGGACAAATTCACGGATGTGAGTTTTTCCATCGGTTTGAAAATCAAGGAGGACGGTTACATTATCGATGTCATCCCCGGCTCGGTGGCGGACAAAGCGGGCGTCGGCGCCGCCATGAAACTCCTGGCGGTCAACGGGCGCCGCTGGACGCCGGAGATTCTGCGCGCGGCCATCAAAGCGGCCAAGACCGATGCCGCGGCGATCGAATTGCTGGTGGAAAACGAAGATTATTTCAAAACCGTCCAATTGAGCTATCACGAAGGGGAGAAATACTCCCAACTCGAACGGGACGCTGGGAAACCGGATTTGCTTTCCGCGATTCTAAAACCGCTTACGCCCGAGCCGAAGCGATAAGCAGCTTCTCCCGCAACACATCTATGCAAAGAAAAATCATCCTGAAATTTGCCGCGCACTTGGCGACGGCATTTGTGGCTCTAACCTCTGCGGCACAGCCGGGCCCGAGGGTCACGTCCCCCGAGGTAACGCCGGACCGGCACGTGACGTTTCGCATCCACGCGCCCAAAGCGCAAGCCGTGCGCCTTTCCGCGGGCGACATTCCGGGCAACGGGCAAGGCGCGGCCATGACCCAGACCACGAATGGCATTTGGGAAGTCACCCTGGGTCCGATCGTTCCTGGCTCCTACCGCTACAACTTCAATGTGGACGGTGTGTCGGTGATTGATCCGCGCAACCCCGCTACCAGCGAGTCCAACGCCAATACCTGGAGTCTCGTGCATATCCCCGGAGCGGATTTCATGGACACTCAGGATGTTCCCCACGGCGCGGTCGCCGAGATCACTTACTACTCCAAGTCACTGCAGCGATTTCGACGGATGCACATTTATACGCCGCCGGGTTACGAAACCGGCAAGGGCCGTTTTCCGGTGTTTTATCTGCTGCACGGCGCCTCTGATTGCGATGATTCGTGGTCGTCGGTCGGTCGTGCCGGGTTCATCCTGGACAACCTCCTCGCTGCCGGGAAAGCCAAACCCATGGTCGTGGTCATGCCCGCCGGGCACACTGGCCCTTTCACTTCACGCGCGCCCGGCTCGCCCAGGCCTCGAGTCGATGATTTTGCAAAAGATTTTATGGACGACATCATGCCTTACGTCGAACAACACTACCGCGTCCGCGCCGAACGCCAAAGCCGCGCCATGGCCGGCTTGTCGATGGGAGGTGGTCAAACGCTGAACATTGGCATACCGCACCTGGAGAAATTCGCGTATCTTGGCGTGTTCAGCTCGGGGGTCTTCGGTATCACCGGCCGAGGCCCCGGGGGAAACGCGCCCTCCGGTCCCTCCTTTGAAGAACAAAACCAGGCAGTTCTCGATAATCCGAAACTCAAGCAAGGTCTGAAGCTGTTCTGGTTCGCGACCGGCAAGGACGATTTCCTAATTGAAACTTCCCGGGCTACGGTCGCGATGCTCAAGAAGCACCAATTCGACGTCGTGTTCAAAGAAACCTCCGGTGCCCATACCTGGCTCAACTGGCGCGATTACCTGAACGAGTTCGCGCCACAACTCTTCCGCTAGCTGGATCATCGTGGCAAGGAAAGGTCGATCGCCTACTGGTTTTTCAACCGGGTGACATCGTTCGTGGAGAAATGGATGAAGGGGAAGCACTCAGGGATATGGGAGTCCCATACCCCATGCCGGCTCCAAAACCAACCGCTGGAATCTTGCGCCGGGGGCGGGGCCTTGTATTGGTTGAAGCGTGAAAAATCGATGCGCCACACATCCCCATCCTTCGGCGGCAAGGAGCGGCCGTCCGCCTTCGCCAGCCATTTCATTCCTGCCCACGGAAACGCCAGTTCAACCGTCCAGCCGCGGTCCGTGTCGCTATCATCATTGAGGGTGCCATCAATGTGAACGGCGGTTTTGAGCCCGGGAAATTGAAACGCCCAGGAGCCGAGCCGCGGCCCGCGGGGATGATGCGTAAAGCCGACGCCGTTAAAGGACCTGACTTTGGGATTGGAACGCTTGAATTCAGGAGCCTCGGCGTAACCCCCTTTCTCGTAGGCATCTTTCCAGATAAAAAACGCCTCGTAAACTGTGTTGAGCGCATTGATCTCGAATTCGTAATAAGTGTCCTGGCCCGCGATGAATACTTCGACGTCGTTATTCTCGTAGATGTGCGAACCGTACTTCGTTAAGCTGGCTTTCACTTTGGGCTCCTCGACCCAAAAACCCACGTAAAGATTTTCTTCGTCCCACAAGACTGCGGCCCGGGTGTCGTAAAGCGTCGGTTTGCCCGTGAGGATGTCGATGAACCGGGGTGAGCGCGGCGCCGCCTGCCAGCATCTTTCATCCAACCGGCCGTCGATGTGAACCGCTTCTGTGGTGCGGTAAGCAGTGTAATGGGCGATCTCCTCCGGATTGCACGGGAACCCGGCTGGGGCGTTCGTGCTGGCCGGGAGCGGTTCGGCCCGGCTAGTGTTGCCGAGGCTTGCGGCCAGGCCGAGCGCCAGCAGGATCACAGCGCGCCTGCCATCAGTCGTGGTCACAATGAATTCATTCATATCCAAACTTTCGCCAATAAGGTTCCAGCGCCGGCATGTCGCAGCTACTTTAGCACGCCGGTTCGGTTGGTCTAAGCCAAATCCTTTAGCCCAACTCGATTCGACTCAATTTCTCATGCACGCCGGCTGTGACTGCACTAGAGTCTTACCATGGCAATGTTCGGCTTCCGCAGCAGGCAAGGCAGGTTCGCTGCCCAGGCGCTTCTCTCCATCGTTATCAGCATGTCGTGGCCGGTTCTGTTTTTGACCCGCGCCCTGGGCGCGCAAACCCAGCGACTGCAGGGCCATGTGCCGCCCGTGGTCGCAGGATTACCGGCGCTGGGTGAGCTGCCGAAATCACAACAGCTCAATTTAGTGATCGGCTTGCCCTTGCGAAATCAGCCGGCCCTCGCCGAATTGCTCCAACGCCTTTACGACCCGGCCAGTCCTGACTACCGGCGGTTTTTGACGCCGGAGCAGTTCGCGGAGCAATTTGGTCCCACGGAATCGGATTATCAGGCCGTCATTGCTTTTGCCAGGGCCAGCGGCCTGACTGTCACACGCACCCATCGAAATCGGACCTTGCTCGGTGTCAATGGCTCGGTGGCCGAGATCGAAAAGGCATTCAATGTGACATTGCGGCTTTACAACCATCCAACCGAACCGCGCACCTTTTTCGCGCCGGACACCGAACCGTCGTTGGCTTCGGACGTTGCCGTGCTAACAGTCGGAGGGCTGAATAACTACCATCTGCCGCGGCCGATGAGCCTCCGGGCGGCCATAGGTGGGCCAGCAGCCGGCGCCCAGCCTTTGACCGGCTCCGGTCCGAGCGGCAATTACCTGGGGAACGATTTTCGCGCCGCTTATGTCCCGGGCGTCTCGCTGACCGGGACAGGACAAACGGTCGGGCTGTTGGAATTCGACGGCTACTACGCCAACGACATCGCGTCCTATGAGAGCCAGGCGGGTTTGCCGGCGGTTCCCTTGACCAACGTGTTGCTCGGCGGCTTCAACGGCACGCCGGGCCAAAACAATGACGAGGTGTCGCTGGATATCGAGATGGCGATCTCGATGGCGCCGGGCCTTTCCGGAGTGGTTGTCTATGAAGAGAGTCCCGCTGCGGCCAACGGGAACGCCATGCTCAACGAAATGGCTGCACCCTCCCAGGGAGAACCGCTTTCGCTCCAACTCAGCGCTTCGTGGACCTTTCCCACCGACGCCAGCACCGAACTCATCTTCCAGCAGTTCGCCGCTCAGGGCCAGTCCTACTTCAACGCCTCGGGCGATTCAGACGCTTACGCCAGCGGAATCGATGTGCCGACCCCGGCAGGTGACACCAACATTACCAGCGTGGGCGGGACGACGCTGACGACGAGCGGCCCGGGTGGAAGCTGGCAGTCCGAAAAAGCCTGGAATTGGGGCTACAATGCGAATGCGGGATCTGACGTTGGCACTGGCGGCGGCGTCACCTCATTCGCGATTCCGGCCTGGCAACAGGGCATCGACATGTCAGTCAATCAGGGCTCGACCACTCTGCGCAACATTCCCGACGTGGCACTGACGGCGGACAACATCTGGGTCATCTACGGTAACGGGCAATCCGGGGGATTTGGCGGCACGAGTTGCGCGACCCCCCTTTGGGCGGCGTACACCGCGCTAGTCAACCAACAGGCCGCCACCTTCGGCAAGCCGCCCGCCGGGTTCCTCAACCCGGCCATTTATGCCCTGGCCAAGGGGCCTGCTTATGCGACCTGCTTTCATGACGTTACCACCGGCAATAATATCAATAGCGGCAGTCCGAACCTTTACTATGCTGTGCCGGGCTATGACCTCTGCACGGGCTGGGGCACGCCTAACGGCGCGGGCCTCATCGAGGCGCTGGCGTCCGACACGCTCCTCATCACGCCCGTGGCCGGCTTCAGTTCCATCGGCTACCTGAGGGGCCCTTTCAGCATCACTAGCCAGACCTATACCCTAACCAACCTCGGCGCGGCCTCGCTCAGTTGGGCATTGGGCAATACCTCCCTCTGGCTCAACGCCTCGGCTACCGGTGGGGTGCTGACGCCCGGCGGCTCGGCTGCCTCAGTGACGATCAGCCTCAACCCCACCGCCTCAAGCCTGCCCGTGGGAATCTATCCGAGCACTGTTTCCTTCACCAACCTCCAGGACGGTGTCGTCCAGTCCCTTGAATTCACCTTGCAAGTGCAAGCACCCCCGGACGCCTTGCAAATCACGCCTCTCACCGGCTTCGGCTCCAGCGGCTACACGGGCGGCCCTTTCACTATAGCCAGTCAATCCTTCACGCTGACGAATATCAGCACCGCGCCCTTGCATTGGGCGCTGGCCAATACTTCTCTCTGGCTCAGCGCCTCCTCGACCGGCGGCAGCCTCGCGCGCAGCGCTGCGGCAACGCTGACCCTGAGCCTCACGCCAGCCGCCGCCAGCCTGGCGGCAGACAACTATACCGCTACGGTCTGGTTCACCAATTTGGACGATGGCGTCGCTCAAGCCCGGGTATTCAGCCTCTCGGTGCTCTCCATGCAACTGGTCCAGAACGGCGGTTTCGAAACCGACACTTTCTCCAGTTGGACGGAGAGCGGCGATTCATTGGCCCTGAAAGCCATGCGCGTGACCAGCAATACCCGGTACGCTCACTCCGGCAAATATGGGGCCGCCCTGGGCTCGCCGTACTCACTGGGGTACATTTCCCAAACACTGCCAACCTCCTCGGGACAGCTCTATTGGCTTTCGTTTTGGTTGGCCAGCCCGGACGGCCGGGCTCCGAACCAATTCGTGGCCAGTTGGAATGGCACCACCCTGTTCAATCAGAGCAACCTACCCAACTTTGGCTGGACTAATCTCACCTACCGGGTCAGCGCCACCTTCTCGAGCACCGTCTTGCAGTTTGGCGGCCTGGACCAGTCGAGCTTTTTGGGGGTGGACGATGTCAGTGTGGCGCCCATTGTCCCGCCGCAGATTCAAAACGTGAGCCGAGTGTCCGGCGCTTTCTACTTCAACTGGAGCGCCCTGGCCGGACTGAGCTATCAAGTGCAATACAAGACCGCCTTGCGGCAATCTACGTGGGCCAATTTGGGCGGCGCCATCAAGGCCACCAACTCGCTGGCATCCGGCTCGGATTCCAGTTCCGATCAAAGCCGCTTCTACCGGATTCTCATTTTGCCCTAGCCAGCGCCCCAACCTGCCCGCTCAACATCTCATTAACACCCAACTTCAGCTTCAGTTGGGTGTGCGGCGTGCAGAGGGCATTTCAACAGCTTCAGCGGTTTCCCTCGGCCGCAGCTCAGAATGGCAGATAAAGCAAACAGTTGTCAGCGGGTGGGCCTTTTGCGAAACTGGGTGCAATGAGACGCTGGGCATTGGTCGTTCTCGGGTTGTACCTCCTTATCCTTATCGCCTTCACCGTGCCGGTAATCGTCGTGTGTTTCATGCGAGAGGTGCAGACAAAGCAGACCGAACCGCTGGGGGTCTATGCAACCTGGCCGTATTGGCTTTGGGTGGCGGTGATGGTTCTGGGCGAGGCCGCGTTATTGGTCGTGCCAGTCCGGGTTGCCGAACAGCGGCCCGTGGCCCGCCGTTCTCTGGTCCTGCCGGTCATCGTGGCCGGGTTCATGATGGGCTGCCTGGGAGTCGGCGCGGTTTGTTCCCTTGGCGAGGCTGTGTTTCACGACCACACCCCTAACTGGATTGGGTGGGGTGGCCCGGCCGCAGGCATTTTGATCTGGTTGGTTTGGGGCGCGGTATTCTTTCGATTGGGCCGTGGCGCGGAACCGGGCGACCTCATTTCCCGGCAATGCCGACTGCTCCTCAAAGGCACCATCCTCGAATTGCTCGTCGCCGTGCCGTCTCACATCTGGGTGCGCCGGCAAACTTATTGCTGCGCTGGATTCATGACGTTCATCGGCATCACCTTCGGCCTCTCGGTGATGCTATTCTCCTTTGGTCCAGCCGTGTTCTTCCTCTATGTGGACCGGTGGCGGCGGTTGCATCCCAGCGGCGGCAAATCGTAAAACGCAACTCTCAAAGCGGGACGGTGGAGACGCTCCGCGATTGTCGTGGGACAGCTGAAGAGTGAGGATCGCCGTGCTCACCACAAGCGCGACCTCACCAGAGTAACGTTTTAATAGGGCTCAACAACGAGCCGATAAAATTTTGCCCCGTCCACAATTGGAACCACGGCAACGTTATCCTCGCCTTGAACCTGCACCGCGGCTGAACTATTGGTCCAACCACTCGGCAGAACCGCGGTCTCCTGAAGCGCAAACACGGTAGCCGAGGTCGGCCAACTGCAGCGGACCATTCCGGCCATCAAAAGGATGCTCAGTGATGGCGAGGTCGGCGTCGCGGCGGCCTCCGCCGAGTCGGGCCCTGCGCCGCCCGAGTTCACCGCCGAGATGACATAATAGTAAGGGGTGCCGGGAGTCAGGCCGGTATCGGTGTAGTTGGTCGCAGCGACCGTCGGGGTGATGAGCTCATAAGGGCCCTGGCTGATGGTGGCGCGTTGGACGTCGTAGCCGTTCGCGCCGGAGACACTGTTCCAATTCAGCGAAACCAGCCCCGCGCCGGGCACCGCGATTAGCCCCGTCGGTGCGGACGTGGGGCGGGGCACGAGGTTCGTGACAGTGACCTGCTGCAGGTAGTATCGGCTGTAGTTGGTCGAGTCGGAATCAAACGAAAAATTGTAACCCCAATCGCCGACGAATTCGTCGTCCGCAATTGTCCATGTCAGTGTGTACCACTTGTCGCTTCCCGGAACTGAATTCCACCCGATGCCCTTCCGCCCCGTCGCAGACTCGTATTTCAGGTTGAACCCGGGGTTATCCGTCGCCGAAATCTTTCGCACCACGGCGCTGATTCTGATCGAGGCGTGCGTGTACGACAGGAAATTCGGGTCCACCGTAAACGTAACCGCCGAACTCTTGCTGCAATCGCGGGCCGGGCCGCCATAAACGGTGACGGGCGTCGAGCTGGCGTCCGCATTAAGCTGGTGCAAACCGTTTTCGACGTTGGGATTTCCCATCGACACCAACACCGAAGACGCGCCGCTGTAGTTGCCGCCCCAGGGGAAAGGTCCGCTCCGGTTGGTTCCCGCCTGCGAGACCAGGCTCGACGGGACGCCGATCACCAGCACGGGAGCATTGCTTAACGAACAGACAGTAGCGTTGGCAATACTGCCATTGACGGGGTTCAGGATTCCTACGGATTGGCCGAAGTCGATGTTATCAATACTGTTCGGCGGCGCCCAGGCGGTCATCACGCTATTGGTGGCGCCCTGGAAAACAAATCCGTAGTCCTTGTTGTTGAGCAGCAGCCATCCCGTGTACTTTGGGTTGGGACCCAGTTGCGCCGCCAGGTTTTGCAGGGCGATATAGGCCGGATTAGTGGTGCCGGTCGAACTGAGCAGCCCCATTGCGTATCCGCCATCCTGCGCTTCGAACCACTCGAGATGGCTGACTCCCTGCGCGATACCCATCGTGTAGGCCTTGACCAGGTCCTGGGCTTGAGTGGCAGCGGTGACTTGTCCCCCAAGTGCTTCGCCTATCTCCGTGAACCAAATTGGGACCTTCCATTTCGCCGGGTTTTTGGCCGCCAGCATCTTGCGGATGGTCGGCACGACGCTCATGAACTCCGCCTCCTGGCCGGAACTTAATGTGCCCAACACCTCGTAAGGATGCACGCAAATATAGTCGAAGTGATCCGCCGCGCCGGCCTGCAGCGCCTGCTCGAGGTAGAGGATATCGACAGAGGCCACACTCAACCCGATCCGGGCGTTGGTATCCGCCGCCTTGGCCGCATTATAGGCGTTGGTCACCACGCGCGCATAATCCGTAGCCGTTCCCCCGGCGGCAAAGTTCTCCGGCTCGTTCCACACCTCCCAGTATCGGACCCGCCCTCCCGCGTGCGCCACCACGTTCGAGACATAAGCCGACCAGGCCGAATAGTTGTTCGTTGGGAAAGTATGCGTGTTGGAATTGATCCAGGTGGCGTTGTACAGAAACAGGCCGCTCACATTCAGGTTGTTGCGGGTCGCCGAGTTGAGCATCGAATCCGTCAGCGACCAGCTCCACATCCCGGCTGACGGCTCGATCTGATTCCATTCGGGAAGGATTCGCACCCACTTCACCCCGGCGGCCGCCATTTTCGACATCCACGAGCCGTAAAGGCCCGAGGCTTGGGCCGAGGTCCCCACCCCAAACGGGCTGGGATCGTCGGCGGCCGCGGAAACCAAACAACGCGCACAAACCAGCAGCACGAGGACCGGGAAGGCCTCTCCGGGGAGCTCAATGCGGACCTTTCGAGTCATCGTCCTAGAGGTTCCCTGGCAATCCCAGGCGTGTCAATCCGCTGAGTGAGCTCCGGTTCCCCGTCAGCACCGGTGCGGGGGTAATTATGGTCTATCCTTTGTCACGGATTTGTTACATAATTGTTTCCAATATGACAAAACTGTCATCCGCCGCTCATCACTCGTTCATAAACATTTGATGAACTGGGCAGCGCGGAAACCAATCCGCGGAATCAACACCGTAACGCTCGACTTATGCAATCAGAGAACAATCATCTGGCGCACAGCGCCCGCCTTTTTCACGGCCAATCCCAGGTCGGCATTGGGGTGTACGACGGTCTTTCAGCACTGCTCGCGGCCAAGTGGCATTTTGATTTCACCTGGGTGAGCAGCTTCTGCTGCTCGGCGGCGGCGGGGCTGCCCGACGCCGGCATCGTCGGTGCCGAAGACATGCTGTCGGTCGTCCGCCGTGTTCGCCGGTCAGCGGACCTGCCGATTGTGGTCGATATCGATTCCGGCTACGGCGACGCGGTGAAGGTTTACTATGTGGCTGAGGCCATGGCCCGGGCGGGCGCGGCAGCGCTGTGCATCGAAGACAACCCGCCCTCGAAACGGTGCAGCCTCTATGACGGTTACGAACGCGCCTTGGTTTCTGTCGAGGAACACATCGCCCGCTTGCGGGCTGCGCGGGCCGGCGTGGCCGCCGCCGGTGTCCCCTGCCAGATCATCGCCCGGACCGAGGCGCTGGTCGCTGGTTTGGGCGTGCCCGAGGCGCTCCGCCGGGCGGCAGCCTATGCCGATGCGGGAGCGGAAGCGGTGTTCATTCAATCGCTGGATGCGACCGGCGGAGAAGTGCTGACATTCGGGCGTCAATGGCGCGGCCGCACCCCGCTCTTCATCGCCCCGACGAGGCTACCGAAGGTCACCAAAAAGGAATTCTTCGACGCCGGCATCTCCCATGTCATTTTCGCCAACCAGGGCCTGCGCGCCGCACACACGGCGATGGACCGCACCTTCCGCATTCTGGCTGACGCCGATTCTGCGCAAGAGGCGGAGGCCGGCATATCATCGATTGCGGAAGTCGCCGTCGCCGTCGGAGCGGGCAAGGTGGTGGAATTGGAAGCTTTTCTGGCCGGGGCCCAGGCGGGCCACGGCACGCCTTCCCCCGCGGAAAAACGCCCGAGGAAGTCTGTGGCGGCCAGGGGAATTGGCTTGCGCGGCAGCAAAAAGAAATTGATCGTCCACTGATGCTCGCTGCTCGCGCCCAGGCGCTGACAGGTTCCCAAACCTCCGGAATGCGCAACCGCGCGCGCAAACTGCGTTCCGAAGGAATCCACGTCGTTAACTTTGCCGCGGGCGAACTGGACCAGGACACCAGCCCGCGGATCAAGGAAGCCGTTCGAAAGGCGATTGACGCAGGCGCCACCCAATACACCGATACGCTGGGCATCCGTCAATTGCGCGAGCGTTTGGCCGCGAAGGTTACCCAAAAGACCGGTCTCGAATACACGCCGGAGGAAGTCGGCTTCACCGCCGGCGCCAAGCAGGCGCTGTTCAATGCGGCTTTTGTTGCCTTTGAGGCCGGGGACGAGGTTATCATTCCCGCGCCCTACTGGGTGACCTTCCCGGAACAAGTGCGGCTGGCCGGCGCGACCCCCGTTTTCCTGCCGACCGAACAAAACGGTTTTCAGCCTGACGTGGACGAACTGGCTCGGCGCATTACCCCGCGAACCCGGGGCCTGATTCTCAACACACCCCACAACCCGACTGGCGTGGTTTATCCCGCCAGTGCGCTCGAACAAGTGGCCCGGCTCGTCTTGCAACACGAGTTGACCTGCATTTTCGACGAATGCTATGACGAGCTGGTCTATCCACCCGCCGCGCATTGCAACGTCGTGAAGCTCGTTCCGGAAATGAAGGCCCGGACGGTTTTGATTGGGTCGTTCTCGAAAACCTATTGCATGGCCGGCTGGCGGGCCGGCTTCGTTGCCGCGCCGCAGCCCATGATCAAGACCATTGCCGATCTGCAAAGCCACACCGCGTCCAACGCCTGCAACCTCGTGCAACACGCCGCCCTGGCCGCGCTGGAGCCCGGCAACGACGCCTTCGTCGCTGGAATCCGGCAGCAGTTGTCCGCTCAAAGAACGGCTGCGCTGCAACTGGTTCAGAAACTCCCCGGCGTCTCCTGCGTGACTCCCGCTGGCGCGTTCTACCTCTTTCCCGAAGTTAACGGGCTGCTCCAGAAGTCATTCGCGGGCCGGCGCGTCGAGACTGTGGACCGCCTGGCCGAACTGCTGCTCGAGCATGCCCACCTCGCGGTCGTGCCTGGCTCGGCATTCGGGTCCGAGCGCCACATCCGGATCTCTTACGCCATACCGGTAGAAGAGATTATTGCCGGCTTGACCCGCCTCGGCCGATTCATTCAGTTGCTGGCGTGATCCTGCCCTGAGAAGTGATATGAGCGCTCCAGTTCAATCGGGTCTCGTTTTGTTCCTCGGCATGGTCCGGAGAGGTGAGTTCGAGAGCCTCCACCAGCACGATTTGCCCTTGGGCATCCTGATCGACACCAACAGCAAGCATCGTTTGGGTGACGTCTCCCGCTTCAAACTGGTCGAGCGATTCGATTTCTCGCGGCCACTGCCGGAACTCATCGAAGCGGTCCGCGCCATCCAGGCGCGTTCTGGCATCGCCTGTCTTTACAACGTGATCGAGTTTTACGTCGCCCAGACCGCCCACGTTGCCGCCGCCCTGGGCGTTCCCTGCCTCTCGCCGGCCTCGGCGCGGCTGTGCCTGGACAAAAGCCTGATGCGTCAGCGTTTTCACGAACGCCTCGGGCCGGGCGCCGCCGCACGCTTTCAGGTGGTCACTTCCGAGTCGGCGCTGATGGATTTTGCCCGACAAATGGGATACCCGGTTTTCTTGCAGCCCGCCAACGTGTCCGCCAGCATGTGGGCGACGCGCAACACCGGCCCGGAGATGCTGCGGACGAATTATCACGCGATCCTGAACGAGGTGCCCAGGTATTACGAGAAATTAGGCAAAAAAGGCACCCAACTGGTCGTGGTCGTCGCGGAATACCTGGAAGGAAGCAACATTTCGATTGACTGCCTGGCGGACCGCGCAGGTAAGGTTTACAGCACTCCCGTCGTCGATGTATTGACTGGCCGGGACATTGGCATCGATGACTACCACCACTTTGCTCGTCTAGTACCATCGCGCCTGAGCGCATCCGAGCAAAACGGACTCGAACAGAAGGCCATTGCGGGTGTGCAGGCGTTGGACATGACCTCTGCCGCTGCCCACGTCGAATTCATCGGCTCGCGTCTGGGTGAAATCGGCGCCCGCCCGGGTGGGAATCGACCACGCATTCTCGAGCTGGCCTGCGGCATCGATCTGCTCCATGCCTATTATCAGGTCCTCAGCGGGGCCAGTCCCGATGTGCGGCAGGACCGCCAGTTGGCGGCAGCCATCGTGACGCCATTCCCGCGCAAAAACGGCACTCTGCGCGCTACCCGGCACCTCGAACAAATTCTTAAGCTCCCCGGCTACGTTTACCATGAAGTCCGCGCTCAACCGGGCCAGCCCGTTGGCCTTGCCAGCGGCGGTTTCCGCGCGCCCCTGTACGTCGAGCTGATGTCGCCGGATACGGGCGAGATTCGCCACAGCGTGGACCAACTCGCCTCCTGGTCGGACCTTTACGAGGTGGAATGAAATGCGGCGGAGCTCCGAATCAACCATCGCCATCTGGCTGGTGTGCGTCGGCATTGGCCTGTTGTTCCTCGCTCGCGGCGCTTTCCAACCCTACATCTTCCCGCTCTTCGAGCACTTGGGCGGGCTATCGTATGCCCGGATTGCGACGCTGCTGAACGGCTACGTCCTGGCCCAATCGGTCTGCGCGCCACTGGCGGGCTGGTACACGGATCGCACTTCGGTCCGCGTCGCGCTGGCCACCAGCATCCTCTTTGGGCTCTGCAGCTTCCTGGTGATCGCGAACAGCCCCGGGTTTTGGGTTTCAGCCGTCGCAGTCTTTATCGCGGGCCTGGCCTTTGTTCTCGGAAAAATCTCTCTCAATACGATTTTGGTGGTTCATTCCACGCCGGAAATTCTTCGTCGCTCGGTGGCGAAGAGGGCGACCCTTCTGAACCTGGGTTCGTTCTTCGGCAACAGCCTCGCCTACCAGGTCACTGCCAGCATCGGCTACCGCGCGCACGCATTTGTGCTCGGCTTGCTCTATTTGCCCCTGGCCATCGGGCTGGCTGCCAGGCCCAGCCCGGCAACAACGGCGCCCGCGAAAACCTGGGGCATCGCCAATTTGAAAATGTTGTGCCGGAACAAAGCTTTTCTTTCGGACGCCCTGCGGCGGTTCGCATTGGTCCTGCCTTACGGATGTTGGGGCACGATCATACCCAAGTACGTTATCGATCAATATCACTCGAACAAACCCGTCTGGATTGTGTCCCTGACCAGCGTCTGTACCACCATTATCGGGGCGCATTTTCTGGCGGTGTATCTGTCGGCAAAATTGTACCGGCGAGGATTCAAGTGGGAGTGGTGGTCGATGACCTCCGTTTTGCTTTATTGCACAGGCTTGATGATGCTGATCTTCGCCCGGAATCCGGTCGTGTTGCCGGTGGCCATCGTTGTCTTCATTTGTGGCGAGGTCCTGATGACCCCGTGCTTCGACGAGACCGCCAAAAAACACAGCGGCGAAGCCGGAATGGCGACCTGCCTCGGCCTGCTCCACCTCGTGGACGGTTTCGGTCGCATGTTGGGCGCCGCCTTCGCGCTGGCCATGTATGGGTGGATGCGGAATTCGTCCTACTACGGCTTATATTGGCCGGTGGTCGTCGGGTCGTTCCTGTTCGTGTGCATCGTCTTGCACATCATCGCTCACGCGTTGGCCCGGAACCAGCCGGCAACGGGATGTCATCCAACCGGGGCGGCGACCACCTTGCAGCAAGAGCAAGCCGCCATTCTCGCCGATGAGGGCGTGGATCGCTAGCGTTATGGCCACGAGGTTTTATGTTTTAGTTTTGTTAGGGCTGGCTGTGGCCAGTTCCGCGCGCCCCGCAGCGCAGACCGACACGAAGCGCGGCACCGTTCTACAAACCAATTCAAACCAAGTTGTCGAGTGTCACCATGGTGTCGTAGTTTCCGTTTCCAGCCCAGCGACAGAGGCGGGCCTGTCCATCCTCAAGCAGGGCGGCGATGCCGTCGATGCTGCGGTCGCCACGGCTTTCGCACTCGCCGTGACTTATCCTCCCGGAGGCAACATCGGCGGCGGCGGGTTCATGCTTGTGCACCCTGCTCCCGGCCGTGGCGCCCCGGTCGTGTTCGATTATCGCGAGTGCGCGCCCGCGGCAGCCTATCCGGGGATGTACACGTCCGATGAATCGCAGTTTACCCATCGAGCTGTTGCCGTCCCGGGTACAGTCCGAGGACTGGCCCTCGCGCACCGTCGATTCGGCACGATGGCGTGGTCGCAACTGCTTCAGCCGGCAATCATCCTGGCTCGCAACGGGTTCAAGCTTGATAGCAACCTAGCAAAATCGCTCAATGAAACCTTGGCCGCGGCTCCCGAGAAGGCGGAGTTTCAACGTGTTTTCGCAAAACCTGGCGGTGGTTTATGGGTGGCGGGCGACCGCCTGGTTCAGCCCGATCTGGCTGGAACCCTCCAATCACTCGCCCGACTGGGTCCGGACGAGTTTTATACGGGAGCAATCGCCGAACAAATCGTAGCTGAAATGTCCAAAGGCGGGGGGCTGATCACGGCCGAGGACCTGGCCCATTACCGGGCCATCGAACGCCAGCCCTTGTCCACACGCTACCGAGGAAAATACGACATCTATGTTCCCCCGCCGCCAAGCTCCGGCGGGGTCTGCCTGCTGGAAGAGTTGAACATGCTGGAAACGTTCAATTTCAAAACCTGGCGTCGCTGGTCGCCCCGCACCCTGCACGTCATGGCCGAGGCGATGCGCCGCGCCAACTACGATCGCGCTCGCTATCTGGGCGATCCGGCTTTTGTGAAAATTCCCGCAAACCTGACGACGCACGAGTATGGCCGCCAGCTCGCGCAAACGATTGCCCTCCACAAGGCCACGCGCAGCGACGAACTATCCGCTGGCCTGCCGCTGTCGCGAGAAGGGCATAACACGACCCACTTTTCGATCATCGACCGCGACGGGATGGCGGTAGCCAACACCTACACGCTCGAACGTCTCTGGGGCTCGCGTGTCGTAGTCCCCAAAGCGGGTTTCCTGCTCAACAACCAGATGCGCGCTTTCAACCTGTTTCCAAATGCGCCTGATATCAGCGAAGCCACCTCGCCCTACACGGTTGCGAACACGATTGCCCCTGGCAAACGTCCCCTCACTTCGATGTCACCGACCATCGTTGCCAGCAACGGCCGGGTCAAGTTGATCACCGGCAGTCCGGGCAGCCAGGCCATACCTCACACTATCCTGTGCATCCTTTTGAACGTGGTCGACTTTAAGATGCCAATCCAAATGGCGGTCGCGTCTCCGCGTTTTTCGCACTCGTGGCTTCCGGATGAAATTACATTTGAAACCCCGGAACTTCATCCCGAGTCAGTGCAGTCGCTAAGAGCTATGGGGCACACGGTTGTGCCTCCACACCCGTTGCCGTTCCAAGGCGATGCGCACACCATCTGGGTCAGGAAGCCGAACGACTACGTCGGCGTGGCCGACCGGCGCCGCAGCGATCAGTCGTCGGCTTTGGGGTACTGATTGTGTTTGTGGGCGTGCCCACGCGTGGCCGAACTCGCTGGCGGGAAGCGCGGTGGGAATGGTCCAAGCAAACGCGGCAGCCACCCATGCGCCGGCAACGCGCCATTGGGCCTGGCGTTTTGACCAGTAGTTTGAAGGACGAGCCGACGACGCCGTAAATGGCGGAGCCGGCGTTGGTCTTTCGGGCGCTCTATTTCTTGTCGAACTGGAGGGCCAATTTGAGTTGAGCGATGGCCTTATCGCACTCCTCGAGGGCCTCTTTGCGGTGGCCGCCGAAGTCGTGATCGGCCCGCTGCAAATCATGCTTGGCTTCCTCCAGGGCCAGGATCGCACGGTGAATGGCCGGGTGCCGCTCGTTGCCCCGATGCCGGGGCACCTCGGCGGCGCCGGCAGGAGGAGCCGGGGGCGTATTGTTTTGAGCGTGGGCAAAGGTCAGGCCGGCAAACAACGCGCCGGCCAGGGCGCCAGTAGTAAATAGAACGGTCAGATTTTTTTTCATATTCAGGTCGATTTAAGGGTCGTACTATTTTTATCGCTTATTTCTCAAACATCAATCACTACTGATGTCGCAGTAGATCAAGACGGTTGACCAGGTTAGCAGGTAACGCGCCATCGCAGCCGGCTGGGCCACCCTCCAGGGGCCCAGAAGGATACCCCGACCGCCGGTTTTGGCGAGTCGTTTGCTGCCAGCGAGTTGTGAAATTGCCCAAAACGCCCATCGTGCTCTGGTTTGTCGCCGTCGGAGGGGTTCTTTCACCCACCCGCGGTGCGGCGCAAGCGACGGTGTCGGTCTCCTTTGCCACGACCAATTCGACCCCGCTCAATGCGGGGTTCGCCGGTTTCGCCACCGAGACCCTCAACACGGGTTTGGAATACGACAACACAAACTTTCAACAACTCGCCGCGTCGCTCTCACCCGGCTGGTTGCGCTACCCGGGCGGCATCTCGGACGACGCCTTCAATTGGACCAACGGCCTGACGGACACGAACTGGATGAACGTAATTGGCGCGCACGGCGATTCAACCGCCTCGAACAGTTGCCAGTTCACCTATCTGCCGCTGCTGGGCAAGGGCGGCGCGCAATTCACCAACTTTGCCAGCCTGGCCGCCAATGTCGGCGGCGCCAGGATCATCGTCTGCGTCAACTGTTTCACCGACACCAATAATTCCGCGGGCGCGTTCGCCGCGTTTGCCTTGAGCAACCACATCGCGGTCGCGGCGTGGGAGCTATGCAATGAGCCTTACCTTTTCACCGGCCCCACTAACTTCTTCACCAACGGGGCGGATTACGCCACCAAAATGTTGCCTTACCGGAATGCGATCAAAGCCGCCGATTCCAATGCCGTAGTGGCCGTCTTCTTCAGCGACCCGGCGGTCGGCGGCCACATCTGGGATAACGCGCTCATCAATTACAGCAACAGGTATTGGGATGCCGTCAGCTATCATTTCTATCCGCAACCGGGACTCACGAATTTCTCCGACCTGATGGCCTATGACAACGGCGTCCTGCTCGGCAACACGACCAGTTATGTGACCAATTACCTGATGAACAACAACAACACCAACGTCACGTTCATGATCACTGAGTTCCAACCGGTCCAGGGCAGCGGGGCCGGCACCAGCAACCAACACCCCAACGTGCCGTCCACGACCCTTTACGGCGGCATCTACGCGTCGGAATTTGTGATGCGCATGTCCACCGTTCCGCAAATGAAATTTGTCGGCAACTACCAGTTGTTCAACGAAAACGGCATCGGCGCGACGAATGTTTTCCGGCAGGCGGTCGTCAACGCCGCCAACGGCCATTATGTCACCAACACTCAGAACCTGCCGTTCGGCTTTTATTTGAGCGCGCAGGCGACGGCGCAGGCGGTGGCGTATTGGGCGGTGAACCGGTCCACCGCGGTTTATACGACGACGGTTGATACCAACGGGCCGACGGTCCCCGCCAACACGAATTACAACGCGACCATGCCGGCAATTTACGCCCAGGCTTACCAGGGCAGCAACGGCAAGCGCTATGTGGTGCTGACCAACAAGGGCGCGACCAACGCGACAGTGCAGCTTACCCAGGACGGAGTCGTTTTGACCAACCAGTTCCTGGAAACCTACGTCACCGGGCCCGATCCCAGCCTGACTAACAGCAGCCCGCCGCCAAACAATGTGCAAATCCAATCGCAACTGACCAATAATCCGGTCGTCATTCCGCAATATTCCGTCGTCCGGTTGGAATGGGCCGTTTTCACCGTGCCGCGCCCCACCTTGTCGCTGAGCTTCTCCAACTCAGCCGAGGTTCTTCAATGGACTGGATTGACGAACGTGACTTACGCCGTGCAGGCTACCACAAATCTTGCGTCACGCTGGTCCACCCTGGGCCTGGTTTCCTCGACTCAATCCAATTTCGCGTTCACAAACTGGAGCACGGGAGCCTTGAAGTTCTACCGGCTGGTGGTTCCCTGAGAGCGCGTTTGAAAAAGCATTTCCGTCGCAGCAGCGGCGTAATGCTCAAATTCAGGCATCTTTGGTATTGATCAGAGCCTCCTAACGTCGGCTGCTCACAATTCTAAACATAAACACGCTGAGCACAGTCCACCGGCGTCTCAGGGCGAGTCCTCGATGAGCCTGAAGGCTTCGTTGAAGAAGGTATGACAGATGTCTTTGGGGAAATCAGAGAGCGTCTTAGCGGTTTTGACGTAGAGTTCGTAGCCGCGGTAGCCCGGCAGTTTGCGGATATCCTCCGGGACAATGCTCTCGTGCAAGTCGTGGTAACGGAGCGGCAGGAAGTTGACGTAAATCGGGCGGGGACCGTCCAGCTCAAGAATACGAACCCGTTCGCCTTGGTGGAGGCGGGCGATGCCACCTCGGAGCGGGCCGCCGGCACTGGGGATAAATATCAAAGGGACGTTTTTGAGAATTCCTGCGGCTTCGGTCGATGGCCGCCGGTAGGCGACGCGCGCGCGGAAGGGCACGTCGCAATCTCGAAGCGCTTCCCAGAGTTGCCCCACAACGGGAAAAACGATATCAGACGGCAGGCGCGCGCGTTCGATCTCAAGCACCCACTTGGTCGGGTCCTCAAGGCCGTCGATAGCCTTGTTCCATCTCGGATACTGTGCCGGAATTTTCATGGTGGCGGATGCAAGACGTAAAACGTGAAACGTTAAAACGTGAATAGTTCACTGAGACCCACGACAAAATAGCGAACCACAGGGTCCGGTCGCTATTTATAGGTGGAGCGGAATGGCTTGGCGAGGGAATTCGTGCGGTTCGGCGTAAATTCGAATAGATTTCAACCTTGGCGGCGGTCCGGGACGGACACGCCCTACCTCGTCGCGGGAGGGCGCTACCTTCGGCGGTCCGGGACGGACGCGCCCTACCGCGGCGGCAGCTTCTTTTCAACCTTGCTCTTTTCGAGCGTGACGTACTTGGGCAGACCTGCCTCGACCGGGAACCTGATTTCGCCTTCGATGAGCGGGCGGGCGTACTCGACGAACTTCTCGTTCGGGAGGAACCCATCTTCGCTGACCCATTCACGAGGCACGAAGTGCTCGACATTGGCGATGTCCGCCAGCGGTTGGACGCCGGTGCTCCATCGGACCGCGCCGTTAGACCCGGGTTCGCGGACGATTTTGACCATGTAACCGCTTTGACCAGTGACGGCAGCCTTGACCGCAGCCTCGCCGCAGGCCAAAGCGTTGGTGGAATCCGTCAGGCTGGCAAAATGTCCAGCAGCGCGCTGGGCATAACCGAGCAGCACGGTGCGGGTTTTGGTCTCGAGTTTGCCCTGAACGATCTGCTTGAGTTTTTCGGCGGCGCCGGCCAGGACCGGGTGCCCAAACGAATCCAGGCGGGTTTTATCGGCGCCGACTTCCTCGCCGCGGGCGTTTTTGATGCCCTCACCGACCACCACGATGCAGTATTTATACGCCTCGACCGTCTCTTTGACCTTGGCCAGGAATTTCTCTTCTTCAAAGACCAATTCTGGCAGAAGGATGATGTGGGGTGGATTAGCCGGGTTACCGCGCTTGGCCAGGACCGTGCCGGCGGCGATCCACCCGGCAGAGCGGCCCATGACTTCGATAATGCAGCAGGAACCGTCGTCGGTGGCCATGCTGGCGACATCAATACCGACCTCCATGACGGTGGTGGCATTGTATTTGATGACCGAGCCATAGCCCGGGCAATTGTCTGTGTGCGGCAAATCGTTGTCGATCGTCTTGGGGACGCCGATGACCCGCATTTCATAGCTGCGTTTGACGGCTTCCTCGTGGATTTTGTGGGAGGTGTCCTGTGAATCATTGCCGCCGATGTAAAAGAAGTAACGGATGTTATGGGCCTGAAAAACCTCGAAAAGACGGTCCATATCTTTGGCGGCTTGTTCGGGCCTTTTCTTAAAATCGATTTTATAGCGGCAGGTGCCGAGCGCGGCGGCGGGGGTGTGCCGCAGGCCCTCGATGGTCTTGACCCGCTCGTCGTTGATGTCGATTAGGTCTTCGTTGAGGATGCCGAGAATGCCGTTGGCGCCGCCGTAGATTTCCTCGATGCCCTCGTGGCGCCCCGCTTCCTGAACGACGCCGGCCAGGCTCGAGTTAATGACTGAGGTCGGCCCGCCCGATTGGGCGACGAGGAGATTTCCAGACAATTCTGCCATAATGCTTCCAATGCTTTCAGTTCCAAGCTGAGACTTCAGCCCGCCAATCCCTGCACCTTGCCGAAATTGAGCCGCAGAGCTTGCCAATCAGTCCCACCAGTGTCAAAGAGGAATTTGTTAGTATAACTTGTCGGAAGGCCACAAAAAGGCACGAAAAGTCACAAGAATCATCGGAGGGGGCAAAAGAAAACCAGCCTCTCCAAACCCGAGTTATTTGCCGGCTTCGAGCCTGGTCAGCACGTCTTCGGCGGAGAGGCCGTGCAATTTGACGGTTTTGTGGCGGGACGTATGACCTCGAAGCAGTTCGACCCTGTTACGCGGGCAATCCAAGGTCTCGGCCAGAAACCGGACCAGGGCCTCGTTGGCGGCAGCATCGACGGGCGGGGCAGTGACTTTGATGCGCAGTTCCGCCCCCAAAGGTTCGCCGAACTGATTGACCGAGGCCCGCGGCTGCAATTTGATGGCGAGCAAGGCGCCGTCCGGCTGGGCGCGGAGAAAGGCGGGCAGGCTCATGCGGTCCAGGACACCACGAATCCCGGAATAGAGAACCACGAATGGACACCAATGAACACGAATCGTTTATTCGCACTCATTGGTGCCCATTCGCGGTCGCTCTACATTAGCGGATGGCGGTGCAAAAGACTTCCGGAGCCTCGTTTTCGACTTGCAGGGCCAATTCGATGTTGACCAACCCGTGCTGGGCGCAAATCTGGGCGGCTTCCGCAACATCGGAAAACGTCGCGGCCTCTTTCGGATTATTTGTCCATCCGTCGCCTTTGAAATACTCCAACGTGTCCTTGCGCCGGAGCAATCTCCTGATCCCTTTCTTTTGCATATGCAGTTCAAAGTTAATGAAAAGGCTTTCGAGTTTTTCCTTCTTTTGGACAATAATCGCGATCCATTTTTGCGCAAGAGGCAGAGGAGAAATTCACCCATTTTTACGCGATTGCAAAAAGCAGGCGCGTGAAACGTAAAACGTGAAACAGGAAGCGTGCTTACACCGTCATGATCTCTTTCTCTTTATGCGTGAGGTGCTGGTCGAGTTTGCCGGTGTACTCGTCGGTTAGTTTTTGCAATTCTTTTTCGGCGTGTTTGACTTCGTCCTCGGTGGTTCCGCTGTCGTGGGCATGTTTCTTCAACTGCTCCATGGCGTCGCGGCGGACGTGACGGATGGCGACCCGGCCGTCCTCGGCCATTTTGCGCACAATTTTGACAAACTCCTGGCGGCGCTCCTGGCTGAGTTCCGGAAAGAAAATACGAATGGCTCGCCCCTGAACGGAAGGGGTCAAACCCAAGTTGCTTTTCTGGATGGCCTTTTCGATCGGGTGCAGGGAGTTGGCGTCCCAGGGCTGAATCGTCAGGGTGCGGGGCTCCGGGGTCGTGATGCCGGCCAGCTCGCGGACGCGCATTTGCGAGCCATAGACTTCCACGAGGATATTCTCGACCAGCGCCGGGGACGCCTTGCCGGTGCGGACGCCGGCAAACTCGTTGATGACCACCTGCTCGGTCTTGCTCATCTTGTCTTCCGCTTCCAGTAAAAGGTCGTCCAGTGTCATAGGTTCTGGAACTTACTAGGGCCTCAAGAGTCTGTATAGTTCAAACGTACTTGACGCGAATGGCAGGCTTTGGGGCGTAAAACGTGAAACGTAATCGTGAAACCTGGAAGCTCGCCCCCAAGCATTTCACGTTTTGCGTTTTACGTTTCACGTTTCACGTTCACATCTCCCGCATCAACCGCCGCTCCGCCTCCTCGTTCCCCAGTCCGTGGCGGTGGCGCATGACCGAGACCCCCACCACCGGGGGATACGCCTGGTCGGCTTTCATCCGCGGCTCGACATACTCGATGACCTCGAAAAGCAACTGGTTCGCTTCGCGGTAACCCAGGCCCGTCAGCTTCTGGATGTAACGCGTGGAGCGGTCAATCAGCTTCAAGTTGCTGGGCACGACCCAGATCATGTAATTCCCCATCACCCGGCCCAGGCGAACCATGGTGCAGGTCGAGAGCGTGTTGAGCAGCATCTTCAGCCCAGCGCGAGTCATGCCGTCCAGGAGAAAATCAGTTTTCGGCAGCGGCACCAGGACGGCGAGGCAGGACGGATTCCACTTCGCGACAAAGGTTGCTATTTCCTTTAACGACTCTTGGCTCCCCAAATAGAGCAGACCGATGGCAGCGCCGGATTTTTGCGCCGCTTCGAGCTGCAGGCGGTGGAACCCGGTTGGGGAGAGAAGCGAGTCTTTCTCAACTTCGGAAACAATCCCGACTGCACTATCGCCCTTGCCCAGGGGGCGATATTGCAAGCCGTCCAGACCGACTTTGAAGCGCATCAGTTCCGAGGAGCTGATCTTGCGCACGATCTCATAAGTACGCGGGGCCTTCTCGGCGGTGACCAGGGCCCGCACTTCCGCTTCGCTCCACTCGACGCATTTTGGCTGGCGTTTGATAATACGCTCCCAGGCTTGCGGGGTCTTCGCGTAGGGCACAAAGAGAAAAGCCCAGGACTCGGTCGCCGTCGCGTCGTCAAATTTCCTGAAGGGCGGTGTGCAGTAGGTCGGCGAGCGTTCGGTGGTGTCGGTCAAGACGTCGATGCCGAAGCGGTCGGCGAAGTAATTGTTCTTGTGGCCGGCCCGATAGATTGATTCCTCGAGCGAGGTCAGCTTCGCAAGCTGCGCGAGGACCGGCGCGGATTTCAGCGTCGCGTGCATTTCGTTCAACGCCTGGAGAAATTCCGCCGGAACATTCCGGGACTCCAGCGCGCAAGGGCCTTTGGGTTCCAGCTCATGCAGCAAGTCGCGGAGAACCATCTCGAGGATGGTCAGCAGGACGGCGAGTTGGATGGTGGTTGCCTGCATGCGGGTCGAGCCGGTGATGGCCATCGGTCCGGTGGTGAGATTAACCTTTTCGATGCGCGGTTCCTGGATGACCTCCCGGCTGCGCTGGACATGTTGGCGAAGCACGTCGTCAGGATTATTATAAACGAAATAGACTTTGGCGCCGACTTCGACCCCTTTCCACGCGGTGCCGATGACAAAGGAGGTCTCTCCGCCCTCGGTGATCGCGAACACGACGTCCTTAGCCGAAACACCCAAATCGCCGATCTGCTTTTTGCCGAACGCCGTGAAGTCCTCGAAACCTTCGACCGCCTTTATGAGGGCAAAATCGCCGCCCGCCATCACCGCGAAGGCGCGCTGCTCGAATTCCTCGGGTGGCGGCGAAGCCCTCAGGCCGCGGGCGGTCTGCCGCTGCCAGAAATCGCGCCAAATGGAAACAAACTGAATGCTGAGGCGTCCCGTCGAGCCGCACCCGGTAAAGAAGACCTTGCCGCCGTTCTTCAAGGCGGATAGCAGAGCATCTTTGATCGTCTGCGCCCGGCCTGATTCGACAAACTCGCGGTAGGTGCGCAGGACGTCGTTGTCCACGTCGAAGAGCAAGCCCAGGGCGGAACCGATGTCTTTTTTAGCGGTCTGGCTGAGATTGGCGGTGACGGGGTGTGAGGATTCGGTAGTAAGAACGCCGAGTTGAAATTGGTCGCTGATTTTGAGGAAGTCCTCGGAACGTTTCTTGGAGGTGTCACTCATGCGAATTTTTGGAGGGCAGGTTGCCTGGGGGAGGGGCAAGGTCAAGCGAAATGCGGGCCGGATGTAGCCGGTTCAGACCGCCACGACACCAGCCAATTGGATGCCTGCAGAATAGAATTCTGCGATACAGCAGATTAAAAATCTGCGCTACTCTCTTTTCGCAAGTCCGCAAATGCAATGGGTGCCCGGATTTGGCCTATGCGGTTAACGGAATGGCGGCCACTACTGTATGTCTGGCCCCAGTTTGGGAAAGCTCGCTCTGCATGATTGCGATTTCGGCCGCTGTCCAGGTGCCGAACACTTGCGCCGCCAAGCCCGCCGCGGCTCGCGCGAGCAGGGCCGCCTGTTGAGAGGTGATGCCTTTGATGCGCCCGAGGGTGACGTGGCCGGTGAAACTGTTTTCAGGTTTTTCGCTGGTGAACTCGCGGCCGGCCATCTCGACGGCGCGCTGCAGCGGACCCAACTGGTTTGCGGCGTCCTCGATTCCGGCCCAGATTATTCGGGGACGGCGCCAGCCGGGGAAACAATCGACTTTGGCCGCGCGCATCTGCAGGGGTGTGAAGTTTTTGGCGGCGCTCTGAACCGCGTCCACCAAAGCGGCGGCGCGTGCCGCCTCGACGTTGCCAAGAAATTTCAGCGTGAGATGGAATTGTTCGCGCTTCGTCCAGCGGACGGTTCCTTCGGGCACGACGCGCCGCAGCACGGCTTGCGCTCGCTCGAGGTTGGTTTTGACCTCTTCCGGGGTCTTTACTGCGATGAAGAGACGAAGGGTCAACTCAAGGAAGAGGTTCGCCCTGGGCCGCCAGCAGGAGCCGGTACCATTCCTCGCGCGTTAGCTCCAAATCGTCGGCCTTGGCCGCTTCCCGAATCCGCTCGGGTTTAATCGAACCGACAATAGGCATGATTTTGCTGGGATGCTTCAGGAGCCACGCCAGCGCCACGGTTGTTCGGCTCACGCCACGCGCCTTGGCAACCGCATCGACCACCGGCAGGAATTTCTCCGGCTGATATTGGCGTTGGCCGGGCAAGAGGCGGGTGGCGCCGCCGCCCAGCAACCCGGCCGCCAGCGGGCTCCAGGCCATCGGCGTAATCTTTTCGATGAGGCATTGGTCGAGCGTGCCGTCAGTAAAAGCCGCGCGCATGGCGAGGCTGAGCTCGATTTGGTGCACCACCAGCGGCATCGGGCAAGCGACCTGTAGTGCCGTGACGAGCGTCGGCCGGAAATTGCTGACCCCAAAGTAACGGACCTTGCCTTCCGATTTGAGCTGCGAGAACGCCCGCGCGATCTCCTCGGGGTCGGCCAGCAAGTCGGGCCGATGCAGCAGGTAAAGGTCGATCGTTTCGAGACCTAGCCGCTTGAGCGATTGTTCGCAGGAATAGATGATGTGTTCGGCGGAAAAATCCCACCTTTGCGGGCAATCCGGCTGGGGCGTCCCGGCTGGCCGAACGCCGCACTTGCTGGCGATGAGGACGCGTTCCCGCATCCCGGAGACCTCCTTGAGCACGGCCCCCAAAATGCGCTCAGCCTCGCCGCGGCAATAAATGTCCGCATTGTCGAACAGTGTGTAACCGGCTTCATACGCGGCGATAATCGCGCGGCAACCGGCGGCGCGGCTTTGGTCGGTGACCTCAGCCGGGTCCCAGGTCCCGGCCACGCGCCAGCAACCGTAAGCCAGCCGGCTGCTGCGCAATGAACTGACACCCACGAGAACAGTTTTCATAGGGGAGCCGAGAATAGAATCGGCGCGCCTCTGGCGCAAAGGTAAAGTGGAAGCCGACAAACTGCAGGAGCCTGAGAGTTGCAGGCGCCGTCGTAAGGCTCTGAAACCAGTCCGAAACTCCAGATGATCTGAGCGCCTTACGACGGCTGCTGCATGGACCTCAGAACGTCCATTTCGACCCGTCAATTCCGAGCTGGTCGAACAGAAAAGAATACACCTTCGCCTGCTCGGCGATCCGTTCTTTGAGCGCGGTGCCGATGCCGTGGCCGGCGCTCGCACTGCTGCGAAATAGAATCGGACGGTCCGAACCCGTTGCCGCTTGCAGGCTGGCGGCCATCTTGCGCGATTGGGCGGGATTCACCCGCCCATCATTCTCGCCGGTGGTCAGCAGCACAGCCGGATACTTCACGCCCTTGCGCACATGATGATAGGGCGAATAGGCATATAGTGCCTTGAATTCCGCCGGGTTTTTCACCGTGCCGAATTCGGTCACGTTGAACTGGCCGTTGGGGTCCAACTCGACGCGCAGCATGTCGTAAATCCCCACCTGGGCGACCACGGCGCGAGCCAGGTCGGGCCTTTGCGTTAGGAACGCGCCCATGAGCAGGCCGCCGTTGCTGGCGCCCTGGACCGCGAGTTTCGATGGACTCGTATACCGGCGCTGGATGAGGTGCTCAGCCGCCGCGATGAAATCGTCGAAAACATTTTGTTTGCGCGTCAAATTGCCGGCCTTGTGCCATGGATCGCCGTATTCGCCGCCGCCGCGCAGGTTAGCGACCGCATAGACGCCGCCCGCATCAAACCAGATGCGGTGCGTGGAATCAAAAGACGGGGTAAGGCTGACCCCATAACCGCCGTAGCCATAGAGCAGCGTCGGGTTTTGGCCATCGAGCCTGAGCCCTTTCTTGCGCAAAATATTCATCGGAACCTTTGTTCCATCTTTCGACGTGGCGAACTCGCGCGCCACCTCAATATCGTCGAAATCAACCGGTGAAGTCATGTAAAGCGCGGTGCGGTGGACTTCCTTGGCGCCCGGGTTGAAAGTGAACCACGCGAAGGGTTGCAGGTAGCTGACGTTGCCAAAAACGAGGTCATCGCCCTGCCACGAGTCCAGGCCACCGACGCTGGAAACCGGCAGGATGGGGATTTGATGTGGGCGAATGCTGCCTTTCGGGAAATAGACCAGCTCCGATGGTCCGCCCACGAGATAATTCGCATAGAGCCCGTGATCGAACGGCGCGAACTCTTGCACCACGCCTTTCTGTTCCGGCGCTATCGCGTTGGCTTTCTCCAACTCGGGAGTTTCCAACGGCAAGCGCAGAATTTGCCCCCGAGGAGCACCCTTCAGCGTGAGCAGGTAGAGCGCGTTATCGCGGCCAAACCTAATTGCTTTAACGCCGTCTTCGAAATGGGTGAGTTGGTTCCATTTCCCGGCGGCATCGCGCAGGTAATGCGCAAAATCACCGCCATCGCCGTTCGCGACGGCGGCCAGTGTCCATCGGCCGTCTTCGCTCGTCTCCAGCCCGATTTCGGCGATGCGCGGGAAGTCTTTGCCGAGTTCGTATTTGTCATCTGAGGCCGGTGTGCCGAGGCGATGAAACCAAACCTGCTGGTAGAAGTTGAGGTCTGCTTCGGGCCGTTCGCCTGGATTGGGGTAACGTGTGTAGAGAATGCCTTTTCCGTCAGCGGTCCAGGTCGCGCTGCCTCCGCCGGTAGGGAATTGGACGCGCGGAATCCGGTCAGGCAGCTCTTTGCCGGTGTCCACATCGAAAACGTGGAGCGTCCCTTGCTCGCTGCCGCCTTCGGACAACGAAACGGCAACGGCCGTGCCGTCGAGGGACGGCACGACCCAATCCATGGCCGTCGTGCCGTTGGTGTTATAAGCGTTGGGATCGAACACGGTGCGCCAGAGCGCAGGCGGCTCAAGCGAAGAAAGCCGGACCAGAATCGGCTGCTGTGACGGTGGTTTGAAACGCTCGGCAAAAATGCGCCCTTCTTTCCATTTCAAACCGGAGTAGCGGGCCGACTCCTCGCTGCGCAACTGCATCAATTGCTGCGCCAGCCCTTCGCGGTATGGAAGGTGAGAGAAGTACTCGTCGGTTCTCTCATTCTGCTCGCGGGTCCATTGGCGGACTGCTGGAGCGGCGGCGTCTTCGAGCCACTGATAATCGTCAATGACCGTGACGTCATGATAGACGTTGGTCACCGGTTGGGGTGGTGCCGCCACCGAGGGCAACGGCTGAGCGAAAGCGAGCAGCGGAAGGAACAGGACCAACGAAAGGACCCGACACCAAGAGCGCGATTGAATTCCCGGTTTCATTCGCAGAAAAGTAGGTTTACAACCCCCGGGCGGCAAGGGTTGATTGCTGAATTGGACGCCCGCTCCTGCACCGACACACGTTTGGCTGGGTTCGGGTTTCGGATTTCAGCCTTGGTTCGAGCGACACCGGTTCCTCCCCAGCCCCGAAATCAACCTTCGTAAGGATACCGCGCCTTCTCCAGCGTCAGCCCGCGCACGTCGATCTGGCCAAGGTCGGCAGTACCTAAGCCCGCCTGTTCGGCCAGGAGCAGATGGTTGTCGCAGAAGTGAAATGGTTTGGTCCCGCGCGCGACGCGCGGGTCAGCATAACCCATGATCCCCGTGCCGACGGCATCCGTTGAGACCGGATTCAGGCCGGCGATAAGCAAGCCGGGAGTCGTGACCTTCAATGGCCCGGCGCCGCCGCACCAGGGGCCCTCGCCGCCGCTCATCGAGGTGATGCCATCAATAATCGCCAGGTGGATGGGTCGCGCCGAACAAACATCCGCCGTGATGCGTGGCACCCGCCACGTCGGGTCGGCTGAAGTGATGCCGTCCTTCAAGCCGGGCAGTTTTAGCTTTTGGGCGCTGCTCGGATCGTGCAGGACGAGCCGCCCCTCGGTGGCGTCTTCGCTGCCAGCCTCGTTGCCATAAAGCGAGTTGGGCGTGATGCCGAAAAGATTTTTCAACGAAAGCGTTACGCCTGCCGTGAGGTGGTTCTTGAGCTTGGCGAGCGACACCATCACGTCGGTTTCCATATAGCAGTGGTTGAAATCGAAAGCCGAAAACATGTAGCCGCCCGAAGGAACGCGCAGGTGGGAATAACTCTTGGCCGTTCCCAGGTTGCGGGTGTTCTCGAACTCGACCTTGCCCAGCGCGTCGAACCGCTTGAGGTCCCAACCGGCCAGAGCCAGTGTGGCGGCCAACTCAGCCTTGCTCTGGGTGGATTCGACGAAGCGCACGCGGCGGGCGCCGGCGACGAAAAGCAGGGAGCCGAGCGCCAGTGCCGTCGTTTCATGGGTCATGTAAGTCTCGCCCACTGGCCGGCCCAGGAACGGAGCGAAATTCGTGCCGGTCAAATTCAGCTTTACGGTGACGGTTTTGTTTTTGACGAGCGGCTCGATGCCACCCAGCAAATCGAATGATTTGGCCAGGGCTTCGCGGACTTCGGGTCCATAAGAACGGCAGGAGACAATCGCCACTTTGCTATCGGACCGGCCGGGGCCGGGCAGCGCTCCAGCTGCCAACAGTTCCAACCGAGAAAGCCTGAGGGCCACGGGGGCGCCTGCGGCCAGAACGACACTGCACTGAAGGAAGGCGCGGCGATTGAAAAGCCTTGGTCGCATAAACCGGTTAGGTCCTGTTTTGGTGCATGACTCTAGTCTCCATCGAACCTCTCATCAGTCAAATCAAAAAGGCTACACGATAGAATTGTTACATGGTTACATTGGGTTAATAGTTACAATGCCCAACGGCCACCTCGGATCAACCTCCCCCATGCAACTTTGTAACCATATGACCCTGTAACTTTTCGGGGCTACGCCGACCCTGTCAGTTCCTTCAAATCCGCGCGGACGCTCTGGTAAGTGGTAGAGTACGCCAACACGGCCGGGTCCGGCTCGGTGCCCCAGCGCTGGCAGGCGGACCGGTAGAGCTCGGGCCACCAGTTGCGGTGCTGGGTCAGGCCTTCCTGCCGCCAGTTTTCCCAGTTCATGAGCACCCTTGACCAGCACTCGTCCCCATAACGAACGGCCTGCTGGGCGTCCTTAAATTCTTTCAGATACCAATCCCGGCCGATGCGCGCATGGAGGACCTCGTCGGCCCAGTCGTAGTCCTGGAAAAGCGCGGCCAGGGGATTGTTTGAGGCACGGCCGACTTCCCACTCGAAGCGTTTGCCGTTTTTGGGCATCAGGCCCTGCTCGATGAAATAAAGCACCGCGTGGCGCTCAATGGGTTTGAGCTGAGTGTTGAGCGCCAGCGACCAGGTGAAATTAATCATCACTTGCTTGGGCCAGTCGATGCCGAGATTGGCGAACCCAACTTCGCCCATCATCGCGTGGCGGGCCTCGTCCCAAAGCTGTCGGCTCATATCGCGGTAATATTCCCAGGGTTTGCCCGGCGTTTCGGTGATGATACTGGCCATCATTTCCGGCACGTCCACCTCCCGGAGCCGCTTGTAAAACATCATCAGCGTCTTGGGTTCGGGCCGGAATTTTGCGTCGTAAAGGAAGACCTCGGCGTTGACACCCATGTTGTAGGGGTCGGGAAAACGAGCGTCGCGCTTCGGAACGCCATCGTACTGGTAAGGTTTTGCCGAATATTGCCGGCGAACAGATTGGGCGCTGGGACTCTGGGTGCCATCCAGGCCGCCTGCGGCAGCGAGGCAATCGTCGAGGAGCTGCAGCCAGCCTTTCATCCGAGCACGTGCCGCGGGATCAACCAGCGACGCATTGCTTTGCGCGCCAAACTGCAGCAGGTCGCCCAATTCCAATAAGGCGAAGCGGCAGACGCGCGAGCTGGGTTGGTCGGCCAGCGGGTTTGTATCCTGCTGGTGCCGTTCGAGCGCCGTCTGGAGCGCTGGCAGGGCTTTTTCATAGAGGCCCACGAGGAGTTCCTCCGTTGTCGGCACGGCCCGGATTTCGTCAAAGAAGATTTCGAGATTGGGGTCCGGCACCGCTTCCAAGCCGAGCGGCGGCTCGCGCATTTCCGCGACCCGCTTGCGCAAGGCGGTGACATGTTCGGCACAAAGATAGGCATGGAGGCTGAAGCCCATCTTGAGTTCATAAATCGGTTCGGCGGTGATGCGCGCGCTAAAGATCTGTTGCAGCCTTTTGAACGCGTAATGATAGCGTTTCAAGCGGCGGACGCATTCTTCGACTGAAAGCCCTGGTTTCATCGCCTGGTCCATCGAGCAGACTCCGGCCAGGGACGGCAAATTCCGGTAAGAGGTATATGTGTTCACGGCAATTATGCTGATCTTAAGCAACATTATCACTACCCGGGTTTGGTGCCAATTAGCATATTGCCCGCTCGAGAGTGGCGGCGTTCTCGAACCTGCAATATCTTGCGAATTCGCCCGCCAAATCGCTACTTGAAATCGAGGCGTTTGACTCTATGATTTAGCGACCAACATCGGAATGGCCACGGCGCAAGCCGCTCCATCTGAGGTTTGGAAAAATTTGTCCGTATGTCGCAAACAAACCGCCGCACCTGGCAATCATTTGAAGACCTGCGCAAGGACGCCGACCAGGGCGAGCCCGCGGCGCAATGTTATTTGGGCATTTGCTACCAGACCGGCCAGGGTGTCCAGCAGGACCACGCGGAAGCGGTCAAATGGTTTCGCCGCGCCGCCGAACAAAATGACGAAGCCGCCCAATGCTACCTGGGATTCTGCTTTCAAAACGGGCTGGGCGTGCCGCAGGAGTTCGGCCAGGCCGCCAAGTGGTTCCGGGAAGCCGCCGAGCAAGGTGACCCGGCGGCCCAATTCAATCTGGGGGTCCTCTATGAAACCGGGCAAGGCGTGCCTCAGAATTATGCCGAGGCAGTCAAATGGTATCACGCCGCGGCGGAGCAGGGCGAACCCCAGGCCCAATTCAATTTGGGCGTGTTTTATGAAACCGGACAGGTGGTGCCGCAAAACTACGAGGAGGCGGTCAAATGGTACCGGCTGGCCGCGGAGCAGGAATGCGCTCCCGCCCAGTGCAACCTGGGTTTGTGCTATGAAACCGGGCGCGGCGTCCCGCAAAATATCCGGGAAGCCGTGAAGTGGTTTTGCCGCGCGGCGCGAGCGGGAGATAAAACCGCCCAGCACAATCTCGGGGTTTATTACGCGACCTTGGAAGCGGCCGAGCAGGCGACTGCCGAAAGCGAAGCGGCGGAAGAAACCGCCGGTGACGCCGCAGCCAGTCCTTGAGGTCCACGCATCAACTCGTGGTGGGGGGGAACGAACCGTCTGGTGCTCAGTTGCTTTCCTTTTTAGGAGTGCCCCGCCGATTCCGGGTTTTTCGCATGCCCTGCGGTCGTTCGCGCTCAAGCAAGTAGGTCGCGTGCGGCAAGCGGGTGCGGGCGATGTCTTCGGGGGTTGTATTTTTGGCATCCACTCCCGGCGCAAGGTCCAGGCCGGTTTTGCGGAAGAGGTGTTGCACAAACGCGGAACAATACAATGAACGCTCGCGCGCCAGCAGATTGGTTTGCCCTCGCAGGAGAGGACGGCGCAGCGCGAGCAGAGTCCCGGCCAATTCCCGCAGTGAATAACGTGCGCGACTGGCAACCAGCTCCAGTCCCTCCTGAAGGAGTTCGGCGATTTGGACTTCGGCCAGCCCGAAATCCAGCACGGCCAGGTTGGTGTAGAGTGTTTCGTCGAAATACTTCGAGATCCGGTTCTCCTGCACGCCGAACTGGAGGTGTTTGCGGTGGATTTGCAGATCCGATTCCAGGACCCAGTGGTGACCGTCGGCGCGCCGGCCCTCAAACAAAAACGCGTGGGACCAGGCACTCCATTTTTCATCCTCGTCCAGGTGGCGTTCCGCCCGGCAGATCGCTTTGTCAATCAGCGTGAGACCGCCGGACAGGCCGATGCGCCCGGGCCCGGCGTAGCGCTCGAGAAACTCGCGATTGGACAAACCGGCCACCACCACGGTCGGGTTTGGCGCAGCATTGGGGTGCATGGCAGCGAATCGGTCACCACCCTAACCTCCCGCGAATGGCAGGCAAGCCTTTCCTGCCGCTTGACCCCAAGTGGGCTGCTCACCTACCTTCCGGGCCTGTTTATGAAAGCCATCGAGTCTGTTTCGGTATGCGGCCTGGGCAAGCTAGGCGCTTGCATGGCGGCGACCTTTGCCCAACGAGGGTTTAAAGTCATCGGCGTCGATATCGACCCCGAGAAAGTCGCTCGCATCAATTCCGGCCTGCCTCCCGTGGAAGAACCGTTGCTCGCCGAAACCGTTGCCGCCGGCCATGCTCGTCTCCGCGCCACCACCGACCACCGTGAAACCGTCGGCACCGACGCTACTTTTTTCATCCCGCCATCGCCCAGCCTTCCGGATGGCAGTTTCTCGAACGAATTCCTGCTGCGGGCGATGCAACCAGTCGCCCAGGCCGTTCGCGAAGCCGGCAAGCGCGAGCACCTTTTTGTGTGCAGCTCGACCACCACCCCCGGAGCCGGCGACCGGGTGCTCATCCCGATGCTCGAAAAGGAGACCGGCGGAGTTTGCGGCCGTGATTTTGGGTACTGTTATAATCCGGAATTTATCGCCCTGGGCAATGTGATCAAAGGCTTGCTCGAGCCCGACCTGGTTCTCATCGGTGAATCCGACCCGGCCAGTGGCGCCGCGCTGGAAGCCCTCTATCGCAAATACAATTCCAATCAACCGCGGATTGCCCGCATGTCGGTCGTCAGTGGTGAGTTGACCAAGATTTCGGTGAACAGCTTCATCACCATGAAAATCAGTTTCACCAATCAACTGCGGACCATCGCCGAGCGCCTGCCCCAAGCAGATATCCATGCCGTGCTCGAGGCCATCGGCAGCGACAGCCGCATCAATCAAAAGTACCTCCGCGCCGGCCTGAGCTTCGGCGGCCCATGCTTTCCGCGCGACAATCGCCTGCTGGCTTATACCGCCCGCCAGGTGGGCGTCTCAGCCCCGCTCGCCGAAGCGACCGACGCCGTCAATGAATTTACCAAAAAAGACCTCCTGGAACAGCTCCAGCGCAAAGTTGCCAAAACCGACACGATCGCCATCCTCGGCGTCGCCTATAAGCCGGATACCTATATCACCGAGGAATCAGCCGGCCTGTTTCTCGCGCAGAATCTCAAGCGCCAGGGCTACCGTGTGCTGGTGCATGATTTCGCCGCCAGGCCGGCCAACAGCCCCAGCCTGCACGAATTTGAATTGCTCGAGGACGTGTCGAATCTGGCCGGCCGAAATGACATCAACGTCGCAGTCATCTGCTGCCCCTGGCCGCAGTACCGGTCGGTTAAGTTCAGTCCGAAGACGACAGTGATTACGCCGTGGAAAGTTTAGCGTGCGCGTTGGCAGGTTACAAAAGTTACTTTGTTACAAAGTTACATGAGGGCCGTTTTGCCCTTGTAACTATGGAACCATTCAACCATGTAACAAGGTCACCTTGTAACCGACATCGCCCCGTCACAGCTTATCCAAGCCAATATTCGACGAGAACTCGGTCTTTTCCCGCATTTGCCTCCTGAGCCGCCAGGCGCCGGGCGTCAGATCGCACTTGCCCAGCAGCAGCAGTTTCTCGGCCTGCCTTTTTGCCCGCGCGTAATAGCCGAGCAGTTTGCCCACCCACCCGCCCGGGACCCCATACTCCTTCCTGATGAGGGCCGATTCCCTGGCCATGTTAGCGACAATCCGTTTGTCGGCCGATTGCCCGTGCTGATGATACCGGTAGCGCACGATGTATTCGGGAATGTGACCGACGCGGCATTTGGCCTTCGTCATCCGCATCAGGAACTCATAGTCACACGAGTTCTTAAAATCTTTGTGCCGCAACAACCCGAGCCGGTCGTAAGTTGCCTTTTTCACGAAGAGCGCCTGGTGCATCGCCATGCCAAAACCGAACCGGACGATCTGCGCGTCCCAGCAGGCCTCCTCCCGCCGGAAAATCTCCTTGCCTGAACCATCAACAAAAATGAAGTCCCCGAACAACGCGTCCCACTCCGGATGGGCCCGGAAGGCGGCGCCGACCTTGGTCAGGATGCCGGGGCAGTAACAATCATCCGCATTGAGAATCCCCACGGCTTCGCCGCCGGCCATCTGAATCCCTTTGTTCATCGCATGGTAGTGGCCTTCGTCCTTCTCAGAAATCCAGCGCAGCTTGGGGTTGTCTTTGAGAATCTCGATCGTGCCATCGCTCGAACCTCCATCGACTACGATATGCTCGACCTGTGGATAATCCTGATGCGCGACGCTTTCCAGTGTCTCGCGGATCGTGTGCTTGCTGTTGAACGAGGGAGTAACGATCGACAGCTTCAACGGCTCAGGCATATTCCAGCCTAAAATAGCGGTCCGGGATTCAGCTTGGCAATTTGGAATTTAAAAGACTTTCCTTCTGTCCTCGCACCCGTAGCTTGGAAGGGCCGCGCCGGGCGCTGTTGGCCACTCGTTCGGCCAGCGCGTTGCCGCTTTGCCTTGACAACCGAACAGCCAGAAATCAGCCAAGCCGTCACGGCGATTTTTCGCGCGTGGCAGCAGGCCGGAATTGATTTTCTGGTCCTCCGCAATTACGACCGTCTCCCGCACTTCACCACCAACGACATCGATGTGTTGCTCAACCGGGAACAGCGGCGCAAAGCCGAGGCGGTCCTTCTGGACGCCGCCCGCCACGCGGGGTTCCGTCTGCACAACCGCGCCGAATTTGCGACGCTCGCTCTCTATTTGTCGCACCCTGTTCTCCAGGTCCAGGTCCACTTTGACCTGTTCACCGACTTGAAATGGCGCGCCTTCGATTTTCTGGACCGTCGAGACTTTCTCAACCGGAAAATTAACCGCGGCCTGTTTGCCGTTCCTCATCCCACGGACGAGGCGGCCACCAATTTGCTCGCCTATTTAATTTATTCGGGCAACGTGAAGGAGAAGTATAAACCCTCCATCGCGGGCGGGTTTCAAACCGAGCCGGAGATGGCAAGGGCGTTGCTGACGCGCACTTACGGCCCGGACCTCGCGGCATTCGTGGTGGACGCCGGCGCGCGGGAGGATTGGCTCCGGCTGGAATCGAGCGCCGGCGCGTTGCGCCGCGCGTTGGTCTTTCGGCAGACGACGCGCCGCTTTTGGCCAACGCTCAGCTCACTGGTGGCCAACGGTGGGCGCGTCGCCTGGCGTTTTATCCAACCGCCCGGACTCTCGGTGGTTCTATGCGGCGTGGATGGCTGCGGCAAGTCCACTGCCGCCAGCGCTCTCTTCGACCGCCTCAGCGGCACATTCAGCAGCCAAAAGGGCCGGCATTACCATTGGAAGCCACCCCTGTTTTCCACCCGGCGCCGCGCCACGCGCGGTCCGGTCGTCCAACCGCATGCTGCCGCTGTACGAGGCCGTGCTGCGTCCCTTGTGTTTTTTGCCGTTCATTGGTTCGAGTTTTGCCTCGGCTCACTCCTGCGCATCCGGCCCATCACTTTTCGGGGCGGACTCGTGGTGATCGACCGGTTTTATTACGATTTTTTTGTGGACCAACGCCGCTACCGTTTGAATGTGCCGCAAGGGCTGGTGCGAGCCGCTTACCGACTGCTCCCCAAACCGGACCTGGTCTTTTTGTTGGATGCCCCCCCCGAGGTGTTACGCCGCCGCAAACAGGAAGTCACACCCGAAGAAACCACGCGACAACGGGAAGCCTACTTGCACCTCGTCAAGGGATTGCCGAATGGCAGAATCATTGATGCCTCGCAACCTGCGGCAAAAGTCGCTGCTGCCCTTCAAATAGACGTGCTCGATTTCTTGGTTGCCAGGCTGGAGGCGAGAGAACGTAAAAACGAATGATCGAGCGTAAGGGTTGAATGAGTTGAATGGCAGAGCAAGAGACATTCTGGGAAGGATTGTTCGCTGGGGAGCCGCTGGCAGGCGCGCCCTGCACAGTGCCGATGCGGTTGGTGCGCAAAGCGGGGCGGCCCTGGCTGCTGCTGCCGGTTGATGGCCGCCTGGCCGCGAGCGTGCTCGAGCTTTACCCGGCCCAGACTCTGCGCGCGCGCCTGGGACGCACCATTCTCAAGATACTATTGCGCGCGCGATTGCCGGTGGGAACCGAGGCCGTCCCTGTCGCCGTTCCGCCTGCTGCCGGCTTCGTGCGGTTTCTGGCCAGCCTGGAGCGGCCTGCAATGAGGGAATTGCCCCCCTTCGGCGTTCTGGCCGGGAACCCGGCAACGCCAGGCCGGCGGTTCATCCTGGTCGTCTTCGATCATCGCGGGGAGCCTGCCGCGGTAGTGAAGGCAGGCCTGAGTGAGCGGGCTCGCGAGCTCATCCGCCGGGAACAGGCATTCCTTGCGGATGTCCCCAAGTCAGTTACTGGCATTCCAGCTATTCGCGGTTCCTATGAGAGAGTTGGGTTGCTCGCCTTTGCCCTGGATTTCTACACCGGCTCTTGCCCCGGCGCTCAGGACGAAGACCGGCTCTCGCGTCTGCTAAGTTCGTGGGTGAACAAAGACAAAGAACTCCTCATTTCTCAAACACGCGTTTGGCACGAGTTGAATGGCAGTTGTGGCCAGCATCCGATTTTCCCTGCCCTGTTAAAAAAGCTGGAAGGACGAGCCCTTCACCCCGCCATTACCCATGGTGATTTGGCGCCTTGGAACATTAAAGTGCAGGCGGACGGTTCCTGGATGGTCCTGGATTGGGAACGGGGAGAACGGGAAGGGATTCCGGCCTGGGATTGGTTTCATTACTCGCTCCAGCCCGCCATACTCGTGGAGCACAGTTCCGTGGACTCCCTTATTCAACTTTCCGAAAGGTTCCTGGGTACACCGCGTTTCGCCGCCTATGCAAAACGGGCGGGTATCACCGGACTCGAACGGACGCTGTGCTTGGCCTACTTGCTCCATCACACCGAAGTCGTGCGGCCTTCAGAAGGTTTGGTCGGGGCGCGTGACTTGCTGACCGCACTGGTCACCCGCTGGCAAACTCGTAGCGCAGATTTTTAATCTGCTGTATCGCAGGGTTTTCAACCTGCTTGCGGCACAAAGCCGTGTGCGCGCTCGAATTCAGCGATTTGCTCCCATCCCATTCCAGCCGCTGGCACCTGCAGTGCCTTCCTTTGTAACTGTGTAACCATTTTAACTCTTGTAACCAACTTTACGGCCGAGGCGGTGGATAACCTTGCGGACCACCTCCGCGCCGGAAAGTGGGATAATGCGCCGCAAGGCAAACCGGTCCGCTCCTGCATCATTCACCCCAAACTGCACCGAGCAGGCACTGCTGTAGCCCGCTTCCGCCACCAGGTCCCGCACCGCGGGGGTCCACCCGCCAAAAGGATAGCAAAAATGCCGTACCGGAACGCCGAACTGGTCCTCTAAAGCCTTCTTGCTGCCCGAGATTTCCTCGCGTGCCTCAGCCTGGCTCAACTTTTTCAGGTTCCGGTGAGTCGCCGAGTGCGACCCGATTTCGTGGCCGGCGCCGAGCCATTCCTTGATCTGCGCCGCATCCATGAGCGGTTCCGGAACGTCCTGCTTCTCGATATCCCATTCATTGCGCTTGCCAATGAAGCTCGTAACGAGGAATTGGATCGCGCATACCTTGTGCCGCGCCAAGACCTCCAACCCCGAATCCAGGACGCTTCGGAAGCCGTCATCGAAGGTAATCGCGACCTGCTTCGCATCGTCCAAATTCGTTATCAATTGGCTCAAACTCACGGGTCGAAGCCCGGCATCGCCGAGCATTCGGAAGTGCTGGTCGAACGTTTCAGCACCGGCATACAGAAACGGATCGCGCGTCTTTGGCGGAGGTTCTCCTATCTTGTGGTAAGTGAGAATGGGCGCGCCGCGCTCGAGCACTTTCCGCTGCGCGCGTCCCAGGAATACCAGTGGCCAAAACCAGCCTAACATCCCCACGATTTTGGCAGAATGTTTTTAGAAGGGCAGTAATGATTTTGGCAGAACGATTATGGCAGAATGATGAGAACAAAACAGACCCGTGCCACGTTTCTAATCATTCCGCTTCAATCATTCTGCCAGCACCATTCTGATCCTCTCCGCGATTTGCACCGCCGGTTGCCCCGGCTCAATCTCAACCCACCTTAAAGGCAGTTGCCGCCGAAACCAGGTCATCTGCCGCTTGGCGAATTGCCGGGTGCGAATTTTGACCAGCTCAATCGTTTCGGGCAAAGTTCTCTTGCCCTTCAGGAATTCCACCACCTGCCGATAGCCCAGGGCCTGGAGCGCGGTCTTGTTTTGCGCCAGCCCGCTCTTGAGCAACCCTTCGGTCTCGGCCACCAGGCCGCGGCGGAACATCTCGTCCACTCGGGCACCGATCCGTTCGCGCAAATCGGCCGCGATGCGCTTCAGCCCGAAATAGGAATGCGTGTCATCCGTCATGCGCATTGTGCTGCCCCAGGAAGCGCGTTGCTGCGAGAAAGGTTTGCCCGTCAGGCGGATGACTTCCACCGCGCGGATGACCCGCCGCCGATTGTGGCGATCGATGCGCTCGTAGGTGACGGGATCACGTTCGGCCAGTTCACGCAGCAAATCGGGCAGTGGAATACCTTCGAGTTTCGCGCGCAACACGGGATCACCGGGCGGCGCTTCACCCAATCCATCAAGGAAAGCCTTGAAATATAGCCCGGTTCCACCGCAAAGCAGCGGGACTCGACCTCGTGCTTGAATTTGCTCAACAACTTCCCGCGCCAGACGCACGAACTGGGCCGCATCGAATGGCTCAGTCATGTCGAGCACGTCGATCAGATGATGCGGCACCCGCACGCGCTCGGCCACTGAAGGTTTTGCCGTGCCAATGTCCAGCCCGCGATACACCTGCATGGAATCGACCGAGACGATTTCGCCGCCGATTCTTTCGGCCAGCAAGAGGGCGACTTCGGATTTGCCCACCGCCGTTGGCCCGGCCAAGAGGAGGGGAGATTTTGCCACACTTAGCGCGTTTACTGCACTACGTTGTCTGTCTTCCGCGGGCCGGCAGCGGGCCGAGGCAACACCGCCTGCAACACCAGGCCGGCGGCGAGGATGCCGATGCTGACCAACTGCGCCGGTGTTGCCCAGCCACCCAGATAATACTGGGGGTAGTCCCCCCGGAACATCTCGACGAAAGAACGCAGCAGCGCATAACCGATGAGATATGTGGCGAACACCTGCCCATCGAACTTTTTGTGGCGATAAAGCCACGCCAGCGCCCCATAAAAAACCAGGTTCAGCAGTGAGTCGTAAATCTGCGTCGGATGACGCGGAATCCCCGGCGGAGCAAGCCGCGACTCGTTTGGAAACGTGATTGCCCAGGGCAGAGAGCAGGGCCGTCCGTAGCAGCAGCCGTTGAGCAAACAGCCGATGCGGCCAAATACATAGCCCAGCGCAATGCTTGGCGCCACAATGTCAGCCAGTTTCCACACCGGGAGCTTCTTCAATCGCGCATAAAGGATGCCTGCGAGCGAGGCGCCGATCAGCCCGCCGTAAAAAACCAGCCCGCCTTTCCACACCGCAAAAATCTCGGTGATGGGCTGCCCGGCAAACTGTTCGCGCCAGTAAGAGATGACGTACAACGTGCGCGCGCCCAGGATAGTGCCGATGATAAGCCATGGGCCGAGGTCGAGGATTTTGTCGGGCGGAATGCCCTCGCGGGGAGCGCGCCGGCTGGCGGTCCACAGCCCAACCAAGAACGCCACTGCCACCATCACCCCATACGAAGTGATAGTGAATCGGCCGAACTGGAAAACAATCGGATGCACGAGGGAGGCAAGTTGCACCATCCGCAAGCGATGGTCAAATGCTGGCTGGAACACCCGAATTAACAGCGAAGTAACTAAGGGACAAAGACCAATAGGCTGCGCCGGAAATCATCAAACTTTGTCCCTTTGTTGCTTTGTTGTTTCAATCCCGTTTTGTTCAATTCCCCTTTGCAGCTTGATTGGTGAAGGCCAGAACAGGTCCGTGCAGGGGCTGCATGTTGGGCAGCGGCGGCGTCGGCCTCGGCAATGGGGGTGGCACGCGCGTCCATTTTTGGACCAGGTCCCGCCACTTTTGACGCTCCGTCGGCGACATCAACTCCCATCGTTCGGCATTTTTCAGGAACTGCTCGCGCTCTTCGGAGCTTAGGCAGGCGAACTTTTCAAACGAACGAACGCAGATGGCGCGCCGGGGGCCGGCTAGGCCACCAAAGGCATCGAGTGTCCGTTGAATCTGACGCTGTTCCTGCGGGGAAAGCGTCCTCAAAATCCTTTCCTTTTCCTCGTCCTGAATCCGAAACAGGCTCGTGTAAGTTGCGAGCGCCTTCTGTCGCTGTTCCTCGCTCATCGCCTCCAGGCGTCTTGTGCCGGCTTCGACCTTCGCCTGTTTCACCTTGGCAAACGGCGGCGCTGGGGCGTCGTTATT
This sequence comes from Binatia bacterium, assembly GCA_035566895.1. Lineage (GTDB taxonomy): Bacteria > Verrucomicrobiota > Verrucomicrobiia > Limisphaerales > UBA8199 > DATMQA01. The sequence goes on from DATMQA010000064.1 coordinate 52,437, forward strand.
AGGCTCCACGATCATGTTCAGGGCCTCTTTATCGGCGAGGAACTCCTTCTGCTCCTCGGCGGAAAGTCCGTCCCATTGCGCCAAGCGGTCTTTAACCAGCTTAAGGTCGTTGGCCGGGACCCGGCTCAGGTGCTCATCCCGGTTGGTTGGCTGTAGGGTTAACAGCGGCATCAGCCACCATTGCAATTCGGTGGCCTTCAGGCGCAACTCGCGCTCGTCCGCCTGCATGCTTTCGTATTCGTGGACCTTCGCCAGGATGGCGCTTCTGCTCGCCGGCGGGCGGTTGCTGAGGAGCCTGATCCTTTCGCCAAAACCCGCCGCCATCAACTCACGGAAAAACTCCACCGGCGATTTCATCGTCGGCGGCAGCGGTGGCATGGTCCGGACCGCCGGCTGAAGCGCATTGGCCGGAACTGTCGCAGCCGGGTTCGCGGGGGTCTGGGCGAATATCGAAAACGCCAGCAGTTGGGCGGCTCCCAGAACCGCGGCTATCCAAGGTTGATTTCCGTGCGACACTTTCATTCTGAAGAGCCGAGCAGAGTGAGCAATTGCTGGTCCGGGGAAGTCTGGTTCAACGCTCGGATCGTATCAAAATCTTCCAGGACCTGCGGAAAAACTTCGGGGTCCAGCGGCGCGGTCGTAGCCTCCGAGACGGCCACCAGGTTGTTGGCGATCTCCTGGTGCTGCCGCTGCTGGTAAAGATGGAACCCACCCCCCAGCACCAGCGCCGCCACCGCCGCCTTTGGCAACCATCGCCAGCCCCAGCGGCGCCAAATCGACGCCCGGCCGCGTTCCTGCCTTTGGGTTTCGCGCTCGACTGTTTGCAGAACCCGCGCCGTAAAATTCGTCGCCACGGGTACATCGGGCAACCGGTCCAGAGCCTCATTCAGGCTGGCTTCCGCTTCCCAGTCCGCCTGCGCCTCCGGATGCGCCGCCAGCCACGCGCGCAGCCGCGCCTGTTCCTCCGGGCTAATGTCTTGCCGCCACGTCAGCTCAGGCAACAAAGGGTCAAGCGGGTCGTCTGTCATAAAACATCTCTAGTATTGTTAAAACCGTGGGTGATAGAAAGTTGCGCTCAACTTGACTCCTTCCAGGCCCCCGTCCGCAGGTAGGCCTTGAGCTTCAGTTTGAGCGTTTCCCGGCCCCGGTGAATCAGCGATTTGGTCGCCGACAAAGAGCAATCAAGCACTTCGGCAATCTCCTCGTAACTGAGTTCGTCCTGGCGGCAGAGCAGGATGGCCGTGCGCTGGTTCTCGGGCAATCCCGCCAGCGCCTGCTCGATCTTCTCCTCCAGCTCACCGTGCAACAAGCTCTCGGGCGGCGAGAAAGTCTTTTTGTCTTCGAACTGCCGCAGAGGCTGGTCCTGCTGCTCCGGATGCGGCAGGTCAAGCGACTCGGCCGGGTGGCGGCTGCGCCGGCGAATTTCATTCAGGCAAAGGTTCCGTGCGATGGTAAAAAGCCAGGTGGTGAATTTCGAGGAGACCTCATACCGGTGGGCCGACTTATAGACCTGGACGAAGACATTTTGAGCGAGATCCTCGGCTTCCGTGGCATCGTGGAGCATCCGATAGACCATGTTCATCACCGGTTGCTTGTACTTGTCCACCAACGAAGCAAAAGCCGAGCTATCGCCCTGTTTAACACGCAGCATCAGGGCGGCATCGGGGTCCAAATCGGCGGACATACAGCGCCATTCTATCACACACCGCCCGGGGAACAAGGTTGCAGGCGGAGGCATGGAATAACGGAGCGATGGAGCGGTGGAGTCAGACAAACACCAAACACCAAACACCAAACTCCAGGAAAGCTCCAAATCTCAAACCCCAATTCTTTGTGTTCTTTGCGTTCTCTTGTGGCTAATTCAGTTTGGGTTCTTTCGTAGCTAATTCGGTTTGGAATTTGGAATTTTCCTGGAGTTTGGTTTTTGGTGTTTGGTGTTTGGTGTTTCCCCTTCCCTCACATACTTGCATTCCCGCTCCGTTCCACCCACAGTATCGCCGCGAAATGCAGGAACTCGTCAGGAAAATCGAGGCGGACGCGGCGGCACGCCTGCCGTTGCCCCCGGGCCGGCAGGCCACCCAGGAACTGGCCCGTTACAAGGCCTTCCTCAAGGTGGAAACCCATCGGCTTAAGATGCTCCACCGCGCCGGCGGCGGCGGGCTGGAAGTCTGCCGCGCCCGCGCCACTATCCTTGACGTGCTGCTGCGCTATCTCTGGGACTCCGCCAAAGCCGGTCTGACCGACCAGGCGCAGAAGGAGTTTCCGGCGCTGGCGATGGTCGCCATCGGCGGCTATGGACGTGCGGAACTCAATCCCCACAGCGACGTCGATTTCATGTTTCTGCACAACCGCCAGATCGCCGCCAGCCGGCCGCTCCCCTATCTCTCCAAAATCATCGACGGCATCCTCTACCCGCTTTGGGACATCGGCCTCAAGATCGGCCACTCCGTCCGCACCATCGACGAGTGCGTCGGGGTCGCCAATGGCGATATGCAGGCCAAAACCTCCCTCATTGAATCCCGCCTCGTCGCCGGCGATGAAGCCCTGTTCAACAAATTCCAGAAAACCCTCGTCAGCAAATGTGTCCGCGGCCACGAAGACGAGTACATCGCCATGCGCATCGAGGACCAGAATTCCCGCCGCACCAAATACGGCAACTCCGCCTCGATGCAGGAGCCCCATCTCAAAAACGGCTGCGGCGGCCTCCGCGATCACCAAAACCTGCTCTGGATGGCTTTTTTCAAGTACCACACCCGCTCCCTCACCGATCTCAAAGCCCACGAGCTCATCACCGAGAGCGAGCGCAAGCAGGTCGAAGCCGCTTACGATTTCCTCCTACGCGTCCGCACCGAGATGCATTACCACGTCAACCGCCCGGTCGATGTCTTGAGCAAAAACCTCCAGCCCACTGTCGCCCATAATCTCGGCTACCGCGAGCGTTCCCCCAGCCGCCGCATCGAGGAATTCATGCGCGATGTTTACACCCATTCCCGCAACATCTTCCTCATCACCCGCACCCTCGAGCAGCGCATGGCCCTCTTGCCCAAAAAACCCTCCGCCCTCTCCCTCCGCGCCTGGCTGCCCGAAGGACGCAAGCGCGCCCCGGAAATCATCGATGGCTTCAAAATCCTCGACGGTGAAATCCACGCCGCCGCGCCGCGTGTTTTCCGCGAGCAACCCCACCGCCTCATGCGCGTTTTCCTCTACGCCCAGCAACGCCGCCTGGGCCTCAACCCCGATTTGGCCCAGCTCATCCGCAACCAGCTGGGGCTGGTGGACCGCGCCTTCATGGCTGACCAGCACGTCCGAGAAACCTTTTTGACCCTCCTCAACGAGCGCGGGAATGTCGCCCCGGTCCTGCGCGCGATGCACGAAGTCGATTTCCTCGGTAAATACCTCCCCGAATTCGGCAAGCTCACCTGTCTGGTCCAGCACGAGTTCTATCATCAATACACCGCTGACGAACACACCTTGATGTGCGTTGAGCAGCTCGACCGCGTCTGGGAGGCCAAACAACTCCCCTACAGCGGTTACACCCAGCTTTTCCAGGGCCTCGACCGCCCTTTCCTCCTCTATCTCGCCCTGCTGCTCCACGATGTCGGCAAACCCGACGGCCACGGCAACCACGCCGAGGTCAGCGCCGAACTGGCCGCCCGCGTTTCCAAACGCCTCGCCCTTGATGGCAACGCCGCCCACACCTTGCGCGTCGTTATCGAAAACCACCTCCTCATGGCCAGCACCTCCCAGCGGCGCGACCTCGACGACCCCGCCGTCATTCGCAGCTTCGCCAAGCAGGTGCAGAACCCGGAAAACCTCGCCCTGCTCACCATTCATACCTTTGTTGATTCCCAGGCCACCAGCGACAAACTCTGGAACGGGTTCAAAGATTCCCTCCTCTGGTCCCTCCACCTCAAAACCATGCAGGTCATGAGCGGCGGCACCGAATTTGTCCGCGCCGAGGAAAAACAACGCGAGCTGCTCATGGAGGAGGTCCAGCGGCTCATGCCTAAAGACGTCAGTCTCGAGGAATTGCACGCCCACTTCGGCACCCTGCCGCCGCGCTATTTCCAGATTCACTCCGCCCGCGAAGTCCTGGACGACCTCACCTTGGCCCACCATTTCATGCGCCGCCAGATCTCCGAGGAGGAAACCGCCCTGGCCCCCGTCATCGATTGGCAAGACCAGCCCGACCGCGCCTGCAATGCCGTCAAAATCTGCACCTGGGACCGTGCCGGCCTGTTCCGCAAAATCGCCGGCTCCCTCAGCGCCGCCGGCCTCAACATCCTCAGCGCCCAAATCTTTACCCGCACTGACGGCATTGTCCTCGACACCTTCTTCGTCAATGACGCCCGGACCGGCAGCCTGGCCGGCCCCGAACAGCGCCACCAGTTCCAGCAAGTCATCAACCGCGCCCTCACCGGCGAGGAGGTCGATTTCCACTCCCTCATTGCCCGCCAGAAAATCACCCGCCCGGCTTACCAGGCTTACCTCGGCGAACGCATCCCCACCCGCGTCCGCTTCGACAACGATTCCTCCGAGACCCGCACCCTCATCGAAATCGAAACCGAAGACCGCATCGGCCTCCTCTACACCATCTCCCAGACCCTGACCGAACTCGACCTCGACATCTCGGCCGCCAGAATCTGCACCGAACGCGGCGCCGCCATCGACAGCTTCTACGTCCGCGAACTCGACGGCGGCAAAATCCTCATCACCGAACGTCACCAGGCCATCGAACGCAAACTCCGCCTCGCCCTCGTCGAATTGGACAAACGCTGATCAAGCTCTTCCTCCTCGTCCTCATTTTTCAGTTCGGGGATAGGCCCTCGGCGACGAGGCGGTGGAGGGAGAATATTTTTAGTGTTCGCCTGGGTTTCGGGCAGGTTCGGGCAGTGACGAATGCCGGGAGAGCGGCCCGGAATGAAGGTTGAGCTGCGGTGGTGGGGTGGAAATGGAGTGTCCAAAATCTGGAGAGTGGGGGGGTGCGATGGTACAGCGGTGTCTTTTTAATTTTGCACTCGGAATTACTCGGAATTACTCGGAATTACTCGGGATAGGTCAGAGAGCGGCGAAACGGGGACCCGGTCCGGGCGGGGGTAGGGGTGCACTGCCGTTGAAATAAGGAGAGCATGTTCAGAACACGAGTTTTCGCACACGGCGTTGGAAGTGATAGGAGCGCGAGGGCGAGGGCTCGCG
>DATMQA010000065.1:0-16550 GCA_035566895.1 Binatia bacterium
GATGGACCTATCCAACGCACAAGCCGCCCGTGCGGCCAGCACCGCCACTGGTTCCAATTGGTTTTGGGGAACGACACATTCTCGACAGGTCGCGTTCATGCACGGATTCTACACCCCCCTGCAAGAAACTGGGTTGCGCCCTTACACGCCATAACCCCACCTTTTAGCTTGCTATTCGCCTGCTTGCCACTTTATCATCCTGCGACCATCATGCCCATTCTGCCATTGCGGTTTTGTCTCCCGCTTGCAAGTTCATTGCTTTTGGCCTGGGCCAGTCCAGCGGCGGTTACACTTCGAGTTGGACAGAACTTCACCGGCGCCACTTACGGAATCGACTCTTTCGACCGGCCGCCGGACGCGGGCCTGGCGGTTGGCCCGTCCAACGTTGTCGAGTTCATCAATGGCCGATTCTCCGTCTTCACCAAGACCAATGGCTCGCCCATCCAAACGGAAACGGACGACGCGTTCTGGAGAAGCGCCGGTGTTTCCGTCCCGTCGGCCTTTGTGAGTGACCCGCGCATCCTCTTCGATGCCGCGTCCCAACGCTGGTTCGCTTCCATGGTGGACGTCCCCTACAGCGGCGGTAACCGCTTCCTGCTGGCGGTCTCGGCCAATGCGGACCCGACCGGGACCTGGAACGGTGTGGCCTGGACGGCCGACTCGCTGAACGGATATCTCGCCGATTTCCCGACTCTCGGAATCGACGCTACCGGCGTTTACTTGAGTGGGGACATGTTTGACGGCGACAATCCCGTCGGCTCGCTCCTGAACTGGATTCCCAAGCAGGATTTGCTGGCCAGCCCCCCGAGCGTCGCCAGACTCACCTCCTCGGGCCTGCTGGACTACGCCACCTATGGCATGGTCCTCCAACCCGCGGTGACGCTCGGCTTGGCCTCCACGCCTGAAGCCGTTCTGGCAGTGGGCAATCTCGGTACTGATCTCCAATCTCACTCGAACCTGGTCGCGTTCACGCTCAGAAACGCGGTCCTCCCCGGCGACCTTGCACTTTCAGCTCCCGGCTCCATTTTCGTCCCACCCTACACGGTCCCCATCGACCCGCCGCAGCCCGGCGGCGCCGATAACCTGGACGATGGCGACGCGCGCTTCAGCGCGGTGGTGTACCGCATCGGCGATGTCCTTTATGCAACCCACTCTGTAGAAGTGGACAACCGCGCTGCGATTCAGTGGTTCCAGGTTAACGCCACGAACCAAACCCTGATCCAGAGCGGCACCATCACCGACCCGGTGTCGCACCTCTTTTATCCGGCGATTGCCGCCAACGCCGCCGGAACCGTCGTCATCGTCTTTAATTCCTGCGGCACCAATTCGTTCATCAGTTCCTACGCGATGGTGGGTGAGCCGAGCAATGGCAGCCTTACGTTCGGCAACCCGGTGCTGCTCAAAGCCGGCCTGGCCGGATACCGGACCAACATTACTTCCATCAGCCGCTGGGGCGACTACAGCGCTATCAGCCCGGACCCGTCCGACCCGACCCGGTTCTGGAGCCTCACCCAGTACCCATCGAGTCAAACCGCGTGGTCGACCCAAATCACGGAGCTCATCACCAGCCCACTGGTCCTCGCGCTCAACCTTTCCGGCACCAATGCAGTCCTCTCCTGGTCGGCAAGCGCGGCCGGCTTCCAACTTCAATCCACTCCCTCACTGGTCCCGGCGAATTGGACGCCAGTCCCGCAACCGGCGGTCCTAACCGGTAACCAGTACTCCGTCGCGCTGCCAATGGCCAGGGCCGCGGCGTTCTTCCAACTGGTAAAATGATTCTCCGGGCCGCGCTGGAAATGCTCGAACGCCCGCCCGCCTCACCGGTTTGGGCAGCCGCGCTGGAAGAGGATTCAGGCTCGCTCTTTCTGGACCTTCAAGCGCTTCATCTTTGAGACGAGAGTCGTCGGCTTGATTCGCAACAACGCGGCGGCGCCATCGGCGCCATAGATTTTCCAATTCGTCTTGCGCAGACCGGCCACCAGTATCTCGCGCTCGCGAACTTCCAGTTCATCGAAAGACAGGTCTTCCTCCTCCGCGCGCTGTGAAACAACCGTGGCGCGATTCGGGCGCGCTTCGCTGTTGCTGCGATGGGGCAGGTCGAATTGAAGCTTGCCACCGCGGGCAAGAATGACCGCACGTTCGATGACGTTCTGCAACTCGCGCACGTTGCCAGGCCAGTCATAGTCCTGCAATTCCTGCACCTGAAGTTTTGTCAGGCGCGGCTGGGTAACGCCGAGGCGGCGGGCGGCTTGCTTGATGAAGTGCTGAGCCAGCTCCCCCACGTCTTCAAGGCGCTCGCGCAAGGGCGGCACTTCGATCGGGAAAACGCTCAGACGATAGTAGAGGTCGAGGCGGAAGCGGCTGGCTTTGGCCTCGGCCAGCAGGTCGCGATTGGTGGCGGCGATGAGGCGCACCTTTACGGTACGGGTGCGCTCGTCTCCGACCCGCTCGAACTGGCCCTCCTGCAACACGCGCAGCAGTTTGCTTTGCAGGTCCAGGGGAATTTCACCGATTTCGTCGAGAAAGAGAGTGCCGTCATCGGCCAGCTCAAAGCGACCGACCCGGTCTTTGATGGCGCCAGTAAACGAGCCCCGGACATGGCCAAAGAATTCGCTCTCGAACAACTCCTTGGGAATGGAGGCGCAATTGACCCGGACCAGCGAGCGGTCTTTGCGCGAGCTCAAGTCATGAATCGCCCGCGCCACCAGTTCCTTGCCGGTGCCGGACTCTCCTAAAATGATCACGTTGGCCTCGGTCGGGGCGACGGTGGTAATTTGCGCCAGGACTTTCTGGAGCGCCGGACTGCGCCCGATGATGTTGCCGAAGCTGGCCCGGACCTCGTCCTGGAGGAATTCGTTTTCGAACTCGAGGTTCTTCTGCTTCGCGATGCAACTCAACGCCACGACCCGGCCGACCACCTCGTCCCGCTCGTTGCGATACGGAGTCGATTTCACGTACATCCAATGCAGCCGGCCATCCTTGCGTTTCATTTCGAATTCGAAGCATTTGGGCTCGTCCGGCGGCGTTTTGCTGGCCGCGCAATCGGCAGGTTGCGGGTCGGCGCGCAAGAGATAAGGGGTCTGGCCGAGCAGTTCCTCGGGCGAATAACCCGTGATCTCGTATACCAACCGATTGGCGTAAATGATTCGGCAGTCACCATCCAGAATCATCACCCCTTCGGAGAGGCTTTCCAAAGCCGTACGATAAAACGTCCCGGACTCGGGGAAGACCTCCAAGCCAATGCCGTTTCCCGCCTGTACATCTGCAACTGGATTCATGCGAGCTAACATGGCCTAAAACGCCGCGCGACGCAACGATGCATCGTTGTTTCCGCCAAGGGGTGAGGTGGGGGTGACCGATACCAGCGGAGAAACCGGGAAAACCGCTGAGGCAGAGGTTTGGAGCCCTCGCTGCGAAGCCAATAGGCGGTTTGAGCCAGGCTATGAGTGGGGGCGAATTCCGCGATTTTACCTTGGCGGGGTTCCGGAAGGGGTGTTGAGCTTGGCATCGGGGTGAAATCGGTCATGAAAAAAAATTAGTGTTAAAAAAGGTTAAAAACCGCTAAAAAAGGTTAAAACCGCGGGAGCGGGATGGGGTGGATGGGGGGCGGCGGCGAGGGTGCGGGGGTTCTGGGCGGCGGGTGATTGAGGGCTTTCATATTTGCTTTTGCGGTTTCAGTCTGAGCAATAGGTCGTTCAGAGCCTGGCGGGTTTCGTCGCCTTACCCTGAGGTCGTGCAGTGCGGTGGAAAAATTATTAATTATCGTACAAGAGCCTCCAAGAGGCTGCACGAGTGTTAAATAGTGTTAACATGCAGGGAAAAGGCGCTCATCGGGCGCCTGGTTTCTGGGCGGTGGTTGTTTTCTCATTTTTGATATTCTCGGGGGCCGGTCGCGCTCGCCGACACAGCTCTCCACTATGTATTGTGCGACGAATCTTGTCTGACGGCGGACAGGCTTGAAAGAGTGGCCGGCAAAGGGTCCGGAAAAAAAATTAAAGCTAAGTATCGCTAAGGAGTGCTAAAGTCGCTGATGAACGAAGGGCCATACGCGCAGCTTCCCGCAAACCTGCCTGTCCCTGTGGACGACGGGGCTTGCGCTCATCTTCCGGGGAAGCGCCTTCCGGACATTGCCCTCCTTGCCACGTCAAACCAACGTGTCAATCTGCGCCGGCAGACCGGGCTAATTGTACTTTACGCTTATCCGATGACAGGCCGCCCTGGTGTTCCCCTTCCGGCAGGGTGGGACGCCATTCCCGGCGCGCGCGGCTGCACACCGGAGTCGTGCGGCTTCCGCGACTTGCACGCGGAGATGCGACGGCTGGGCGCAGAAGTCTTTGGACTAAGCACGCAAGCAAGCGATTATCAGCGCGAAGCCCACGACCGGTTGCGGCTGCCTTTTGAATTATTGAGCGACGAGGGCTTCGCATTCATTGATGCGCTTTCTCTGCCGACTTTCGCGGTGGATTCGATGCGGCTGGTGCGCCGTCTGACGCTGGTTTGCCTGTCTGGCATTATCGGACAGGTTTTCTACCCAATCTTCCCGCCAGACCGGCACGCGGCGGAGGTGGTTGCATTTCTCAAGAGTCGAAAAGCATAGAGCGGTTCGTCCGAACCATTACACGGCGCATTTGCCGATGGCTCCAACTGGAAACACTTTCACGCTTGGGCACGGGAAATACCGAGCTTTTTCATCTTGGCGATTAGCGTCGTTCGCGCCAACCCGAGTCTGGCCCCGGCGCCCTTTGGACCTCCAAGAACCCAGTTAGTTGCGGCCAGAGCCCGGATGATGTGCTCGCGTTCCACGTCTTTGAGCGTTGTTCTATCATCCACCTGGTCCAGACCAACCGCCCCGGTCGTCTGAGACAATGATTGCAATTCCTCCAGACACGGCCGCAGGACCTTGCCCGGCGAGAGAATTACCGCCCGCTCCACGACGTTTTGCAATTCACGAACATTCCCGGGCCACTGGTAGCGCACCAAAGCCTCCATCGCTTCAACTGGAACCTCAGTAACTCGTCTGCTCGCCCTCCCGGAGTAAAGTTCAACAAAATGGCGAACCAACAGCGGGATGTCTTCGGACCGTTCCCGCAGAGCTGGCACGCGCAGAGGAAAAACGTTCAAGCGATAATAGAGGTCAGGCCGGAATTCCCTGGCGGCGACCATGCGCGCCAGGTCGCGGCTGGTAGCCGCCACGATTCGCACACTCACCCGCGTGGTCTGAGTGCTGCCAATACGTTCAAATTCCTGCTCCTGGAGCACGCGCAACAGCTTCGGCTGCAACTCAAGGGGGATGTCTCCGATTTCGTCGAGAAACAGCGTGCCGCCGTCTGCCATTTCGAAGCGTCCGATCCGTCGGTTAACTGCCCCGGTGAATGCGCCACGTTCGTGACCGAACAGTTCGCTTTCGAGCAGTCCGGCCGGAATCGCGGCGCAGTTCACCTTGATAAACGGACGGTCGCGGCGCGGGCTCAGGTTGTGGATCGCTCGCGCAATAAGTTCCTTCCCGGTGCCCGTCTCTCCTAAAATGAGGACGGTAGAACCGGTCGGGGCGACAACTTTAACCTGTTTGCACAAAGCGCTCATCACAGTGCTTCTCCCAATGATCTCCTCAAGGGTGTCTGCGGAAGGTACACGCTCTTCAAAGCATATTGGCTTGCTTGTGGAACTCTTATGATTTTCGAGCGACGGTGACAGAGCGAGAGAGCAGGCATTTCCGACTCGGTCATCGCGGCGTTGAGCGCGCGTAACGCTTTCTGTTTCGTTGCCGTCCAGAAGGTCCGAGCCTGATCGCTTCCAGGCCAAATCTCCTCGCGCAGGAGCGGCCGATTCTTCAATGGTCGTATTCATTAGATCTTTCCTTTGTCATCGGGCGAGGTCTTGAGTGCGTTGCGTATGGCGAGCAGCAGCACATTTTTATTGACTGGTTTTTGCAGAAACTCAACAGCGCCTGCCTGCAAGGCCCGGCGCTCGTCATCAGCAGAAGCGTGAGCAGACAGGAAAATGATGGGAACCGGATTGAAGTCCCCAGCCAGGCGGCGCTGCAGCTCCAAACCATTCATGCCAGGCATGCGCAAATCCAGTATCAGACAGGCTGTCTCTTCAGCCAGCCCCGACGCCAGAAATTCTTCCGCTGACGCAAAAGCCTCCACACGAAATCCGTCAGCGAGAAGCAGCCTCCGGGTGGAACTCCTCATCAATCGGTCATCGTCCACAAGCGAAATGAGGGCCTCGCCGAGATTCTTGTTTTTTGAATTCGATGCTTTCCCTCTACCGCTATTGTTCATGCCTTAGGTTCGCCGGTCGCATGGAGGAATTCTACTCCCCTTTGGTCAGGGCCGGCCCTAACCTTTGGTCTAGGTCTAATTCAATCAAATATTATGAAAAAACTATGCGCCTCATTTTTGTGTTTGCTGGCCGGGGTCTATGCCACCGCCAGCTTCGCTGAAGACGAACCGCCCGCCAGTCCGGAAGTGACGGTGGCCATGCAGCCCTACCTGGACAGCTATAAGCTGGCGGGCATCATAGCCATTATTGCCGACAAGACCGGAAGGGTTCATTACAAAAACTTCCTCGGCTATGCCGATGTCGAGGCGAAGAAGCCGATCAGCGAAGACAATGTGTTTTGGGTCGCTTCCATGACCAAGATGTTCGCCGGCGCATCCATCATGATGCTGGTGGATGAAGGTAAAGTCAGCCTGGACGATCCCGTCACCAATTATATTCCGCAACTGGCGAAATGGATGGTGGTGGAAGAAAAGGATGAGAATCACGTTCTGCTGAAGCGTTTGGTTCGTCCCGTGATGATCCGGCATTTGCTGAGCCACACCAGCGGCCTGACCGGACTGTCGGAGCTTCAACAAGCGACGGGCAAGGACAGCACGCCGTTGAAGGCCCGTGCATTGAGTTCCGTCACCGGCCCGCTCCAATGGCAGCCCGGCGACAAATACGCCTATGGCAACCAAGGGATGAACATCGCCGCGCGCATTGTTGAAATCGTCAGCGGAATGCCTTACGAGCAGTTTCTGCAAAAGCGCTTTTTTGATCCATTACAAATGACCGAGACAACTTTTTGGCCCAGTGAGGCGCAGATTGCGCGGTTGGCCGGTGCTTACGGCCCAAATAGGCACAAGGACGGCTACGCCAAAGGCGGCATTGACTTTCTGACGAAGCCGTTCCATGACCACGTTCACCGTTTCCCCGAAGCCGCCGGCGGTTTGTTCTCCACCACGCACGATGTTTTCCGCTATGGCCTCATGCTGGCCAACGACGGGGAATTGGACGGCAAGCGCTACCTTTCCCACGCAGCTATGGAGGAATTGCGAAAGAAACAGACCGGAGCAACCGGCGTTGGTTACAGCCTAGGTTACCATTTGCGAAACGGCATGTTTGGCCACGACGGCGCCTACGGCACCGACCTGTCCGTCAACCCCACAAATGGAATGGTGGCCGTTTTCATGGTCCAATGCACGAGTGGCGACCAATGGGCCGCGCGCGACTTGTTTCTCAAAACGGCCACCCAAGTCTATCAAAAATGATCCCAGCAATGGGAGCTTCCCGGGTTCAGGTCCCGTTGCGCCCGCCAGCTAAATACCGTCATATCGAGAATACCCCCGCTCGGCCCAATAGTCTTTTGGTTCGTCCTTGACGTAAGTAATCCGGGTAATCGCTTTGATATTCTTCAGTCCAAATTTCATCGGTGCAATCAACCGCAACGGAGCTCCGTGTTCGACAGTCAATGGCTGTCCATTATAGTGAGTCGCAAGTAGCGTCTGCGGGTGCCGCGCAGTCAGCAAATCAAGGGACACGTAATACGGGTCAGGATTCCCGCTGGGAGCGAGATTGACTGATGATTCGATGAAGGCCCAGTTTGCCTGGGAAACAGGCGGGTAGGCTTGCAGCAGGTCCTCGAACCTCAAGCCGGACCACCAGGCGATTGCGCTCCAACCCTCTACACACACAAGGCGCGTAATCTGGTCGTGGAGCTGAAAGCGGGTTAAAAGGTTTCGTATATCAAGTGAGGCGGCCAGGCCGGATGAGAGTCCATCGAGAGTCAAACGCCATCTCGGAATGTAACCCGGATCTGGCGTGGCTCCGTTGTAGTTATTTATGAGCGGCGTAATCTGGGATTTTGTATAGGTGGGCACCAGGCGATTCGGTGAATAGAGCAATTCCGCCACATCATCATCAAATCGCTGAGCTTTGTTCAGGAGCCACTGGTTACGCGGCCAGAATTTTAGGCCCAGTCTCTGGAGTGTGGTCGGAGGTAACTGGGAAGCCGCAACTCCCAATGCCACGACTGCGCCTGCGCCAAAAGTAAGAAAATCGCGGCGAGTCCATCGGCGCGCGACCTGGGGGGTGACTTGGATGATCTCAGGGCTCCGTTCGGGGAATACGCCGCGAGATTCCGGTCTCGGTGGAGACGCCTTTGCAGGCTTTGACTGCGCGTCATTCTTGTCAAGGCTCATGAGATTGACCTCCCATCTCCCATCTTTTGGACCATCCTGTGATCATGCTGCGCGCCGTGTCCCAACCGGCCGCGAAAACCAGAATGACGTGGGGCACGACAAAGGTGATGAAGAGGCACATCAGCCAGAAATGCCAGACCCGCGCCCGGTCGAATCCGCCCAGGAGCGCTGCAAGCCAGGAAAGCTGCATGGGTTTGTGAATCGCCCAACCAGTGACAACAGACAACAAACCGGCGATGGGAATTGAAAAATACGCCAGTCGCTGGAGTGGGTTGTATTTCGAGTTGAAACGGGGAGGGACGCCCCGGCGCCGCCGGAGCAAGGCGAAAGGTGCGCCCAGATAGTATTTGGCCATAAACAGTGCACCGCGGCCGTCGCTCGCCCGCGGCAGGAGAGAACGCCAGTCGCCCCCGAGCCACAGGCCAGCGAGATACACCACCGCGTTCGCCATGAATAAGTAGGCACAGCACCAGTGAAGACGCATCGCTGGGGCGAGCATGTACGGGCCGAGGCTGAAATGGTTGTATATCCAGTCGGACGGGCTCGCATAGCTGTGCAACCAGGGGACATGAGCGCAGAGCCAGACACCGGCATCAGCGAAGTAGTCGGAGTTGCCAGTGTGCGGGTCCGGTCTGTGTTGATAAATGGGCGACGCCCAGTAAATGGAGATGCCGCTCACTATCAGGCCCGCGAGAAGCAGAACGTTCAGCCAATGACTCACTCGCACCAACAGATGGTGTTTGCGGACAAGACGCGCGCCCGGCCGCGAGGAAGCCACGCGGCCAGGCGCGTCATTGAGCTGCATTTTGCAAGCCATGGGCAGAGTCTCCAGTTTTCAATTCGTGGTCTGGGGTACCGGGGCGGAAACCACGAAAATGCTGCTGGTTGCAAGCTCACCGTTGGGTTGCTTGGCGGTCACGGCGTAGGCGATGCCGCCGGCCTCTACTGCCACGCTGCCAGCCTCAACTTTAGTTACCGGAACACCAGGCGGCACGGAAACCGTCCGAGAGCCGTCCTGATAGCTCACGACGAGAGTCGTGCCGCTGCCCTTCTGCAGGACGCCATTGGTCATGCGTGAGCGCGATTGGGCGACTGGCTGACCCGAAACGGCCCCGTTCGTCATGCGGCTGCGCCTGGGCTCGCCGGCTGGTGCATCCAACAGGACGCTGCCTTCAGCGGCACCGCGCAATTCTGCTGGAAAGACAATGATTTGTTTTGCCACCTCGGTTCCGTCCAGCGCCTCCTCTGAAGCGACACCAATGTACGAGTCCGATGTCACTTGACTCAGGTCGGAGGGAACCTGCCGATACGTCGTGAGAGGCCGCGTGATTTCGAGACTCACAATTCCCGATTTTGTTCCAATCTCAATCGAATTGGGTGTCACTGACTTGACCTGCCCCAGGACGCCTGAGAGCGGCGGAACGGATTGAGCACTTGCGCGGACGGTATCGAGTGCGGTGACCGGCGTGTTAGCAGCCTCGATGATTACCTCGGCTACCTGCTTTGGTCTGGATAACATTGGCACATGGCCGGTGGCAAGAGTCGTCGTTGTCGCATGGATATGCTCCGCGACTGCCCGCTCATACTCGGGCGGCAATATCCGGTCGTTAGCTGCGGCGATGAACCACGACGGTTTTGTCGTCCAGGCCGGGACCGACACTTTATCGGCGAAGCAAGCCGAATTCCACGCACCCTGAGTTGCATAGACGATGGCTCTTTCGGCCGGCCGAAGATCGGGGACGAAGTCCTCGTCGATTCCTTTGCGGGTGAGCGAAAGGAAACCCGCAGCATCAGGCTTTATTTCGGCGTTACCAGGGCTGGCCGCGTAAGGCTTGAGCACGTCGCTGGCTGCCTGCCCCACGTCTGGCACGAGCGCCGCTATGTAAACAAGCCCGGCAACCTTAGGGTCGTTTCCAGCCTCGCTGATAACCATCCCGGCCCAGGAATGTCCGACAAGAATGACGGGGCCATCCTGCCTGGCAATGGCCCGCCGTGTTGCCGCGACGTCATCCGCCAGCGAGGAAAGTGGATTCTGGACCGCTGTTACCTGCAGACCCCTGGCCTCAAGCAGAGGAATGACTTTGGCCCAGCTTGATCCGTCCGCAAAGGCCCCATGGACCAAAACAACGTTTTTTACCGAGGACGCCGCGGCTGCCACCGGCGATGGGTCGGCGCCTATAGTGAGAGCGCCAGCCACCAACAATGCGAGCTTCACGTTCATTTTCGAGACTACCTGCTTCATCGCACTTGGGAAACAGGCCGACCAGCCGGCCGCAAACAACCCCCTTGGGTTGCTGCCATTGTCCGGGCCGGCGGGAGGGTATGATCTTACGTTTGTAGTCGGTTCGATTTGGTTTTTAATATTCATTTTCGTATCTGGTTTGTTCGTTGTTTTTGTTGTTGCGTCGGCAAAAGCGCCGTGGACAAGAACAACGCAGGTTTTTGATTGTCTGGGGTATCTCACGGACCTGCCTTTCCAGTGAATGTTTGCGTTAGGTCCTTTGCGACAGCCGCATTTCCTATTGTGATTCTGTCCATATACACTTTTGTTTCACGGTTTGCCCGCGCGCTATTCCGCGCGAGTCTCCGTCATGCCGCTTCTAATGCAGTGTTGATGCCAACAGGGGTGACGGACGGATGGGGTTTGATGAAACGCCTCTTGGGCAATGCTTTGGAACGTAAAACGGCTGTTCCGTGCAGAGCCGAAAACCGGGCGGACCGCGTCTTCCTGCGGACGCGGTGTCGCCGCGACGTCACATGCGTTCTGGTCCCGGGCTTTATGCCAACTGGCTATTTCATAAACGCCCGGGCGGAACAGATTGCAACAGTCATCCGGCGTGAGCCTGCTGACCCCCGATAGGAAAAGGTTCTATTGGACAGCTCTAGCGCTGCCTGGACGAGCCAAGCTTTTCAACCATCCGAATCAAATCGGCGAGAGAATTCGCCTGCATCTTTTGCATGATGTGGGCGCGATGAAATTTGATTGTGGCCTCGGTTGTGGAGAGCTCGCCGGCGACCTGTTTGTTAAGGAGGCCCTTGGCAACCAGGGTCATTACCTCTCGCTCACGTGGCGTGAGTTGTTCATAACGTTTTCGCAATTCCCGGGTTTCAGACTCCTTTTGGAGCACCGACCGATCGCGCTCGATGGCAGCTTGGATGGCGTCCAGCAAAACACGGCTGCGAAATGGCTTGGTCAGAAATTCCACCGCTCCCGCTTTCATCGCGCGCACTGACATGGGGATGTCCCCGTGCCCGGTGATGAAAATAATTGGAATATGGAAGCCCGATTGAGCCAGCTCACGTTGCAGGTCCATGCCGCTCAGGCCTGGCATCCGCACGTCGAGGACAAGGCAGGCGGGACCTTCCGGTCGCGGGCTCTTGAGAAAATCGCGGGCGGAAGAGAATGGTTGGACATTCAACCCGGCCGTGCGAATGAGACGCTCGGTGGAACGGCGAAACAACTGATCGTCATCCACTAGAAACACAATGGGCTCGACCGCGTTCATGATTTGGTATTGCCTGCATCCGGCAGACTGAACAGAAAGGTTGCGCCCGGTCCTTGATTCGTCTCAGCCCACAGCCGGCCACCATGTGCCTCGATGATCGAGCGGCTGATTGCCAGCCCCATACCCATCCCTTGAGGTTTGGTCGTGTAGAAAGCCTCAAAGAGCCGGTCCATCTCATCGCGTTTGAATCCCATGCCGGCATCCTGCACGGTAAGCAGGACCACACGCTCTTTGTCCCGTATTTCAGGGCGGCCGCGAATGACCAGAGCGCGTTTCGATGCCTCGGTGGCGTTCATTGCCTCCATCCCGTTAACTACCAGATTCAGCAAAACCTGTTGGAGTTGCACTCGATCTCCGGCAACCGGGGGCAGATCCTCTGCCAGTTCAGTCAGGATGGTTACCTGCCGCGCAGCGAATTCATGTCGAGCGAGCACTAACACGTCCGCGACAACATCCCTTAAATTGAGAACGGTTCGCTCGGATGGGGCATTCCTTACCAACTGCCGAACTCGTGAGATTACAGCGCTTGCCTGGTCGGTGCCCTGGATTATTTCTGTCAGCGCTTCCCGAATTTCGTCGAGCGGCGGAGTGCCGTGCGCCAGGAGGCTGAGACAGGCGTTGGCATTGTTGGTAATGGAGCCGAGCGGCTGGTTGACTTCGTGCGCAATCGATGCGGTCAATTCTCCGAGGCTCGTGACTCTGGCAGCATGGGTGAGCTCCGAGCGAACCTTGTCGAGCGCTTCCTCCGCGAGCCGACGCTGCGTCACGTCCTGAACTGCGCCGATGAACTCCAATTGTCCATCGGCGTTGCGGTTGCCGTGCGCAATCAGGTGCAGGTGTTTCACAGAGCGGTTGGGCATCAGCAGGCGGTGCTCGTACTCAAAGTCGCTGAAACCGCCTCGCGCCCGGTTGATCATATCATTCAACATCGGGAGGTCTTCTGGATGCACTCGACCGCCGATCAGTTCCAGCGTAACGGTCAAACCCTGGTCAAACTCGAATATGCGATAGAGCTGCTCTGACCATGCGATCTCGTCCGTTGCGACACGCCAGGAAAAACTGCCTATTCGGGCGAGATGCTGGCCTTCGGCTAGAAATGCTTCACTGCGCTGCAGGGCCTGCTCCGCGCGTTTCCGCTCATCAATGTCGGTCTGCAGAGAGCACCAGCGGGCGATGCGTCCGTCCGGGTGCCGAATGGGAAGCCCGCAAACCTGAAACCATCGATAAGTGCCATCGGAACGTCGAATCCGTGTCTCGAAGTCATATGGATCGCCTGAAGTGATCGAGTGTGTGAAAGTCTCTATGACGCGAGGGAGGTCGTCAGGATGAACCGTGTCACTGGTCCCCCATTGCTTCAGTTCCTCCAGTGGCCTGCCGCAGTATTCGACGAGTTGTTTGTTGACGGCTTCGACCTCACCGACCGGCGTCAAGGTTGCGACCTGGCCGGGAATACTATCTAGAATCAAGCGCGCGTTGCGCTCGCTTTCGCGCACGGCTTCTTCTGCCCGTCGGCGCTCCGCAACCTCCTTTTTCAGCTCTTCATTGGCTGCGGCAAGTTCTGAAGTTCGTTGCGCGACCCTTTGATCAAGTTCCTTGGCGATCCGCTTTTGTTCGCTCAACAGCCGCGCTTCCTGCAGCCCGATCGTTGCCTGATTCGCCGCGACGCTCAGGAGAAGTCTCTCGGTCTGCCCTGGGAAATTCAGACGCTGAGAGCCCGCTACGATAAAACCGATTTCTCCCTGCAACCCCAGTCGCAAGGGTACGATGGAAATGTCCTGGTCTCCAATGCGGTTCCGCACCGACGACGGCCAGTTCTGCGGGTCCTCTCCCAAACACCGGTGGAACAATTCTCCAATCTGCTGCGGACCAGCCGTCAGGCTTTGGGGTTGGGCGACCCGGGCCATCTCGATGGGTGCCTCTCCGGTTGGTTCTTTCAGCCGCACATAGACCAGATCCAGGTGGAGCATTTCCAGCAGCACGTCGAGCAGGGTGCGAACAATCCGGGACGGCTCGCCGCCACTCCACATGGCTGGAAGAGCGAGGACGCTGACCAGATCATTGATGCAGCGACGAAGGTGCTTGATCTCCTCAGCGGGATGTTCGAACTGCACTTGCATGTCAGGCCATCGTAGGGGGCGGCGAAGTCAGCCCGGCACGCCGTTCGCGAAGCTCACGGAGGAACTCCTCCGGCGGTACAAAGAACGGATTCTGCTGGAGTATGCCGCCGATGATGATCATTGGATGCGTCCGCATTATATCAATCACTGCGTCTCCTCCAAACTTCGCAAGATCGTATACGCAGATGACCGCGTCGTCGTGGCGTCGCCACACATCAGTTACCCGTGATTCGAACTCAATGAGATTGTCGATGTGCGACCGGCCTTCAGCCGCCCAGTCCATCTGGCAGACAATCCGGCTGAGCGGAAACCCTCCCCTGGCGTTGCCGCTGCCGAATTGCTCAAACACCTCCAGCATTCGATCCTGATCGAAACGGCCGTCCCGGAGGTATGTTTCGGTGTTGCTCCGAAGCTCGAATTGCCCGCTCTGTTGGGCGGCGGTCGTGTCAATCCCTGCCGCAGTCAGCCGTTGTTCATGGTCAAAACGTTTATCTGGATTAACGACGTGAATCGCCCTGTCGCCACACTCGAACCCGCCCTTAATGAACGGAAGCAATACGCGATAGGCTTCATCGTCGCTGTTGAAGAACGCACAGACATGGCGTATATCGCCGAGCTGAGAGCCGGCAAAGGGAATGGGTGGCGCGGCCTTCTTCATAATGTCCTCCATGGATTTTCTGCAATGTGGGTCCCGAACAGGCGTGGTCGGCTGAGCGGCTCGAACGATTGATACTCCTCGCGCAGCCTCGATGAAGCGGGCGACCTCTTTCAACCGGGAGAGAAACGGCGACGTTCCGACCGCACTTGGCAAGTTCACGCCCGCGAGCCTGCATTTCGAGCCGAAGCAACTCGATCATCGTGACGGCGTTTGCCGTCTCTTCCCGTTGGGCCTTCATGGCAGGTCATCAACTTCGCTACCCTTCAGGATAACTACTGCTGCATCAGGAATGCAAGTGACCTTCCAACGTCTGCGCGTCCGCCGGACGACGCGCAGGCGCCGCGCTTGATTTCCGTGCCGCTTCGTGATTTCGCAAATTTCACCGCTCGAAAGCATTGACCGGGAGTCCTTTTCATCAAACGTCATCACCCCAAAATCCCTTTGGCATGAGGATTGCAAAGCTGACGAATAGCAGAAACTCGCGCGCAACACTTAACGCAAAACGGAAACAATTTATGGATGCAAAACTTAAAGAACATCAAACGGCCATCGTCACGGGCGCTTCCAGCGGCATCGGCCTGGGTATAACCCGGGCGCTGCTC
Source organism: Binatia bacterium (assembly GCA_035566895.1). Taxonomy (GTDB): domain Bacteria; phylum Verrucomicrobiota; class Verrucomicrobiia; order Limisphaerales; family UBA8199; genus DATMQA01. The sequence goes on from DATMQA010000065.1 coordinate 15,349, forward strand.
GAACGCGGTTATCGGGTCGTGGCCAATTCACGCACGATCAGTAAATCAAAGGAGTTGAAAGCCTCCGGAGATCTCGTCCTGGTGGACGGCGACATCGGCAAAAAGGATGTGGCGGTGAAGGTGGCGGAAGCTGCCGTCAAACACTTTGGCCGCATCGATCTCCTCGTCAACAACGCAGGCATCTACATCCCGAAGCCATTTACTGATTATACACCCGAGGATTTCGAAATGATGATCAGTACGAATGTGGCCGGGTACTTTTTTATAACGCAGCAGGCGGTTGCGCAAATGCGCAAGCAGAAGTCAGGACATATCGTGAGCATTTCTACGACCTTGGTAGATCAGCCGCTCGCTGGAGCGCCGATTTCGCTGCCAGTCATAACCAAGTCAACAATGCCCGCCTTCAGCCGAGCCTTGGCAATGGAATACGTGGCAGACGGCATTCGAGCCAATACGATCTCACCGGGAGTCGTGAACACGCCGATGCACGCGAATAACGACCACGAGTTCCTGAAAACACTGCATCCGATTCCGCGACTGGTTGAAGTCTCAGACATGGTGGATGCCGTGCTTTACCTGCAGGGGGCGACGATGGTGAATGGCGAGAACATCCGAGTTGATGGGGGCGCGCATGCTGGAGCCAAGTGGTAACAAAAGAACACAAAAAAGAAAGAAACGCATGAACACAATACAAACCAAAGGCAAGACTCACTGGCTCGCCCACGGCAAATTATCATGCGTGGCGGCGGCGGCGCTTGCATTCTCAGCTTTCCAGGGCCTTGCTCAACAGGTCACCGCGCTCGATGCTGCCCACGCAAGTGCTCAATCCGTATTTCCGGCCAACTTCCAGACTCAGGAGATTCAGACCGACGGCGCGACAATTCATGTCCGAGTCGGCGGACAAGGCCCGGCGGTCGTGCTGCTTCACGGATTCGGAGATACAGGCGATATGTGGGCGCCTATGGCTGCCGAGCTTGCACGCGACCACAGAGTGGTCGTGCCAGACCTGCGCGGCATGGGGCTTTCCTCACGTCCCGCCGGTGGCTACGATAAGAAAACACAAGCAGCCGATATCCGGTCCGTTCTTACTCAACTCGGTATCGATCGTGCTGCGGTCGTCGGGCATGACATTGGCGCAACGGTTGCATATGCGTATGCCGCCCGTTACCCCGATAAAACCGACCGGCTGGTGATGATGGATG
>DATMQA010000066.1:0-26653 GCA_035566895.1 Binatia bacterium
AGGACTTAATTCAGGAACTGTCCATATTAAGCACTGAATGTTGCAGCTTCATGTCGCACGTCACGGGTTGTCACGCCTCCAAAATCAAAATCCCTCGGTAAATAGGCATTTGTCACGTGTCACGGCTAAAATCACACCCCCTGCGCGCGCTCTCTCTCCGCTGGCAACTAACAGTCTGGTAACAGCCGATAACAGGGGATACCGGTTAATCACACTTACTCGCGCCAAATAACACTTCGCTCTTTTCAGGGCGAACTGTTATTCGGGCTCACGGTTCCATGTGCCGAACCGCATCTGAGTAAATCTGACCACGTCTGACCAAATCTGAGTAATTTTTTGCTCCGGCCTCTTCCTCCTCCTCTTTCTCTTCCTCTTCCTTCAGCTACGCAGATTCAAAATAGCCCGCATTTACCGTGACCTTATGCCTCGTACATTCAAAACAACCCGTGTTCACCGTGTCCAAACGGATTTTAGATTAACGCTCCACCGCATCTACCGGTCCCTGATGCATTTGATACTCAAAACAGACCGTATTTACCGTGTCCTGACGGATTGCAGATTCACAATCGCCCGTGTTTACCGGGTCCTGACGGATGCTGACGGATGCTGACGGATAACCTGACGGATCAAAAGCTCAAAATCGCCCGTGTTTACCGATGTCCTGACGACCTGACGGATCAAAGGGGGGGTACTATATACGTATATGCCTATGCCCCTTACATCACTTTGTCCTCCTTGCCGTCCAGTCCGCAACTGCCACTAAATGCCACTAACGGCGACCAACTGCGACCCCTTTTCTCGATCCTCTCTGCCTTATGGCCGCTATCGCGGCCTTAACGCGGCTAACATCGGCTAACATCGGCTAACCGCGGCTAACATCGGCTATTCGCGGATATTCCCGTCTCAAGCGACCTTTTCGAGGCAGGGGACGTCGACGGGCGGGGTATTGATGTGGAGCCAATATTGGTCGATGACTTTGGCCAGGGCGATGAGAGAATTGAGGTCCGGGGGTTTGATGAGGTAGGAGTTGGCGCCCAGATCATAGGCGCGGCCGATATCCTCCGGGAGCAGAGACGAGGTCAGCATGATCACCGGAACCCGTTTGAGCCCGGGCTGTTGGCGAATCCAGGTGAGCACTTCCAGGCCCGACATGGTGGGCAGTTTGATGTCCAGCAGCACGCAGGCCGGCGGGGGAGAGTTGCCGCCACTTTGCAACGCGGCAATGGCTTTGTCACCATCGGTGGCTACTTCCAGCGTGACGCTGGCGCCGGCCTTTTTGAAGGCCAGCTCGGTCAAAAGCACGTCGTCGGGGTTGTCTTCAATCTGCAGGATTCGGTTATTCATGTTGGTTGTTTTCAGGGGCGGGAAGTTCGACCCAAAACCGGCTGCCCTGGCCGGGTTCAGACTCGACGCCAGTGCGGCCGCCCATGCGCTCGGCGCCTTTGCGCACGAGGGCCAGGCCGATGCCGGTTCCCGGGTAGGCATTGCCATCGTGGAGCCGCTGGAAAAGACCAAACACTTTCTCGTGATGTTGCGGGTGGATGCCGATGCCGTTGTCCTGGACCCACAGGCGGACTGAGCCGGGTTGGCGCGTGGTGAAAATCCGCAGCCGCGGCGGACGATCCGGGGCGGTGAATTTGAGGCTGTTGCTGATGAGATTGGATAGAATTTGTTTGAGGGTGGGCGCATGGGCCTGAACCTCCCCGAGCGGGGACAGGACTTCGACCTGGGCGCCGCGTTCGCGGATTTCTCTTTCGACCAGCGAAAGCAATTCGTTGAGCGGTTCTTCGAGGGGGACGCAAGCGAGGCGCATGTCCTCGCGGGCCAGACGGCTGTAGGCCAGCATGTCCAGCAGGAGCGTGTCCATATACCTGGCGGCTCGCGAGATGCGGGAGGCATACTGTTGCCCGGCTGAACTAAGATTGGCGGCTTCGTCCTCGAGCAGGGCTTTGGCAAACCCGCTCATCGAGCGCAAGGGGGCGCGCAGGTCATGGGCGATGGAGTAATTGAAGGCTTCGAGCTCGCGGTTGGCGGCGGTCAGGGCGGTGATGCGCTGTTCCAGTTCGGTATTGAGCTGGCGGACCTGGTCTTCGGCGATTTTGCGCGGGGTAACGTCGCGGACAAAAATGTAAACGAGCCGCTCGGCCAGGAAAGGCGCGGCGGTCCCCGCGAGCCAGCGATAAGAGCCGTCTTTGTGGCGGAAACGGCCCTCGAAGGCACTGAGCGCAATCCCTTTTCTCAGGGCGGCCATGCCGGCCAGGAGCTGTTCGCGGTCATCCGGATGGACGACATCGGTAGCGGTGAGCGCTTTCAGCTCGGCTTCGGTGTAGCCGAGCACTTTTTCCCACGAGGAATTCATCTGCAACAGATGCCCGTCCAGATCGGCGATGCCGAGCATTTCCAGCGCGAGGGTGAAGAACCGGTTGCGCCGCGTTTCCGTCTCGAGACGGTCGGCGACCTCGGACAGTTGCCGCTGGTGTTTGGCTTCTTCAATGAGACGCAACTGTTCGGCCTGGTGCCTGATCAGCTCGGTTTGTTTGTGCAGGTCAACAAACACGGAGATCTTTGTGCGCAACACCTCCGGCACGATGGGCGTGAGCATGTAATCGACCGCGCCCAGCGAGTAGCCCCGGGAGACGTGGTTCTCGGTCGTGCCAATGGAAGTGATGAAGATAATCGGCGTGTGTTCGGAATTGAGCCGCTGCCGAATCAGCGAAGCGGTCTCGAAGCCGTCCATGCCCGGCATGGAGACGTCCAGCAGGATGACCGCAAAATCCTGTTTGAGCAGCAACTTAAGGGCTTCCTTGCCGGAGCGCGCCTTGACGATGTTTTGGTTCAACGAAGTCAGGATGGACTCAATGGCGAGCAGTTTGTCGGGGCGATCATCGACGAGGAGGATGTTGGCCTTGAGTTCTGAAGCGGAGTGGGGAGCCCCGTTGGGTGAGGTAGCCGCCGAGCGGGTCCCGGCGCCTGGCGTGTCCGGCGTCAGAGTTTCAGTGGTAGGATTCATTCGAGTTCGCTCATCGATGGAGCCAGAGGCGCAGGGTCGAGCGCAATTGCTCGGCCTCGACCGGTTTGCAGAGGTAATCGGACGCGCCGGCGGCAATGCACTTCTCGCGATCGCCCTTCATCGCCTTGGCGGTGACGGCGATGATCGGCAACTCCTTAAAGTCGGAGATTTCGCGAATGGCGCGGATGGTGGTGTAACCGTCCATGGTTGGGAGCATGATATCCATGAGCACGATATCGACGTTAGGTTGATCGGCGAGGATTTGGATGGCGTCTTTGCCATTCTCGGCGGAAACGACGCGCATCTTGAAGCGTTCAAGGACGCTGGTCATGGCGAAGATGTTGCGGATGTCGTCATCGACCAGGAGCACCTTCTTGCCTTCCAGGACGCCCTGGTGAAGGCGTTCGAGCATCTTGCGCTGGCGCTCGGGCAGCTTGGAGACGTTGCGATGCAGCAGCAGGGCGGTTTCATCCAACAGCCGCTCGGGCGAGCGCGCGTCTTTGATCAGGATGGATTCGGCCAGGCTCTGGAGTTTGGAGGCCTCCTCGGCCAGCAAGTCCCTGGCGGTGTAGATGACCACCGGCAGGGAGCGGGAGTTTCCGGAATGCTTGATCTGCTCGAGCAGTTCGGTTCCCGGCATGTCAGGCAAGCCCAGGTCCAGCACGAGGCAATCGTATTTTTCCGATTGGATGGCGGCCAGCGCGTCCTTGCCCGTAGCAACCACGGTGGTGGTGACATCTCCGTTGCCGAGCAGTTCGCGGATGCTCATGGTTTGGATCTCATCGTCCTCGACCAGAAGGAGTTTTTTCATAGGCCGGCTGATAAACTCCTTGAGGTTGGCAAAAGCCTGCTGGACGGAATCGCGCCGGTCTGACTTGGTCAGGAAGCCGAGCGCGCCTTGGCTGAGCGTCGGGGAGGCATCCTGTTCAACCGAAATGATTTGGACCGGGATGTGGCGAGTGGCGAGATCAACTTTGAGCCGGTCGAGGACCCTCCAGCCGTCCAGGTCAGGCAGGTTGAGGTCGAGGGTGACGGCGGCGGGTTTAAAGTCGCGGACCATGGCCAGCGCGGTCGCGCCGCGTTGGGCGACGAGGACCTTGAACCCCTGTTCGTGCGCCATTTCCATCAGGACGCGCGCATAACCGGTGTCATCCTCGACCACCAGCAAGATTTGGTCGCCGCTCTCGAGATGGGAGCGGTCGTCCTCAAAAACCGTTTCGAGCGGCGGTGGTGCCGGCTCGCCGGCGGCGGCCTCGGCCGCGTTATCCGGCGTGAGGGGAGTCGCGGGCAGGCGAGAGGTTCCGGTTTCCCGGCGCGGGGTGCGCAGGGGGACATGGGTCTGGGGCAGGAAGAGCGTGAAGGTGCTGCCCTGGCCCAGGGCGCTGGCGAGGCGGATTTCACCGCCGAGCAAGCGGGCGATTTCACGACTGATGGCCAGGCCCAGGCCCGTGCCGCCATATTTCCGGCTGGTGCTGCCGTCCGCCTGCTGGAAGGCCTCGAAGATAATCTGCTGTTTCTCCGGGGCGATGCCGATGCCGGTGTCGCTGACAGAGAAGGCGATGACCGAGCGGGCGCGATTGAGCACTTCGTTCTCAGGATTCCACCCTTCGGTGACGGAGGAAACGTTAAAGACCACCTGGCCGCTATCAGTGAATTTGAAGGCGTTGGAGAGCAGGTTGCGAATGACCTGTTCGAGGCGCTGGGAGTCGGTGAACATGTTGGCGGGAAGGTCGGGATCCATTTCGATCTGGAAGTCCAGCCCTTTGGCTTCGGCGACATGGCGGAAAGTACGGTCCACGTTTTCGTGCAAATCGGAGAAGCGGAGGGCGGCAATATCGACGCTGACGGTGCCGGATTCAATCTTCGAGAGATCGAGGATGTCGTTGATGAGGCTAAGGAGATCGTTGCCGGAGGCATGGATCGTTTTGGCGAACTCGATTTGTTTGGGCTGGAGGTTGCCTTCGGTGTTCTGGGCGAGCTGGTCGGCCAGGATGAGCAGGCTATTAAGGGGGGTGCGCAGCTCGTGGGACATGTTGGCCGTGAACTCGGATTTGTATTTCGAGGTGAGTGCAAGCTGCTCGGCTTTCTCTTCGAGGGCCTGGCGGGCTTGCTCGACTTCAGTATTTTTGCGTTCGACTTCGGCGTTCTGCTCGGCGAGGAGCTTGGCCTTGTCCTGCAGCTCGAGGTTGGTCTGCTGCAATTCCTCCTGCCGGCTCTGCAATTCTTTGGCCAGCGATTGGGATTGCTTGAGCAGGTTTTCCGTGCGGGTATTGGCCTCGATGGTGTTGAGGACGATGCCGATGGATTCGACGAGCTGGTCCAGGAAGGCCTGGTGCGTCGGGCTGAATTTCTCGAACGAAGAGAGCTCCATCACGGCTTTAACCTGGCCTTCGAAGAGCACCGGCAGGACAATGATGTTGGTCGGCTTGGCCTGGCCGAGGCCCGAGGTAATCTGCACGTAATCCTCCGGCGCATTGGTGATGAGGATGCGCTCTTTTTCGATGGCCGCCTGGCCGACCAGCCCCTCGCCCAGCGAGAAGCGGTTGGCGACATTCTTCCGGTTGCGGAAGGCGTAGCTGGCCAGCAGCTTCAGGTATGGGTCGTTGGTGTGATCGGTTCCGTCCCCGGGTTCCTCCCTGGGGGCATCGACGACGTAGAAAACGCCGTGCTGCGCCGAAACGACCGGGGCCAGTTCGGAGAGGATGAGCTTGCCGACAGTGAGCATGTCTTTTTGGCCCTGGAGCATGCGGGTGAATTTCGCGAGGTTGGTTTTGAGCCAGTCCTGCTCATTGTTTTTGATGGTGGTGTCCTTCAGGTTCCGAATCATTTCGTTGATATTGTCTTTCAGGGCGGCGACTTCGCCGCTCGCATCGACCTGAATGAACCGGGTCAAGTCACCCTTGGTGACCGCGGTGGCGACGTCGGCAATGGCGCGCACCTGGGTGGTCAGGTTGGCTGCGAGCTGATTGACGTTGTCGGTGAGGTCCTTCCAGGTGCCGGCGGCGCCGGGCACGCTGGCCTGGCCGCCGAGTTTGCCTTCAACGCCGACTTCACGCGCGACGGTGGTGACCTGGTCGGCGAAGGTGGCCAGCGTTTCAATCATGCTGTTGATGGTGTCGGCCAGCTCGGCAATTTCGCCCTTAGCTTCCACCAGCAGCTTGCGTTTGAGATCGCCATTGGCGACAGCCGTCACGACTTTGGCGATACCGCGCACCTGGTTGGTCAGGTTGGACGCCATGAAGTTGACGTTGTCGGTGAGGTCTTTCCAAGTACCGGAGACGCCTTTGACCTGGGCCTGGCCGCCGAGTTTGCCTTCGGTGCCAACTTCGCGGGCCACACGCGTGACTTCGTCGGCAAACGACGAAAGCTGGTCCACCATCGTATTGACGGTGTTCTTCAGCTCGAGGATTTCGCCTTTGACATCGACGGTGATCTTTTTGGAAAGGTCGCCCGTGGCGACGGCGGTGGTCACGGCGGCGATGTTGCGGACCTGGGTGGTCAGGTTCGAGGCCATGAAATTGACGTTGTCGGTCAGGTCCTTCCAGACGCCGGCCAAACCACGGACGTCGGCCTGGCCGCCGAGTTTGCCTTCGCTGCCGACTTCACGGGCGACGCGGGTGACTTCCGAGGCGAACGACCGGAGTTGGTCCACCATGGTGTTGATGGTGTCCTTCAATTCGAGGATTTCGCCTTTGACATCGACGGTGATCTTCTTGGACAGGTCGCCGTTGGCCACCGCGGTGGTCACGGCGGCGATGTTGCGGACCTGGCCGGTAAGATTGGAGGCCATCGAGTTGACCGAATCGGTCAAGTCTTTCCAGGTGCCGGCGACGCCTTTGACTTCGGCCTGGCCGCCGAGTTTGCCTTCGGTGCCGACCTCGCGGGCCACGCGGGTGACTTCCGCGGCAAAGGAGGAAAGCTGGTCCACCATCGTGTTGACGGTATTCTTCAATTCGAGGATTTCGCCTTTCACATCAACGGTGATTTTCTTGGAAAGGTCGCCGTTGGCCACGGCGGTGGTCACGGCAGCGATGTTACGGACCTGGCCAGTGAGGTTGGAGGCCATCGAGTTGACGGAATCGGTCAGGTCTTTCCAGGTGCCGGCGACCCCTTTGACTTCGGCCTGGCCGCCGAGTTTGCCTTCGGTGCCGACCTCGCGGGCGACGCGGGTGACTTCCGCCGCGAAAGAGGAAAGCTGGTCCACCATCGTGTTGACGGTGTCTTTGAGCTGGAGAATTTCGCCGCGCACATCGACGGTGATTTTCTTGGACAGGTCGCCGTTGGCGACGGCCGTGGTTACATCGGCAATGTTGCGGACTTGCGCCGTAAGATTGCTGGCCATCGAGTTGACCGAGTCGGTCAGGTCTTTCCAGGTGCCGGCGACCCCTCGGACCTGGGCCTGGCCGCCGAGTTTGCCTTCGGTTCCGACTTCACGCGCGACACGGGTGACCTCAGCGGCAAAGGAGCGGAGTTGGTCCACCATCGTGTTCATCGTGTCTTTGAGCTGGAGGATTTCGCCTTTGACATCGACGGTGATCTTCTTGGACAGGTCGCCGTTGGCGACCGCGGTGGTGACGTCGGCGATGTTGCGCACTTGCGCGGTGAGGTTGCCGGCCATCGAGTTGACCGAGTCGGTCAGGTCTTTCCAGGTGCCGGCGACGCCTTTGACCTGGGCCTGGCCGCCCAGCTTGCCCTCGGTGCCGACCTCGCGGGCGACGCGCGTCACTTCCGAGGCAAACGAACGGAGTTGGTCCACCATCGTGTTAATCGTGTTCTTCAATTCCAGGATTTCCCCTTTGACGTCCACCGTGATCTTTTTAGACAGGTCGCCGTTGGCGACCGCGGTGGTGACATCGGCGATGTTGCGGACCTGGCCGGTGAGATTGCCGGCCATCGAGTTGACCGAGTCGGTCAAATCTTTCCACGTGCCGGCGACGCCGCGCACTTCGGCCTGACCACCCAGCTTGCCTTCGGTGCCGACTTCGCGGGCCACACGGGTGACTTCCGCCGCGAAGGACGAAAGCTGGTCCACCATCGTGTTGATAGTGTTTTTGAGTTCGAGAATCTCACCGCGCACATTGACGGTGATCTTCTTCGAGAGGTCCCCGGTGGCGACCGCTGTGGTCACTTCAGCGATGTTGCGGACCTGGGAAGTCAGGTTACCCGCCATCGAGTTGACCGAGTCGGTCAGGTCTTTCCAGGTGCCGGCGACGCCGCGGACTTCGGCCTGGCCGCCGAGTTTGCCTTCGGTGCCGACCTCGCGGGCGACGCGGGTGACTTCCGCCGCGAAAGAGGAAAGCTGGTCCACCATCGTGTTGATGACGTTTTTGATTTGGAGAATTTCGCCGCGCGCATCGACGGTGATCTTCTGGGTCAAGTCGCCGCTGGCGATGGCCGTCGCGACTTTCGACACGTCGCGAAGCTGGACGGTGAGATTGGAAGCCATGAAATTGACATTGTCGGTCAGGTCTTTCCAGGTGCCGGCGACGCCTTTGACTTCGGCCTGGCCACCCAGCTTGCCTTCGGTGCCGACTTCGCGGGCCACGCGCGTCACTTCCGAGGCGAACGAGCGGAGCTGGTCCACCATGGTGTTGATGGTGTCCTTGAGCTGGAGGATTTCACCTTTGACATCGACGGTGATCTTCTTCGAGAGGTCTCCGGTAGCGACGGCGGTGGTCACTTCGGCGATGTTACGGACCTGGGCCGTCAGGTTGCCGGCCATCGAATTGACCGAATCGGTCAGGTCTTTCCAGGTGCCGGCGACGCCTTTGACTTCGGCCTGACCGCCGAGTTTGCCTTCGGTGCCGACTTCGCGGGCGACACGGGTCACTTCCGCGGCGAAGGATGAAAGCTGGTCCACCATGGTGTTGATGGTGTTCTTAAGCTCGAGGATTTCGCCTTTGACATCGACGGTGATTTTCTTCGACAAGTCGCCGGTGGCGACCGCGGTGGTAACGGCGGCAATATTGCGCACCTGCGAGGTCAGGTTGCCGGCCATGAAATTGACATTGTCCGTGAGGTCTTTCCAGGTGCCGGAGACACCTTCGACTTTGGCCTGGCCGCCGAGTTTGCCTTCGGTGCCGACCTCGCGGGCCACGCGCGTCACCTCCGAGGCGAACGAGCGGAGTTGGTCCACCATGGTGTTGATGGTGTCTTTGAGTTCGAGGAACTCGCCGCGAACGTCGACGGTAATCTTCTTCGTCAGGTCGCCGTTGGCCACCGCCGTGGTGACCGTGGCGATGTTGCGCACCTGCGAGGTGAGGTTGGAGGCCATCAGGTTGACGTTGTCGGTCAGGTCTTTCCAGGTGCCGGCCACGCCTTTGACTTTGGCCTGGCCGCCCAGCTTGCCTTCGGTGCCGACTTCGCGGGCCACGCGATTTACTTCCGAAGCGAAAGCGCCGAGCTGGTTCACCATCGTATTGACCGTCTTGGCCGTGCGCAGGAATTCGCCTTCCAGCTTTCGTCCGTCGATTTCCATGGTCATGCTTTGCGAAAGGTCGCCCTGGGCCACCGCGCCAATGACGCGCGCGGTTTCGCTCACCGGCAACGCCAGGCAATCGATCAACGTGTTGACCGAATCCACTCGCTCGGACCAGGCCCCGGTTACGTGTCCCACGGACATCCGTTCCTGGATACGGCCTTCCTTGCCGACGACGCGGCTGATGCGGCTCAGTTCGTCGGTGGAATGCGACATCATCTCCGCCACCGCATTGAACGTGTCGGCGACCTTGCCGGCAATTCCGGTCCAACCCACCGGCAGCCGCGCGTCGAAGTCGCCCTGCTTGATGGCCATCAGGGCTGAAAGGATTTGCTCCGCATCCAGGTGCCCGTTGACCTCTCCGTTGGCCCCATGCGCCTGTGCCGATGCTAACTGGTGCGGTTGCGATTTGGGCGGCGCTGATTTTGCTTTGCGTCCGATTGAACCGGGCAGACCGGGAGCGGCTAAAGCTTCACCCGGACGATGGGCGGTCTTGGGTTGTGGGGTGGGGAGAGGCTGTTTTTTCATGAACGCGGTTGCTCGTTGTTTGTTGTTAAAAACTCAGGCGCTCGACACATGCCGCCGACACGACTCACCAAAAATTGCCATCGCCACAGCAATTGCGGTTGAGTTATGATCGATGAGGGCGTCCGGGTCGTGTATGGGGTGTCCACCCCATATTACTCTGTTGGAGGGTTCGACTTCGAGTTGCCCTGGGCAGCTCCGAGCGAGAAAGCCGGATTAAGCCACCTCTATACCGTCTTGCGGTTCGAGCGACATGGCGGCGAGCGCAGTAGCGGCCGGTTTCGGAACGAAACGGTAGGCAAACCGTTCCAGATCACACAGCATTTCCAGCAGTTGACGGGGGTCGTGACGCTTGACCAGGTAATGGGCTGCTCCCAGCGTGTAGGCGCGCTTCACGTCGTCCGGATGGTTGCAGCCGCTGAGGACAATGACGGCCAGTTCGGAAAACCGGGGTTGGCCCCGCAACCAGGCTAGCGCCTGGAACCCATCAATCCGTGGCAAATGCAGGTCCAGCAAAAGGAGGTTCGGCGCCGGATAGGCGGTGGGGTTCTGGAAAGGGGGTTTGCGTTGCAGAAAATCCAGGAGCTGTTGGCCGTCGCGGACGAAATTCACGGCCCACGGGAGCTCTGCTTTGCGGAAGGCGTGCTTGAGAATGAGGATGTCATTTTCGTCATCTTCCGCGACCAGGATCCGCAGGGGTGCCGGCATAATGTTTTGGTGTTAGTGGGGAGGCCGGTCGAGGCTTAAAGGATTTGAGGCCGAGCCAACCCAGCAAGGATTTTGAATGAGTAGGTAATCGCCGCAGCCGAAGCAGGAAATAGGGTGTTTACCCCAGAGAGACTCCCGCAGCTATTTGCATCCCTTGACATTCCCGGGACGCTGGCCACACTGCGGGGATATGGATTCACTGCTAACGAACCTATCGGCACAGGAATTGAGGAGAGCCGCTTCGCTCAAAGAAAAAATCGAGGCGCTGCAAGGCGAATTGAACCGGCGGTTGGGCGGCGGCGCGGCCCCGGCGGGAAGGCGGCGAGGCCCCGGACGTCGAAAGATGAGCCGGGCGGCCATCGCGAAGATTCGGGCGGCGCAAAAGGCCCGGTGGGCAAAGATCAAAGGCAAAGCTTCCGGCGCGAAAGCGGGCCGCAAGCCGCGGCGCAAGGTCAGCGCAGCGGGGCGCGCCCGGCTCTCGGCGATAGCCCGCGCGCGGTGGAAGAAAGCGCGAGCTGCCGGCCGGACGACGCTGTAGCTCAGTGCGAGAGCAGCCGGAAGAACTTGCGGGCGCCGAGAGGACCCGGGATGCTGACTTGGTAATGTCCGTTAGTCAGGACGGGAGTGTTGGTTACGGGAGACCAGTTGGAGGGGCCGAGATCCGGATTCTGGTATAGGGCAAAGGCGCTGGAGTTAGCAGCCGGCCAGGAGAGAATGAGGTTGGAAAGGCGCTGAATTGTGAGTGCGGGCAGGGGCGTCAGCAGGAAGGCATGGGTCTGGTCCGAAGGATCGGTGCCCGAACCGACGATTTGGCCGCTGTCGTTGATGGCGCGGGCGTTTTCGAGGGTCCAGCCGGAATTGGCGGGGATGAGATTGTTTAAATCGAGCATCGCGCCGCCCGTATAAAGGAAAGCGTGCTCTGCCTCGTTGCCGGCATTGGAGCCGCCGACGATTTGGCCGCTGTTGTTGATGGCGTTGGCCCAGCTCATCGAGCCACCGAGGGTGCCCAAATTTTTCATGGTGCCGGCGATATAGAGGAAGGCGCGTTCGAGGCCGTTGGAGGCGTAGGCGGCGCCGACGATTTGGCCGCTGTTATTGATGGCATTGGCCCAACTGCTTGAACCGCCGAGGGTGCCCAGATCACTCATCGCGCCGCCGGTGTAGAGGAAGGCGTGCCAGAGGCCGTTGCTGGCCTGGGCCTGGCCGACGGTTTGGCCGACGTTGTTGATGCCCAAGGCGAGGCTGTTTGTCCCGCCCAAGGTCCCCAAATCGCTCATAATCCCTCCGGTGTAAAGGAAGGCGCGGATGGCGGCATTATTGGTAGTGGAGGCATTGCCCACCACCTGGCCATTGTTGTTGAGGGCGTAGGCATCGCTGGAGGGGCCGCCCAGGGTGCCCAAATCCGTCATAGGCCCCCCAGTGGAGAGGCAGGCGTGGTAGGCAGAGTTGCCAGCAGTGTAGGCTCCGCCGGCGACCTGACCGTTGTTGTTGATAGCGTTGGCCCAGCTTGCCGCGCCTCCCAAGCTGCCCAGGTCGAGCATGGTGCCGCCGGTGTAGAGAAAAGCGCGGCCATCGCCGCCACCGTTCCAGGCCTGACCGACGATTTGGGCGTTGGTATTTATGCCGTAAGCATAACTGAAAGAGCCTCCCAAGGTGCCGAGGTCCGTGACCGAATATTGGGCCTGGGCGAGCGCGCGGGGGGGGGCCATAGCCAGCAGCGCGAGGAGTGGGAGGGCGCCGTTGAGACGGGAGGGGCTGAAGCATCCTGCTGAGAAAGCAAGCTTCATGCTCTTCCTCCTCTCGATACCCAACGCAGGTGCACAGTTCAATCTTGTGGCACGTAACACACTTTGTTCGGCCTGATCGGAGTATATAATGGGGGTAGCTCATGTCAATGAAACCGCCCCACGATTACCGCGGAGGCGAACTCGGGAGTAGTACGGATAGCTCGGCAGACAAGAGGAAGATGACATTAACCGAGAGATCAGCTATGGTGGAAAGGACCCAGAGACATAACCGCATCGTCATGGACTTTATGCATTGTTGGCCGCCGAAAGCTTCGAAGAGTTTCGGCCGGGGAATGGGCCGGCGCGGCGCGTTGCCGGTGTTGCTGCTCTTCGGCCAAGCAGCGGTCTTATGCACCGGAGCGCTGGCGGGGACTCCGGGTGGGGTCGGGATTCTGACCCACAATGGCAACAATTTCCGAACTGGAGCGAACCTCAACGAGACGATGCTGAGGGTCAGCAACGTCAACACGAACCAATTCGGGTTGCTCTACACGCGGCCGGTGGATGACCAGATTTACGCGCAGCCACTCGTCGTGCCGGACGTGAACATTCCCGGCAAAGGCGCGCGCAACCTGGTGATTGTGGCGACGGTGAACGATTCGGTTTATGCTTTCGATGCGGATGATGGGTCGGTGGGAACTCCTTATTGGCAGGCTAGCTTTCTCGGGCCGAACGTGGTGTCGCCCAGCTCGAGCGATATTCTAGCCAGCCCGTGCCACACCTTTTTTAACATCAGCGGCAACTTCGGAATCATCGGGACGCCGGTCGTTGATGGGGCCAGCGGGACGCTTTATGTGGTGGCGCGCACCAAGGAATTTGGGACCAATTTCGTGCATCGCCTTCACGCGCTGGACGTGGCTACCGGGATGGAGCGGTCCAACAGCCCGGTCGTCATCGCCCCCACCTATGCCGGCACTGGCACCGGGAACATTAGCGGCGTGATCACGTTCGACCCATTGCGCCAGAACCAACGGTCGGCGCTGACGCTGGTGAACGGCACCGTCTATGTCAGTTACTCCTCGCATTGCGATTGGAATCCGTATCACGGCTGGCTGCTGGGTTTCGACGCGACGAGTTTGCAACCAACCGTTGTCTATAACACCACGCCGAACGGTGCTGCTGCTGCGATCTGGATGAGCGGCGGGGGGCCGGCCGCCGATACCAACGGCAACCTTTACCTGGTCACCGGCAATGGCACCGTCGGGACCAACGGGAATCCTCGAGACACGACCAATCGGGGTGAGAGCTTCCTTAAACTTGTCCGCAGCGGCACCAACCTGACCGTCGCCAGTTGGTTTACCCCCTACAACTATCCGGCCCTGGAGACGGGCGATCTTGACCTCGGTTCGGCCAGCCTTTTGCTGATACCTGGCACGAGCCTGGCCTTTTCCGGGGGCAAGCAGGGTGTGGCTTACCTGGTGAACCGCGACAACATGGGCGGCCTGAGCCAGGCCAATGCGGACACCAACGTCGTCCAGAGCTTTTCGCCGGGAACCGATACCATACAAGGCGGGCCGGTGTGGTGGGATGGACCGGATGGTTCCTACGTCTATCTGTGGCAATCTTCGACTTACCTGCAGCAATACAAGTTCGATTTCACCAATGGTGTTTTCCTGATGCCGAAGTACGCCCAGAGCCCCACCCCGGCGCCCGCGGGACACCCGGCTGGGTTCCTCGCCGTCTCAGCCAACGGGACCAATGGCGGGACGGGGATTCTTTGGGCCTCGCATCAATTTTCCGGCAATGCCCAGGGGGCAATCCAGCCAGGGGTGTTGCACGCCTACAATGCGCAGAACGTTGCCAATGAACTCTGGAACTCGGCCCAACTATCGCGGGATAACGTAGGGAACTTCGCTAAATTCGTTCCGCCCACGGTCGCTAACGGCAAGGTTTATCTGGCGACCTTTTCCAATCAGCTTAATGTTTATGGGCTGTTCCCGCCGCCGGCGTTGAGCATCCGCCTGTCCGGCACCAATGCAATCTTGTCGTGGCCTACCAACACGACATTCGCTTACGTTTTACAAGGCAACACCAACCTGCTCTCCACCAATTGGGTCAATGTTACGAACCAGGTCAGCGTCGCCAACAGTGCTTACCAGGTGACCGCGCCGCTGGGCGGCGGGCGAAGTTTCTACCGGCTGAAACATTAAATATTCAACGTCGGGGACGTCGTCAGGAGAATATGATCACCAGTGAGTCGCATTTGAACCCGGCATTTTTTTTGATGGACAGTCACACAAAAATGGGGCAAGATTTGCGCAATCAGGATGGATGGGAACGATGTCGCGGCTGGTAGTCAATCCAGGGTCACCGACGGCTTGGGAGATCCAACTCAAGCCCGGGTCGAATTTCATCGGGCGGGGATTCGCCAATGATTTCAAGCTCGCCGATGGGTCTGTTTCCACGTCGCACTGCCAGATTGACGTGACAGAGCAAGGGGTGGTGATCAAGGATTTGGGTTCCACGAACGGCACGTTTGTGAACCGCGCGATGGTGCGAGAAGCGGCTCTTCATGATGGCCAAACCATTCACCTGGGCGGGGTGGAATTGGTGTTTCACGCCGATGACGGATCCGCTCCCAAAAGCATACAGACGACGCCTCCATTTGCGGTGGCAACCCCAGTGATACCGCCAGTACCGGTCATCGCGCCCCGAGCCGCGGCCGCAAATATCCCGATACCTCCGCCGCCTTCGGTGTCCTTTCCCGCCCCCCCGCCGCCAAGCGCGGCGGTGCGCATCACTTTGCCTGCAGCGGCCAGTGCAAAGCCTGCTGCTGTTCCGGCAAAACCAGCTCCGTTTCCCGTGTCCCTACCCCCGCCGCCCAACCCGGTCAATCTCTTGGCGTCATCCAGGCCCGCGCCTGCTATAAGTGCCGCCCCGGCTGCGGTCCCGGTTGCTGTGCAGCCCCCAGCGGCGGCAGCACAACCGGTTCCAGTTGCACTTCCTGTCCAGGCGGTTCCGGCTGTCGCCGTGGCCCGAGCCGCGGCACTGCCCGCCGTTCCGGTGGCGCGCATTCCAGCCGTACCGGCGGCTGCACCTGCCGCAGCACCTGCGACCGGGCCTCATTTTTGCAAATTCCATCCCAAGGCCACGGCCCGGTTTGCGTGCGGTCAATGCCAGGAGTTTTATTGCGATGTGTGTGTGGCATCACGCAATGTCGGCGGCCAGCCCCGGAAGTTTTGCCGGCACTGCGGCGCGGAGTTGAGCCAGCTTCAGGTCTCGTTGCAGCGCCCGGTGACGAGAGGGTTCTTCGCGCGCATACCCGGGGCATTCGGCTACCCGTTCCGCGGGACCGGACTTTTCATGGTCATCGTGGTGATGGTGATTTTTGGCTTACTCAAGTTCGGCCAAATTATGCTTGAGTATGGCACATTTTCAGGCCGAATTTCAATCCGGGTGCTCGTGTTCGGCATCCTCATGGAAATCTTCGCCGGAGGCTATCTCTTTACCTACTTGCAGACCATCCTGCACTCGACCGCCGCCGAGGACCCGGAGCCGCCGATGCCGCCGTTCGCCAACTTTTTTGAGGAGATCTTTGTGCCCTTTTTCAAGCTGCTTGCCGTGGCCCTGTTCTGCTTCGGTCCCGCCATCGGCCTGGGGGTCTGGGTCCTGCTGACGCACCAGCCGGAATTCTCAGCCGGCTACTTGGCTTTTTGGGCGGCGAACATTTTCGGCTATGTTTATTTTCCAATGGCGTTCCTGTCGATGGCCATTCTCGACTCGATCATCGCGGCCAACCCATTGGTGGTCGTGCCATCCATCTTGAAAGCCCCGCTCGAATACGTGGTGGTTCTCGCCCTGCTGGGAGCAGCTTACGGGGTCAACGCGCTCGGAAATTTTCTCATCGATAAGTTCTTTCCTGAGGGGATGACGACACACTCAATGGGTCAGCTTTTTGTCATGCTCGGGTCGATGGCATTTCAGGCTTTTTTGTCGCTTTACCTGTTGCTGGTGGCCGTGCACCTGCTGGGGCTGCTTTACGTGGTCAAAAGAGACAAGCTCTCCTGGCTAGGCCATTAGAGGCTCCTGACCATCGACAGGTGAAGGTCCGGGAGGAAAACGCCCTTCCTTTAACGAAACAGGTGCCGCAGGGCCAGCGCCGCGATGGTCAATACGAGCATCAAGCCGCTGGGCATAAATTTCTTGGTTTTGGTCAAGCGGACAGCAAACACGACCAGCAGCGCAGCCATGATCGCGTCGGCGAGGCCGTTGGCGAATCGCGGCCCGAACAGATCAATGGTGGTCAGGACCAACAAAGCGGCGGAAACAGCCGCCGTAATGAGAGAAATCTTACTGCCCGCTTTGAAAAATCCCATTAAGCCGCCGACCAGCAGCAGGACGATATAAATCCACAGAGTCGTTGTCGGGTTCATAGTTTTAGGGGTCAATCTAGCCGTAAGTCCTGCCAAACGCAAAGACTTCGAAGATAAGCAGTTCTTGAACTTTGGGTAAAAATATTCGGCTTGACTGGTTTTGCCCAAACCCCTAAAGTAATCGTAGAACGGTATAGACTGCTGGTTCGCCAGCTTGCCAAAGTCGGAAGAGCTTGATCTGCCGACTTTTTTGTTCCCCTGATGGGGTCGCCGTCATCGAAAGACGTATGAACGCTGATTTTTTAGCCGTTTTGGAGTTTTGGGAACGGGAGAAAGGCATCAACCGGGATGTCCTGACGGGTGCTGTACAGGAGGCGTTATTGTCTGCCGCGAAGAAGGCGGTCGGGCCGGCTCGCGAATTGCGCGTGGCCATTGACCAGAAGAACGGCGATATCCGGGCTTTTGCGAAGCTCATTGTATCGGAAAAAGTCATCTCCAAACACGACCAGATTTCAGTGTTCGATGGCCGACGGATTAAGCCTGATGCCCAGGTGGGCGAGGAAGTGGAGGTCGAGGTGACGCCGGTCGGCTTTGGCCGCATCGCGGCCCAATACGCCAAGCAGGCGCTGATGATGCATATCCGGCGCGCCGAGAAAGCCCTGATTTTCACCGAATTCAAGGACCGCGTGGGGGACATAATCAGCGGGACGGTACGGCGCTTTGACCGTTCGGACGTGCTGGTGGACCTTGGCAAATACGAGGCGCTGCTGCCCAATCGCGAGCGCGTTCCGACGGAGGAGTACCAGGTCGGGGAGCGGATTCGCTGCTATGTCAAAGCGGTCGAGCAAGGGCCGCACGGCCCGGAGATTATCCTGTCGCGTTCGGACCCTCGGTTCGTGTTGAAGCTGTTCCAATTGGAGGTTTCCGAGATCAACGATGGGACGATTGAGATTAAGGGGATAGCCCGGGAACCAGGGTTTCGAACCAAGCTGGCGGTCTGGACCAGGGATGAGAAGGTGGATCCAGTGGGGGCCTGCGTCGGCTTGCGCGGCCAGCGGGTCAAGAATATCGTGCGGGAGCTGAACAACGAGAAGGTTGATATTATTCGTTGGGATCCCAACATCCGGAATTTCATTACGAATGCCCTGGCTCCAGCCAAGTTGAAAGCCTTCAGCATAGACGACGCGAATAAGCGAGTGAGAATCACGGTCAGCGAAGACCAGCTTTCGCTGGCCATCGGCAAGCGTGGGCAGAACGCCCGGTTGACGTCGAAACTCACCGGCTGGCAGGTGGACATTGAGGCGGAAGTGGTCGTGACCAAAGGTTTTGAAGAGAAAGTGGCTGAAGCCGTCGAGTTACTGGCCACCATTCCCGGGATTTCGCGGGACCAGGCTGATGTTTTGGTGCATCACGGCCTGACCAGGCTGGAGGATTTGTTACAGGCCGACGAGAGCGATTTGGCCGGAATCGAGAAGGTTGGCGAGCAGGCGGCGACGATTATGGAAGCCGCCCGCGCCGAAGCCGCCCGGCGAACGCTGAAGGTTGGCGAAGCGCCGGTATCCGGCTGATTATGCCGTGGCAACCGGAGCTTTAAAATGTTAGGATTGAGCCTATGAAGGCCCTGCGGCAAGTTAGGCCCGAAGAGTTCGTTAATTATGCCCGTTCGTATTTACGACATTTCAAAAAAGCTCGGCTTGGAGAACAAAGAAGTTCTTTCCAAGGCGAAAGAGCTGGGCATTGCCGCGGCGCGGGTGGCTTCCAGTTCGCTCGATAAAATTACTGCCGAATATCTCGAACAGCAGCTCATCCAGCTCCACCCGGAACTGGCCGCGCCTCCCCCTCGGCCGGCTGAAGCAGTTGCGCCTGCTGCGCCCCCTCCGCCAGAGGCGCCGGCGATCCAAATGCAATCCGCCACCACAATGACGGTTACTGCCACCGCGCTGCTCGAAGCCGAAACGGCGCCCGCGGAACCCCCGGCATCCCAAGCCCGGTTGGAATCACTCGTTCCGCCCACCACCTTCAGCGAACCACCGCCACTGGCCGAAGCACCGCCTCCCGTCAAATCTCCCCCGCCTCCGACCCCGGCACTGCCGCTTGGACCCAAGGTCGGCGATAAAGTGGGCTTTATCCAGTTGCCGACCAAACCAGGCCCGAAGGTTCCCGAGAAGGTGCCCCAGGCAAGGCTGCCGGCCCGGCCGACTGAGCCGAGGAGGACCGAGTTCAACAAGCGCGGCGACATTCGAAGTTTTCGAGGGGCTCCCGCTCCCGGCGGCCCGGGCGTAACCGGGGCCAAATTCCCGTCCTCACAAAAGGCAGGTGGCAAGGGAGCCGAATCCACCCCTGCGCCGGCAAAGATCACCCTGCCGCCAGACGCCCAAGTCATCACCATTAAACCGCCGATCGTGGTGCGGGAATTGGCGGAGCAGCTTAAGCAGAAGCCGTTTAAAATCATTGGTGATTTAATTGAGGTTGGGGTTTTTGCCAGTGTCAACCAGGCGATCGACGAAACGGTCGCACAAAAGGTGTGCGCCAAGTACGGTTACCGTTTCGAGGTTGAGAAACGCGAGCGGGGCAGCGGGCTGGTTCATGCACCCGTCAAAAAGCTCGAGTTGGATGTCGAAGACAAACCGGAAACTCTTGCTCCGCGTCCGCCCGTGGTCACCATCATGGGCCATGTCGATCACGGCAAGACCACGCTGCTGGACGTTATCCGCAAGTCCAATGTCGCCGAAGGCGAGGCGGGCGGCATTACGCAGCACATCGGCGCCTACACCATTTCTTTCCCGCATCCTGAACGCAAGAACGAGCTGGCTCAAATCACGTTCCTGGACACGCCGGGGCACGCGGCGTTCAGCTCGATGCGCGCCCGCGGTGCTAACGTGACCGACCTGGTCGTTTTGGTGGTGGCCGCCAATGATGGCGTGATGCCGCAAACCATCGAGGCGCTCAACCACGCCCGCGCGGCCAAGGTGCCGATCCTGGTGGCCGTCAACAAGATCGATCACCCCAATGCCAACTCCCTCAAAGTCCGCCAGCAATTGCAGGACAAGGGCCTGGTGCCGGACGATTGGGGCGGGGACACGATCTTTGTTGAGGTGTCGGCGTTGACCAAGCAAGGGGTCGATAAACTCATCGAAATGGTTTTGCTCCAGGCCGATTTGCTGGAGCTGAAAGCCAACCCCAACCGGCGCGCCAAGGGCAACGTGATCGAGTCCGGTTTGGAGCCTGGCGGTCCGACGGCCACTGTGCTGGTGCGCAAAGGCACGCTGCGCGTCGGCGACATCATCATCTGCGGCCAATATTACGGACGGGTTCGCGCGTTGATCAACGAAGAAGGCAAGCGGCTCAAGGAAGCCGCTCCATCCGTGGCCGTCAAAGTGCTTGGACTCAACGGCGTGCCCGAGGCTGGCCTGGAGTTCAGCGTGGTTGAAGATGAGAAGGCGGCGCGCGATCTCGCCGAGCAGCGCGCGATGGAAGCCAAAGCCCAGGGCCAGGAAACGCCCCGCGCGAAGGTCACGCTGGAGAACCTTTTTGCTCAACTGGAGTCGAGCACATCCAAAGTGCTCAAAGTCGTAGTCAAGGCCGACACCCAAGGCTCAGTCGAAGCGATCGTCGAAGCCCTTAAGAAGATTGACTCGGAGAAAGTTTCGCTCGAAATCATCCACAGCGCCGTTGGTACGATTACCGAATCGGACGTGGCGCTGGCCTCCGCCTCGGACGCCGTTATCCTGGGCTTCCACACGCGGGTGGACAGCGGCGTTGCTGATAAGGCAAAGCACGAAGGGGTCCAGATCAAACTTTACGCGATCATTTACGAGCTGATCGACCAGGTCAAAGAAGGCATGGCGGGCCTGCTCGAACCGCTCATCAAAGACGTCACCGTTGGCGCTGCCGAGGTCCGCAAAATCTTTGAACTCTCCAAGGGAACTCCCGTGGCGGGCTGCATGGTCACCAGTGGCCGGATCGTCAAAGGCAAGGTGCGGGTGAGGCGGCGCAAAGAGATCATTTACGAGGGCTTGACCCAGTCGCTGCGCCGGTTCCAGGATGAAGTAAACGAAGTTCGCGCCGGCATGGAGTGTGGGATTCGCATCGAGGGCTTCAGCGAGTACCAGATGGGCGACAATATTGAATGTTATGCCCTGGAAAAAGTGGCCCAAAAATTGTGAGGAAGAGGGATTAAAGGGTTGCCTGGTTACGTGGTTGCACCGGTCAGAACGTCAGGCGGTGTAACGAGGTAACTCTGCGAGCTTGTGACCCGATAGGCGATTTCGACGAATTTATGCCCTCCCTGAGAATGCAACGCGTGCGCGAGTTGCTCAAGCGCGAGATTGGCGAAGTCATCCGCCGCGAGTTCCCCGTCAGCGAGGCCGGCTTGGTTACGGTCAACGACGTGGATGTCGCCGGCGATTTGCATTCGGCAGTGGTTTTCATCAGCATTCTGGGCACCGCCGAGCAGCAAAAGCGGGGCCTGGACTTGCTCACGCGCCATCGCAAGCGCATCCAGGGCCTGGTCGGTCGAGCCGTGGTGTTGAAATACACTCCGACTCTGCGCTTTCTCATCGATGATTCAGTCGTGCGGGGCAATCGCGTCCTGCAAATTATCGAGGAACTCGAGAAAGCCAACCCGAACACCACCGAATGATCTCGCGTATTTGGTGTTTGGAGTTCTTCTGAAGATGAAGTCCCACCCGAAAATCATCGACCGCATCATCCAGGGCATCCGCGACAGCCGCACGTTTTGTGTCGTGGGTCACATCCGCCCCGATGGCGACTGCGTCGGTTCCCAATTAGGGCTCGCCCTGGCGCTGCAGAACGAAGGCAAAAAAGTGGTCTGTTGGAACGAAGACCCGATCCCGCAGAAGTATGAGTTCCTCGATCCCGATCACACCTTTCAAAAACCCAAGCCTGGCGGCAAATTCGATTGCGTGATCGCCACCGACGCCGCCAGCTTCGAACGTTTCGGTACCGTCGGTCCTTGCGTCACCGACCGCAAACTTTTCATCAACATCGACCACCACGAGAGTAATACCCGCTACGCCGACATCAACTGGGTCTCGGCGCGTGAACCCTCGACCGGCGAACTTATTTTCCGCCTGCTCAAAGCCGCCAAGTGGCCCATCACCAAGCGCATCGCCGATTGCCTCTTTACCGCAGTCTCGACCGATACCGGCTCGTTTCAATATCCCACCACGCGTCCCGGCACATTCCACGTCGCCGCGGAAGTCGTGCGCCGCGGGGCGGACCTCGCCAAAATCTGCGATGAGGTATATCAATCCTACCCGCTGTCGCGCGCCCGGCTCCTTCGGCACGTCTACAGCCATTTCCGTCTGACGCATCAGAATCAAATCGCGTATTTCTGGCTCAAGAAGGCCGATTTCACCCGCTCCGGCGCTGAGAGCTGCGACACGGAGGGTTTGATCGATCATATCCGGGCAATTGCGCCGGTGGTGGTCGCTTGCGTCTTCGAAGAAATCGAGCCCGGACTGACCCGCATCAGTCTGCGTTCCAAGAGCGATAAAGTAAACGTGAACGAAATTGCGGCGGAATTCGGTGGCGGCGGGCACCCGGCCGCCGCGGGGGCCCGCATTCCCGGCAGGTCGCTTTCGGTGCAACGCAAAGTAATCGCGGCCATCAAGAAGGCGCTTAATTCGAGCAAATGAGAAAGCCCTCTGTCCTGGTAATTTTCCTGACGGTTTTTATCGACCTGATCGGGTTTGGAATCGTCGTCCCGCTGGTGCCGATTTATAGCCGGCATTTCGGCGCGCACGGTTTTGTTATTGGCGTTATCATTGCCTCCTTTTCGGCGATGCAATTTGTCTTCGCCCCGATTTGGGGGAGGCTCTCCGACCGCCATGGGCGTCGGCCGATTCTGCTGTTGAGCACTGCCGGGGCAGCAGGTTCCTACGTGCTTTTCGCGCTCAGCTCAGGGCTGGAGAATCACCTGGCGGCCATCTGGCTGATGGTGCTCGCGCGCGCCTTTGCCGGATTGTGCGGAGGCAATATCACAGTGGCCCAGGCATATATCGCCGACATCACCCCGCCGGAGCAACGCTCGCGCCGGATGGGTCTCATCGGCATGGCTTTCGGTCTTGGGTTTATTTTTGGTCCTATTATTGGCGGCCTCAGTCTCAAGTATATCGGCAACACCGGTCCGGGCTGGGTCGCCGCCTGCTTTTGTTCAGCCAACTTCCTGCTGGCCTTGTTCATTTTGGGGGAAAGCCGCCAGCCCAGCTCTGCGCCCGTGGCCCAGCGCCCCCACCTCGAGCAATGGGTACACACCTTGACCCAGCCGAAAATCGGGCTGCTGGTTATCGTGTTCTTCCTGGCGACTTTTTGCTTTAGTTGTTTTGAAAGCACGCTTCCGTTAGTGGTCAGCGACAATTTCCACCTGAATATCCAGACGGATGAAACCTCGGCCACTACCGTGACCTCTCTTTTCGCGTACTGTGGCATTATCGGCGCCTTGGTGCAGGGAGGCGCCATTGGCCGCCTGGTAAAAAAACTGGGCGAGCCGAAACTCATAGCCATCAGCCTCGTTCTGAATGCGATCAGCTTTGCCTGGCTCCCGTTCATCAAAGGAACAGCGCCGCTTTCCTGGGGAACTCTTTTCCGCCCGGAAGGCTTGCCCTGGCTGGCGATGCTGGCGGCTCTGGGTTTGCTGGCGGTCGGCTCCGCTCTGACCCGTCCTCCCCTATTCGGACTCCTCTCCAACCTCACCCCGGGCGACGAGCAAGGCGCCACGATTGGTGTCGCCCAGGGCGCGGGTAGCCTGGCGCGCATCCTTGGACCCATCTTCGCCACCAGCCTCTTGCCTCTTATGCCTCAGCTTCCTTACCTGGTTTGTGCCGCTATTCTCCTGATCACTACGGGTCTCGTGGCTCAACGGTTCGGGCGCGAACACCACCCCCTGAACACTACTGGAGTGACCGAAATTGCGAAGCCGTGAGGCTGCAAGGTGAGCACAGGCTTATCCAAGGACCGCGCTCGGGATTCGCTGCACCCTGGTGTCCGGACGAAGGCTTTAGAGCGCGCGGGTTCTGGGTCGGCTTTCCTTAAGGACGCTCCGCCGGCGTCGGCCGACCAGACTTGGAGGCGAGGTGGGGCTCAAGGTTCGCGCGGCAAACACTTCGCGCCCAAACTCATTACTGTGGTGCTTTGGCTGATTTCAGTCGTTTCCATCGCAGCCCCGTTAAGTTTTGAAATCCTCACCAAGCCAGGCTTGATTCAGGGCCCGCAAGATGGCCGGCTTTTCGTGATCCTCAGCCGTACCAACTCGCCGGACCCACGGTTTTCTCTCAGCCGGGCCGGTCGGGATGCTCCTTTTTCTTTGGCGCGCGACATCAAAGGCCTCGCGCCAGCCTCCATAGCGGTCCTTGACCAAACCGCGTTTAAGTTCGCGCTTACCAATCTTTCGGCTTTGCCTCGCGGGGATTATTTTGTGCAAGCGCTGTTTGATTCGAGCGTTGACCTTCGTTTTCCCAATGCGCCCGGAAACCTTTGTAGCCGTGCTCAAAAGATGAGCCTGGACGCGACTCACAGCGGCCCGGTCCAGCTCGAGCTGGACCAGCGACTACCACCCGAGGAAGTGCCTTTGGACACCGACCAAATTAAATTCGTCAAATTGCGGTCGAAATTGTTGAGCGAGTTCCATCACCGGCCGATTTATCTGCGCGCCGGAATCGTCCTGCCGCGCGATTACCAGCGGGACACCACACGTCGCTATCCTCTTTGGGTCCGCATAGGCGGCTTTGGCAGCCGATATACCAGTGTTCGTCGGCTGTTAACGGAACAAAAGGAGTTGCGCCAGACCTGGCTGGCCGACGATTCCCCGCGGTTTCTCATGCTCCAACTCGACGGTGCCGGCCCTTACGGAGACCCATATTATGTCAATTCCGCCAATAATGGGCCGTATGGAGACGCGTTGGTGCAGGAGTTGATTCCTTATGTTGAGGATAAGTTCCGAGGTATTGGGGTGCCGCGCTCGCGAGTCCTGTCCGGAGTTTCGACTGGGGGTTGGGTTTCACTGGCCCTTCAAATCTTTTATCCGGATTTCTTCAATGGGACCTGGTCGTCCTGTCCCGACCCGGTGGACTTTCGCTCCTTCGAACTGCTGAATATTTATCGGGACGCCAATGCGTATGCGGAGCTTCAGGGGAGCGAGCGCCCCAGTGAACGCGACCTCAAGGGGAATATCATCCTTACGATGCGCCGTGAAGTTGGCATGGAGAACCTGCTCGGCCGCGGCAACAGTTACACCCTCTCGGGCCAGCAATGGGGCGCCTGGAATGCGGTCTATAGCCCGCGGGGTGCCGACGGCCTGCCCGCGTCTCTTTGGGACCCGCAAACGGGTGCGGTCAACCACGAGGTGGCGGAGCAATGGAAGCAATACGACCTGCGGCTCGTGCTGGAGAAGGATTGGAAAACCCTCGGCCCGAAGCTGCGCGGCAAGATCCATATCGCTTCCGGCGAAGCCGACCAGTATTTTCTCAACAACGCAGCGCATCTGCTGGACGAGTTCCTGTCGCATGCCGACCCGCCTTTTGAAGGCGCAATCACTTTTGGCCCGGGCAAAGGCCACGGTTGGTCCAACCTCTCCCTCAAAGCGATGTTGCAGGAGATGGCGGCCGCAGCTCAGCCGTAATTTTTACCTGACATCTCCCGCCCCCTTCCCCTAGAGTGATGTGGACATGAGCCGTCCACCATTGATTCTGGTCTCGCCCGATATCGAGAGCAAGGGAAAGGAATTCGGGGACCAATCGCTAAGCCTGTCGGGAAGGTATCAGCAGGTGTTGCTCCGTGTTGGTGCGTTGCCAGTGGCTATGCCGGTGACGACGGCGCCGGAGTTGGTGGCTGAGTGCATTCGCCGTTGTGACGGCGTGCTGCTCACCGGGGGCGACGACGTCCAGCCCCGTCTTTATGCCAACGGCTTGTCGGCGCGCGTGCGCCGGACCGTTTCGGTCACGCCCGACGGCGGCGCGAGGGATTATCGGGAAATGCTCGTGATCGACCAGGTCTTTCGGCAGCGCAAGCCATTGCTGGCGATTTGCCGCGGCCAGCAAATCCTCAACGTGGCCCTGGGAGGCACGCTGGTGGCCGATATCCCGACCCAGATGCCAAAGGCGAAGAACCACCGCCGCATGGCCGAACGCAGCGAAATCGTGCACGAAGTGCGGTTGACACCGGGTTCATTACTCTGCAAGATAACCGGCGGCCGGAAGTTAGGCGTGAATAGTACCCATCATCAGGCTGTCGGGCGCGTCGCTGCTGGACTGCAGGCGACCGCGGTCAGCATGGATGGGGTTATCGAGGCGCTGGAATTAGAGCCTGGCGCAGCTTATTGGCTGCCGTTTCTGTTGAGCGTCCAGTTTCACCCGGAGCGTCTCGCGGACCGGTATCCGGAACATCACGCGATTTTCCGTGTGTTCACCCGAGCGTGCATGGCCAACAAAGATAAAAAATTATGAAGGGCAAAATCCTGGTGGTGGATGATGAACAAGGCATGCGCCGGCTGCTGAGCGAAGTGCTGGCGGCGGAGTATCAAGTGGTTCTGGCCGAAAACGGCGGCGCATTGCAGAAATGCTTTGGTCAGGAGCAGCCGGACGTAATTCTTTTGGACGTGCGCCTGGGGGATGCGAACGGGCTTGATCTGCTGCCGCAAATCAAGAAACGCTGGCCGGAAACGGAGGTCATCATCCTGACCGGCGCGCCGGACGATAACGAGGCGGTCTCTTGGGCGGTTGAGGCCACCAAACGCGGCGCGTTCAATTTCGTTCGCAAAGGCGAGCGGTTCGATATTGAGAAGCTGGTGGCCGATGTGACCAACGCCGTCGAG